>JAGWLG010000071.1 GCA_028864975.1 Thermoplasmata archaeon | reverse complement strand
TGATCAAGGTCGGCGTCCGAGTCCTCTGCCGACGATCCCAGCGAGGGGGCACCCGCGAGGACGCCCGCCGTCGCAACCTCCCCCTCTTGGCCGTTACCGTTCCCATGACCGTTGCCGTTTCCGTTGCCGTTCCGTCCGCGCCGCCGCGCGAAGAAGAGCGCCAGGAGAAGCGTGAGCACGATCGCCAAGGCGATCGCGGTCAGCACATCCTGTCCCGCGAGGGGCCGGATGTTCGGAGGGTTGGGGCCGTAGTTTCCCGCCGAGGCCGCGGGGCGTGACGGTGCTCCGGCACCAGGGTGCGCGATGGCCAGCGTGAGGAGGCCTAGGACCGCCAGCCCGACGGCGATGACGGGCCAGCCGGCTTGGACCGTTCCACGGAGGCCTGTAGACATGGTAGTTCCAGCGTACGCTCGAGGGGTGGTCCTCTCAACGCGGAACCCCGTATTTGACCGTTTGTAAGCGGACGAGGGCGTGCGGCGCCCCACAATGGCGTCCCGTGGACAGGAGACGACGATGAGGACGGGCCACCTTACACGCAGGACCTCGATCCCCTTCACCGATATACGCTCAAAGTCGACCTTCCGCCCTTCGCCTATGCCCACCGCCTCCCAGCTCCGACTGGACCAGGTCCCCTCGGCCGCTCCCCCCTCGTCGGCCGCGGACCCGGGGTCTCCGAGACCCCCTGCCGCGGACCCGGGGCCGCGACGGGGAGCGGAGGAATGGAGGAGGCTCGCCGCTGCCTACGCGGTCACGCGGCGCGAAGAGGGGGACGTTGGGGCAACTTGGATCGACCGCACCACCCGATACCTCGAGCGCACGCCCGAGCTCCTGGTGAAGGTCGGGCTTCCTCCCGGCCTCCGGCCCCCGGAGCTCTCGGCCGCCCACCTCCACGCACTTCGTGACGGGCTCGGATGGGAGCGAGCCTCCCTCGCCCACTACTTCTCCGGGCTCCGTCCGTTCCTGCGGTGGCTCCACCTCCCCCTCGCCGAGGACCGTAGGGCCTGGCGTCTCCCCTCCGGGGAGGCGGCGCATCGTCGGTGGCTCGACCGTGATCAGCTCCTCCGCCTCTTCGCGGCGGCCCGCGAGGGGGAGCGCGTGGTGATCGCCCTCGAAGGTTTCAATGGGCTCCGTCGCGTGGAGGTCCGACGTCTCCGCGTCCAGGACATCGACCTGGGTGGTCACCGGGCCCGCGTGTGCGGCAAGGGGCGGAACGGGGGGAAGTGGAGGACCATCCCTCTCACCGCACCGGCCGAGGCGGCCCTGCGGGAGTGGATGGACGCCACCCACGTGACGGAGGGACACGTCGTCCGCCGGAAGGCCTCGGGGATCGACGCGATGCTCTCCCGCGCTGCCCGGCGGGCCGGTCTCACCGTGAGGGTATCGAACCATGACCTCCGGCGCACGTTCGGCCGGCTCGCCTATCACAGCGGGATGAGCCTCGTGGACCTCCGCAACCTGCTGGGGCACTCCTCGGTGGACCTCACGGCCCACTACGTGGGGATCCATGAGGAGGAGATGCGGGAGGGCCTCCAGAGGTTCGAAAGAGAGCTCGGACTATCGGGGGAGAGGCCGCGTGCAGGACCTCCCGACGTCCCCATCCATCTCCTCGAAGCTCCTCACGTCCCGCGAGTCCGGACGAGGTCCGTCGACCCCAAGGGGCTTCCCGAAGAAGTTCGGGACTCTCTCGCCTTGGGTGAGGAACGACAAGGAGCGCCGTGAGGCCGAAGTCGAGCTCGCAGGGGGACGAGAAGATGTGAGCAAGTTCCACAGGCGTTGAGGGGAGATGCCTCTCGGTTGCCCGTTGAGCCATGGCTTGGGGAGTAGTGGGCGGTGCGAGTGCTGCAGCAACGTCTGCGGATTCGGAGAGGATCTCCCCTCGGAAGGAGCCTAGCGAGCCCAACCGAGGTGAGGCCTACGAGCACGACAACAGGACGCCGAATCGACCTGCCGACCCTGTTCGAGAACGCCCGCCAGAGGAATGCTGACACCTTCGGGGAGGTCCTCCTCAGTCGGCAGGTGTGGCTCTCGGAGGAGATGCGGCACGAACGGCTCTCCAGCCGACGGCGTCGGTTCGTCAAGGTCGGGGGACGGCCAGGTCGCCGTCTCACCGCCCACGTGCTTTCCTCGGGCGGACTCCCGTCGGAGCGCCGTCGTGGGACGCTCGAGACCTATGCGCGTTCTGAGCGGGGGACCCCTCTACGGGCGCGGTAACGTCTCGGTGCGATCGGCCCGGGCTCTTCGATTCCGGCGTACGGGGGACGTCCCGCGAGCGCCGCCCTCAGCGTACCTGCGGAGACGCCCAACTCCCGGCCGAGGTCCCGAAGCGACCCTCCCGCCAGCCTTCGACGACGTGCGTGGCGAACCTCTTGCTCGTCCAACGCGCGGACCGTGCTCCATTCCCCTGGGCGAAGGGGCGGGGCTCCTCCCAATCCCACGTACGGACCCCTCCCCATCAGGGCCTTCTTCACCGTCCCCTCTGACACCCCCAAGACTCGCATGATCCCCGGCACCGTGGCACCCCCCCTCCGCAGGCGGCGTGCCTTCTGGACCTGGGCCTTCCCAAGCACCCTCTTGCCTCCACGGGAGCTGGGAGGTAGGGCCGGGGGGTCCGTGATGCCAGCGTAGACCCCGCGGCCGAAAACAGCCGTCTGAACGGTCTGGTGGTCCACGCCGTATCGCAGGGCCAGCTCGCGTAGCGAGACCCCTTCCCCCCGAAGATGCCGCGCCTCCCGGACCTGCTCGTCGTCCAAAGCGGCGCCGGGTCCTCGAGGGGTCGTCCGGGGCGACGAGCGGACGAGGGTGAACGCCTCGAGCGTCGCGGTCTTCGGGGCCTTCCCTCTTGGGAGGGTCGCTGTCCCGCGGTCTGGTGAGGGGGTGGGACCTTCCGCTCCGCCGTACGGCGAGAGCCCGAGCACCGCGAGGGCCACCGTGACGGTCGTGACCTTCAGCAGGCCCGCGACCTTCGCGAGGGACCAGCCCTCGCGACGCAGGACCCGAGCGTAGCGCACTTCCGCGTCGGTGAGCCGGCGCCGGGGGCCTACGACCCGCGGTCGGGCAGGCGGGGGGTCGGTCACCTCCTGGTACATCCCCTTCCCGAAGATGGCATGGCGCACGGTCGAGACCGAGGCGCCAAGCTCCTTGGCGAGCGCCAACGCCCCGATGCCTCGACGGAAGGCCTGGCGGGCATGGGCGACCTGGGTCGCCGTGAGGGAAGTCCCGTGGTGGGCCCGCCTTGGCTCAAGCGGAGGCGGCTCGGGGAAACGGTGGTAGGGGACACGTCCGTAGATCGCTCTCTGGGCGGTCGACGTGTGGATGTGGAAACGTTCAGCGAGAGCAGCCGCCTTTTCTCCCGCCGCCGCCGCCCGACGGATCGCCCCCACCTCCTTCTGGGTCAACGCAGGGTACGAGCCGTCCCGACCGGTCTCGGGCGGGTACGGGTACCAGATCCCCCGGTACGCCCCGCGTCCGTACACCGCGTCGCGGACCGTCTTTCGTGAAGCCCCGGCCTCGAGCTGGAGCAGTGCGAAGCCGGTTCCTGCTATGCGCTTCCTCCGAAGTGCGCGGACCTGCTCGTCGGTGAACGACCTCCGCTCGGTCGACGCTCGGGCTCGCAGCGGGGGCGGGTCGCGGATGCTCGCATACGCCCCGCGACCGAAGACCGCACGCCCCACGAGCCATCTCGGGATCCCCAGGTCCTTCGCGATCCTCCAGAGCGACTCCCCCCGCGTGGCGCGCTCCCGAGCGGTGGCAACCACTACCGGCGTCAGCCGTCGCTTCGCGAGCCCCGCCCCCGTCCGGACGGGACCGGGGTCCGTGATGCCATGGTAGGCGTGCGTACCGTGCAGCGCGTTCGCGACGGTCCCCGTTCCGGTCTTGAACTCCCGCGCGATGGCGACGAAAGAGGCGCCGTCGAGCCGCATCCGCCGCATCGAGCGGACCTGCTCCACCGAGAGCAGCGCACGATTCTGCGGGCATGAAGGGCGGAGAGGTGGGGGATCGCGGAACCGGTCGTAGGGAGGCTGCCCATAGACCGCCTTCCGGACCGAGGCGTGGGCTACGCCGAATCGGACGGCCAGCACCGAGATCCTTCCCCCCTTCGAGACGAGCGCGCGAAGCTCCCGCACCTGCGCCATGGATAGAGGGAGCGCGGCCGCAGGGAGGCCGGGTTCGGTCGGAGCGGGGTCGCGGATCCCCTCGTACGGGGACCTCCCGTAGAGGGCGCGCTCGACCGCGCTTCGGTCGACGCGGAACCTCCGGGCGAGCGCAAGCACGGGCTCTCCTTTCGCCCTCGCCCGGCGCAGCCGCCGGACGGCTCCGTCCGTGAGCGCGGGGCGAAGCGACATCGACCTCCCGAAGGATCCCACCCTCAAATCCCACGCGGCCCCGAGCCCCCCCGCGAAGCTATCCGCCACCTCGCCACCCTCCAGGACGCGAGCGGCACGGTGAATCCATGACCCGTCCAAAGGACAATCTCGGCCCTCACGGGCCTCGCCCGGGGTGTTGTATCAGGATAAATTGCCGCCTGATCCGCTCCTCGTTCATCTTGCGGCGTCCCCGCCAAAACGTGCAGAAGAGCTGTGGTCTCGCACCGCTGGTTGATCTCTTGCGTTACAGCATCCGACCGAGGGGGCCAGACGCTTGATTACGGGACAACACTTTCTGTATCCCTGCGCACTACCGATAAGGACGCATCCTGAGGTGACATCGCGCCCACAACGCGAACGGACGCGCTTCACCTGCGAGTCGGTTTCCTATCGAGCAGATCACGCGAATCTGAAAGTAACCCTTCACGCCTTGGCCTCTCGTGACCCAGCGTACGAATTTCGACGGTCACCCATGGCTATTTAGCCGGGGTCGATTTCACCTCGTGGCGTGAGCAAGCGCCGCAACGTCCGGCCGGTCACCTTCACCGCCGACGAATGGCGCCAGCATCAGACCGAGGACGACGAGCTCCGACGGCAAAACCACCTGCTGCGGACCTCTCTCACCGATCTTCACGAGAAGGTCCGTGAGCTCGAGACCCGCCTCGCCACGCAGGAGCTTGAGAAGGACCGCCGCCCCCCTCCTCCGTCGTGGGCAAAGGCGAATGTCGAGAAGCCCCCCGAGGGCGAGGCGAAGAAGCGGGGCGCCAAGTTCGGGCACGCGGCCCACCACCGGCCACCTCCACCAATCGTCCACGAGACCGTCGACGTCACGACCCCAGAGTGCCCCGAGTGCGGGGAGGATCTCGGAGAGCCCTTCGCCTTCGACGACCACCTGGTCGAGGCGATCATCCCTGGCCACGTCCGGGTGACCCGCTACCGCATCGGCCGCTACCGGTGCCGTACGTGCAAGAGGGTCCGTCGGGCGCGCCTCGCGCCCGACATCGTCCCCGGGACCTCCCGCTTCTCCTGGGGGACCCACTTCCTCGTGGGCTACTGGTCGCTGAAGGGCATGACCAACTCAATGATCCGCGACCTCCTCCTCTCCGACTACGGGCTCACCCTGAGCGTCGGGGTGGTGGACAAGATCCTCCGCCGCTCCGCGGAGCTGTTCGCTCCCGCCTACGAGCTCCTCCGCCTCGCCCTGAAGGCGGGGAAGCAGGTCAACGTGGACTGGACCGGCTGGCGGGTCGACGGAATCAACCACCATCTCTGGGACTTCATCTCCCCCGATGTCAAGGCGGCCTTCTTCACCGTGGCCCGCTCGGCGGGCCACAAGGTCCCAGAGCGGGTGCTCGGGAAGCGCCGTCCCAAGGCGCAGGTCCTGAACTGCGACGGGGCCACCGCGTTCAACGCCCTGCGCGGTCGTAAGGAGCGCTGCTGGGTCCACTTCCTGAGGAAGGCGAAGGACGCCCAGAAGGGCTGGGAGGGCCCCTCGGACGCGCCGGACTGGCGTGGCCTCCGGGTCGCGGAGAAGATCTGCCGACGCGTGCTCGAGGTGGCGAAGTGGCCGGAGGGTGCCGAGAAGATCTCCGAGGCCCGTCGGCTGAAGGCGTGGACCCGACGGTGGCTCCGGGTCGAGAGGGACGGACCCGAGGCGCGGGCGCTCCGCAAGTTTTGGACGAAGCACTGGGGCGAGCTCTGGTGGTGGGCAGAGGCCGGGGTGGACGCCCACAACAACATCGCCGAGCAGGGGCTGAGGCCGCACATCGCGGTGAAGCGGAAACTCTCGTGGGGTTCAAGGACGAACAAGGGGGCGGACCGGACCGCGCTCCTCGCGAGCGTCATCCAGACGGGGAAGATGCAGGGGCTCTCGCTTCGCGAGCTCGGGACGAAGGTGCTCCAGGGTCAAACCAACCCCTTCCAGTTCGGGGCGGGTCCACCTGCTCCCGCCTGACCGCAGCGATTGTCGACAGCGGATGGTCAACCAGCGGAGGCTATCGAGGGGCCAAGCCGTGAAGGGTTACGCTCGGGCGGGGAATCTCGTTCCCCCCGATATATGGTCTATCGAGCGGAAGTTAAATACCGTCCTTAAGTTGGGAGCGTCGAGGGGAAATGCCGCAGGTCATGATTGGCCTATCTGGCAAGGATTACAAGACGACGACCGACGTATGGAGGCTCGCGAAGCGAGCGCTCAACCCG
>JAGWLG010000038.1 GCA_028864975.1 Thermoplasmata archaeon | reverse complement strand
CTTCAGCAGGATGGGGGACTCCCAGGGCCCGGCCCTCGGTCCGCCGCGAAGGGGGAGAGCGGGGAGGCCCCGAGCCGGGACGGCTTCATGTCCCTCCCAGGGTGGACCTCCCGTGGGCGAGCTCGTCTTCGTCGGGCTGGGGCTGCACGACGAGCGCGACCTCACCCTACGGGCGCTCGAGGAGCTCCGGTCGTGCGACGAGGTCCTCGCCGAACAGTACACCTCGCGCTGGGGCGAGGGGGCGATGGGACGTCTCTCCGCGACCCTGGGCCAGAAGATCGTGCAACTATCTCGCGAGGAGGTCGAGGGGGAAGCGCGCATCCTCTCGGCCCTCGAGGCCCATGCTCGCGTGGCGCTCCTGGTGGTCGGGGAGCCGTTCGCGGCCACCACCCACGTGGCGCTCCGGCTCGCTGTGGAGCGGCACGGGCACCGCTGGAGCCTGGTCCACAACGCGAGCATCCTCACGGCCGCGGCGAGCCTCGCGGGGCTCAGCCACTACCGGTTCGGACGGACGGTCTCCCTTCCCCGTCCCACCGCGGACTACCGGCCCACCTCCCCCTACGAGGCGATCCTCGCCAACCGACGCGCGGGAGCGCACTCCCTGGTCCTGCTCGATCTCAACCCCACGGCGGGTAGCTACCTGCGGGCGGACGAGGCCCTCAAGGTGCTGGGAGCAATCGAGGACGAGCGGAAGGAAGGGGTGCTCCCTCCCGAGCGCGAGGTGGTCGTCGTCGCACGGGCCGGCGGGCCGGATGCGACGGTGACCGTCGGACCCCGCCGCGTGCTCGAACGAAAGGACTTCGGCCCGCCGCTCCACTGCCTGATCGTCCCGGCGCCGTCGCTCCATTTCGTCGAGGAGGAAGCGCTGCGCGGGCGCCGTGTCGACGCGGCGACGTCCTAGGTCCGCCTAGGTCTGTTCGCCCCAGGTGGGGATCCCGGCCTCGAGCAACAGCGCGTTGAGCGCCTCATGGTACCCGGAGGCCGGGGCATCCAAGAGCCGGCGCGCGGCGGGAGCGAGCGCCTGGCCGAACTCCTTCTCCGTGTCCGAGAAGCGCCAGGCCTGGGAGGTCTCCTTCCCCAGCGCGAGGAGGAAGGCCCACGCCATCCCGCGCACCTTGCCTTCGGGAGGGGACTCGCGCGAGATCCTGCGCTCGACCTCGGCCGCGCCGGCCGTCCTCAAGAGGCGGGCGAGACGGTCCGCGAGCTCCGCCTCAGGGACGAGAGCACGGTAGGTGGGGAGCTTCGCGACAGCTTCCTCCTCTCGCTGCTGCTGCGCGAAACGGTTCAAGACCTCGGCCGCACGTCCCGGGGCGCTCCGAGCCTCCGCCTCCCTTCGTCGGGCCTCCTCGGGCGAGGCTCCGGCCGCTTCGAGCAAATCGAGCGCGTGGTCTTTCCAGAGGAGCTCCACGACCTTCCCTGCCCGGGCCTCGGGAGAGATCAGGGGGCGACCCAGGTCCGGCAGGACCTTCGCCAGCGCCCGGCGCTCCACGGTGGTCGGCGCGAGGGCTCCGAGGAAGTTCTCGACCTCTCGCTCGTAGCATCGGCCCCCCGCGACCAGGACCGTGGAGCGCACGCCCTCCTCGCTCCGTTCGATCTCGTCGTTGTACGACCGGAGCAGCTCGGCATCGCTCAGACGACCCGCGCGGTAGCGTTTCTCCAGCGCGCCGGGAAGCGTTGGCAGGTCCCCGAGCGGACAGCGACCTTCGTGGACGTGCTCGATCGGCAGGCGAGCACTGACCTCGAACTCCCCCTCGGGGTGGGGGATGGCCATGCTCTCCGAGAGGGAAGCCAGGAGGTGAGCATCGGGCTTCACGCACCTTTCGCAGACCTTGAGGGTCCGGGCAACGGAGGTCCACCGAACGATGAGGTGGAGCTCGGCCTCTCCGCGAGCCAAGTGCTGGCAGACGAGCGTGCCCTGGGTCCCGTCCCCTCGCGCGGCCGTGCCGCCCTCTTTCGACGACACCTGGCTGAGCCGGTAGGGGAGGTGCTCGAGCGAAGCCCGTACGAACTCTGGCGGGGGGTCGGCCTCCTTCCCGGTGCACAGGATACCCCGTTCGAGAGCGTAAAAGTGGAACCCGCCGCCCCCGAAGAGCCCCCCTCGGGCCATGTGGACATAACCCAGAAGGAGGCGCCGAGGGTCGTCGTAGTACTGGACGGCGATCTCCGCCTCCTTCGACCCGTTGGAGAGGGGCAGGAAGGGGATGTCGCCGGTCGGATGGCGCGCCACTTGCGAGACCACGCTCGGGCGCTCCTCGGCGTAGTAGAGCAGTCCGGCGTAGGCCCGCGCCAAGCTCTCGCCCTTCCCGCTCAGGTGTTTGAGCTCCTCCGCGTCCTGCTTCGCCTCCTGCACCGCCTCTAGGTCCCGGCGAATGCGGTCGAAGGGGCCGGTCGGGCAGTCCTTGCTGAGGCGCGGCAGGAGGACCATCGGGTCCTTTCGCAAAGCCTTGGCCCGCGAGAGGAGTTCCCCCTCCTTCCCTCCGGACGTGTATCGGATGCGAGGCATGAGGACGCTCTGCGGCAGGGGGCCTACCGGAGCTTAAGCCTGCGTCCCCAAAGTTGTTAAGTTCCCTACCTCGTCCCGCTCCTCGTGGCAAGCCTCGGGATGTTCCTCGCGTCGATGCTGCTCATCGTCGCCGGAGGCCTGTTGATGGCGGCGTTCAACGCGCCCGGACAGTTCGCCTTCGTCATCGGACTGTTCATCGTCATGGGTGGGGTCCTCCTCTTCGCCATCTCGCTCAACTATGGCCCGCCCCCCGCGACCCACCCTCTTCCTCCGGTTACAAGGACCCTTCCCCACGAGCCCTGAAGGGGGCGGCCGCGCGCGGCCGTCGTGAAGCGTTCCCGCTTCTGGTTCACTCGACCGTCAGGAACACGTGGGTGCTCCCAAGCGTGGCCGCCGAAGGAAGGTTCGTCGCGTTCACCCAGGCCATGAGCGCGAAGGCCCCCGCACGGGGGTAGGAGGGGGAGGGGGCCCCGAAGAAGGTCGCTTCGTAGGACCGCTGGGGGTCGAGCGTGAGGGACGTGACGTTGCTCGTCCATCCGGACGCAGGGATGGGGAGCCGGCAGGAGCTGGAGACCGGGTTCCCGACCAGGTCGTGGACCTGGAAGCTGACGTTGGTCCCTGGCAGGAGTTGTGCGGTCGTGTTGATCCAGAGATCGAAGGTCTGCGGGGTCGCCGTGCCGTTCGCGGGCGGAGGAAAGACCGAGGATTGTCCCGCGAGCGAGGCCGTTGCCCGACTGGTCGTGGGTGGGAGCGCTCCAAGCGTGCAGGGCACCGGAGAGGGGGACGAGGGAGAAGCTGGGACGAGCAGGTACCAGAGAGCGAGCGTCCCGACGATGAGGGCGACACCGTAGGCGAACATCACGTAGACAAGCAGCCGCGAGCGCCGGAGCTTCCGGGCTTCGCCCAGCCCCCCTCCGGACCGCGGGGAGCTCGACCTCCCCTTCGCTCGTCGTTCGGTCACCGTGGTGGTCGCTCCTCTCCTCGCGCTCCGTTCGTCCCGACCCCTACCGGTGGCACAGGGAGAGGAAGTTCTGGAAGAAGGCCGTACCCTTCTCGGTGTGTTCGACCTCGGGGTGGAACTGGAGACCGAAGACCGGTCGCGTGCGGTGCGCCATCGCCTCCACCTTGCACGAGGGGGAGTGGGCGAGCACCTCGAAGTCGGGCGGGAGCTCCGAGACCTCGTCGCTGTGAGAGGCCCAGACCCGGAGCGAGGAGGGGATCGTTCGGAAGATGGGAGAGGTCGGGGCATCGACCGTGAGCTCGACCCTGCCGAACTCGGGAGTGGAAGCCCGCGAGACCTTCCCTCCGAAGTGCCGCGCGAGGAACTGGTGGCCCACACAGATCGCGAGCACCGGGACGTTCCCCTCGTCCAGATACGACCCGACCACTCCGAGCTTCGCGTCGGTCCCCTCAAGGCTCAGCGCCCCGCCCGAAAGGACGATCCCGTCGGCATCGAGCTCCCCGAGGGGGGTGGTGTTGGGGACGATCCGGGTCTCCGCCCCCAGATCGCGGAGCACACGCCACTCCCGGTGCGTCCATTGCCCTCCGTTATCGACGACCGGGACCTTCATGGTCGAGCCTCCGCCACCCCGGGGACCGCTCCCACCTCAGCGGCGTCGCCAACCTCGTCGACTTTCTCTGATCCGAGGGAGCTCGTCCCTGACGCCGAGCTCGCGTGAACCGCGCCCTGGGAGCGCCCCGGGACCTGGGGGACATGAAGCCGGTCCAGCTTCCGATGGAGCTCCTGCACCTCCTGCCGCATCTTGAGCATCTCTTCCTCGAACGGGCTGAAACCCTGAGGGGAGAGGATCCGATGCGCGATGAAGATCCCGACGAAGACCGCCCCCACGAGCGCGAGGATGGTGACCAGGACCAACGCGAAGACGAAGGAGAGGGTATTGCTGATGATCGAGGAATAGCCCAGATGGAAGAGGTGGGTGATCTGGGCGACCTCCAGCAGTAGGAGCGCCAAGATGACGACGACCCAGAAGATGATCGCCCGGGTGAGCTTCATCGCGCGGGGCCCCCTCCGATATCGCACCGGGACATCAAGAGCACCGAGGTCGTCGGCGGCAGCGGCATCAGGGCGAGGGCGAGGCCCTGGGGGAGGTCCCGGTCCGTCCATGGGATGGGATTCGATCCCTCGGGCAGCGTGCCGGACCCGCGGAGGGGCCAGATCGGATAGACGGTGAGCGTCATCGCGGTTGCCGACCCCTGGACGGAGAAGGCAAAAGTCCCCTCGCTGACCGAGCTCGAGGAGACCGCGGTCACGTTGACCACGAACCTGGAGTGGGCGGCTTCGCTCACGTTCCGTACCACGAACAGGGAGACCAGTGAATCGGTGACGTTGAACCACCGGTCCCATCCGCGGGGTGTGGTGTCATTCCCCGGAAAGCTGGGACCCAAGACCCCCGCCGAGAGGTTGAGCGCGACGGAGATTGCCGTGTACTCCACGTTCCCTTGGCTTTCAAAGGCGAAGGAGAGGTTGTCCGTCCCTGACCGGGCCACGTAGAGCGCACCCTGGCTGAGGAAGCTACCCCCCGAGAGCCCGCCGTTGAGCAACGCGGGCGTGAGAAGGATCACTAGGACCAAGAGCAGGGCCACGGCCCCGAAGGCGAAGTGGACGTTCGGGTCCGAACCCAGCCACGACCTTGCCCGTCCCTCCGTCACGTCCGTGTCCTCGTCACGCGACGGCCTCGTCCGCCTTCCATCCTCGGTAGAGCTTGTGGGGGACGGAGAACTGGTCGAGCACCTTCCCGGCGAGGTAGGCCACGAGCTCCTCCACGCGCTCGGCCTTGAGGTAGTACGGCGGGGACGCCATGAGCATCATCGCTCCGGCTTCGGCGGCCGTCGTCATGTTCCGCAGCGTGATGGGGGAGAGCGGGGTCTCCCGGGGGACGAGGACGAGCGGGCGGCGCTCCTTCAGGTGCACCTGGGCCGCACGGGTGATGAGGGTGTCCGCGAACCCATGAGAGATCTTCGCGAGGGTATTGCCCGAGCAGGGGACGATGACCATCCCTCGCGTGGAGGAGGAGCCGCTCGCGATCTTCGCCGCCGAGTCGCCGTCGTCGTAGGTCGCGTCCGCATACTGCTCCAGGTCCCGAGGGTAGAGCCCGCACTCCTCCCGCAGGACGGCCGCCCCGCCATCGGAGACGACGAGGGCGACGGGGATGTCGGTCTCCGCGAGCACCTGGAGCACCTTGAGCGCGATCGGGGCCCCGCTGGCCCCGGTGACCCCGACGACCAAGGGTCGCGCGGGAGACGAGGTGGACATCGGGACCTGCCTTTCCCCCGCAGAGGGAGGATTCATCAGCGGAGCGGGGTGGGCGGACTTAAAGGAACCGAGGGTGGCCGGGGGAGAGGAGGAAGGGGCGTATGACGGTCTCATCGAACCGTGTCGCGGTCGTCGGAGCGGGGCAGACCGCCTTCGGGGTCCTGCCGCACGCTCCCCGCTCGCTCCTCCGTCAGGCGCTGCTCGAGGCGGTCGCCTCGGTGGACAAGGGGATCTCCCCCAGCGATGTGGGGGAGGGGTACCTGGCGACCCTCGGGTTCGGGGGCTGGCAGATCGGGAACCCTGCGACGCTCCTCGCCGAGGAGATGGGACGACCGGGGATCCCGGTGACCCACGTCGAGAACGCGTGCGCCAGCGGCTCGACCGGACTGCGTGCGGCCTACCATGCGCTCCGAGCAGGGTCCTGCGACGTGGCCGTCGTCGCGGGACTCGAGAAGATGACCGACGACCCGTCCCCCCGCCGTCGGTTCTGGCTCGGGGTCAGCGGCGAGACCGAGTGGGAGCGGCTGGCCGGGCTCACCTTTGCCGGGGTCTATGCCCTGCTGGCCGAGCGCTACCTCTCCGAGCGAAAGCTCACGCCCGAGGTCCTGGGCGCCGTCGCGGTCAAGAACCACGCCCACGGCGCGCTCAACCCCCATGCCCATCTCCGCAAGCCCATCACGCTCGAGAAGCACCGGGACGCGCCTCCCGTCGCGGACCCGCTCAAGCTCTACGACTGCTGCCCGGTCTCGGACGGGGCAGCCGCGGTCCTGCTCGCCCGGGAAGAGGTCGCGCGCCGCTTCACCGACTCCCCGATCTGGATCGACGGGAGCGGGGGCGGGAGCGACTTCCTCGCGCTCCAGGACCGACCGAGCTTGACCTCCCTCGCGGCGTCGCGCTTCGCGGCGGACCAAGCGTTCGCCCACGCGCCGTTCCCGCGGGAGAAGGTCCAGTTCGCCGAGGTGCACGACTGTTTCACCATCGCCGAACTGCTCGCGCTCGAGGACACCGGGCTCTTGCCGAAGGGAGAGGCTCCATCCGCCACGATGGAAGGACGCACCCGTCTCGGGGGCGCGCTCCCGATCAATCCCTCCGGCGGTCTCAAGGCGAAGGGCCACCCCCTCGGTGCGACCGGCGTGGGGCAGGTCTGCGAGATCTACCACCAGCTCCGGGGGGAGGCGGGTCCCCGCCAGGTCCCGGGGGCCGAGCGAGCGCTCGCCCACAACGTGGGAGGGAGCGGGGCCACGGCGATGGTCCACGTGTTCTCTCGGTAGGAACCGGGGAGGAAGGAAGGAGCATGGCGGTGCTGACGGCGGCGGCGGTGGCCCTGCCGGGATGGGCCCGGGGCAACGTCGTGGTCGAAGGACCGGACGAAGACGCGTTCACCTTGCTCGTTCGTGCGGGAGAGCTCCTGCGCAAGACGCAGCCCTCAAATGCGCGAGCTCGCGCCGAGGTCCGCAAGGTGCGCGTCATCTCCTCGCTGGCGGGCGACGAGCGCTCGGCGCTCTTCGACGCCTGGGGGCTCCCGTCGGTCGAGCTCGTGGCCTACCCCGACAGCACCCAGGGGGTCGTCCAATCGCTCTCCGAAGCCCTCGATGAGGAGGTCGGGGAGCACGATGGGCCCTCGTGGCTCCTCTCCGCCCAACTCGCGTCTCCGCGAGGGACGGGGGTCGATGACCCACCGAAGCAGAGCGCGGCCGCCGCGGCCCTCGCCTTCGGACACGGAGCGCTGGCCGAGGGGCAGGGGCCGAACGCTCCCAGCCCCCGTACCTGGGTTACGGGTGAAGGGTCCACCCCGGCCGGACCGGTCCGACCCCCGGAGCTCCGAGGGTTCCGGGGTGCGGCGTCGGCCCCGGTCTCGATCCTCCTGACCCTCGTCGCCGCCGCGGCGAGCTCCGAAGGGGGCACGACCGGTTCCTGGGTCCACGCGACCGGGGAGCGGACCCACCAGCGCACCTTCCTCGACGGGTCGAAGGTCCCCCTCCAAGGCTACCCGGTCCCCGAAGAACGCGTGTGGTTCCAGGTCCCCGAGGAGGCCTGGCGCGCCCGGGCCGGGGCTCCGCTCGCAGCGGTCAGTCAGGGTGCGTACCTCTCGCGCGAGACCTACCTCTCGACCCTTCCCGCCCGCTGGCGCCTAGAGGGGGAACGGTGTGCACAGTGCTCCGCGTTCTCCCTCCCCCCCGTCGGGCGCTGCCACCGATGCGGGACGCGCGACTCGCTCCGACGGGGTCGGCTCCCTCATCGCGGAAAGGTCGAGAGCGCGACGGTCATCCATCCGGGGGCCCAGCCGACGGAGTTCGACTGGCACCAGGAGACCTATGGACGGTACGGGGTGGCGCTCGTCCGCTTTCCCGATGGCGACCTCCTGACCTTCCAGCTCACCGACCAGCAACCGGCGGTCAGCGCGCTCGGCGCCGACGTCGAGCTCGAGCTCCGACGGCTCTACCCTCAGGAGGGGTCCTGGAGGTATGGGCTGAAGGCCGTCGTGCTCCCGCCCGCCAGCGAGGCGAAAGCGACCCCCCATCCTCGAGGAGCTTAGGACCGCCGAAGCGGCCCGCGCGCTCTCGCGCCCGTCAGGCCTTGCTGGGCCGCGCTTCCTTCTCGCCGTTCTTGGGCGCGAGGGACTCCCACTTCGTCTCGAGCCAAGCTTCCGCCACCTTCCGCGCGACTTCGGACGCGGAGGGGTCCGCCTTGATCGTCCACTTCGAGGGGGGCGCCTTCCCGAGCGTGGCCTCGAGGGTCCGAAGGATCCCCCGTCGGAAGAGCGTGATCGAGACCTTCTCTCCCGGGGGGAACTTCTTCAGCATGTCCCCGACGGAGTCGTAGGTCACCCGGTACCCGTCGAAGGCGAGCAGCTCGTCCCCCGGGGTGAGGCCCGCACGGCGACCAGGGCCCCCGTCCAACGCCACGGTCACGCGGGGGCGGTCCCCCTCCCGTTTGAACTCGACCCCCAGGTATCCGGGGAGCTCGGGGGGATCCTCCCCCTCGGTGGCTTCGTCGTCCTTGGGCTCGAGCGTGAGACCCGCATGCCGGAGGAACGTCGCGAAATCGATGTCGTCGCGGCCTCGGACGTAGCGGTCGAAGAAGCCCCCGAGCTCGACCCCGGTCGCTCGCTCCGCCTCCTTCTGCCAGTCCCCTTCGGGGATCCCCGCGCCCTTCTTCCCGAACTCCTGCCACAGGTGGCGCATCACGTCGTCCAAGGAGTGCGCGTTCTGGCTCTTCCCGCGGATCTCGAGGTCCATGCAGAGCGAGACCAGGTTCCCCTTGAGGTAGTAGGAGATCGAGATGTTCCGCGTCTCCTCCCCCGGACGGTAGAGGTCGATCCAGCTGTCGAAGCTCGCCTCCTCCAGGCTCTGGTGATTGCGGCCGGGGATCTCGCGGAACTTCTTGACCTGCTCGCCGACCTTCTCCAGGTACTTCTTGGGCGAGTAGAGCCCCGCCCGCCGGAGCAGGAGGTAGGTGTAGTAGTCGGTCGTCCCCTCCATCGCCCAGAGCATGCGCGTGTAGTTCTCTTGCTCGTAGTCAAAGGGCCCCAGGACCTTCGGGCGGATCCGCTTGACGTTGAACAAATGAAAGTACTCATGGCAGGTCACATCGAGGAAGACTTCGTACTCCTTCCGGGGGGCGAAGACGACGGAGGGGAGGGTGATGGCGGTGCCGGCGAGATGCTCGAGCCCTCCGTCCCATTTCTCGTTCAGGTGGTAGAAGAACGTGTACCGGGGCATCGGGAGCTCTCCGAAAAGCCGGTAGGTCGCCTCGACGATCTTCCGGACATCCTCCTCCACCTTGTGGGGGGAGAAGTTCCCCTTCCCGCAGAGGACGATCCGGTGCGGGACCCCCGCGGGTCGGATCGCGATCTCCGTCGGAGAACCGGCGTCGAACGGGGAATCGCATAGCTGGTCGAAGTTCTCCGCGCGGAAGCGCGGCGGGTTCTTGCCCACCTCCTGCAGCTCGCTGTAGACCTTCCATCCCGAGGGGACGTGCACGACGAGCTCGACCGGATCGTCCTTGGACCCGTCGACGTAACAGAAGAGCGGGGCCCCGTTGAAGTAGAGGTGGTCCTCGGTGAGGTCGATCCCTTCCACCGAGATGTCGTGAGCGTAGACGCTGTAGGAGAAGGTGAAGGAGGCCTCCTTCCCCTTGAGCACCTTCCAGCGGTTCTTACGGACCTTCGTGAAGGAGAGCGAGCGGCCGTCCTCGCCCACGGCCTGGACGCGGCGAAGCATTCGGGCGAACTCCCGCACGAGGTAGGACCCGGGTGTCCAGACGGGCATGACCATCTGGACCTCGCTCTCGTTCGCCGCGAGGCCCGAGACCTCGACGGCGACGTGGAGGTAGTGCGACGGGATGTCCTCCGGACTGACGACGTAACGGACCTTCATACGAACCCTCGCGACGCGAGGAGCACGAGCTCTCGAACTCTTTAGACCATCGCGGGGGGGCTCCCGAGGAAGGTCGTGGAGGGCGTGGTCGTCCCCCTACGACCGTTTGACTGACACCTTCGAACGGGACGGCCCCTCCGACAAGGGCTCCTCGGGCCCGGATCCGGCTCCCGGCCCCGGCGCGAAGAAGGTCGACTCGGGGGCGGGTCGGGGGCCGCGACGGGACAAGATCGCTCCGAGCGCGACAAAGATCGCTCCGAGAAAGAGCAGAGGGACCCCGATCAGGCCCTGGCTCGCGGTCGCGGAGATCTTGGCCGCGCCATCGATCGAACCGGACGCGTTCGTGAAGGCCACCACCAGGACCCACTGGGCGTTCGGGACGCTGCACGCGATGGTCCCGGAGGCGCCGGAGGCATGGGCGAGCAGGACCTGGCCTCCGCACACCGTTGAAGGACCTGTGGACGAGTTGAGGGTCGAGGGCGCCTTCTCCCCGCAGCCGTATGCTGCGACGTAGTCCGCCGCACCACCTTCGGTCCACGTGAACGCGTAGCGGGCCTCGAACAGCATCGTCCGCGACTGCACCATGGCCGCGCCGAACTGGGCGCCTCCGGAGGGGACGAAGAGGGGGACGAAGGTGAACAAGAGCCCTAGGGCGACCAGAACGGCGCCGACGGCCAGGACCCCTCGACGCATGCCCCGACCTGAAGGGGGGGAATCCCCGATTCCTACGTAATGCTTGGGTCGAGCCTTCGGCTTCGTCCGAAGACCATGGAGCGAAGTGGTTGACGAGCTGGGGCGCCAGGCCCCAGCTCGCCGCGTCGCGAAGGCCTCGGGCTTAGCGTTGTGGGGGAGGTTGCTGGTATCCGGGGGCGCCAGCCTGGGGAGGCGCCTGCCCTGGCGCGCCCTGCCACGCTTGGGGTGGGGCTGCGCTGGGCTTCTGCTTCTTCTTCCGGACCGCGCCGATGATCAGGACGATGATCCCGATGAAGAACAGGGGGATGCCGATGAGGGGGATGGCCCCGTTCGCGGTCACGTTGACGGAGGTCGTGGGGATGACCTCGTAGACGTGTCCCGCGCTCACCATGAAGTTGAACGTGCCGCTCCCTCCCGACCCCGACAGCATAGCGGAGCTGGCGCAGGCGCCCGTCGCACCGCTGCTGGGCGTCGTGGTCCCACAGTCATAGAGCTGGACCGAGGTGGCGGAGGAGCCGCCGGACCACTGGATGGTGAGCGGGGCCGGCAGCCCCAGGCTCTTGGGGGTGATCACGAGGGCCTCGTTCGCCGGGACGGCGGTCGATGGTAGCACGCCCGTGATGACCACGAACGAGAGCAGGGCTCCGATCACGACGAGGACGACTCCGGCGATCACCATTCCGATACGCAAGGATTCCACCCGCAGGGAAATCTATGGTTCCCATACTTGAACCTCGCGATTTGGTGGAAACCACGTCCGTGGGGCCACCTCCCCTGCAAGAGGGCGAGCGTTCAACCGAAACCAGGAGGGGGTTCGCTCCTGCGAGAGCCCGAGGAGCTCGAAGATGGCCGATAGGTGTCCGTCGCGATCCCCAGGTGGACCGCAAGGGCGCGGAAGGTCTTGGTGAGCTCGTTGATGCTCTCCACGAGCGCCTCCTGCTGACCTCGGAGCGTCTCCACCTGACGCTTGAGGTCCTCCAGACGCACCGAGAGTTCGGTCCAGTGATCGTCGGTCAAGGTGTGGCTGCCTCGAGGGTACAGGGTCACAAGGTCGAGGTACTTCAGGGGTGCGGCGGGGTGCTGGACGACCCGGTGTCCCCGGGCCCGAACGGCGAGGTCGAGCGCCCCTTCTCCTGGAAGGGGGTCCAACCTTTGCGCCGCACGTCGAAGTCGATCCGGTCGAGCTGGAGCGTGAACTTCTCCAGGGTGGGGGAGGGCCCGGGGAGGACCACGACCGCGTAGACGTAGATCCCGAACTCCATGAACTCCACGATGCGCTTCAGCACCTCGTGAAGGCTCTCGCGGGGGACCGTCGCCGTGATGCGGGTCTCTCCGAGCTGCTGACAGAACTCGTCCACGTCGAACGGTTTCTCCAGTCGCAAGAGGGGGGTTCCCGGGGTTGAGGAGGGGGAGGGGGAAGGGGCCATGGGGGGCGCCGATACCCGCACGAGGGCCTTCGCCGCGGTCGGAGGGGTCGCGGGCCGCGTCTTTCCACTCGCAGAGGGGGGGTTGGCTCTCGCGGCAGGGGCGGCGGTGGAGCGCTTTCGGTTCTTCGGCATAATCCCTTGAGAGCTTGGGGGAGCACCTGGAAGGGCCTTAAGGCGAACGGGGTCGAGGGTCCTCCCGGACCAGAACCTCACCCGTGCGGGTGCCTCACACCCCCCCTTACCTGTCGCTGCCTTCGCGACAAGGGCGTTAAGAGGTAGGGCGGAGGTGGGGGAGGACAAGGTCGGCCCCAAGCCGAGCCTCACGAAGGAAGGAAGAACATGCCCGCCCGCGTGATGAAGGAATTCCAGGCCCCCCGTGGACTCCCCCGAAAGACCGCCTCCGTCTGCCCGGAGTGCATCAAGGTCATCCCAGCCGTCGTGCGCGAGAAGGAAGGACGGGTCGTCATGGAGAAGACCTGCCGGACGCACGGGTACTTCTGGGACGTCATCTCCAACGATGTCGACTTCTACCTCCGGATGGAGGTCTACGCCCACGACGGGGTCGGCTACGAGAACCCCTACTATGACAAGTTCAAGGGGTGCCCCGACACCTGCGGGATGTGCACGCACCACAAGTCCCACACGGGGCTCGCCCTGATGGACCTGACGAACCGCTGCAATCTGAAGTGCCCGGTCTGTTTCGCGAACGCGAACGCCGCGGGGTACGTGTACGAACCCTCCCGCGAGCAGATCTACTTCATGCTGAAGACGCTCCGCGAGCAAAAGCCCGTGGGGGCCGTCGCGGTCCAGTTCTCGGGCGGAGAGCCCACGCTCTCCCCGCTCTTCCTGGACGCCTGCAACATGGCCTACCAGCTGGGGTTCAAGCAGATCCAGGTGGCGACGAACGGGATCCGGATGGCGAACGAACCCGGCTTCGCTCAGGCGTCCCGCAACAACCACCTGCACACCCTCTACCTGCAGTTCGATGGCCTCGACGACGAGATCTACCGCAAGGTGCGCGGCGTCCCGCTGCTCAAGGTGAAGCAGCGCGCCATCGAGAACGCGCGCCGCACCCACTCGCCCCAGGATGAGCTGGACGCGGGCAAGCCCGACAAGCCGCTCTCCGTCGTGCTCGTCCCGACGCTCGTCGGCGGGTTCAACGAGAACCAGATCATGCCCACGATCGACTTCGCGCTGGACAACCTGGACGTGGTCCGGGGGGTCAACTTCCAGCCGGTCGCGCTCACGGCCCGTATCCCGGACAAGGACCGCTTCGCGATGCGGTTCACCCAGAGCGACCTGGTCCGGATCCTCTGCAACGAGGGGCCCTTCGAGAAGTCCGACTTCTTCCCGGTCCCGTCCGTTGCCCCGATCTCGGAGCTGGTCTCGATCATCCATGGCGAGGAGAAGATGACGCTCACCACGCACCCCGGATGTGGTTGCGCCACCTTCGCGTTCGTGGACTCCCAGCGGAGGATCACCCCGCTCACGCGGTTCATGGACGTCGACGGGTTCTTCGAGAACGTCGAGCAGCTCATCGAGAAGTACCGCGAGGCACGCTTCGCGCGCGTCCGCAGCGCGATCGCGGGGGCGCAGCTCATGCACAACGTGTCGAAGTACTTCGACTTCTCGAAGGCCCCGGAAGGGATCAACGAGAAGAACGTCGTGAAGGTCATCGCGGGCATCTTCACCGAAGGGTCAAAGGACGCCGTCGGGAAGTTCGCCTGGAGGGCGCTCTACATCGGCAACATGCACTTCCAGGACGCCTACGACTACGACATCCAGCGCCTGATGCGCTGCGACATCCACTACTCGGTCCCCGACGGGCGGATCATCCCGTTCTGCTCGTACAACTCGGGCCCGATCTACCGGACGGAGGTGGAGCAGAAGTTCTCCATCCCGGTCGGGGACTTCCAGAAGCAGAAGGGGATGGACAAGGTGAAGGCGAAGTCGCTGGAGACCATGGGGGTCAACGGCGAGGTCATCGTCGACGCTGAGTACTACCGTATCCGGGCGCTCAAGGGGCAGCCCGGGATGAGCGCGGCGTAGACTGCTCCCGCCCCAGCACGCTCGCACGCGTGCCGACAGGCTTCATGTCGGAGTCGGTCAGCGGCCTCGATGCTGGATCATGACAGCCGAGCCCGGCCCCGATCGAAGCGACTGAGGGTGCGGTCGTTCCTTCGGCGGGGAGGCAAAGAGCTGGAGGGAGGCCGCGAACCACACGGCAGCTTCACGGCGCCATCCGCCACCCCTGAGTGGGGGGACCGGCGCCCTTCTGAGGCTCATGGCCTATCGGTCCTCGCGAGCGCCACGCTCTCACCTCTGCCGACCCGGTGTGGACCTTGGCCGGCGCCGGTACCCCTCTCGACCATCCGAGAAGATGCCGCGCCGGTCGTGGGGCTAGCCTCGGGTCGTCGAGGAGGGGGTAACGCGGCCGTGAGTCGGCATGCATCGATGGGATTGTCGCTGCATGTCGATACGTGGGTGTGCGCATTGAAGTAGGACTTGACCCCCTCGTCGGGTCGTGAAGGGCCATGTCCGTTGCGAGTCGTCTGGGTCGGGGGCTTCTCTGGGGGAGCCTCGGGGTCACCGTGGTGCTCGTCCTCGTTGGGTGGCTAGGCCCTAGGGGGCTCTTCTTCTCCCTGCTCCTGGTACTCTATCTGGCGTGGGAGAAGGGGCTCATGCGGACCCTGTGCTGGGAATGGGGAGCCCGCGCGCCGCGCCTCTCCCGGCAGACGCGATATCGGAGGGCCTTGCGGCCGGATCCAGCGACACCCGCCGCGACCGTGGGAACGCTCGTGGGCATGGTGCTAGGACTTGAAGCATTCCCCTTCTTGGCTTCCGTGCTGCCCCCCGTCTGAGGAATCCCCGCGGACCACGGTCGTCAGAGGGAACGGGGCAGAACGGGCAGCACGTGGGGGGAGAAGGTCCGACAGCACGATGACCGAGCTCCCTCCAGAGTGGACCTACCGAGAGGCCGCACCCCCTCTCCCGAGGGGGTCCCCCTACCGCTTCCTCTGGGGAGTCGTGCTCTTGGTCTCGGTGGGGGTGGTCCTTCTCTTCGGCCTTGTCGCCTCGCTGTGGCTGTTCGCGACCCCCGTGAGATGCGACTGCCCCATCACGAGCGCCGTCACGATGACCACCACGGTGGGATGGACCTGCGATGGGGCCACCGCTTACAACATCACCATCGGTGGCACGACGCGCTCCCTTACGACCGCGAACCTCGGCCTAGCGCTGACCGAGCCTGGGAGCACGAGCGCGACTCCCGCGGGGACCGCAGGGATGCGGGGCGAAAGCGCTTGTGGCGTCGTTCCGCCGACCTCTGGATGGACCGCGCTGCTCATCGCCCCGGGGGGCGCGGCTCAGCTGGCGTATTTCGATGCCGCGGGCTGGCATCAATGGAACGCTACCCCCTCGGACTACCCGACCATCCTTACGGGAGGCGAGACGCTGGTCGTGCTGGCGTCGGGCCATGTGCAGCTGGTCCAGGCGACAATCTCGATCTACGGGACCAACGGGTCCTTGGTCACGGGTTCCGTTACGCTCTAGGCGCGAGGCCTGGGCCACCGTCCGGATTCCGGTCCTGACCGCCCCGTCCGACGGCCAGTTTAAGGGGAGAGGGACGGTGAGAGCGACATGCCGTCCGCCGGGCGGGATGCTCGCTCGTCGCTCTCGGGGGGTCGGTGGCCGCTCGTTCCGTTGCTCGCACTGGCCCTGGGGACCTTCCTGGTCGGGGTCCTCCCAGGCGCCCAGGGTGCGACCGGTCCTTCGGGGGCGGGTGATGGGGGGTTCCACGTGACGGTGAACGCCTCGGTGACGTGGGGCGCGGCCCCGCTCATCGTGCGCTTTGTGGCCACCACGCAGGGCGACTCTGGCCACGGGGTCCGCCTCGATTGGGGCTTCGGCGATCACGGCGCCGGGCATGGCGTTCACGCGACCCACACGTACGAGGTCCCGGGGATCTACACGGCGACCCTGAACGGGACCGACAACGGCACAGGGGCCGACGCGCAGAGCTCGGTCACGATAGATGTCGCGTCCGCCTCGGTCCCCCCCTCCGAGGGCGCACCGGCCAGCGGGGGCACTGGCCCGAGCCTGTCCGTTCCTCCTATCGGGTGGGCGGCCATCCTGGGAGCCACGTCGGTGCTCGTAGTCGCGATCGCTGTGCTCACCCTCCTCGTGGTCCGTCCCGCGCGGCGAGATCAGGGACGTCGGGGGTACCACCCTCCACTTTCCCCTCCGAAGGAGCCGCCGCACACTCCTTCACCATCGATCACGCCCAAGAAGGCGACCTCGCTAGCTCCCCCTCCCTCGAGCTCCCCTACTGCCCGCCCGGGCTATCGCGGTCGATCTCCTTCCGCGCCGGGGGCCCGCAGAGCTCCCACCCTCGGGGAACCGTCTTCGACCTTGGCACGCGGGCCGATGGGCCACGGCGTCATCTGGGTCCGCGATCCGAGCGGGCCCTGGGTGCAGAACGGACGCGTCCCGATGCGCGAGGCGACCCCCCACTGGCAGAAGGAGTATCGAGCGGCGTTGGGGCTCGACCCCACGAAGCAGTTCGCCATCCTTCCCTGGGGGGCGGACCCGAACCGGATGTTCGTCGTAGGGACGCCCGAGGACCCTGAGCTCCTCGATCTTTCGACCCCACGACGCTCCCGTTGAGGCCCCTCAGAGCGACCAGGCGCCGATGCGCTTCGGGAACAGGGTCGTTTCCTCCACGGTCCGTAGCCCTCCCAGCCACCGGCTGAGCCGCTCGATGCCGATCCCGAACCCGCAGGAAGGGGGAAGGCCCTGCCTCGCCGCTTCGACGTACCAGCGGAACTCGTCGGGGGTCTGGCCCTTCGCGCGGATCCGCTCGAGAATGCGGCCCAGCTCGTGCTCCCGCTCTCCCCCCGAGATCGCTTCGCCGTACCCCTCGGGATAGATCAGGTCCATGTCGAGGAGGAACCCGGGGTGCTTTGGGTCCTCGCGGTCGTAGAACTCCCGTTCGAGGAGCGGGATGTCGATGATCCAGAAGGGCTCCTTCGCGCGTCGGGAGAGCTCGAGCTCGAAGGAGGGGCCGAACTCCTTCTGCGCGTCCTCGTACCGCACCCTTCGAAGCCGAGAGGAGATCGGCGGCAGCGTCCGACCCAGCTCCTGGAGAATGGGCGCCGCCCGCGAGCGGACCGTGCTGACCACCGAGGTGAGCATCTCTTCGACCAGGCGCATGATGTCGTCGCGTCCCGCGTCGCGGACCTCGAGGTCCATCTGCGTGAACTCGACCAGGTGACGACCGGTCCCGCTGCGGTCCAGCGGCTCGAAGCGCAGGTTCGGCGAGAAGCAGAAGACCTTCTCGAACGCGAGGGTGGCCAGCTGCTTGTGGAAGATCATCGAGCGGGTGAGCTGGAAATCGTGGCCGTAGTAGTCGACGCGAGGGTCCGAGACCGGATGGTTGAGGGGGTCCGTGACCGGCGCCACGATCACGGGCGGGATCTCGACGAAGTCCCGACCATGAAGGAACTCGCTCATTGCGCGGCGCGCGTGCGAGCCTAGAACGACCCCCGCCTGGACCTTGGGATTCCTGAGATGCTGAAGGGCTCCGTCGATGCGCTCGTCGATCGCCGAGGTGGGGACACGGGCTGCGGCGTGGGCGGCCTGGGCCATGCCTCCTCCCAGGCCTAGGAGGGCGATATAGTGTTCGAAAAAAATAGCGAATAATTGTCAAAAAATGCAAAACTGTTGGAATAGATCCGACATTATGGAAAACTATTCTGACTTGCCCGACATCGTTGAGAGACGCCCGGGCCTTGCTGGCCCAGAACTCCACATATCGGGAGGAGGATAGTGGGTTCGTGGTGCGGTCTCGAAGCTTGGGTCCCCTGGCCGGGACGAGGGTCTTCGCGTTGCTCCTCCTAGTGGCCCTCTTGCTCCCCTCGCTCTTCGCGATCCCCTCCGTGGGGAGCCCTCCGAGGGCTCTCGTCCCCCGGCACGGCCCGGTCGCGTCGCCCCTGACCGATGCCGTACCCGGAGCGTTCCGCCAGAATTCTCTTACTTCGAGCTCCGCAGGGGCCTCACCTCTCCTGGGGGCCTACGACCCTAGCGCCCTGCTGGTACCTGTCGGGGGGACCCGTGCCCTTTACCCGGAGGCGTTCGACTGGTCCGGCGTCGGTGCGGCGCTCGCGTTCGGGGCCAATCTGACCTGGAGCGTTGCGCCCCCCTCCCTCGGATCGGTCAGTTCCGGCGGGAACTTTGCGGCGGGAGCGCTTCCGGGGAACGGAACCATCACGGTCGTGGCCACTTGGAACGGGACGAGCGCGACCAATCAGGTCTCGGTCGTCGTCTACGCGCCCGCCTGCGTCCTCCTGAGCCTGGACCTGCCCTCCCGCCTCCTCGAGGAGGCGGGTTCGAACCTCAGCGTGAGCCCTCGCCTTCTGGACCAGACGGGTTCCACCTGCCCATGGGCGATCCCCCCGGTCGCTTGGACGCTCTCGCCTGCGGGATTCGGTGAGATCACGACCTCGGCGGGGGCCACAGTGAGCGCCCACGTCGCCGCGACCGCCGGGGACGGTTGGCTCAACGCTTCCACGCTTGCGAACGGCACGTGGAGGAACGCGAGCCTGGAGATCTCCGTGCCGCCGTCGTCCGCGGGCGTCGCCCTCCATGTCTTCCCGCAGAGCGCTTCTCTCCGACCGGGAGACGTGCTTCCGCTCTCGGTGAGCGCCTCGGACGGATGGGGCGTAGCCCCCTCGGGGAGCTTCACGTGGACCCTTTCCCCCTCCTCCTTGGGGACGCTCGTGCCCTCGGGGGGGTCCGCCACCTTCGCCGCTCGCGGGCCGGGAGGGAGCGGCTGGATCAACGTCTCGCTCACCTCTGGGCCCTGGGGGACCCTCCGCTCCTCCGTTACGGTCGTGGTGAGCGGTCCGGCGCCTTCGGTCACGTTGACAGGGCTCTACTCACCCACGATCTCGCCCGCCCCCCTCTTCCCCGGTCAAGGCGTGGCGCTCTCCGTCGAGGGCGTGGACCAATACGGCGGGCTCTACCCCGGGGCGGTCAACGTCTCGTGGTCGGTCCACCCCTCGGGGCTGGGAAGGCTCGTGGGAGGCGGCACCCAGGTCGTCTTCGTGGCGGGGACCCGTCCCATGAACGGCTCGGTCCTGGCCGCGGTCAACCGCACGGGGGGAGCTCCGCTCTCGATCCCCATCCCCCTGACGGTGCTCGCCCCCGCCGTGAACTCCGTGGCCCTCTTCGGAGGACCGTCCGACCACGTGGCCGAGGGAGCGACCGCGTACCTCGAGGGCGTCGACCAGGACCTCTTCGGCAACCTCCTCCTGGCCGGAGGATACTACGGCCTCGAGTACCCGCAGATGAACGTGAGCTGGTCCGTGCTCCCCACCTCGCTGGGCACGGTCTCCCCGCAGGGTAGTGGAGGTCCCCGCGACCTCCCCGAGCTGGGGGTCTTCAAGGCCGGGAGCACACCGGGCGTGGGGGTCGTGGAGGAGAAGCTCCAGTGGGGAGGTGAGCGACAGACGGTCTCCTTCCCGATCGTGGTGGATGCGCGGGTCCCCTCGGCCCTGGCCGTGGCGTCGACCCCTAGCGTCACTCCCTACGGGGGCGTCTTCGAGAACGCCCCGGTCCCGCTCTCCGCTCTGGTCCTCGACCAGTACGGGGACCCGGTGGGGGCTCCCGGGAACTTCTCATGGCAGCTCGCGCCGGGCTCCGACGGAGGGATCTCGGGGTCGAGCTGGGGTTCGTCTCTCGAGATCACGGCCGGGAGCGCTCCCGGGTGGGTGGAAGGGAACGTCACCTGGACCTACGGGGGACGAACGGTGGTGGGGGAGTTCCTCTTCGACGTGGTGGAGCCCCCTTCGACCGCCTCCATGATCGCCATCACCGCGAACGGGGCGTCGGCGGTCGTCGAGGCCGTGCAGGGGACCTTTGCGATGGAGACCTGGGCGATGGGAGTGACGGTGGTGCCCGGGGGGACGATCTTCACGGTGGGAACGACGCAGGTGCCGGGTGCCTTGGGCCCGGTGAGCTGGTCGATCTCCCCCTCCTCGCTCGGGGCGATCTCGAACGGACGAGGGCGAGAGGTCAACGTCACCCTCACCGGGAACCCGGCGGCGGGATGGCTCAACGCCTCGGTCTTGGGCCCCGGTGGGATAGAGTTCCTGGCCTCCACCCCGATCTTCACCTACGTCCCGACCCTCGCCTACGTGCAGGACCTGACCGGCCCCTGCTTGGGCAGCTGCTCCCTCGGGCTCGCGACCCTCTCAGGGAACAACGCGTACGTCGCGCTCGCGCCGTTCGACCAGCTCGGGCGACCGTTCTCCTTCGTGAGCTGGTCTTCGCACGTCTCCCCCTCGAGCCTCGCGTCGAGCGTGGAAGGGCGCTGGGTCGGCTCGGCGACCTCCGAGCTCTTCGAGGTCCAGGCGAACGCGTCTGCGGGGAACGGGACGCTCTCGGTCCGAGCGAGCTACGGTTCGGAGAACGCGACCTTCTCCCTTCCGATCGAGGTCGTCCCCTCGGATCTGCTGCTCGCCCCGGGTGCGGTCGGCAACGTGACGGCCACACAGGTCTCGGAGACGTGGAACATCACCTGGGAAGCACCCACCGACCTCGGGTCGGGAAGAATCGTGAACTACACGCTCGAGGTGGAGCCGCCTCCGACGCCCGGCGGAGCGGCCGCCACGACGTTCCTCACAGGGGTGTACTCGACAGGCGCCTCGACGCAGTGGGTCCTCTCCGGTCTCCTCCCGGGAACCACGTACCAGGTCCGGGTCCGTGCCTGGAACTCCGTGGGGCTATCGGGACCCTGGTCTCCTTGGGTCAGCTTCACGACCGTCGCCGCACCGCCGAGGGTCCTCCCCTGGACTTGGAGCTGGACCTCGGGCTGGGTCGCGGTCTCGGCCTTCCTGGTCGCCCTCGCCACCGTGGCCTTCGTGCTCGTCGTCCGGGAGGTCCTGCGTCGGGAGGAGGTCACCCCTCCGAGATCAGGAGCCTCCCTGCCCTCCGAAGGGCGACCGCCACCACCGCGGGATCCGGGGGGGCCGGGGATTCCAGGAGCCTGAGCGCGTTTTCCTGGGCCCTCTCAATGGCCGCCCAACCTGGGGCGTAGGCCGAGACCTTGAGGCGCTGCGCGAGGTCCTTGGGGGGAGACGCGGCCGCCTGCGCAAGCGTGGCCTCCAGATGCTTGCAGGTCCCGAGCCCTCTCGTCAGGAAGTCGGGGCAACTGCACTGCGCCCCCTCTCGCTCCGGGAAGGCGGGGACCACGACCTTGTAGGTCTGCCCGCTCCCGCTCTCGATGGTCCAGCAGGGGAGGCCGAGCGGTGTCGGGGTGAACAAGACGTCGAACCTCTCATGGGCGGCCCGGGCCTTCCGGGCCTCGGTAGGCGAGAGGGGGTGGCCCTCCTCCTCGCCCCCCGGCATGAGCTTCAGGACGCGGTGCGCCGCCCCTTTCCCGACGGGGTCGTGACCCTTCCCGTCGGGCCGCTTGCGCCCCTCCTGCTCAGGGGGCTCCCGCTCCTCCTCCACGGAGCATCGAGGGGCCGCGGGCACTTGAGCCTCGCGAAGACCCGCTGCCTACGGCCTCTTTTTCTGGGGAGTACCCTGGCCGCTCTCCTCCCTTGGAACGTTGGCCATGGAGCGACAGGAAGGCCCCTACGCCGGAAAGCCCATCCGTCTCGTCTCCTTCGACGTGGACGGGACCATCGCCATCGGGCATGGATGGCGAGCGATCGCGTCCTTTCGGGGGGAGGAAGAAGCGTTCGACCGTGCCCAGGACCTCTTCGTGGGCGGGGAGGCCACGGAGGACGAACACCTTCGACGGCTCCTGAACTTCGCGCGCGGCCTCCCGCTCTCCGACCTCGAGGGGATCCTCGACCGGACGCATCACCTTCCCCACCTGGTCCCAACGATCGCCGCCCTCCACGCCCGGGGGACGAAGGTCGCCCTCCTGACCCACAATCCCCTGTACGTCTGTCGGTGGTACGCGCGACACTACGGGTTCGACCTATTCGCCGGGGTACAGCAAAGCGTTCGCGACGGGACCATCCAGGGGGTCCGTAACGTCCACGTCGACAAGCGGGAGGGGCTGAGGCTCCTCCTGCAGGCCACTGGGAGCTCCCCCTCGGAGGTCGTCCACCTCGGCGACGGGCTCGCCGATGCCCGGGTCTTCCCCTACGTGGCGTCGGGTATCGCGCTCAACAGCCGCATCCCCGAGGTGCGAGCCAGGGCGGACCTCACCGTCGACACCCGTGATGCTCGAAAGCTCCTGCCTCTCCTGCGCTACGGGGTCCGTGCCCACCCGCGGCCCCTTCCTTCCGGGGACCCACCCCCCCGTGTCGGGTCGTTCCGTTGCGAAAGGCTAGGCTCATAAGTATTGAGAATTCTTACACATCCATGCCTTCCGAGGAGTACGTCGTCCTTCGCGCCGTCCATCCCAGCTGGTGCACAGGGCAGCTTCCCGGGGAGGTCGCGGACCTCCTCGGCTGCCGCGTCCAGGACCTGGAAGGGCTCCAGCGGCCGGGGCGGTCGATCGCCTTCCTCGACCGCGGGGCGGGGACGCTCCGGGTCATCGGCACGCACCGGTCGGCGGAGCTCTTCGCGCGGGAGATGGCGCAGAACCGCGTCGTAGGGGTGGCGCAGCTCACGGGGAAGCTCGTCTTCAATCTGCCCGACGATGTGGAGCGACACCTCGCGATCTCCACGTACCCCCGGGGGGAGCACGGGGCCCGAGGGACCGATGACACGTTGCTCTGGTTCCTTCCCAAGGGGGAGTACTACGAGTACCGCGAAGTGACGCGCGGGGCCGAGGAGTTCCGGGGGCTCCGCTCGGGCGCCGCGCCGCACGTGTACCTGGCGAAGTCCTTGATCTCCGGCCTGCGACCCCCCGTGACCGAACTGGAGCGCGGCGCGCTGCTCGCCGCTCCGACGCTCTCCTCCCCGCGAGGGCGACCCGAGGCCGCTCCCCGTCGGCGCTGAGCGCTGCAGGCCCCCGGGCACGTCCCTCGCGCAACCTCAATAGCGTTGCGGTGCGCTCGTCCCCCCCGGGTCGGAGATGATCTCCTCCACCGCGACAGGTGTTCCCCAGGCCCCTCGGATCCGGGAGGCTCTGCTCCGCGAACTGGCCCGAGACCGGGAGGAGGTCCGGGGGGGGTCGACGACCCTCTCCACGTGCCTCGTCGGGGCCCCGGACCTGGGCACCGCCTGGGTGGTGGAGGCCGCGCGGCGTGCTGCAGAGCAGGAAGGGTTCGACACGCTGCTCTGCCGCGCGGAGAAGGACGACGCGCTCGCTCCGCTCTCGCTCTTCCGCGGGGCGCTCGCCTCCTGGCATCGGTCGGGTGAGCCGGCCTCCACCGAGACAGAGGGTTCCTCGCGGGAGATCTCGCCGCACGGCCCCCTTGAGCTCACGACCCTGGTCCTCGGCGCGGGGCTCGCCCCCGAACCGGAGGGCGGAGCGCCGGACGCCTCCGCCGCGACGCAGGAGGAGTACGACCGCCTCGTCCGGTCGCTGGCCGACGCGAACCAGGCGGCGCTCGAGAAGCGCTCCCGCCTGCTGACGCAGATCCGGCGGTTCCTGGTCGACCGCGCGCGCGAGGCCCCGCTCCTCCTTGCGCTCGAGGACCTGGAGCTCGCCGATGCGGTCTCCGCCGACCTGGTCGCGGTCCTCCTCGAGTGGAGGACCGAGGTGCCGCTCTGGCTCCTCCTCACCTACTCCGCGGAGGAGGATCTCGCCCCCCCGCTCCGTCGGGCGCTCGAACGGACCTTCCTCTCCCGGACGGCGGTGCGGAGGCCGCTCGCGCCGATGGACACGACCGAGCTGAGACGGTTCCTGGACGAGGGCGCGCCCTTGCGGGCTCCCGTACCCCCGTCGGTGCTCGAGGAGGTCGTGGGGAGGTCGCAGGGGATGCCGGGGGTCGCGCTTCGATTGGTGCGCGCCTACCAGACGCAAGGTACGCTCCCCAAGATGGCCTCGGAGGAGGGGGGGCGCGAGGAGGAGGACGGTGCCCCCGCCCTGACCGAGGAGCAAGAACGTCTGCTCTCCCTGGCTTCGGTAGCGGGGCCCTCCTCATCGTTCGAGCTGCTTCGACGTTCCTTCGGGGGTGATGAGGAGAGGACGGCGGAACTGCTGGAGGAGCTCGTGCACCTGGGATTCCTGGTCGAGCGGACCGGCGCGGTCTACGAGTTCTCCGAGGAAGGGACGCGGCAGAGGACCTACAAGGAGCTCACCGCCGCGCGCCGTCGGGTGCTCCATCGCAAGGTCGCGGAAGCGGTCGAAGGGCTTCCGGGGGGCAAGGACGCCTCCCGCATCTTCGCCCTGACCTACCACTTCACCCAGGGCAAGGTCGACCCGAAGGCGCTCGAGTACCTGCGGAGCGCCCTCGAGCTCGCGCGGGCCGCGGGGTCGCTCCCGAGGGAGAAGGACCTCCTGGAGCAGATGCTCTCCGTCCAGAAGCGGGTCTCTCCGCAGGACGCTCGCGGCGAGGCGCTCCTGCTCCACGAGATGGGGTCGGTGGCCTATGCGCTCGGGCAGGACGAGGCGGCCTCGCTCTCGCTCTCCCGCTCGCGCGACCTTCTGCGCAACCTGCACGAGGGCGGCTCCCCGTACGCCGGGGTGCTGCTGGACCTTGCGCGGGTGACCGCGCGGCGAGGGGACGTGGCCGTCGCGCGGACCTTGGCCGACGAGGCGCTGGAGCGGTTTCGGGGCGCGAACGACCCGTTGGGCATCGCCTGGGTGTTGCGATTCCGCTCCCGCATCTCCTACGGCGCCGGAGAATATCCCGGGGCGAGAGAGGACCTGCAGGGGTGCCTGGAAGCCCTGGAGCGGGCGAGGGCCCCCCGTGTGGAGATCGGACGGACCCTCACGGCGATCGCGGACGTGGAGTTCATGCTGGACCCTTCGAGCCGCGAGGCCTCGACACGGAAGCTCGAAGAGGGCATCGCGATGCTCCTCCAGGCGGGGGACAGAGCGGGGGCGCTCTTTGCCGAGCTGGGGAGGGCGGCGATCGAACGCTCCCTTAACGACGAGAAGGCAGCGCGGGAGACGGATGCCCGCACCCGCGCCCTTGTCCCCGAGGTACCGGAGGTCTGGCGGCTCATGGATGCGATGTTGCGGAAGGCCTCGAACCACATCGCGAAGGGAGAGCTGAAGGAGGCCCAGGGGCTCGCGGACACGTCGGTCGAGCTCGCGCGGGTCCTGGGGGACCGTGAGCGAGAAGGGAGGGCGCTGATCTACGCAACGGACATCGCCGGCCGCCTCGCCCTCATCGACCGGGCCGAAGCGCGCGCGAAAGAGGCCCTGGAGGTCGGCCGCGCCGCGTCCCATCGACGCACCGAGGTGGAGGCGCTCTACCGCCTCGCCATTGCCGCGCAGCTGCGGGGGGACGGGCCGTTGCGGGACCAGCGGGTCCGGGAGGCCGAGGGACTGGTCGAGGGGCTGGAGCTCTCCCGGACCGCCCAGATGCTCCGACGGGACCTCCGCGACCTGCAGGACGAAGGGCGCGCGCGGGGGACCGAGGCGGGGCCCTAGGAGACCCGAGGCGGGAGGCCCCCTCGCAGGGCTTCGAGGACCCTCCCCAGGGTGTCCCACGCCTCGCGCTCTCGGGCGGGGAGCTTCGCGCTCCCAGGGGGTCTGACCAGGAGGCCCCGGTCCGCAAGGAAGCGCACGGAGCGCTCGAGCTCTGGCAGCAGAACGACAGGGGGCGGGTGGAAAGGGGTCGCGAGCCTTCGCTCGATCACACGGAGCTGGGGATACGGTTCGTACCCCACGCCCTCGATGCCCAGGCTCTCGGCGGCGGCCAGCGAGGAGCCGGTTCCCGCGAAGGGATCGAGGACCCTTCGTGCCTGGGGGACGCACCGGATCGCGCGCCAAGGCAGCTCCACCGGATAGGGCGCCTCGTGGCCCTTCTTCACGGTGGCTCCCGTCGTCTCCCGGTACGGGACGAACCAGACGTTCCCGGCGTCGCGAAGGTCGACCTGGCTGTAGCGGCCGATGTTGGACTTGTCGGCGTAGGGGATGCCCACGGCCCGTACATCGAGGCGGGGATGCTTCGTCTTGGAGAGGAGGAAGATGTACTCGAAGACGTTCGAGAACCTCCGACCTTGCCCCGAGGGGGTGAAGTGTCCCTTGCCCAGGATCGTCTTCAGCCAGACCAGGGTCTGCAGGCGGTGGAACCCCGCCTCCTGCGCCCAGGCGCAGACCTTCTCGCTCTTCCCCTGGTCGCGGGCCCCGTCTCCGATATTGAGGAAGAAGACCCCGTCAGGCGCGAGCACGCGGTGGCACTCTCGGAAGACGCGGAGGAGCAACTGGCGGTACTCCTTCTCGGGGAGGCGGTCGGAGTACCGCGGGTCGTAGTTCTTCCCGCGGTTGTACGGGGGGCTGGTGACGATGACATCCATGCTGCCCGAGCGCAGCTCCGGCATCCGCTCGGAAGAGTGCAGGTAGAGGTGTTGCCGCCCGAACCGGAGGAGGCCATCGCTCGGTCCCACGCGCTAGCGAAGGAAAAGAAGGCCATGAGCGTACCTGTGCGTCCAGGCCGTCCCGCGTCGCCCCACCCCTTTCCCTAAATAGCGGCGGCCAGGTGGTGCCGCCGACCGTGTGGCGGAAGCTCCCTCCCTACCTCCCTGGCCTTGGCGCGGCGCTCCTCGCCGCGTCGCTCCTCCTCCCCGCGAACGCCCTCGCCTTCGGTCCAGGACCGACGCCTTCCACGAGCCCCCGCCCGACCCTGTCCGCCGCGGTGTCGACTCCAGGGACCCCGCTCCCTGACCCCCAGGTCTACGCGGCCCTGGGAGATTCGATCACCCCCGCCTACGACTCGGACAGCAATCCGGCCCACCTGGGAGAACAGCCCTGGTATTCCTACGCCGTAGGGAACAACACGAACCTTCGCGGGAACGTCTTCTCGTTCTATCAGCGCCTGCTCACGATCTACCCGAACACCACGGGTCAGCGACTGACCGAGCATCTGCTCGCGGTCCCCGGGGACAAGGCCATGGACATGGTCTGGCAGTCGGTCGACGCCGTGGAGGAGCGGGCCGGGTTCGTCACGATCCTGATCGGCGGGAACGACGTCTGCCACAGCTCCTCAGGAACTCCCGCGCCCACGTCCGTCGCGAACTTCTCCCAGTCGCTCAACCACACGTTCCGGGTCCTGGGAGCGGGGCTCGCCCCGAACGCGGTGATCGCGATGGCGAACGTGGTCAACGTGACGATTCTCTGGGACCTCTTCGGCGGCAACAGCCAGGCCCAGCTGGTCTGGCAGAACACCTGCCCCGCCCTGCTCACCTCCTCGGGTCGGGCCATGATGGAGTACATGATCCGCGCCTACAACCACATGGAAGCCCTCATCGTCGCGAACGCGACCGCGCACTTCTCCCAGACCATCTCGACCTGGGACATCGGCAACCTGAGCTTCTCGGCGTTGGACGTGAACACGCTCGACTTCTTCCACCCGAGCCCCTTCGGCCATGCCGAGATCGCGGACGAGTGGTGGGCGGCGCTCCCCTACGCAGCCCAGTTCCCAAGGTTCACCTCGGCCCCGGCGCTTCCTGCGTCCATCCCGGTCGCCACCCACCTCGTCGTCCAGGTCGGGGTCCAGGACGTGATGGACCTCCCGTCGCTCCCCCCCTACGTCAACGTCACGTACAAGGAGACCGGGGCGTTCTTCTGGTCCACCGTGAACCTCTCGGCACCCTCGGGGAGCTGGACCGGCAACGGCACGCTCAGCGGCACCCTGCCGTTCAACGCCACGTCGACCGTCGGGACCCTGGACCTCTATGTCACCGCGAGCGACGAGTCCGGCTACCATGCGTCGCTCCCAGCCTCGGCCCCTTCGACCATGTACCAGGTCGAGATCACCTCTCCTTCCTCGGGGCCCTCGTACCCGTTGGCCAATGTCTCGTTGAGGGCCCTGTCCTCCAGCACCCTTCCTGAGGGCGGCACCGTCACGTTCGATGCCCTCGCGTTCGACTCCAACCATTCGCTCATGTCGGGCGGCGTGGCCTACAGCTGGACCTTGAGCCTGGGCTCCCTGGGTCAGCTGATCCCGGAGAACGACGGGTCTTCGGCCCTCTTTGTTGCGGCGGGGGCTCCCGGGAACGCCACGGTCCGTGTGGAGGCTTCCAGCGGATTGGCGACCGCCTCGACGTCCGCCGGTCTTCAGGTCCTTCCCCCAGCGCCTCCGACCAGCCAGCCGGCTCCCAGCCCTGGTCCAACGCCGGTCGCCTCGTATGCGCCCGGCTCGAATCTGGGGCTGCTCCTGGTCGTCGGACCGGCGGCCTTCCTGGGAGCCATGGCCACCGGAGGGATGCTGCTGCGCCGACGGTACCTGAACGCCACCCCTGCGGCGGGAAGCGCGACCGGCTTCGCGTCGCATGGGCCGAGCGAAGAGGGAACCTCTCCAAGAGCTGGCTTGCCCCCCCTGGGGTGAGGTCAGCTCGGTCTCTGGGCGGGAGGAGAGGGGCCGTGCTCCCACGAAAGGGCCTCACGTGGTTGCTCACGGCCGCGCTCCTCCTCTCTTCGCTCATCCTGGGGGCCCCGTCGGTGCGCGCGGCCCCGCCCGTCCCCCAACCCCTGCGCGTCGCGGTCCCGCTCTACATCTATCCGGGGGCGGCCTGGAGCACGGTCCAGAACGACTCCGCTGCCGTCGGGTTCGTGGTCGTGAACCCCTCGAGCGGACCTGGAAGCACGTCCGACCCGACGTACGTCCAGGCCGTCAAGGCGACCCAGGGTCAGGGCATCCGGGTCCTGGGGTACGTGCACACCAGCTACGCCGGTGGGGGTGTCAGCGTCTCCCAAGCGGAGAGCTGGGTCGACGACTACTACAACTGGTACGGTGTGGACGGGATCTTCTTTGACGAGGCGTCGAACGTCTGCACGGCCTCGACCGTTGCCTACTACAGCACGCTCTACAACTACACGAAGGCCAAGGCCGGCCTCGACGACGTGGTCCTGAACCCGGGGACGGCCACCGGGGCGTGCTACGGCCCGATCTCGGACGTCCTCCTCACGTTCGAGGACACCTACGCGAACTACACGACGGCGTACACGGGAGCCTCCTGGACCATGAGCTACGCTCCGAGCCACTTCTGGCACGTGGTCTACGGCGTGGGCTCCGTCGCGCAGATGGAAAGCGTGCTCACCCTCGCGCACGCTCGCGGGGCAGGATGGGTCTTTGCCACGGACCTGGGGCTCCCGAACCCCTACGGAGCCCTTCCATCGTATTGGGGATCCGAGGTGGGGGTCGCCGACCCGCTCCAGGTCTCGAACGTCAGCGTCGCTCCCGCGGGAACGCTGACCGTAGGGTCCTCCGCGACGTTCTCGGTGATCGCCTCGGGAGGGGGATGGAACTACACCTACCTCTGGAGCGGGCTGCCCCCTGGCTGCGCGAGCCAGAACGCGAGCTCGCTGACCTGTGCTCCGAGCGCTCCGGGGAACTACTCGGTCAACGTCACGGTGACCGACGCGGACGGCGCGCTCGTACCCTCGGCCGCGACCCTCGTGAAAGTGGTGGGTTCGACGACCCTGTCGGCCCAGGCGGCCGGGCCGCCCTCGGCGCCGTGCGGCACCGCGGTGGGGTTCAACGGAACGGCCAACGGAGGGGTCCCACCATACCTCTGGTCCTGGACCTTCGGAGACGGGTCGGCCTCGACCAGCGAGAATCCCCTGCACGCCTATTCCAATGGGGGGACGTACTCGGTCACCCTAACGGTCCGCGACCACGCGGGGGGCAGCGCGACCTCGGGTCGCTCGATCAACATCACTTCGGGTACCAGCTGTGTCCCTCCGCTCACGGTTGCGGCGATGGGTACCCCGACCACGGGCTCCGCACCCCTGAGCGCAGCCTTCTCGTCCACCCCCGTAGGAGGGGTCCCCCTCTACCGATTCGCGTGGCGTTTCGGGGACGGTGGTCCCGCTGCGACGACCCAGAACGCTACCCACCTCTTCGTCCGCCCAGGGACCTTCCTTACGCGAGTGTGGGTCAACGATACCAATGGGGACTCCGTGAACGCCAGCGTCGTGGTCCGGGTCGAGAGCGTCTCCGCGCTGACGGTGGTCGCGAGCATGAAGGTCCTGAACGTGAGCTGCGCCTGCGGGACCTGCAAGGGCCACCCGGGGCTCAATGCGAGCCTGACGAGCTCGGTCGGCGGGGGCGTCCCCCCTTACAGTTTCGACTGGTCGTTCGGCGACGGCTCGTCGGATTGGAACAGCGAGAACGCGACGCACGCCTACGCCGGTCAGGACCCCTGGACCGCGACGGTCACCGTCACCGATTCGCGGGGGTCGAGGGCGGTCGCGAACGTAACGGTCACCGAGTCGGGCTTGGCGTTCAACTGCCCCTCCGTACCCCCTCCCTCACCCCCCTACGCCACTTGGGCGCTCCTGATCGTCGTGGGAGGCGCCGTCCTCGTAGTGGCGATGCTGGTCCCCCTGTTCCTCTTTCGGCGCCGGCGGCGGCCCTCCCTTTCGGAGGGATCAGCCGCGGAAGGTGGGCCGCAGGTTCAACCGGGTCGGGAGCCCTAGCGAGGCACGGGGCTTATCGCCCTGGCGCTTCAGGATCTCGGAGACGAGTTCGTCCAAGGACAGAGCGAGGTTCGGACCCTCGCGCGTTCGGACCGAGAACTTCGCCCCGCCCGATTCCTTCTCCCCATAGACCAGGATGAGCGGGACCCACTCCTTCTCGGCGTCCCGGATCTTGCGACCGATCCCTTCGTCCCGGTCGTCCAGGTCGACGCGAACCCCGCATCGGTCCTCGAGCTCCTTCGCGATCTTGAGGCAGGCGTCGTTGAACGTGTCCGAGACCGGGAGCAGTCGCACTTGCACGGGGGCCAGCCAGAACGGAAGGGCCCCCTTCTTCCCCTGGGACATCTTCTTGGCCTCGTTCTCGAGGATCGCGTAGAGGTTCCTTTCGATCGCGCCGGGGACGCTGTTGTGCAGGATGATCGGGTGCTTGCGCTTCCCGTCGGAGTCGGTGTACTGGATGCCGAAGCGCTCCCCGTTCTCGACATCGATCTGGACCGTGGAGAGGGCCGCGGCACGCCCCTGGGTGTCGAGCGGGTGGAACTCCATCTTCGTCACGAAGTAGAAGAACCGGTCCTCCCACATCTCGACGACCATCGGACGTCCGTTCTCCTTGGCCAGAGCTCGGACGAACTCGGGATTCTCGTCGTAGAAGCTCCGCACGAACCGGAGGGCAGCGTTGTACGGGACCCCAATGTCGGACATCCACTGCTGGCAGAGACGGAACTGGGCCAAGAACTCGGCCTTCGCCTGCTCCATGTCCGCCGTGAGCGTGTGCATGTCGGGCATGGTGAACGTCCGGAGACGGCGCAGTCCGGAGAGCTCCCCCGTCTGTTCCCGACGGAACGAGTAGTGGGTGAGCTCGTAGAGGCGGACCGGGAGGTCCTTCCGCCCCATCACCATGTCGTGGAAGATCATGTACTGGCCGAAGCAGGCCGCGAACCGCAGGAAGTAGTCCTTGTCCTCGGAGCGCAGGATGTACTGGCGGGCCGGGAACCGGTCCAGGTAGCGCTTGAGCGCGGGGTGCTCGTAGTCGTACATGATGGGGGTCTCGACGCGCATCCCCCCGGCCTTTCGAATCACCTCCGAGCACTGTTCTTGGAGCAGGCGCTTGATGAGCTGACCCTTTGGGTACCAGCGGAAGTTCCCGGCGTCGGCCGCGGGCTCGTAGTCGACGAGCTCGAGCTCGCGCATCAGGCGGACGTGCGGCGGCTCCTCGCCCGCCTGCCTCGTGCCTTGCGTCTCGTAGCGGTAGAACGACTCGAACTCCTTGTCCTTGGAGAAGTCGTACTCGCTGGCCGGGACGAGCTTCGCCTCGGGCGTCAGAATGAACCAAGAGGAGACGAGCTTCTTCTCCTTCTGGAGCGCTTCGCTCTCCTTCTGGGTCGAAGCTGCGACTCCGCTCGCCGTAGGGGCGCCCTTCGCGGGCTTGTTCACGAGAGCCACGGCGGCGGGGCCCGAGGCCGGCCCCCCGAGCGTGACGCTCCGGGAGAGCTCGGCGAGAGGGTGCCCCTTCGCCTTGATCTCGAAGGCCTTGTAGTAGCCGAAGGGCGACGCCTGCACGGGAACCCCGAGCTTCTCCTTGGCCGAGGCGAAGAGCAGCTCCCCGCCTTTCTGTGCGTCGTTCGGTCGCGCGAGGCTCTGGGAGAGATGCGCGTAGGGGTAGAGGACCACGCGCTCGGCCTTGACCTGTCCGAGCACGTCCTGGACCTCAGCGACGGTCCGCTCGACCACCGCGGGGAGGTCCGCAGCGTCGGCGGCCTCCACGCAGTAGAAGACCACAAGGGCTTCGTCGGCCGAACCTTTGCCCCCCTCGGGAGGTAGCGGCGGGGGCGTCTTCAGCGCGGGCTTGCGGGCCTCATAGGCCAGATGGTCCGCGTGGATGAAGAGGAGCTTCATGGGCGAGCGCGCGGAGCGCGATGGATGTACATAACGCTCTGGAGGGCTCCACCACCCCGTCGATAGCGAAGCGCTATGCGCCGTGCGAACTCTTCGGAGACGTTGACCGAGAAGCTGGGTCGGCGGCGGGCTACGGCCCGGCCGTGTCCCGGGGGCCCGCTCCTCGCCCCGATAGTCCTTGGCGGGGCGTACGGCCCTGCCTCGGGAGGACTCTCTCCCAGGCCTCCGACCCGGCAACTTCCCATCCTGGTGGGCATCTTGGCCATCCTCATCGGGATCATCGGATTCTTCGTGCTGCTGGGAGGGCTGCTCCTCCTCCTCGCTGGCCTAGGAGTCGCGCTCGGCTACCGGTTCTTCGGCCAGGGGGCCTTCGGGAGCGATGTCCTCGCCGGGGGGTTCTACTTCATCCTCGGGATCGTGATGCTCGCCACGGCCCGAGGGCTGTGGGACCTCGAGTTCTGGGCCCTTGTCCTGACCATCCTCGTGGTGAGCCTACTCCTCATCGGCTCCTACTTCGTCTCGCTCTTGCTGTTCATCATCTTCTTGGTCCTCCTCATCTACCTCGTAGTGGTGCGCCGGCACTTCTCGTGAGCGCGCCGTGGGCGCTTCGATGGCCCAGGCCTGCGGGCTCGAGCGCGACAGGAGGAGCACGGCACGGACCAAGGAGTGGAGACGCCTCGCGCTCCCCAGCGGGACCTCCAAGCGCCTGCGCCCCTGAACAACGGGGGCGCGGCGTAGCTGCGCCCGGAACTCCTCGTCCGACTCCTCGTCCTCG
>JAGWLG010000070.1 GCA_028864975.1 Thermoplasmata archaeon | reverse complement strand
AGCGTCTCGACCGCCTCGATCCGGGCCCCTTCATCGAAGGTCTTCCTTCCGCGCGAGACCTCCCTCGCGACGTCGGCCGCGATCCCTTCCTCTCGAAGCCGGCCCTCCTGCTCTTCCAGCTGGACCGCCAGGGCCTCGAACCGGGACCCGATCTGGGGTTCCATCCGGTCGTAGGCCTGTTGGAGGATCTTCAGGCTCTCGTCCGTGCTCCCCTTCGCGGCCGCCATGGCCGCCTGGGTCATCGCGCTCGCGACATCGGCCGTCTCCATCCCCAACAACTGGGCGATCTTGAGCGCCGCCTGGAGCGCGATGCCCGTCTGCTCGATGTTGAGGGCCGCCGCGGAGGCCGGCGGGGGGGAAGGACCGAGGGCCTCCAGCGGTAGGACCACAGGAGCCGGGGCGTGGCCCGTATCGGAGCTTGGGGAACTCCCGCGGGAGTCGGCCCCAGCCTTGGCCGCGCTCGGGGCCTCCTCTTCGATCGCTTTGCGAGCCTCCGGAAGCAGGGCGGTCGGGAACCCGCACGAGGGGCACCGGGCGAGACCGCCCTCGATCTGGCCATCGCAGATCGGGCAGACCTCGACCGTTCCGTTCACCTCCGAGGACATGCTCGGCACCGCGGGCACCCCTTGAGCCTTGTTGAAGTGGTAGGACGCTCTACGTAATAGGCCGTGCGACAAGCTCGGGGGGAGGCCCCCCGCCGTCGCGCGCAGGGGTCCGTCGCTTCCCTCAGCCCCCGGAGAAGGTGCTGACCACCTCGAGCTCACCCGACCGTTCCAGGGGCTGGTCGGTGGGGACGCTCTCTCCCTCCCAGAAGAGAGCGCACCCCTCCACGGGGAGCCCCAGCTGGTGCAGGAGGACGCGCAACGAGGTGCCAGCCTCGACGCGGAGCGTCTCGGGGGACCGCGAACGGATGCCCGAGGCGAAGACGACCCGGACCTCGATCAGTTCGACCATGTTCGACGATGCTGGGGACTTCGGGAGGCGAGGGAGCGCTGAGGGGGAGATTTGAACTCCCGAGGGGTTGACCCACCGGTTTTCGAGACCGGCGCCTTGCCGGGCTAGGCTACCTCAGCAGCTCGCCCCAAGCCCAACCGACGACCTTCTATACGCTTACGAGGCGCGCCGGGGCCGTCCTACCCCTTCCGTCCGCCGGAGGCTCGGGGGGCCGATCCCCCCAGAGCGACCTTCATCTTGTCGATCGCCGGCACCGGAAGAGGGTCGACGCGGCGACGCCGAGCCGCCCACAAAGAGACGTAGTCGCCCAACCAGACGAGCTCGAGCATCTCCCCGAGCGCACCGCGCGACCGCGGCACGACGAGCTCGACCTTCGCCCCCTGAGCCCCTAGCGACCTGGCGAGGTAGTCGACGCGTCGGACGGTCGCCTCGCCCTCCCCCGCCGCATGCAGGATGGCCACGAACCGGCCCTGGGCCTCGGCCTTGGGCATCGCATCCCACGCCACCACCGCATTGTGCAGCAGCTCCGGGACCGCATCGAAATGCCCCAGGCGCTTCGCATTCTCCTCGGCCTGGGTCTTCCATCGGCGGGCGACGGGAAGGAGCGGGTCGGTCGCGTAGACCCAGAGGTCCCGGTCCCCGCCCCAAGCGGTCGCCAGCTTGCCGGCGAGCCCGGAGTCCGACGAGAACTCTTCGGAGCGGGCGGAAAGCCCGTCCGCGACGCGGGGAAGGTCCCGGTCGACCTCGGGGAGCACTTCCCGGAGGATCCCCGCCAGGGCGCCGAAGAGGTAGCCCAGGCTCGCCCGAGGCGGTTGGCCCGGGGGTACCTGGACATGGAGGACGCCGTCCTCCTTCGCGAGTTCGATCAGACGCCCGCCGGAGGCGATGACGGCGCGAGGAAGTCCCCTGGCGCGAGCCTGCTCGTAGGCGCCCAGGGTCTCGGCCGTGTTCCCGGAATAGCTGACGAACACGACGGGTACGGGTGGACGGACCCAGGCGGGCAGGACGAAGTCCCGGACCGGGAGCAGCGCGCTCTCTCCTCCCCTCGCGGCCAGGCTCGAGAGGAGCTCTCCCGCGATGCCGCTCCCTCCCATGCCCACGGTCGCGATCGGCACGCCGGGGCGGGCCGCGAAGTTGTGCCGCGGAACGCTCCGCAGCCCCTCCTTGAGCTGCCGGGGAAAGCTCGACGCGAACTCCCACATGCGGGACTCTCCCGGCGGCGCGTCGGACCCCGCCTCCGATCCCATATGCGGGGTCGAGGCTGCCCCTTTAGTTAGCTTATCGCTTGGGCGAGGGCTCGACAGCCCCTCCACAGCCCCTCCGTTAGTGGTCGGACGGCAGCCTTAACACCCCTCCAAGACCTGCCTCCGTTGGACGAGCGTGCGGGCTCACCCCTTCTCCGCAGTCGCCGCAGGTCTTGGGAGGGCCGAGGCCCCGTCCGCCCCCTAGGGGGCGGCAGGAGGAAGTTCGAGTTCGGATGCAGCGAGCCTTCCTGGGACCGCACATCAAGATCCCGACCGGGATCTCCGGCTTGGACCGGATGCTCCACGGGGGGTTGCTCCCGGGTCGCCCCTACCTTATCGTCGGCCCCCCGGGGGCCGGCAAGACGACCCTGGCCTTGGAGTTCCTCCTGCGCGGGGTGCGCCAGGGCGAGGAGGTCCTCTACGTCACCTTGGAGGAGCCTCCGAACGAGCTGCGGGTGGAGTTCGCAGGTCTCGGAGGGGGCGAAGGGCTCGACAGGATCTGGGTCTTCGATGCGATCCCCGACGTGATGCGCTACGAGAAGACCCCGTTCAAGGACATCGCGGCCGTCCGCTCCGCGACGCGCCTGGGCGACGTCTCCCCGGAGATCCGGAGGACGGGGGAGTTCACCAGCGTCGAGATCACCTTCAGCGCGCTGATGCAGACGCTGAAGATGGAGACGGTGCGTCGGCTCTACAGCCGCATCGTCATCGACTCGCTGACGGCGCTCCAGTTCTTCTGCATGAAGGGGTTCGACGAGGCCCAGGGGGCCCAGGCGTTCCTCCGGTTCCTCTCCGACCTCAAGATCACCTCCCTCCTCACCGTGGAGACCCCCGCCACGGACCGGCCGACCGCGGAGCGGCTCCTCGCCCGAGGGGAGATCCACCTCTTCCGCTGGGAGATCGACGGAGGGGTCGTGAGGGCCATCGGGATCGAGAAGATCCGGGGAAGCGGGCACGACCCTCGCCTGCACCCCTTCCGCCTCTCGACGCACGGGCTGGACGTCGATACCTCGGTCGCCGTCTCCCGCGAGACGCACACGGTGGTGCCGGTCCCCTCGGAGGAACCCGAGACCGAGGCCGAGCCCTCCGAGACCGAGCTCATGATCGAGGCCCGTCGGGCCATCCTCACGATCCAGGAGGACGTCCAAGACCTGCTGGACGTCGGAGTGGACGTCGACATGGTCCGCGAGATGGTCCAGCAGGCGCATGCCTCGCTCTCCCGCATGAAGACGCGGGAGTCGCTGCGGCTCCTGCTCGAGGCCCGCCAGTTGGTGAACCACCTCGTCCTAGGTTACCAGGTCTCCCAGGAGTTCGCGGCGAAGGGCGCGGGCGCGCCCTCCTGGCCCTCGCTCGCGGTCAAGCGCGAGGTCGAGGCCACGCTCGGTCGGACCGCTCCGGCGCCGGCGGCGGCACCGCCCGCGATCGCGCCCACGCCCAGTGGCCCCTCGCCACCGCTCTCGCAGGCGACGCGGGAATCGGCCGCCTCGCTCCTTCCCCTTCTCTCTCGACTGGTGGGCGTGTTGGGGACGAAAGGGAGCTCGAGCATCTCGGAGAACCTCCCGCCGGCGCTGCTCCAAAGAGCTGCGGCGGTCGCTGGCGCCCAGGGGCTACCGGCGCTCCAGGCGTTGGCCGCGACCCCCGAGACCAGCCAGAAGCCCCCCGCGGCCGCAGGACCCGACGAGCCTCTCGTCCCGCCCGTGAGCACGACGAGGCCCGGCCCCGCGGCGGTCCCCCCTCCTCCCACCGCCGCTTCGGCTGCGCCTCCAGCTCCGTCGCGCGCCCCGCCGCAGGCCGTGCCTCACCCGGCGACGGTTACGACACGGCCTTCCGAAGCCCTCCCGAAGCCGAGTGCCGCGTCGGCCCCCGCGGCAGCTCCCCCTCCGATCGCTCCCGTCGGAACGACTCCCGGCGCAACCTCGGCTTCCGCAAAGCCGTTCTTCGCGCCCGCGAGCGCTCCTTCGGGCGCCGTGCCGCGGGCAACTCCTCCCGAGGGCTCCGGGGTCCCCTCGCCCACGGCCCCTCGCCCAGCCCCGTCGCAGGTCGCGGGAAGTGTGGCAAAGCCGCCCGCCGCGCCCGCCCCGGCCGTTCCTGGGGTGTCCAAGCCGCCACCCGCTCCGCTTCCTCCAACCCCCAAGGCTCCTGCGTTCGCACCGATCCCTCCCGTTCCCAAGATGCCCCCAGCCGCCTCGAGACCGAACCCACCGGCGGCGACACCGGCCCCGCCGGTCGCCGCCCCGGTGTCCCCGCGTCCTGCCGAGACGAGCGCGCCCCTCTCCGCTCCCGGAGCAGGGCCGTCCGTCAGCTCAGCGCCCGCGAAGCCAACCCCCGCGACCGTGTCTCCCAGCCCTATGCCGCCGAGTGCCGCAAAGCCCGCGCCCGCTGCGCCACCGGCCGCATCCACCAGCAATGCGGCTGCCGCCATTCCGCGTCCCCCTCCGACGACCTCGCCCGCGCTTTCACCCCGCCCGATCTCGGCAACGTACTCCGCTACCCTGGCGACGGGGAATCGTATTCCCTCGACGACCGGCGGCTTGCCCCCTGCACGTCCCACAACGCCCGGGGGGTCACCTGCCGCTCATGCCCCCGGGGCGCCCATGGGCGCCGCGTCTCGCCCCGCGGGGGTCCAAGGTTCCGGTCGGATCGGCCCCTCCGGACCTTCGTCGCTTCCTCGGCCGCCGCCGTTCGGGGGCATACGGGAGGCCACACGGCCCTCGCAGGGCTCTCCGCCGTCGGTGCCGATACGACCCGTTGCCGCGCCCCCTCCGGCACCACCACCGGTCGCCGGGGCACCCCCCGCTTCGGTCCCTTCACCCCCCGCCGAGCCCCCTCCCCAAAGGATTCCCTCGGGACCCGTACCCGCGACGCCGCCGGCCACCCCAGCGGAAGCACCCGTCGAGGTTGCGGCGACCACCTCGGGGTCGTCGACCCCTACAAACGGTGGAGTTCCCCCTAGCGAGGTCGATCGTCCCGCGACCTCACCTGCAGCGCCCCCCGCCGGTGAATCTCGCCCCCCGGAGAGCGCTGAACTCACGGAGTCCACCGGGCAAGCGGCACCGACCGCGGCGACCGAAGCCCCTTCCGCCCTTACCGCGGAAGCGGCCCCCGAGGAGCCGTTGACTTCGACCGCGACCGCGGTTCCCGAGGCTCCCACGCCAGGCCCGGCCCCCGAGACCTCGATGCCCGAGGAAGGCGCCAAGCGAAAGGGGGGCCGTCGCAAGAAGGGGGCCGCCGGCTCCAGTTCGCTCGGAAAGCGCAAGAAGAAAGCGACCCTGGTCGACGAGACCGCGGAGGCTCCCGCCGGCTCCGAGAGCGGCGCAGCCTCGGAGACCCCGGCCTCCGCGCTGCCGTCCCAAGAGGGAAGTGAGCACAAGGCGCCTTCTGCCGCCGAAGAGCCTCCTAGCGAGGGGGAGCCCGCGGCAGGCCCCTCGAGCTCGGGCGATGGGGACTCGTAGGGAACGAAGGAGAGGAGGCAGGCATGGTCGTCGGTCATGGAAGGCAGGACGAAGGTCGGGTCAGCACCGGCGTCGCGGGGCTCGACCGCATGCTCCATGGTGGGCTGCTCCCGGGCCGGCCGTACCTTCTCACCGGGCCCAACGGCAGCGGGCGGACCCTGTTCGGGCTCCAATTCCTCATGGAAGGGATCCGTCGGGGGGAGCCTGTCCTCCTGGTGGCCGTCGATGAACCCCCTCACGAGATCATGGAGAACGTGAGGACCTTCGGCTGGGACCTCTCGAAGATCCACACCCTGGACGCGAACCCGGGGCAGCTCGCCTACCGACGCCTGGGGAGCGTCCAGGAGATCAAGAGCCTCCAGGAGGTCAAGTCGATGCAGGAGCTCGGCGACCGCAAGCCGAGCGCCCAGGCGGACGACATTACCCTCCAGTCGATCTATCTGCGTCTGCGACGCCAGCTCGAGGTCCTTCCCGCACGGCGCCTGGTCATCGACTCGATGACCTCGGTCCGGCACTTCGCCCTTCGCGCGACGGGGGAGCAGCAGACCGACCGCACGGAGATCCAGTCGCTCCTGCGCTTCCTTTCGGAGAAGGAGGTCACGACCATGCTCACCGCGCTACCCCCCCCTTCCGGGGACCTGTCGCCCGAACAGCTGCTGTGCCGGGGGGAGATCCTCCTTCGACGGGAGTGGTCCGGTCCGATGATGAAACGGACGATCCAGATCCTGAGGATGCGGGGGACCGCCCACGACACCGAGGAGCGCCCCATCACGATCGGGGGGGACGGGCTTCGCGTCGAGGACCAGGGGGCCCAGGTCAGCTCAGAGTGAAGAGCTCCCGGTAGAACGCGAGTGTAGCTTCCGCGACCTTGACCCAAGAGTGCCTCTCCTCGATGACCCTTCGCCCAGCCTCGCCCATCACCCTCCGGCGAGACCCATCTGGGAGGAGGGCCAGGAGCGCGTCGCGGAACGCTGCGACCATCGGGTCCGTAGGAAGGCGCTCATCGACCAGAACGCCGACGGTCCCCCCGGGGACCTCCCCCGAGAGCACCGTGGTCCCGACCACGGGAAGCGAGCTCGCCATGGCTTCGAGCACGCTGATGCTCAGGAGCTCCGACCCGCTGGGGTGGAGCAGGAGGTCGCTCGTGGCGTATCGACGTAGCAATTCTTCCTCCGGCACTTCTCCCGTCAGGACGACGCGCTCGGGCCCCCCGCCCTCCTTCACGACCCTCTGCGCGTAGGCGGCGTCCTGCACCGGTCCCACGATGGTCAGGAGCGCCTCGGGGACCTCTTGGACGGCCCGGGCGGCGAGATGCCAGCGCTTGCGGGGATGGACGGCGCCGACCCCGAGGACCTGGTGACCCAGACGCACGCTCCAATCCGCTCGGAAGAAGGAGGGGTCCACGCCGTTCGGGATGACGCGGGTCCTCTCGGGCCGCGTGGGAGGATGCAC
>JAGWLG010000037.1 GCA_028864975.1 Thermoplasmata archaeon | reverse complement strand
CGCCCCCGCGTTCCGCGCGGAACCTTCCGACACCGTCCGCCATATCACCGAGTTCACCAGCATCGACGCGGAGATGGCCTACCTGGAGGGGCCCCAGGACCTGTGGAACACCGTCGAGGAGCTCGTCGCCGGGACCTTCCGGCGTACGAAGGCCCGGCTCGAGGCGCGAGGCTCCGCGCTCGCCTCGAAGGTGCCGGAGGTGCGCCGTCCGTTCCCCCGGGTCTCCTTCCGGGAGGGCGCCGAGCTCCTCGGGCGCGAGAAGGGCACCGCCGCGTTCGAGGCGGACATGGGGTCCGAGGACGAGAAGGCCCTGGGGAGCAAGGTGGAAGAGAAGTACGGGAACGAGTTCTACCTGCTCACCGAGTTTCCCACTTCCCTCAAGATGGGGACCTTCTACGCCATGAGGCAGGACGACCACCCGGAGCTCACGAACTACTTCGACCTCGAGTTCCGAGGGCTGGAGATGCTCTCCGGCGGTCAGCGGGAGCACAGGCTGGATCGGTTGGAGTCGCAGATCCGGAGCGCCGGACTGGACCCCGCCTCCTTCGAATCCTACCTGGAGGCCTTCCGCTACGGGATGCCGCCCCACGGGGGCTTCGCCCTGGGCCTGGACCGCATCGTCCAGCGGCTCGCGGGGCTCAGTAATATCCGTGAGGGGCGCTTGTTCCCCCGGGACCGGTTCCGCCTTCAGCCGTAGGGACCCCGTCGCGAGGACACAGGAGAGGCATGGCCATCGTCACGACCGCCTCCACCACCGCGCTCTCGAGCGGCGAGCAGACGGCCCGGTGGATGGCCTTCCTCGAGGAGGCGGACCTACGACGGCGGGTCCTGGAGATCGCCGAGAACTACCCTCAGGACCGCTCGCTCACGGTGCCGTTCGGGGACCTCGAGCGGATCGACCGTGGTCTCGCCGACACGCTGCTGGAACGACCGGAGACGTGCCTCGCGGCCGGGGAGGCCGCGATGCGGGAGCTCCTCCCCGCCACCGCCGCGCTCAACGGACCGATCCGCCTCCGCGTGGCCGAGCTGCCGAGCGACCAGCACATCCCGGTCCACCTGCTCCGCCGAGAGCATCTAGGGAAGCTCGTGGCGATCGACGGGGTCATCCGTCGTGCTTCGACGACCCAGCCCCAGGTCGTGGAGGCGGTCTTCGAGTGCGCGGCCTGCCGCCAGAAGATCCGGTGGCCCCAGGAACGGACCCTGCCGACCCTGCGCGTCCCTCCCGAGTGCGACCCGGCCCAGAACGGCTGCGGCAAGCCGGCCTTCAAGGCCCGCTTCTCCTTCCTCGAGGCCGAGAGCCTGACGGTGGACTTCCAGCGGCTCGACCTCCAGGAGGACCCGGAACGGCTCAAGGGAGGCCGCAACCCCGAGAACCTGGCCGTCCATCTTTCCGAGGACCTCGTCGAACAGATCTACCCCGGGACCCGGGTCACCGTGACCGGGGTGTTGCGGGCCGTGCCGCGCCCGGCGCCCGGGCGTGGAGCGGGAGCGACCCACAGCCTCCTTGACGTGGTCCTGGTCGCGGTCTCGCTGGAGAAGCGGAGCAAGGAGTACGGCGAGATCGAGATAGGGGACGAGGACCGCGCGGAGATCGAGCGCTGGCGGGGGGACCCCGCGGTCTTCGACCGGATCGTCGACTCGCTCGCCCCCAGCATCAAGGGGATGCGCTGGGAGAAGGAGGCCATCGCGCTCCAGCTCTTTGGGGGCGTCGAGAAGCTCCTCCCCGACGGGGTCAGGGTCCGGGGCGACATCCATTGTTTGATCATCGGGGACCCGGGGCTCGCCAAGTCCCAACTCTTGCTCTATGTGTCACGAACGGCCCCTCGCGGCGTCTACGCGAGCGGGAAGGGAACGACCTCCGCCGGGCTCACGGCGGCGGCGGTCCGCGACGAGGCCACAGGTCGCTGGTCCCTCGAGGCGGGGGCCATGGTGCTCGCGAGCGGCGGTCTTCTGGCGCTCGACGAAGCAGACAAAATGTCCAAGGAGGACCGCTCGGCGATGCACGAGGGCCTGGAGCAGGGACAGATCTCGATCGCCAAGGCAGGGATCACTGCCACGCTATCGGCCAAGTGTCCGGTCCTGGCGGCGGCGAACCCGAAGTTCGGACGATTCACGATGGACCAGCCTCCGCACCTCCAGTTCGACCTTCCGCCGACCCTGCTCTCGCGGTTCGACGTGATCCTTCCGCTCCGCGACCGCCCGGACGAGACCACGGACCGCAACCTCGCCCGGGCCATCCTCTCGCAGCACCAGGAGGCCGAGGCCCGCGAGGGGGAGCGCCACCGGACCGGGAGCGTCGAGGTCGCCACGCCCGCGGGGCTCTTCTCCCAGGAGTTCCTGAAGAAGTACATCGCGTATGCTCGGCAGAACGTCCGCCCGGTGATGGACGCGGAGGCCTACGCCAAGCTCGAGTCCTACTACATGGACATGCGAAAGGTCCTCCCGCAGGAGGAGGACACGGGGGCACGGGGGGGGATCGCCATCACGCCCCGCCAGCTCGAGGCGCTGGTCCGGCTGACGGAAGCGGCCGCCCGGTCCCGCTTGAGCGCTCAGGCGACGATCCTGGACGCGGACCGGGCGGTCCGGATCATGGAGCACTTCCTCTCCGAGGTCACCTCCACGGGCGAGGGGAAGCGCGACATCGACCTTCTCTTCACGGGCATCACGGCGAGCCACCGGGACCAGATCGGGAAGGTCCGCCACCTGCTCGAGCGGCTCCAGGCCCAGAACCCCCAGGCCCAGGGCGTCTCCGAACGCGACCTCGTCTCGGCCGCCCGGTCCGAGGGGATCGGCGACGCCGAGGCGAAGCGCATCCTGGACGAGCTCGAACGCGGGAACGAGGTCTATCGACCGCGGCAGGACCTGCTGCGGCTCATCTAGCGCGATGGGGGCCGGGTGCCCCGACGGGGGAGATATTTGAGGGCTTGGCGACGGGCCTGGAAGGCAGGGGTTGAAAAGGAGCTTCCGCCCTTCCACGGCCGGAGGAGCGCATGGGGACGGGAGCCCCGGAGGGCCTGGGCGTAGCTCCTGGGAACGGCGGTAGCGTCGCCGAGCACGACCTTCCTCCGCCGAGGCCCGGGAACGTGGTCCTGCGGGTGCACCGGGTGCGGGGAGAGGTCGTCGTCGCGGCTTGCGACAGCGAGCTCATCGAGACCGAGCTCCAGGTGGGAAAGTGCCCGGTGAAGGTCTCCTCCCACTTCTACGGCCGCATCGCGGTGAGCGAAGAAGAGTTCGTCGCCCAGGTGCGGCGAGGGACGATCGTGAACCTGCTTGGCGCACGTACCATCGGCTGGGCGGTCAAGGCCGGCCTTCTCGCCGTCGAGGGGGCGGGCTCCCTTGGAGGAGTCCCGCACGCCGAGATCGTGGACCTGCCGGCGTGAGCCGCCGGAGAGTTCGGCTCTTTCGGCGACGGCCACCTTAAGAGGAGACCCCGGCTCCACGTCCCTCCGATGGTCGAGAAGTGCGCCCGGTGCGGATCGATCGACCTGGTCTGGGCGCGGGAGATCGTCACCTACAAGGTTCTGGGGGCCAAGTCGGTACTGGCCTTGAACCCCGCGACCTTGCGCAACGAAGGAGTGTTCAAGGCCAAGATCTGCCGAGAGTGCGGGTTCACGGACTTCTACGTCACGGACCGTGAGATCCTCCGCACGGGAAGGGGCCTCTCCCCCGGCACACTGATCCCGGTCAACGCGACCCCCGCGCCGGCGCCGAAGACCACCCCCATGGTCGCGGCCCCGAAGGCCATGATCTCCGAGGTCCCGAAACCCGCCCTGCCGCCCATCCCCTCGGTCGTGTCTCCCACTCCGACACCACCCCCGGCGCCCCCGATTGTGGCTACGCCACCGACCTCGCCCCCCTCGACCCCCTACCTCGACCTGCCTCCCCCGAGGATCCCGGCGCACGTCCCTGCCCCCGAAGCTCCCTCAAGCCCCTCTCCTCCAGAGAACTCGCAGCCCTTGGTCGCTCCCCCTCCTCGCTCTGCGGCCCTCGGCCCCGCGGACGCACCGACGCCTACCCCTGTGCCCACCGAAGAGCATGCTCGGACGCCCCCACCGAGCTCCACCTCGGCCGTGGAGGAGGAGCCGGAACCTCCGACCCCTCCCGAAGAGGAGGACGCCCCCGAGCTCGTCCACTCCGCCGACTCACTCGCACCGACCCCCGCGGTCCCCCCTCCTGCCTCCGCTTCGCCCGCCGCGGAGGAGAGCTCCACCCCTCCAACGCCAGCATCTCCCTCCGTGGAACCCCCGCTCCCAGAACCGAAGCAGGAAGAGCCGTCACTGGAGGAGGCCGAGGCCTCGGTGGCCGAGGTACCTGCGGAGCCGGAGCCGGTCCCTCCAACCTCCCGCGGCGACCCGTCCCTTTCTCCGCCCGCCCCCCTGCGGACCTCGCCACTCCCTGCTAGCCTCGCCAAGGGCTCGCGAAAGGCCCCAACCTCCGCGAAGGGAGGCGGGGTGGTCCGCAAGGCCAAGGGCGGCGCAAGGAAACGGGCGGGCGATTAGAGCGCCCGCGGCTCCTACGCCGTCGGGACGACCAAGGTCCCACCGGCCTTCTGATGGGAGGGGAGCCGCGCCGTCTTGGTGTCCTTGGTCTTCCAGAAGAGCTCCGCGAACTCCTGCACGCATCCGTTGAGCTCCTCGGCCGACGCCATGCTCGCTTCCTGCCGGGCCTTGGAGGCGCACTTCATGATCTTGAAGACCAGCTCGGTCGCCTGCGGGTGGGCCTTCACCATGTCGGGGGTGAAGTAGTCGCCCCAGATGACGCGGACCTCGTGCTTGACCCGCTCGGCATGCTGTTCCTTGATCGCGGTGTATCGTGCGAGCTTGTGGACGAAGACCGTCCGCTCCTCCGGCTTCGCGTCGGCCGCCGGGGGCTTGAGCTCGCCGATGAGCTGGTTCATCCGGATCACGGTCAAGGCCGCGATCTGGGCCTCGTGGGGGTCGTAGATCCCGCACGGGATGTCGCAGTGCGCGTAGACCGTGGCGGGGGGCACGATGGCGTCCAGGGCGCTCGCGAGCTGGGTCCGAAGGTGGGATAGCGCGGACATGTTCGGCCGGAAGGAGGCGGACAATAAAGGATGCCTGTCGAAGCCCCACCGGTGAGGCCGCCAGCTCCCCGAGGACCTCGGGGGCGCTGGGGATGGCTCCTCCGTCGTTTGAGAAGCCGAAGGTTCGTGGTCGCTGACCGGAGCATGGTCCCGTCCTTCCAGCCGGGGGACCGCCTACTCGTGGAGCGGTGGAACGTGAGGTTCCCCCCTCCCACGCCTGGGGAGGTGATCGTGCTCCACGACCCTGAGGTCGAGGGACGGCTCCTCCTCAAGCGGGTGGCGAAGGTCACGACGGGACCCCCGGAGCTTCACGGGGGTCCAAGGTTCCATGTCGAAGTACGAGGAGACGCCCTGGACGAGAGCCGCGACAGTCGGGCGTTCGGGCCGGTCCCGGGGGATCGCTTGGTGGGGCGGGCCTGGTATCGCTATGCCCCCGAAGCGCGCCGCGGCGATACTGACTGAGGAACGGTGGCCCCGCAGCCCGGACGGTCTACCGGGGCGTGTTCGACGACCGCGGGAGCGTGGTGGCGGGGGGAGGCGCTTCGGAAGGGGTGTGGGCCGCGCTGGCGTTCGGGTCCGTCTCGTCCCGGGGCGCGAAGGTCTTCGGGAGCGTGGCCCCGCACTTGCGGTTCGGACAGACCCACTTGTCGGGCTGCTCCCGCATCGGGACACCGCACGCGGGGCAGTGGATCGGCGGGTCGCTCGTGGGATGCGTGTCGGCGAGCATACAGGACATCTCTGGCCCGGGGGGTCAAGACGGGGACGTGACCCCGGGGGAACGTGCTTCCCTCGGGGGCGGGGCTTCTCAGGGGAGGGCGGAGTGGCACCCCCCCCTCGACGGCATGCGGGTGGAACGCGCGGCCGCCCCCCGCCTCACCGAGTGTCGGGATCCTGGCCCTTGGGGTCCTTCTTCGCCCTGGCGGAGCCTTCCGGGGAGGGGGGGTTCACCAGGAAGGTGCTGCTCTCGATGTCCTGGACCATCCGCTCTAGCTCGTCGCTCAAGTTCCCAAGGTCGGGCTCCCCGCTCCTCGGCGGGGCGGACCCTACGGAGGGGGGCGGCGGGCGCGGAGGAGGAGGGGCTTCACGCTCCTTCGCTTTGGCGAGGACCTGCCGCAGGCGGAGGGTGTAGGCGTCGAGCGGTTCGGAGCTGCCGATCGGGAGACCGATCGCCTTGCCGAGCGCTTCCACGCGGGCACGGAACTCCGAATCGAGCCGCGCGATCTCCTCCGCGGAGAGCACGCGCTGGGCCTCCACGAAGGCCCCGACGAAGGCCCGAGCCCGGTCCGATTCGCGGGGGATCGGGGGCGGTTGGGCGGTCCACCTCTTGAGCTCGTTGCGGACCCGACCGACGAACGCCTCGGCGGTCTCCCCTTCGGCACGGTCGACACAGTAGTCCAGGGCCGCGCGGATCGCGGCCGACTCCCACGGGTACCGAGAAGATGGCGGGGATCGCGCCGGGAGCGTCGTGGGTCCCGCGGTCATCGCGGGGGCGGAGATGGCCGGGGCCGTCGGCGCCCGAGGACCCTCGAACCCCCCCATCGGCTGAGAGACCGCGGCGAACTTCCGCGCCAGGTCCTCGATCTCGGCGAGCTCATCGGGAGTCTGAGGCTCCTCGTCCCAGTGGCGGTCCTCCTCGGGGGCCGGGTGCTCGACGGGAGGGGCGGGCGACGTTGCCGTCGAGGGGGGGGCCGTTGTGGAGGGGGGCCTGGGCGTGGAAGGCGGGGTCGGTGGGGTCCCCGAGGGGGGCGTCGGAGCGGACCCGAGGGCCACCCCCTTGAGCTGGGCGTCGAGCTCTGCACGGAGGGCGTCCCCCTCCACCTCGCCGACTTCGGGGATCTCCACGTACTCCTCGGTGGGCGCCTCGCCCGCTGACTCCTCGAGGTACTCCTCCGGTGGGGGTTCCCTGACCGCGACGGGGGCAGGGATGGGACGGGAGATCGCGGTCATCCCTCCTCCCGAACGCTCGGCCGGGAGGGCGGCGGCGGGGGTGACGGTCAGCGGGCGGGCCGCAGGCGCCGTCGTCCGCTGCCCGGAAAGGGCCTCCAGTTCTCCCAGGACCGCACGGTGCTCCTCCTGGGAGATACGTCGGGGGACGGGTGCGGCCCCTCGCTCCGACGGTGGACGGGCAACGAGCGTGCCTCCGCCCTGCGATCGCTTCCGAAGCGTACGGAGCTCGGACTGCATCGCGGCCCATCGCTCTCGCTCCACCACGACGAACTGGGTGGGGTCGAGGTCTTCGAGGCCTAGGCCGGGGGGGTCCGGCCCGACGTAGATCGAGAGCAGGCCACCGGTGGTCGCGATGGCTCCGAGCCCGATGAACAGGGCCCAGAGGGGGTAGACACGGTTCGGGAGCGGGCTCCCGTGGGCGAAGGTGAAGTAGGAGAGCACGAAGCACGCCGCGCCGACGAAGACCAAGGCGAGGTCCCCTCGGTTCCAGGAGGGAGCCGAAGGACGCGCTGCCGCCCCTGGCTTCGTTCGGGAGGGATTCTTCCGCGAGGGCTTGCGGGGTTGCCGCTGGGCGTCGAACTCGTTCGCGAGCTGCTCGAGCTCCGAGAGATCGCCGGAGGGAGGCTGGTCGGGCCCCACCCACTCCTTGACCACGAGGACTTCACGACCTTGGGAGGGTTGAAAGTATCGGTCGCCCACCACTTGCCTGCTTGGTGCGTGGAACAGCCTGACCGAAGTGCCGTGGTCCCCCGTCCGAGGAGGAAGCACGCTCCGGGGCCGCCGGGCGCGTGAGATATAGGGGTGGACCCCATCCCGGCGAACGCCCGTGAACGCCCCGGACGACCCGGCCCCGGAGACCGGCCACGAACCTCCTGGTGCGCCCGACCGGTGGATGGTCGCGCTCCCCTTCCTGTTCGGTGGAGGGCTGTCCTGCTTCCTCGCGATCTCCCTCCATGCGGTGCCGGCCCGCTCGGGAACGCCCCCGTACTGGGTGCTGTTCCTGGTCCTGGGCGCGATCGCCCTGGTCGCCGGGGTCCTGTTGCTCTTCGCGAGGGAAGAGCGCGAAGAAGAGGAGGACGATGAAGAGAGCATCGCGGTCCCCCGCAAGGAGTGGGATCGGGTGCAGCGGGAGCTTCGCCGCCTGAGCCCGAAGGACGCGGATGACCAGGGCTCTTCGGGGTCCCACGTCGCCGCCGGTCTTGCCGCCTCATCCCGGGACCCTTCGCCCGGGGCTCGACCTGATGCCGAGTGAGTCCCGTTCCTCCCCGCCCGTCCTGGAGGGCGGCCCCGATCGGGCTCTGCGGGTCGAGAGGCCTCCGGAACGCGCTTCGGGTCAATCCGATTTCACGCGTGCTCTTTTTCCTCCGACGACTGCGAGGCCGGCATGACCCCGAAACCCCAACGGATGCCAAGTCTCTGCGCCGATCATATGGGACTCGCCATGGGGGGGAACCCCGGCGCGATGGACAATCTCGGCCGCAGCTGTTGCTTCCGAGGGGGTGCCCCATGACCAAGGTGACCCCGCCGGCCGAGGACCGTGAGCTCTACGCCTGGCGGGCCAAGCGGACCGCGGAGCTCCAGCATCGACCTTCGCCCGCCCCCCCATCGACCTCGGACCCCTCCCCGGCCCATCTCACCTCCGCGACCTTCACCACGTTCCTCCAGGAGAACCCCCGCGCCGTGGTCGATGTCTGGGCCCCGTGGTGCGGTCCCTGCCGCTACCTCGCCCCGACGGTGGATGCCCTGGCGCATGAGCTCGATGGAGCGGTGAAGTTCGGCAAGCTCAACTCGGACGAAGAGCCGGACATCCCTGCGACCTTCGGGGTCCAGGGGATCCCGACGTTGCTGCTCTTCCAGCGGGGCAAGCTGGTCGACCGCGTCGTGGGGGCGATGCCGAAGGACGTCCTGAACGCGAGGATCCACCGTGCCTTCGGTCTGGGAGGGAACGGAACTTGAGCTCGCTCGACCTCTCGGTGGAATACCCCGGCACGGTCGACGGGGCCGTGCGCGCCCTGGAGGAGCGGCTGAAGGCGGAAGGGTTCGGGATCCTGGCAACGCTCCGCGTCCACGACACGCTCCAAGAGAAGTTGGGTGCGGTCATCGACCCCATCGTCATCCTCGACGTCTGTTCTCCGAGGCAGGCGAAGAGAGCGCTGGAGATCTCCCGGGATGCGGCGTGGCTCCTCCCCTGCAAGATCGTCGTGTCGCTGGAGAAGGGGAAGACCCGGATATCGCTGGTCCGACCGACGACCCTCATCCGCTCGTTGATGCCCTCGAAGGAGTTCGAGAGCCTCGCCGAGGAGGTGGAGGTCGGACTGCAGAACGCGGTCAAGGCGGCCGCCGTTCCCCGAGCCCCATGAAACGCCCAGCGCCCTCCAAGGTCCCTCCGAGCGCCCACGGGCACCAGGCGCATCACCACCACGGAGGGGGCCCCGGTTGGAGCGTCGACCGGGCCCTCGAAGCTCTCGAGAGCCCGGAACGCCGACGCATCCTGGACCCCGAGTCCCTATGGCGAGAAGTGGGGCTCCTTCCCGGAAGTGTCGTCGCGGACGTCGGCGCGGGGACCGGATACTTTGCGACCCCCGCAGCGCAGCGCGTCGGCGCGAAGGGGGCGGTCTACGCGATCGATGTCTCCAGCGAACTCGTGAACTACCTCAGCGAACGGGGACGCAGGGAGAAGCTCCCCTGGCTCCACCCCGTCCGCTCGACGGTCGAAAAGATCCCTCTCCCCTCGGGCGTCGCCGACGTCGTCCTGCTCGCTACCGTGCTCCATGATGTGCCCGACCCCACCGTCGCGGAGGCCGTTCGCCTCCTTCGCCCTGGCGGATGCTTCGTCAATCTCGATTGGTCGAAGCAGGAGACCCCCTGGGGGCCCCCGCTCGAGATCCGCCTCTCTCCCGAGGAGGCGGCGAGTCGCCTCTCCGCTTTCGGGCTCAAGGTCGTGCGTACCTGGGACCTTGGTCCCCACCACTACGGGCAGCTCCTTCGCAGGAGGGAGGAGCCCTCCGGTTCGGAGTGCTGAGGGGCAGACCGCCCCCGGGCCACCGGGGGCCCGGGGTTCACGCGCGACGACCGACCCCTTCAGGCGTGGATCGCCGCGCTCACCTTGGTCGCCACGTCGGGCGGGATCGTGGCCATCTTGTGAGCGACCTTCGCGTGGGCCGCCGCCTCCTGGAAGATCTCGTCTTTCGATGTCGCACCCCGGATCTCAAAGCCGCAGGTCATGCCAATGTCCTTGCAGGCGAAGTTGTAACCCGTCATGGATACCTCGAGGATGGGGGCGCCGGTCCGCAGAAAAGGTGGCCGTCGTGTCCGATTGACGGCGGCATCCCCTTCGCGGGCGGCGAGCGGGCCCTTTCCCTCCTCCCGGGCGAGGAGGGCGGTGTCGAAGTCCTTACGTCGCTTCAGGACGGGGTGACACGTCCTCGACCTCGGCAACCGACGACGTCGCGTGCTCCAGGCTGCCACGGCGAGACGAGGTGAACCCTGGTTGACGGGTCGCTCATAGCGTCTCCATACTTGGATTGCAATGTCCTGCAAGTGCGAAACTGAGGACAAGAGGAACCATGACGAGCGCCACGATGTCTGCGCCGATCTCTCACGAACTTCACGCCAAGGCGGAAGCGATGTCGCTCCCCGCTGAAGAGCCGACCCACGTCGAAGGTCTTTCGATGGTCGTCTTCTCCGGGGACCTGGACAAGGTCCTCGCGGCGTTCATCATCGCCAACGGAGCGGCGGCGATGGACCTGCCGGTGAGCATGTTCTTCACGTTCTGGGGACTGAACGTGCTCCGCCGCGGCGGACACATCAAGGTCGCGAAGAAGAAGACCACGATGGAGAGCATGTTCGGCGCGATGATGCCGAACGGACCTGCCGGACTTCAGCTCTCGAAGCTCAAGATGGGTGGCCTCGGCACCCGGCTCATCAAGCGGGAGATGGCGAAGAAGCACGTGGACGACCTCGCCCACCTGATTCGGAGCGCCCAGGAGCAGGGCGTGCGGTTCATCGCGTGCACGATGTCGATGGACCTCATGGGCATTCGCAAGGAGGAGCTCATTGATGGGCTCACCTTCGGGAACGTTGGCTCGTTCATCGATGCGGCGGACCGGAGCCGGATGACGCTGTTCATCTAGGGGGCAGGAGGGGCACCATGAGGCAGGTTCGATCGCGGCGGCATCCCCGGCCCGCCTCGAGCTGGATGTTCGAACGGGAGGCCCATGCCCTCCGGGCGATGGCGCACCCCAAGCGATTGATGATCGTCGACCTCCTTGCGCACAGCGCGGCCACGGTCACAGGGCTCGCCGAAGAGCTCGACCTCGCCATGCCCAACGTCTCCCAGCACCTGCGGGTGATGCGCGACCAGGGGATCGTTCGCGCGGAACGGAGCGGGCACGCGGTGCGTTATCGCCTGTCGAACCCGGCCCTCGGAGGCTGCTGCGCGAGGATACGTCGCATCCTCTCCCAGTCGTATGCGGAGTGAAGGAAGGAACACGATCGCCACAAGGAACCTAAGAGAGGAGGAGGAAGAACATGCAAGCCACGGTCCTGGAGAACGTGAGAGCGGACAAGGTCGTCGACGCGAGGGGCATGGCCTGCCCCGGTCCTCTGTTGGAGGCGAAGCGCCAGATGGCCAGCGTGCCCCTGCACGGGGTGATGGAGGTCATCTCCTCGGACGAGGGGACGACGACCGACGTGCCGCTCTGGGCGAGGAAGGTCGGCCACGAGTACCTCGGAACCGTAGCGGACGCGGGCTTCTGGCGGATCTACGTCCGCCGGATGAAGTGAGGGACCCGACCCATGACCTCCGCGGCGCCGGGCGGCGGTCCGTCCGGTCGGGGTCCTCGCATCCTCGTCCTCTCGACGAACAACGTCTCGGACTCGGGGATTGACCTCGCCGGGAGCGCGCACGTCGCCTACTCGCCCCACGTACGTGTCCTCGCGGTGCCCTGCTCGAGCGGCATCGACCCCCGCTGGGTCCTGCACGCCTTCGAGGTGGGGTTCGACGGGGTCTTCATCGCCGCCGACGGAAGCGACTGTGCGAAGATCTCCGACTGCTCGGCGAGGACCGGGCGGATCGTCGCGCGCACGCAGGAGCTGATGCGCGCGGCCGGGTATGACCCCGCGCGGCTGAAGATGGCTGCGGTCTGCTCGGTCTGCGCCGAGCCTTTCGCGGCGCACATGAAGAAGTTCGGCGAGGAGCTCTCGAAGCTCGCGGCGCATCGGACACCGCCCCTGGCGGACCTTCCCACCGAGAAGGTCGCGAACGGCGTCACCGCGACCGCAGCCTGAGGAGGGGCCATGACCGAAGGGGGAAGGGGGAGCGATTTCGACGTCCTGGTGATCGGGGGCGGGATCGGCGGGATGGAGTCCTCCCTCTCGCTGGGCGACATGGGATTCCATGTCCTGCTCGTCGAGAAGGAGCCGAGCGTGGGGGGGAAGATGATCCTCCTGTCGAAGGTCTTCCCGACGCTCGACTGCGCGAGCTGCATCTCGACCCCCAAGATGGCCGGCACGCAGAACCATCCGAACGTCCGGACGCTCGTCTACAGCGAGGTCGAGCGTATCTCCCGGCGACCGGAGGGCGGGTTCGAGGTCGTCGTCCGACGGAAACCCACCTACGTGGACTTCGCCAAGTGCACCGGGTGCAGCCTCTGCGAGACCGCCTGCACCGTCGCCCTCCCCGACGAGTTCAACGCGGACCTGGCGGCCCGGAAGGCGGCCCACATCGCGTTCCCTCAGGCCGTACCGAAGAAGGCGGTCATCACGCGCAAGGGGCTCTCCCCCTGCTCCCACGAATGTCCGGCGGGCGTGAAGCCCCACGGGTACATCTCCCTCGTTCGCGCGGGGAAGTACGACGAGGCCTTCCGCCAGCATCTGGAGGACGCACCCCTGGTCGGGGTCCTGAGCCGCGCATGCTACGCGCCCTGCGAAGAGGCCTGCACCCGGGCCGAGGTCGACGGAACGGTCACGATCCGAGGGATCAAGCGGTTCATGGCCGATCGGTACTATGCCGCCCATCCGGAGCCCGAATACGGACCCCCGAAGGAGAGGACAGGCAAGCAGGTGGCCATCGTAGGGTCGGGCCCGAGTGGTCTCACCGCCGCCTTCTACCTCGGACGAGAGGGGCACTCGGTCACGATCTTCGAAGCGGCCCCGGAACCGGGGGGCATCATGCGATGGGGGATCCCCGCCTACCGACTTCCCCGAGAGGTGCTCGCGAGGGACGTGATGAACGTCACCGCGCTCGGGGTCGAGATCCGGACGTCCACCGCGGTCCGGTCGCTGCAGGAGCTCCACGGGTACGATGCCGTGCTGCTCGCGGTGGGTAGCACGGGGGGACGCAAGCTCGGGGCGCCGGGAGAGGAGGCCCCCGGGGTCGTGGATGCCGTCGAGTTCCTGGGGGGTGTCCGCGCGGGAAGACCCATGGACCTACGCGGGAAGAAGGTCGTGGTCATCGGAGGCGGCAACGTCGCGATGGACTCCTCTCGCAGCGCCCTGCGCCTCGGGGCCGCGAAGGTCGACCTCTATTGCCTGGAGTCCCGCCTGGAGATGCCCGCGCACCGCTGGGAAGTGCAGGAGGCCGAGGAGGAGGGCATCTCGATCCACCCCTCGTGGGGCGTGGGGAAGGTCGAGACCGGAGCCGAAGGGCGTGCGACAGGACTTGAGATGGTCCGGTGCAGTTCCGTCTTCGACGCGCAGAAGAGGTTCAATCCCACCTTCGACCGAACGGTCAGCGAGCGTGTTGGGGCGGAAGTAATCCTCCTGGCGATCGGGCTCCGTCCCCAGACCTCACCTTTCGCGAAGGAGCTGGAGCTGAACCGGGGCGGGAGCGTCAAGGCCGATCCCGAGACCCTCCAGACGTCCGATCCGCGGACCTTTTCGGCGGGGGACGCCGTGATGGGACCTGCGAACATCGTGCGGTCCATCGGTCAAGGGAAGCGCGCCGCGTTCTACATCGACCGATTCCTGAGGGGGACGCCGCTCCAAGGGATCCAGTTCGACGTCCGGATGCCGGTCGCGGACAAAGCGGCGGTGGTGGCGCAGGCCTCGTCCCGCCCGCCCAGGGAGGTGGAAAGGGCCCCCGTCGCGGAGCGGATCCGCGCGTTCGCCCCCTTCGAGCGGGCGATGACCGAAGAGGAGGCTCGGTACGGTGCGACCCGATGCCTGGACTGCGGCGGATGCTCGGAATGCCGGGAGTGCATCGCGGCCTGCCCCGCGGACGCGATCGACCTCCACATGGCAACGCAGATGGAGACCTACAAGGTCGGGGCCATCGCCCTGGCCACGGGGTTCGACGTCTTCGACGCCCAGAAGAAACCGCTCCTGGGGTTCGGCAAGTTCCCGAACGTCATCACCGGGGTCCAGATGGACCGGATCCTCGCCCCGACGCGTCCCTACAACGCGGTCCTCCGCCCTTCAGATGGGAAGTCTCCCTCGAACATCGGGTTCGTCCTTTGCACCGGCTCGCGCGACGAGCAGGTGGGCAACCGGGCCTGCTCGCGGGTCTGCTGCATGTACTCGGTGAAGCAGGCGACGCTCCTGATGGGGGCGCTCCCGACAGCGGACATCACGATCTACTACACGGACATCCGCGCCTTCGGGAAGGGGTACGAAGAGTTCTTCCAGCAGGCCCAGGAGATGGGGGTCCGCTTCGTCCGGGGGAAGGTCGCACGGGTCGAGGAGGTCGACCATCAGGACCTGGAGGTCCACTACGAGGACTTCGAGGGGAACGGGGGGGTGACCAAGGCCCGACACGATCTGGTCGTCCTCGCTGTGGGGCTCCTCCCCCATCAGCTCCCGGACCGGCTCTTCCAAGGCGAGAGGCTGGAACGCGACTCCCTGAACTACGTCCGAGAGATGGACGAGGAGCTCGACCCGGGCCGAACGAACATCGACGGGGTGTTCGCCGTCGGCGCGGCTTCCGCGGTCCGCGACATCCCCGATACCGTGCTGCACTCGGGCGCCGCGAGCGCCCAGATCGCGGCCTATCTCAAGAGGAGGGCCGAGGCATGAGCGAGGACCCGTCCCAGGAGGTCCCGGCCCCCAAGGAACGTCGCGTCGGCGTCTTCCTCTGCCAGTGCGGAGGGAACATCTCCGACTACGTGGACACCGAGAAGGCCCGGGCCACCCTCGAGAAGGACCCGGGGGTCGCGCACATCGAGGTCCAGATGTTCGCCTGCTCCGACGCGGGGCAGCAGTGCATCGTCCGGGCCATCCAAGAGAAGAAGCTCGACGGGCTGGTCGTCGCCTCCTGCTCTCCGAAGCTCCACACGATGACGTTCCGGGGCGCCGCTCGACGGGGCGGCCTCAACCCGTACGAGTACACCCAGGCGAACGTCCGGGAGCAGGACTCCTGGGCCCATACCCATGATCGCCAGGGGACGACGGACAAGGCCGTCGCGATCACCCGGGCGGCGATCGCGCGCACCGTCCGGTCGCGTCCCCTTGAGCCCATCCGGACCGACACCGCCCCGAGCGCCTTGGTGGTCGGGGCCGGGGTCTCCGGCCTCCGTTCCGCGCTTGCGCTCTCCGACCTTGGGATCTCGGTCCACCTCGTCGAAAGGGCGGAGAAGCCAGGGGGCCAGCTGACGCGCTGGGCCCGGCTCTTCCCCAACGACAAGAGCGGCCGCGCGATCGTGGACTCCCTGCTCTCCGAGCTGGGACGAAGGGACAACATCGTCCTTTACACCCGCGCCGAGGTCGTCGAAAAGGAGGGTCACATCGGCGACTTCACCGTCAAGGTCCGTACGAGCAACGGGGAGAAGGTCACCTTGAAGGTCGGCGCCATCGTCGTCGCCACAGGATTCGAGCCGTACACCCCTCCCAAGGGGGAGTTCGGGTACGGAGAGGACGGGGTCCTCACCCTCCCCGAGTTCGAGGAGCTGCTCGGAGATGGCAGCCGGCCCATCGAGTTCCACGGCCGGCCGGTCCGGACGATCACGTACGTCTACTGCGTGGGCTCTCGCAATCCCGAGGGTCACACCTACTGCTCCCGCTACTGCTGCAGCGCCACCTCGTACGCGGCGATCCGCGCTGCGGGACGAGACCCCCACGTCCGACAGTACCACCTCTTCCGCGATATCCGGACCTACGGAAAGTACGAGTCGCTCTACGAGCGGGCGCTCAAGAGCGGTTCGTTGTTCCTGCGCTACAAGGACGACTCGCCGCCAACGGTGACGCGAGAGGGCGGTGGCCTCCTCGTCAAGGTCGCGGACCAGCTCACGGGGGGAGAAGGGGTCGAGATCCCGACCGACCTGGTGGTCCTCGTCACGGGGATGGTCCCGCGGGAGAACACCGTCCTGACGGACGTCCTGAAGTTGCCGGTGGGGAAGGAAGGGTTCTACAACGAGATCCACCAGAAGCTTCGCCCTGTCGAGACGGTCGTCGACGGGGTCTTCCTGGCGGGGACCGCGCAGGGGCCCAAGAACACGGCCGAGAGCGTCGCGAGCGCCCTCGCCGCTGTATCAAAGACGGCGGGCATCCTGCTGAAGGGCTACGTCGACCTGGATCCCCTGGTCGCGAAGATCGACACGAGCGCTTGCACGTGGTGCGGCCTCTGCGCCCAGGCTTGTCCCTATGGGGCGATCGAGGAGGTCGCCGAAGGGGACAAGCGGGTGGCCAAGGTCGTCCCGGTGCTCTGCAAGGGAGAGGGGGCCTGCGTCCCGGTCTGCCCGCTCCAGGCGATCGAGGTCGAAGGGTACACCCACGATCAGATGCGTTCCATGATCGAGGCGCTCGCCTCGGAGGAGGAGTAGGAAGATGGCGGCGGTGGCACCGTTGCGCGACCTGAGCGAGGTGCTGCGGGACGGGATGTCGCTGCAGCGCGAGCTCCTGGCGTCGCTCGCGGAGGGGCCGAAGACCATTCCCGAGATCGCCGAGGTGCTCCACGCGCCGACGAGGGAGGTCGCGCTCTGGGTGATGATGCTCCGGAGGTACGGAAAGGTCGCCGACCTCCCGAAGGGTGCCGAGGAAGAGTACACTCGCTACCGCCGTGTGGAGGGAGCATGAAGGTCGACCCGAGCTTCGCCGAGCGCGTTTCCAAGGGCACCCCGTTCAACGCCGAGGCGTGCCTCAACTGCGGCCAGTGCACGGCGCTCTGCCCGATAGGGATCCACCTCCTTCCTCGGAAGCTCTTCCGATACGTCCTGCTGGGGGCCGAAGAGAAGGTCCTGGAAGAGACCGACACGATCTACTCCTGTCTCCTTTGCAAGATGTGCGAGGAGAACTGTCCTGCGGGGGTCCACATCACGGAGAACGTTCGCGCGCTCCGGGTCCTCCTCGCCCGCGAGGAGATGCAGCTCGCCCCGGTGGAGGGATGAAACATGCCGACCCCGATCAAGCACACGCTGGGCATGCTCAGCGACAACCTGCGCAAGCGCAAGAGCGTCCTCCCCCTTTCGCGTCGGAGGCTGCTCTCGTGGACGAAGGGCCTCGACCTCCCCCGCGGCGGGGCGACCGTGCTCTACACCGGTCAGATGTACCAGATGGTCCCGGCCATCAACGCGATGACCGAGCGCCTGTCGAAGATGGAAGGCTCGTGGATGTCGAGCTACTTCGGCCTCGCTCGGAGCATGAACCGCCTCTTCAATCTCGCGGGCCTCATGGCCCGTGGCGACCCGCGGGAGGCGCGCGAGTATTCCGGGTACCTCAGGAACATCGTGGCGCTCCTCCGCGCCGCCCATGTGGAGTTCGGTTACCTCTACGAGGACGACCTGTACGCGGGGGCCTTGGCCCATGACGAGGGTCTCGATGACGCGCTCAAGGCCCATGCCCAGCGGGTCCAGACCCTCCTGCGGGAGCATGGGGTCCGCGAGGTCATCACCATCGACCCTCACACCACGGACATGTTACGAACGGTCTACCCGAAGATCCTCGAGGGGTTCGACCTCAAGGTCCGGACCTACCTCGAGGTCCTGGAGGAAGCTCGACCCGAGCCTGTGAAGCGGCTCTCCGAGAGCGTGACCATCCACGACTCGTGCATCTACGCCCGGAGGGAGGGGGTCATCGAGCAGCCGCGGGACCTCCTGCGGAGAGGCGGGGTGACTATCCACGAAGTGGAAAGATCGGCCAAAGCCACACAGTGCTGCGGCGGTCCCATCGAGATGCTCTTCCCGGGGAAGTCTCGCGAGGTCGCCGCACAGCGCGTGGACCAGCTCGCGAAGGCCTCCCAACGCGTCGTAACGCTCTGCCCTCTGTGCCTCGCGAACCTGCGGAGAGCCGCGCCCGCAGAGATCGAGATCGCGGACGTGTCCGCCTATCTGGCCAGAGCCTATTGTCCGGCGACGACCCGCGCGACCGGGAGCACCATCGAGACCGGAGCCCGTGGAGAACTCATGACCCCCGTTCCCACGTAGGCAGTCTTGGCGGCGGTCCGAGACCGCCTTGTTGGCTCGGGCCGATGGTCCAAGCCTGGTAGGTCGAGGCACGACGGAACGGGGGTCGGAGTCGCAAACCCGGTGCGGGTGAATGTCCCGCCAAGCTTCAGCCGCGTCTCGCGGGCGGATTCGCACCGTGGGTCCAGGAGGGGCGCCCAATGAGCTCACACCGGTGGCGCGGCTCCGAGCAAGGGTTATTCAGAGCGTAGTACTGGGGTACCACGATTGCCATGGACGCGATCCCAGCGAAGCTCACGCCCAAGCTCATCGAGGAAATGGACGAGCTCATTCGAGAGGGATGGTACGCGAACCGATCCGAACTGATCCGGGACGCGGTTCGGGAGGCGATCCGTCGAGCCCGGTCCCAGCGACTCGAGTCCGCCTTCAAGGAGGATGTGCGGTGGGGTCTCCGTGGCAAGGATTAAGGTCGCCGTTCTCGACGCCGGTCCTATAATACATTTGGAGCAGATCGAGGCACTCCGTGTACTGACCGTCATCCGCGAACCCAAGGTAACGGAAGAAGTCTGCCGCGAGGTCCGCCCCCATGGTGCAGGGCCCTCGATCTGCACCACGGTGCCCCTGGAGGGTAGAGGCAAGAACCTCGCCGAGCTTCTCGTCCAAAGGTACGGTCTCGGACTGGGCGAGGCTTCGGCGATCGCTCTCGCGAAGCAGGAAGGCATCCGCCTCCTCTTCACCGATGACCTGGAAGCCCGTGAGGTTGCGATGCAATTCGAGCTGGAGCCGCACGGGACGTTGGCCTTGGTTGTGAGGTCGTTCCGAGAAGGGGTGGTGGATCGGGGCGACGCACTGGGCCAGATCAGCGACCTGCACTCCAAGTCGACCCTATATCTCACCGCAGATTTGGTGGAGTGGGCGAGGCGGGAAGTCTTGTCTTACCACCCCTGACTGATCAACGTTTCCCGGGGCCTTGCGTGTTACAACGCCGTTTCCGAGGAAAGCTCGAACCGATGATGCGAAGAACCCTGACCGGAGCCCACCCGGCCGTGACCATGGTTCAATCAACGAAAACCACGGGGCGATCGTTCAATTCGTTCTCGAGGAAGATTCGCCCGCTACACCAAGGAAGGGGAAGTAGCGGGGCATGGACTCCTCCCCCGGAGGAGGTGAATATCCTCCCAAGCTTCGAGAACCAGTTCTCGCCCGCGTGGATGTGAACGAGGGCCATCGTGTTCGCGGGAGCACCCCCGCAGGGAGCGTTCTCTCCGAAGTCTTATTACCATAATTGCCTTGTTTCCTAGCGATGTCCGCAACACACTACACGACAATCTCTCTGAAACCCGAGAACGCGAAGGCGCTCCAGCTCTACAAGACCGGGGGGAAGACCTGGGACGACGTTGTCCGGGAGTTCATGGATCATGTCCCGCCAGAGGAGTTCCTCAAGTGGGCTGCGGAGGAACTCAAGCGGCCTGGAATCCCGCTTTCAGAGTTCAAGCGACGACACCGCCTGAAGTAGGCCATGGTCCACGTCGAGGTGAAGCCCGAGGGAGACGCGACCGCGCGCCGCGTTCCCAAGGAAGCGCTCCAAGCCTACTTCTCGGTCTTCTTGGAGTGGGAGAAAGCGGCGCGTCTCACACTTCCCGGATCGTACCTTGCCCATCGACTACGGGACACCCGTGACCTCTGGACGCTGAAGCTCACCGAGGAGCACGGTCATCCTTGGGCGGACTACCGCTGCGTTTTCCAGTGGACCGGAGCGGAGGTCAACATCCTGCGATTTGGCCACTGGCGGAACGTGTACCAGCATCTTCCGGGATGAGGCTGTGATGCGTCGCGGCCGGAACTGAACGGAACCACACTGGGAGTCGGCATGAGCCGACTATGAGACCATCTCCAACCTATCGACCCGACGTTCGGCGAACTCCGTTGCCGCGTCCCCTTGCTCCACACTCCCCCGATACCACGAGAGTGGCCAAGGTAGGAGATGGTTGAACGCTACAGGACTTTTCAAGACGCTCCATGGCTGGAAAGCCGGAGTCTACTCGAGATGGGATCTGGCACGCACGCCATCACCACAGTCTCACTCGCGGTTCTGGCGGGAGAGGACGGCCGTGGTTGCGCTCAAGTGGGAGCGTTGGCCAGTCTTTCACGAGGCCGTCACGAATACACGCCTTGTGAGCCGATCTTTCCCCGTGGGGGCGGAGGTCCGCTGATCTCCCTTCTTCCCTCCTTGTCTTGACCTCGCCCGCAACGTACACGCATTCGTTCCCTTCGAAGCGAACGAACCAGGATCCGGGTCTCTCGGGAAATGCTGCGCGTTGCGCCGATGATCTTTCCCGTCGAACCCCTTCCCATGGCCTTCAACAATGTCCAGAATCCACATTTGCAGACGTACGATCTTCGGGAAGCGTACTTCGAAGCCTCGACCGAAACACGAGACGACCTCCACTACCTGCGGATGAAACGCCTGAGCCATTTCCTGTCCGAGGCAGGAGGCGGTGTCCCCGCCTCCAAGGCCGTCGACGTCGATCTCCCGCGCGTTCTCGCGTACTTCCCGCGACTCGACCTCCAGTCGGTCGCCGACACGGAGACAGGAAGCACCTCCTCTCGCGGTGGGATCACGCGGAGAGCCTCCGGGAGGCCCACGGGGCCGACCACCAAGCAGCCGCTGTCGTCATGGTAGGCCGCGCGCCGCGGAAGAGAAGTCACCTACCAACAAAGCCGTGGCCACCAAGAACGGTAGTAGCGGGGCATGGATTTGAACCATGGATCTACGGGTTATGAGCCCGTCGGGATGACCTGACTACCCTACCCCGCTATCGTGCCGCGCGTCCATCGAAGGGGCGTATTTGAAGGTGCTCGCGAGATGGTGTGAAGTTCCTTCCCGAGGTGGAGATTTCGACTTCAGCGTCGGCGCGGGGATCGCGGTCGCTTCGAAGCGTCCCCGATGAACTCCAGCCAGATCCCGTCAGGGTCGGCGACATAGGTGAGCCACTCGTGGGGCTCGTTGACGCGGGCCACGACCTTGCCGCCCAGCTTCCGCGCGCGTCGGGCCCAAGTCTCCGGATCCTCGACCCGAAAACCAAGATGGTCGAGCTCCGAGCCGTGCCGGTAGGGTCGACGGAACCGGTTCCCCCGAGGGTACCAGTTCAGCTCGAGGCGAGTGACCTGCCCAAGGAGCCGAAGGTGGACCCACACACCGCCATGACCCATGGTACCGCGGTAGATCTCTCGGAAGCCAAGTCCTTGGTAGAAACGGAGGGAGCGGTCGAGGTCGGTGACCTCTATGCCGGTGTATCGGAACCGAAGGCGGTCGTTCTTCACGGTCCCGGGGAGAGAGGCCTCCCTTTGAAAGGTTCTCGAACCTCGCTCGAGAGCACGAGCGACTATGGCGGGGGCGGACCGGGTAGGACCTCGTCCGCTCCGCTCGGGTCCTCGGACCACCCCGAGGGCTCGACCATGGGCGCCTTGCCGCCCTCTTGCGCCGGTGGAGCGGCCTGGGCCGATCCACCTCGGCGACGCCTGCGAAGTTCCAGGGCCCCCAGAACGCCTCCCACCGCAAGCAGTAGGACCAGGAAAACCCAGAGGGTGTTCGACCCGAGCATCGAGAACCAACCTCCCCCTGGGTTTGGCGCAGGGGAGTTCGGTGGAGGGGAGCTCGGTGGAGCGAGGACCACGATCGTCGCGTTCGCGAACGCGGCCCCTCCAAGGTTGTCCATCACCTTGACCTCGAAGGTGAAGGTCCCGGTCGAGGTCGCATTCTCCGTCTGGTTCATACCTCTGCCCCCTGTGAGCTGCACCGGGGAGGTCTCGAACCAGACGTAGCGGCAAGGACACGTCCCTCCGACGGTGGTTGAGGTCAGATGGGCCGAGGAGCCCAAGGTGACGTTGGCGTTGGAGGGGTTGATGCGAACCGCAACGTGCGCGACCACGACCAGCGACGAGGGGGCCGAGTTCGCCCTCCCTCCAAGGGCGTCGAGGGCGGTCGCGTTGATCACGTAATTGCCAGCGCGAAGGCTGGGGAAGGACGACGAGGGAAGGGAAAGCAAGGTCCCGTTCGCGCCGGCGACCCTGGTCCCGCCGACCCACCAGGACAGAACCGCGGAGCCGGGCCGACCCCCGGACAGGTGGGCGAGGAAGGACGCCCCCGCCGGGAGCTCGACCACGGAAGGTCCGGTCAGAGCGACGGCGAGCGGAGGCAAGACCTCGATCGGAACTGCGGCGACCGCGCGTCCTCCGAGAGCGTCGAGCGCCCGCACGGAGAGGGTTCGGTTACCCGCGATGGTGGGCGCATAGGAGAGGTTCCAACCGAAGGCCCCCGGAAGGGTGGAGCCATTGTCGCTCCAGGTGAGATTGATAGGACCGTCTCCACCACGGCTCGTCGCTTGGAGCCCGACCCTGGAACCGCCGACCTCCGCCCAGGCGAAGGCCGGGGAGAGCGAGATCGAGAGCGACAGGAGTACCGTGATCTGGAGGGTCGAAGTGACGGTGGACGCCGAGGAGTCGGCGACCGTCGCGTTCACCGTGAACACGGAACCCGAAGGCGCAACGTAGGTGTGGGTGATCGAAGAGCCTGTGGCGGTCGCACCGTCCCCCAAGGTCCAAGAGACCGCCCCGTAGATCGTCGTACCACCGGAGACTGCAGCTGACAGGGCGACCGGGAGCGAGCCTTCTCCTTGCGAGGCATTGGTCGCGATCGTCAAAATGAGCGGCGTGGCGGGGACCAGCTGGAAGTAGTTCAGTTGGCCCGCGGCAGGGCTCCAGGGTATCGAGACCACTCCGGAACTTGCCGTAACCGAGGTTGTGGTCCCCGAGAGCAGGTCGTTGACGTAGTAGGTCCCGAACCCTGGCAAGCCCCACGTCGAGAGGACGACCCCCAGCGAACCGCTCTCTGCGGTCGCGCTGTTCGTGTCGATGTCCCAGTTGCAGGCCGCGAGGTAGAGCACCGAGGAGGAGGGCACAGAGGTGCCTTGGACCTCGATCTGGTCGGCGGCAGGGGCCGGGGATAGGCTCAGCTGAACGAGCGCCGGCTGCCCGTTGAGGAACGCGACGCTGCTGGAAGATGCGACGAGGTTTCCCCCGTGACCGACGAACCATCGCAAATCTCCCTGGATGTACGGTGCGTGGGCCGTGTCGCCGTAGGCGCTTCCCAGGTCCAGGACCGAGGAGAACTGGGTCAGGTTCACCGCGCTCGCCATCAGCTCAAGGTCGGACACCACTTCGAAGGGACGGTGCGTGTACGTGAGCTGGAAGAGGAAGTTCTGCTGGGTGGGCAACGAGTTGGTGGCTTGTCCGTTGTTCGCGAAGGTGTAGAAGCCCGAGAAGTAGCTGACCAGCGCCGCGACGCCGTTCTGCGGGGTCTGGGAAGGGGCGGTCGCTTCGGTGATGCTCCGCAGGCTCCCGAACAGGGGGAAGGCCCAGGCGAAGCTCGGGTTCGGAGGATTGTAGGTGAAGAAGTCCGCGCCGACCTCCCACGGGCGCCCGATGTACATGTTGGCCATCGTTTCTTCGAAGCCTCCCTGGAAGCCGGAGCTTGGCGGGGTGAACTCCTGGATGAACGGCACGTGGTACCGCGAGGCAAGTGAGCCAAAGGTGGCGACGAGCGCGGGCCAGTCCGCGTCGTCGACGTTGACGATCCCCCCGTACTGCGCGGCGAGCTGGAAGTAGTAGTCCTCGAGATTGACCCCAACGACAGCGCCAGAGATGTCCCCGCCGTAGTAGTAGAAGATCGTCCGGTTCGTGACGGCCCTGACGTACTGGCTCAGTTGAGCGAAGGTCTGCTCGACGCTGAAGATACGGAAGTTCCCGAAGTCGTTCCACTCTGCGCTCCCGGGGAGAGAGGCGGGTATCTGCGACCAGGCGGTGTACGAGGTCCCGTACGCCGAGTTGTACTGGGCCAGAGATGCCCACTGGGACTCCAGGTACCAGTCGTAGGCCGCGGTGGTGGCGGCCGAATATCCCGCCACCACGGCCCCGGAGGCTCCCGAGGGGGGAGGGGACCAAGGGTAGTCCAGCCATCCGAACGGGGCGTAGACCCCTTGGAAGTTGCCGTCAGGGTCAACATGGGCGATCGTGGCGTTGAGGAAACCGAAGTAGTCCGAGCGGGCACCAGCGTCCCACCACGGCGGGTAAGAGGCAGTCGCTCCGTTCGAATAGGTCTCTCGAGCGGTGATCCACGACGGTACCCAATTGGCCACTCCGAAGGTCCAACCCTCGTACCAGAAGACCAGGACCACCGCCAGCGCGTCCTGTTGGGCTTCGCCCATGTAGGTATCGAGCTGAGAGAAGTCGTAGACCCCTTGGGAGGTCTCCAAGGTCCACGGGACGATCAGCTCCACGGTGTTGTAGCCGTTGGCCGCGATGCGGTCGAAGTCGCTCTGGGCGTAGGGCGTGCCCGAGATGTTGTAGAACTGGAGCTGGACCATCCAGATGTAGCTGGGAAGCGGGGTCCATCGAGGGATGGGAAGGGTGCCGCGGGAAGCCGTACCGCCGACCCATGGTGACGCGGGGGACTCTGAGATGGCGGGGGCTGCCGGCGCCCCCAAGAGGTCTCCCGGGTTCTGGGACGCGCGGACGGGAGGGTCCGCCCTCATCGCGGAGGGGTGGACCGGTGCGACGGGACTCGTGGGAAGGAGGAGCAGCAGGAACAGGACGCCGGTGAGGGGGACCCTCAGTCCGACCCGCATCGAACGACAAGGGTTAGCGTGCGGAAAACGACTCCCTTGTGCCACACGCGGCTCCACCTCGGTTCGCCTCGAACGTGAGGTCTCCACCACGCGATTGGCCCGAGCGACATGCCACGGGGTCCACCCTGCTCGGCCCGACATCCCGACCGCGTGGCCTTGGGACGACCGCGTTCGATATATGGGGGGACAGGGCTCGCCTCCGCAGCAAGGTCTGACGTGGACCCAACCCCCGCGGCGATCGCCGTCTCGCTCTGGCTCCTCGCTGCCGCGCTCGCCTTCCTCGGCATCCGCGGGGTTCGGGAGTATCTGGCAAGACGTGTCTGGGTCCAACTCATGTGGGCCGCAGGGCTTGTGCTTGCATCGTTGGCGATGGTCGTGGAGGCGGTCGTGTACGATGGGGTCGTCACGGTGCCTCTCCTTCAGGCCTACATCTTCCTCTCCGCCGCCCTTGTGGGGGTGCTCTCCCTCGGGGCGACCCGGGTCCTGCGCAGCCCTCGCCTGGAGCGGGGATACTCGCTCTTCATCTGGGCGGCCACCGCGGTCGTCGGCGTCATCAGTTTCGTGGTACCTGTGTCTCCCTCCCAGATGGTCAGCCCGCGCGGCCTGGGGGGGATCATCTCGGGAAGTCCCCCCTTGAGCCTGATCCTCGCCTCCACCGTCATCACGGGCCCCGCGACGGTCGTGCTCCTGGCCTCGGCCATCGTCGGACTCCGTCGGAGCCGAAAGTGGCAGACCCTGCTCCTCATCGCAGGAGCCTTGGTGCTCGGGGCGGGGGGAACGCTCTACATCGCGTCCTTCCCGGTCTTCCTCTACTACGCCGAGTTCATCGGGATCATCCTGCTGTTCTTCGGCATCATCAGCCTGCCGAAGGTGGCGGCGCCCGCGGCCGCGCCGGCCCCGACCACCTAGGTTCGGCGACCTGCGTCGGGCCGCAACGCATTCAGAGCCCTGGCGTGAGCAAAGACCTTCTCTGCCTCCGTCGGTGGCTCGCCTCACGTTTCTCCATTGCGCTTCCCGCCCTCCGCGCCTTCGATCCCAGCCGGGCCCGTAGGAGGGGGTAGCTGTTCTCGAGCAACTTGCGTTGTCCCTTGCGCAGGTGCTCGCCGAACGTGGAACGGGAGAGGCCCTGGGCGCGCGCCACCTCGGCCCAATTTGAGCGGGCTGGGACCTCGAGCAGACCCGCGTCTCGAGCAGCAACGAGGGAGCGAGCCTGCGGCTCGGTCAGCCCCTCCAAGAGGTGCACCGTCGCCGCGGGCACCGTTCGGACCGACTCGAGGCCGGCCCGGTCCGTGACGGAGAGGACCTCCACGGCCCCCAGCTTGCGGAGCTTCCGACACAGCTGCTGGAGCAGGGCGCGGGAAGGCGCTAGGAACCGGTAGGTCTCCTCGCCGCCGAAGTAGAGGACCGGATGCAGCGCCCACACTCCCCCGGACCGCGCGAGGCGGGTGACGGACGGCGGGTCGGGCCACTCGAAGTCGGGAACGATGACGAGCGCGTCATTGCCCTCCCGCAGGAGGACCCGTGCGTGGAACCCGCGTTTCCACGCCAAGAGCACCGTTCGCAACTCCTTCGGGCGGGGGCTGGAGATGAGCACCACGTCTCTGCGGTTGTCGCACCAAAGCAAGAAGAGCGTGCGCGGGAAGCGCGTGGAGAGGTCGCAGTAGGGGCACGGGTGGTGCACACGCACGCGGGCATCCACGATCGGCATTCCCCGATAGCAGCGGGAGCTCAGTATTTATCAGGAGCCGCCCGGGGGCGGTTCTATCGAGATGGTTCTGGAGCCCATGTGGTCCCCAGGAGCGACCATGTCGAGCGCGAAGTCGAAGAACGCCCCTCGAGCCAAGCGACCCAGCAAGACCCCCTCCGAGATCGCCCCCGGCGTTTACGTCGGAAATTGGGACGACGCGGTCAAGTTCCAGGGGGCGCGCTTCTGCGTCCTGGACGAGGAGCCCGAAGGGATGCCCCCCTCCCAGCACATTGCGATCTACAGCGAGAAAGTGGACCGCGCCGACCGAAAGAACCTGGACCGCCTGGCTAAGGAGATGAAGTCCGCCCGCGACCGCGGCATGCCGGTGCTCGTCTTCTGCGGGCACGGAATTTACCGCTCCCCTTTCGGCGGCGCCTGGTACCTCCACCGCTCAGAAGGGATCTCTCTGGAGAGCGCCTACGCGCGCGTCCGGGAGGCCCGCCCTAAGGCGCACCGCGGGCTCGATTGGATCGGGAACTTGGCCGAGCTGACCGGCCTCTGATCATCGAGGAGGAGCGCTGAAGTCGGAGGAGGAGCCAGACCTCGAGTGGGTCCGGCGCCTCGTCCATCGGCCGACGAAGGCCTGCAAGGCCGCCCTCACCGAGGCGAAGGACGCTCGGGCGCTCTACCGCCACCTCGAAGGCGAGCACGCCTCCGAAGGCCGAGCCTCCTACGTCGAGATCGACGCTCCGCTCGAGCTGCATGCGCTAGTGCGCCTGCTCCGCCCCGCGCACGTGGTGGAGGTCGGGGTCTCCTCCGGGGTCTCCTCGGCCTATCTCCTCCACGCCCTCGAGCTCAACCACCGGGGAACTCTCCACTCGGTCGACCTCCCATCGTTCCCTCGAAGGTCCAGGGCCAGAGGTCCCCCACCCCGGGTCTCCTGGTCCCTTCCAAAAGGCCGATCCTCCGGATGGGCGGTGCCGTTCACGTTGCGGAAGCGATGGGACCTCCGTCTGGGCGACAAGGAGGTGGTCCTCCCGCTGCTCGCCCGCGAGCTGCCCGGGGTCGACCTCTTCGTGTATGACGTCCCGCACGACGATGCAACGAGCGAGCTGGAGTTCCGCAGGATCGACCCTCTCGTTCCTCCGGGGGGTGTCGCGATCGTGGACCACGGCCCCGGGGGAGGGCTGTGCCCGGCCCTGCTGAGCTGGGCACGCAGGCGCGGGTCCACCCCCGTCGGGCGGCGGGGGCTCGGGCTCTACGGGATGAGGTGCACCGGGAGATCACCGCGGACAAAGGCCCCGAGGGCAGGCGACAAGCGGGGCTCCGCCGGCCCGGCGGCACCGTTCCAGGACCGCCGCGCTCCGACGAAACGGTGATGCGAGAGGCCCCACTCCGCTCGATGGTCCGATGAATCTGCTCGCGGACCTGCTGGTGACCGCCGCCTTCGCCTTCGCTTTCAGCATGGGCGCCCACTATACCGGGGCGTGCATGGGCATGTCCTATGCTTCAGGGGCGATCCGCCCTCTCCCCGCCCTCCTGCTCATGGCCCCTCTCACGCTGGCGGGCGCCGCCCTCGCGAGCGGTGGGGTAGAGTCCACGGTGGGCCATGGGCTCCTCCTCGCCGCAACCGTCCCGGTCGCCCTGGCGCTCGCGACCCTGGCAAGCGCGTTCCTCCTGACCACGGCGTTCAACCTCGCGAAGGTCCCGACCTCGACCATCCAACTCCTGGTCTTCTCGGTGGTTGGGGCGGGGCTTGCGCATCACCTGGAGATCAACTGGGGCACGATCGAGCGGCTTCTCTTGCTCTGGGCGATCGCGCCGTTCGCCGCCTTCGCCCTGGGGTACCTCCTTGTCCGCGTGGCTGACCGCCGGCTGCTCCCCCACGCGGAGGCCCCCTCGGAGCTCGTGGGCATGGCCGCCTTTGGCCTCGTGGCGATGGGGTCCATCGCCTCGTTCGCGATGGGGGCGAACGACGTGTCGAACGCTTCGGGCGCGTTCATCATGACAGGCCTCTTCTCACCGTTGACCGCCGGCCTCATCGGGGGAGCGGGGCTCGCGCTCGGGGTCCTCACCTGGGGACAGCCGTTGCTCAAGCGGGTCGCCTTCGAGATCGTCCAGCTCGACCCTCGAATGGCGACCTCGGCCCAGCTCTCCCAGGCCGCCGTGATTCTAAGCTACGTCTCGTTCGGCTACTTCACCTCGATGAACCAGGCACTCGTCGGCGCAATGATCGGGGCGGGGTTCGCTCGGCCGTCGGGGAAGATCAAGTGGGCCGCCGTGCGTGGGATCGCCGTTGGATGGGGGGTTGGGCCCTTGTCCGGAGCGGCCGTCGGCGCAGGCTTGACGTTCCTGCTGGCTTACGTCCATCTTCTCTGAGGGCTCGAAAGGGAGAGCCTTCGCCATGATGGAGTTTCCTCCACCTACCTCCTCGCTACCCTCGACCTATGCCGAGCCCCGCGAGCATGGACCGTCCGCCGCCGTCGCCGAGAGGTCCGCCGGCAGGGATTAGGCTCCCTCGGAATGCGCTGCGGGACAAGGGCGTCTTCAGGTGGAGGTGAGGGGTGCTTTCCTACGTGAGCAGGTCCTCTGGGCATGCGCAAGGCCATACTCCCCCAGTGGTCGATGCTCAGGGACGGGGCTTCACTCGTCCAGCGGTAGATGACCCCTTCTTCGAGAGCGGTGGCGACGCGAACTGGGTTTAGGCCGCCTGAGGCATGACGTTGGTCGAGAGATCCTCGAGTGACGTCTCGCGCCTCAGCACGGTCACCGACGGCTTTCGGTGCAAGGTCCTCGACGACGTGAGTGCGCTAGAGTCGAGGGGATGGAGGCCTCTCCTGGGCGAGAGCGCGCCCATTTCGTGTCCGACGGCAGGAAAGGCGCTCGCTCCGCGAAGAACGGAGGGTCGAAGGTCCTACTGAGGGTGATGCCCGCCCACCCAGGAGCGATATGGGGCGAGGAATCTCTCCCATCCTCACTTGGATTCAGACGACGGGTCCTCGGGGCACCCGAGCGAGGACCGGTTGGACCCATGGGAGAAGCACTCGGTGTGAGCTCCTACCCGACAGGCGACCCTGCCGAGGCAAGAATGTCCTCGTGAGATCGCGCAATGTTCTGCTTACCCACGGTCCGTGTGTCCACGAACTTGAGTTCTCGCCACGCGGGTGCCTTCGGGGGCTGGGCCTCCGGCCACTCCCCTCGAAAGATGAACTCCAGGTCCCAGTGTGCCGGGCGTTCCGGGAACCGACGGGGCGTATGCACCTCCGAGACCACCTGCGGGCCTGAGAGCTGAAGGTAGGGAGCCTCCAGTTGCTCCCGGAGGATCCGCTGCGCTCCTTCTTGAGGTCCTTCTTGGAAGATGAGGTGAGAGGAAGGCAGCATCCATCCCCGTCCATGGACCTCGACACGCTTCGGGTCCAGCGCGCCGATGTGGTCCCAGGCGAACTCGGGATTCATGCGACCCATCAGGACCTCCTGCGGCCGCCCTTGAGGGCTCAGGAGGACGAAGGCCGAGAGGCAAACACCGGCCGAAGGGATCTCCGTCACGCTGAAGGCGGCGGTGTCAGGGTCGCGATTGAACCGGCAGAACTTTCGGTCGGTCGACATGGAGGAGGCGAGAGGCTTCACCGAATGAGGATGACGTTGGACTTCGGACGAGAGGGGAGACCTCAGCTCAAAGATCAACCGCTCCGGTCCAGGGAAGAGATAAGGCGCCGAAGCCGCGGGAGGGAATTGAACCCTCGGCCTGCTCCTTACCAAGGAGCCGCTCTACCGACTGAGCCACCGCGGCACGCCCTTTCGGACGGGGTCGCCTACGGCAGGAGGTTCTTAGCGTTCGCGTTCGGCGGGGGGAGGCCTGCCGCTCAGCGTTCTTCCTCGCGCTTCCCTGAGGAGGGGGGGCGAGCGTACCGGAGCACCGGGTTCTCCCGCATCGCCGCCCGGGTCCAGCTCTGGTAGTTGTCCGAAGCGCTCCGCATGAGCGCGAAGAAGGTCTCGAACGCCCGCTGCCCCGCTTCTCGGTAGGCCTCCGCCATGGCCATCACGTCGTAGGGGCCCTTGATAGCGAGGAGCGAAGGGAACCTTGGGGGGACAGGACCCACGGAAGGCCCGGTCGCCCGCTGGTAGGCCAACACCTTGGCGCTCTCCAAGGGATTGCCTGGGCTCTCCCAGGGGAACTCTGGCTTCCGCCGCGTCCAGTCCCGTTGGTCGGGGAACTGCGCGGGACGCTTCTCCAGGAAGGCCTGCATCCCCTCCTTCTGGTCCTCGGTCTCGAAGAGGAGCCCCCACAGCTCGCGCTCGTACTCGAGCCCCATGAGCCGGCTCGCATCGGAGGCCTGGTTGACCGCGTACTTGCAGGCCGCGAGCGCGACCGCCGGCTTCGTGGCCAGCTTCTGCCCGAGCGCGACCGCCTCGTCGAGGAGCTTCGCCCGCGGGACGACCGCGTGGAGCAGCCCATCCTTGAGCGCCCGCTCGGCGCCCACCTTCTCGCCCGTCATGATCCAGTCGCGGGCGCGGGCCGCGCCTACGGCACGGGTGAGCCGGCGAGAGCCGCCCCACCCGGGGATGACCCCGATGTTGATCTCGGGCTGGCCGAAGACGGCGTCGTCGCTGGCAATGATGAAGTCGCACGCTTGGGAGATCTCGCACCCCCCGCCCAGGCAGTAACCCTTGACGGCCGCGATCACGGGGAGCGGCGAGCGCTCGAGCAAGTTCGCGACGGCCTGCCCCTTCGCGGAGTGGCGGCTCGCTTCCTCGCGGTCCATCTTCACCATCTCCTTGATATCGGCCCCGCCGGAGAAGGCCTTGTCCCCGCCTCCGGTCAGCACCAAGGCTCGGACCGTGGGGTCGTCGGAGAGCTCGAGGACCTGTCCTGCGAGCTCCTCGAGAAGGGGCGTCGTGAGGATGTTCACAGGCGGGTTGTTGAGCGTCAGGACGGCCACCGGGCCCCTACGTTCGACGAGAACGAGGGGACCCGCCTGTGCGGCGGGGGCGGCGTTCTTCTCGGTCGCGACGGACTTCGGGGTGCTCCGACGTGCTGCGGCCATGGTGGTTGCTCCTTCCTAGGGACCTACTTCGATCGGCGGCGACGCGCTCGGGCCTTCGGGGCCTTTGCGGCGGCGGGCGCGGACTTCTTGGACGGACCTCGGCTCCTCGCCAGGACCCAGTCAGCGTAGCGCGGCCAGAGCTCCTGGTGGGCGCGGCGGCTCACGGAAAGCCCGATGTGGCCACCGGGGAACTGGAACTTCGTGGTGTCCTTCGACCCGACGTACCCCAGCACGTGCTCCGTCGACTCGGGAGGGACCAGGTTGTCCTTGAGCCCGACGATCGTGGCGAGCGGCATGTCGATCGCCTTGAGGTCGACGCGGCGCTTGTCGCCGTCCAAGGTCCACTCCCCCTTGATGAGCAGGTTCTTCTGGTAGCCCTTGTCGATGAACTCGGCGTAGGTCGGACCCGCCATGGGGATGCCGTCGTTCGTCCACTTCTCCATCCGGAGGAAGTTCTCGACGAACGGCGTGTCGTCCATCCGCTCGAGCAGGTCCTTGAACTTGAGGTAGCTCGTGCGCAGCGGGTCCAGCATCCCAAAGGCCGAGTTGAAGAACTCGGGAGGGATGAGCCCGAAGGTCCGCGCGATCTTCCACGCGTCGAACCCGGGCGCGTGGGCCCAGATGTTGAGGTAGCTCGAACGCGTGTCGAAGTCGAGCGGCGCGGCCATCAGGGTCAAGGTCCGAACGTTCTCGGGGTGGAGCGCCGTGTACATCGCGGAGAAGGTCCCTCCCATGCAGTAGCCCAGGATGTGGACCTGGGCCTCGCCGGTCTCCCTCTGGACCGCCTCGACCGAGCGGCCGACGTAGCCGTTGACGTAGTCGTGGAGCGTCAAGTCGCGGTCGAGCTCGTTCGGCGTCCCCCAGTCGATGAGGAACACGTCCAGCCCCCGCGAGAGAAGGGTCTCGACGACCGAGAGCCCCGGTTGAAGGTCCATGATGTACGGCTTGTTGATGAGGGCGTAGACGCAGAGCACGGGGGGGCGGTCCTCCTTCAGCACGCCCTGCGGGCAACGGTAGTGTAGGAGGCGCATCCGACCTTCTCGCAGGACCACGTCCGCGGGGGTCACCCCGACCTCGATCTTGGGCGGGTGGAGCGCCAGGTCCCAGGCCTTGCGGAGCTTCTCCTGGAACTCCGCGACAGGGTCGCTGGGGGAGGGATCTTCCTCCATCGCAGACGGAGGGGGCAGAGCGGTCGCCATCGGAAGAACTCCAGCGCGCTGTCGGGTATAAGCCCGACAGCGCGACCGGGGAGCGGGCTTACGCCCGCCCAGTGTTCAGACGGGAGACCTTCGCGGAGAGGTCCTTGACCGCCTGGTTGAGCTCGGTGATCTCGCGCCGGGAGGGGAACCCGGTGATCTTGCTGAAGACATCGTCCCCCTCCTTGACCGCCTTCTGGAGGTCGAGCGAGGCGTCCAGCGTCTTCCCGAACATCGAGACGAAGGCCGGGCTCGTGAAGTAGAGCTGGGTCAGCTTCTGGAAGGAGTCGGAGAACTCCTTGAGCGACTCCTCTTGGGCCCTCACGAGGTCCTCGACGCCCCTTCCCGGCTGCAGGGTCTCGAAGAGCCGGCGGGAGAGGTTCGTCGTGAGCCCGGTGTAGAGCTTCTGGACGAGCTCGGTCGCTTCCCGGGCCTTGTCCTGGGGCGTGGCCTCCTTCGGGAGGAAGGGCTTCACCCACGCGTCCAGGAGCTCCTTCTGGGGCTCGAGCGCGGTCTGGAAGGCGTCGCGGACCCGGGTGCCGATCTCCTCGGCCCGGCGGTTCCACTCCTCGAGGCGCGTCTGGACCTCCTGGGTCCCGCGGTCCCGCATAGCCGGTCGGGTGACATCGGCGAGCGAGGTCGACCAGGACTCGTAGTTCTTCTGCTGCTCCTCACCGAATCGCCGGAGGAACTCCGTCACCGTCTCGCCGGTCTCCCGGGCGAAGCGCGTCCACAGCTCGAGCCCCTCTTCGAGGGGGGCCCGGGGAGCGTCGGCCGAGGTCGGGGTCTCCCTGCGGGGAGCCTCTCGCGCTTCGGACGCGGCGACGGTCTTGCTCGGCGTGGCTCGGGGCTCGCTCTTGCTCTTCCTTGCTCGTGGCATGTTCCTCACCTGTTGTTCTTTCGTGGATCGTCTACTGGCCGCCGGTGGTCTCCTTCACGACGCTCTCGACCATGCCCGCGATGGTCTCGGTCCCCTTCGGGACCGCGCCCAGGACGGGGGTGTTGTCGCGCAGGCGCGCCAGGAAGGCGAGCTGGCGCTCGCCCAGGCGCGAGAGCTCCTGGCTCGTCGAAAGGCTCTGCTCGAGGACCTCCTTCTGGACGTCCCGGGCCCACGTCAGGTAGGCCGTGAGCTCGCGCAGGTAGAGCTCGGTCGCCTTGTTGACGGCGTCCCCGACCTGGTTCCAGGCCGCGGTGACCTGGGGCAGGTTGGGCAGGTTCGGCAAGTTCGGCAGCGTCGGGAAGCTCGGGGTCTCGGTTGCGCTCATAGATACATTCCTCCGTTGAGATTGAGGACAGCTCCGGTGACGTAGTCGGCCTCCGGGGAGGCCAGGTAGACGACGCTCATGGCCACTTCGCGGGGGGTCCCGAAGCGGCCCATGGGGATCTGGGAGAGGATCTTCTGCTTCACCTTGTCCGGGATCTTCTGGACCATCGGGGTGTCGATGAACCCCGGGGCGACGACGTTGACGGTCGCCTTGTCGCGGGCGAGCTCACGTGCGAGCGCCTTGGTGAACCCAATCATGCCGCTCTTGCTGGCGGCGTAGTTGACCTGCCCGATGTTCCCCATCTGGCCCACGAGCGAGGAGATGTTGATGATGCGTCCGTGCCCGCTCGCCGAGATCTCCTCGACGAAGGCCTTGCAGCAGTGGTAGACGCCGGAGAGGTTGACCTGGATGACCTCCTCCCACTGCTCGTCGGTCATTCGGGCGAAGAGGCTGTCCCGGTTGATCCCGGCGCAGTTGATCAGCACGTCGATCTTGCCGAACTTCTCGTGCAGCGCGTCGCGCATGGAACGGACGCTCTTCGGGTCCTGGAGGTCCGCCTGGACGGCGAGGCCCTTGCGCCCCGACTTGGAGATGAGCTCGACGATCTTGTCCGCCTCGACCTGGTTGCGGTGCCATTGGACCGCGACGTCGGCTCCCTCTTCCGCCAGCGCCCTCGCCACGTCGTATCCAATCCCCCCGCTTCCCCCTGTCACCAGGGCTCGGCGGTCCAGTACGCGGTTCATGTTCCCGTTCTCTCCGGTCATGGCCGCTTCCTCCCGGGAGCGTCGGAGCGCCGTGCGGCGCTCTTCGCGCCGCCGCGAGCCGAGCTGGAAGCCCCGTCGTCGGAGGAGCCAGTAGGCTGGGAAGTGCGACCGGGCTGGGCATCCCGGACCTGGGCTTTAACCCATCGGTCAACTTCGGCCAGGAGGTCGGGCGGCTGACCGCCCAGGACGCTTTGCATGAACGAACGCGTGGCTTCCCAAGGGGTGGCGTACATTTCCTGCAGGGCCTGGTAGCGCTGGTACGCCTGGCGGATCTGCTCGCTCACGAGCTGGGTCAGCCCCTCGGGCGTGCCCCAGGTCGCGGAGGAAGGGGCGTCGGACGACCCCGGCAGGATCACGAGGACCTCGCGGCCGGCGAACTCGCTGAGCCCGCTCACCTGCCCGTTCGGGCTCACCCGCCGGGTGCCGATGATCTTCCCGTCCGAGCCGATGTCCAATCGCATGGGAACCTTCGCGTCGTTTCGTAGGATGCCTACGGCCGGGGGAAGAGCTCCAAGGGGCGCGTGGCCGCCTCGACGCTCTTCTCGACCAGGGTTCGCGCGGTCAGGACCGCGCCGTTCTCGACCTGCGAGAGGAAGGCCCGTTCGTCCGCCTCGAGGGGTCGGAGCTGGCCGAAGAGGGCCTCCCAGGTCTGGAAGGCCGCACGGACCGACTGTTCGGCGAAGTTGGCGTAGACGACCGAGAGGTCAGGGGAGTGTGGCGCCATGTGTATACTTGTGGGATACACACATCGTATTTTAGCATTGTGATACTGTGCTCCTAAGACCGGACCCCGCTCGGGAAGTCGGTCCGAGGGGGGGCTCCTCCCCCATGAGCTTGCAACAAGAGCACCCGCCCCCAGGTGCTTGGGAAGCCAAGGGCCCCGGTGGAACGGTTCTTAGGCGGCCCCGGCCGAAGAGGGAGCCCCGCACCCGCTGCTCTCCTGCTG
>JAGWLG010000069.1 GCA_028864975.1 Thermoplasmata archaeon | reverse complement strand
CGGCTCCCGCCGCGGCGGCTTGGCGCTTGCACACCGCCGACGCCGCGGCTCCCAGTTCTTCAATCCGGAAGTTCGACTCGAACGAGAAGGATGTCAGTCCCCGTCACGGTTTTCCGGTCGCACTCCGGTGGGAGGGGGTGGCCTCGGCGAGGCCGGAAGGTTCCGGCGACCGCTCCACCCGTAGCTCACGAGCCCTCGCAGAGCGCCCCAGAGAGTTGCCCACCTCCGCAGGATCTCCAAGGGTCTCAACCTGGACCCGGGGTACTCTCGCTCCCAGCGTATCCCCTGAACGGTGAGGTAGAGCACGAGCAGGAGGAAGACCCACCATCCCACGAGGAGGGTCCATGCTCCGAGCGGTACCAGGTGCCAAGAGGGGGGAAGGAGGGTTCCCACCCCCCAGACCAGCCAGCCCAGGACGACGAGGAAGGGAGCAAGGATGTAGGGGGCGAGCCGCCCCCCGGTGGCCTCGTAGGTCGTGCCCGAGCGTCGCCAGAGCACGTACCCCCCGGTGGCGTAGGTGGCTTGCTTTCGGAGGAGGCTTCTCAGAGAGATGTCGGAGAAGTCATGGTCGACCCAGGCCGAGGGGACGTAGACGCCCTTCCAGCCGGCGACGAGCGTCCGATGGGCCATGTCCTGGTCCTCGCTGGCGGCCCGGGGGAAGAGCGAGGTGTCGAGCTTGCCGACCTCCTGGAAGACCCGGCGGCGCCATGCCGAGTTGCCCATCGGCAGCGCGTGGGGGTGGGTTCGGGCGACCGTGTCGTAGAAGCGCCGCAGGTAGGCGTCGTAGTAGCGCGAGCCGGCGTTGGTGACCGTCCCCTTCATCCCCGGGGTGGGCCCGCCCGTGAACCCGACCTTCGGGTCCGAGAACGGGGAAAGGAGCTCCGCGAGCCAGGTGGGGGGCGCGACCTCGTCGGCGTCGAGGAAGGCCACGAACTCTCCCTGGACCAGCTCCAGCGCCTGGTTGCGGCTCTCCGGGATGTTCCCCTTAAGGCGGCAAGGGCGGACCCTGCGGTCGCTGGTGGCGAAACGCTCTGCGATCTCGTACGTCCCGTCCGTCGAGCCCCCGTCGGCGACGATCACCTCCAGCGGGGGGAGCGTCTGGGCGAGGAGGCTCTTGATCGACCGCTCCACGCGGCGGTCGTTGAGCACCGTCAGGATGACGCTGACCGTTCGCGTCCGGGCCGAGGACGAGGCCGGTGGAACCCCTGAGGGCTCGGCCATGTCGGCTCACCGAGAGGCCGACGAGGCGACCTTCCGCTCGGCCTTCATGGCCCGGATGGCCTTCTCGACGACCTCCTTCGAACCGAACTTCGGGGCGAACCCGAGCGCCCTTAGGCGGGCTCCGGAGAGGTTCTGCACCGGGACGTCCCCTGGCCAGCCACGGGCCCCTCCCGTGAACTCGATCCGGGCCCTGGCCCCGGTGAGCGCGATGACCTTCTGTGCGATCTCGGCGACGGAGACCGTATCCTCGGGGGCGAGGTTGAACACGTTGACCCTCTCCTTCGCGTGCTCTGTCGCGTAGATCATCCCCTCGACACAGTCCTCGACCCAGAGGTACCCCTTGTTCTGTCGCCCGTCGCCCAAGACCTCGAGCCGGTCCGGGGTCCTCTCGAGCTTCACGAGGAAGTCGTAGATCACGCCGTGCGAGGCCCCCGGGCCGACCACGTTCGCGAAACGGAAGACCCAGGCCTGCATATCGAAGGAGTGGCAGAAGGCCGTGATGAGGGCCTCCCCCGCGAGCTTGCTCGCCCCGTAGAGGCTCTCGGGGTGGAGGGGGCCGTAGTCCTCGGGTGTCGGGAAGACCTTGGGGTGGCCGTAGACGACGGAGCTGGAAGAGAAGGCGATCTTGCGGACCTTGTGCCGGCGCATCGCCTCGAGCACGTTGCGGGTCCCGACCGTCCCCTGCTGGAGATCCAGGTCGGTCTCCGCTGCCCCGCGGCGGACGTCCGGGTTCGCGGAGAGATGCCAGACGAACTCGACCCCTTCGAAGGCGGGCTCGATCGACCTCAGGTCGGTGACGTCGGCCCGGACGACCTCCACGAGGGGGTCCTCGCGGACCGGGGCGAGATTCTCCTTCCGGCCGGAGGAGAAGTTGTCCAGAACACGCACGGCCCATCCGCGAGCGCGCAGGGCGGGGACCAGGTGGGCTCCGATGCCCCCCGCGCCGCCCGTGACCAGCGCCCAGCGCGTCGAACCGCCCCGAGCGGCGCCTCCTCGAGCGTTCGCCATGCCTCCCTCGCCTCCGCTCGAACGCCTTCGCGAAGCGGGGGACTTATAAGTCTTGGTGCAGATAATTGTCGATGCGTTCGGAAGGAGCAAGCTCCGTCATGAGGACCTACGTGCGAATGATCTTTAACTCCGAAGGCGCCAATCCGCAAGATGTGGTGAAGATCATGCGCCAGATGGGGTTCGAGGAATCCATGGGGATGCACGATTTCGTTTACAAGTGGAAGAACCGGGCCACCCTCGACGAGGTGCTGACCTTGGTCTCCGATATGCACGGTCGCATGAAGGGTCTCCAGGTCAACTACGAGGTCACCACGATCTCCTAGGGCTTGGAGGCGCGACGAGCCTCGAGGGTCCCCGCAACGGAGGTGAAGAGTCGACCGTGCCCCCGCCCAAGGACGCTTCGGTCCTCGAGCTCGAGGAGTCGATCCTCCTCCACCTGCTCGCCCACCGGGGCCATCAGGTCCGTTTCGAGGCGGACCGGGCCGTGACCGAGTTCGGCATCCTTCGTGCCTTCGAGGCCCGCGGACTGGTGGTCCGAAGGGCCTTGGCCGACCTCGAGAGCAACCGGTGGGTGATCCGCCGCATGCAGTACGTCGTCGGTTACAGCGAGCCCAAGGTGGTCTACACGCTGACCCCGATAGGGCACCAGAGGGCGCAGACCCTGCTCATGGAAGAGGGCGGGAACGGCGCGTCCCCGCCTCCTTCGATGCGACCGGTCGCCCAACAGGTGGTCCTCCGTTGAGCGAGGCCCCGCGCCGCGGGGGGCACCCTGGGCCATCGCCCCCAAGCTCCGCTCCGCGAAGGGTCTTGGAGGGAGGAGGGCGCCTGGGGCATCTGCGAGGCGCCCGCGTGGCGCTCCGCCCTCCGGCTCCCGAGGACCTCCCGCTCCTCTTCCGATGGCTCAACGACCCCGACGCGATCGCGCCGTGGGACCGCTTCGAGGTCGACAGCTTCGACGCGCTGCGCGAGGCCCTGCGCGAAGCCCCGCAGGACCCCCGCTCGCTCGCCCCGCGCTTCCTGATCACCGAGGTCGCGAACGACCGACCCGTCGGCGTGGTCGGTTTCTTCAATTCCTACACCGCCCTCGACACCGTCGACCTCTGGTACGCGGTCTGCATCCCCGAAGAGCGGGGGAAGGGGTACGGTCGCGAGTCCGTGAACCTCCTCACGGACTACGTCTTCGCCCACCGCCCGGTCGAGCGCGTGGGCGCCACGAGCGACGTGGAGAACCCTTCCTCCTGGAAGATGCTCGACCACCTGGGGTTCCGACGTGAGGGCACGATGCGCCAGGCGCTCTTCCACCACGGTGCCTGGCACGATGTCGCGGTCTACGGGCTCACGCGGACGGAGTGGAGGACGCTCCGCTCTCCCCCGGGGAAACGCTCGCGGGCTCCGGGCTGAGCTCGAAGCTCAACCGCACCCCTCCCAGAGGGAGCGCGACCGGGGGGCCCATCCTCACTTCCCCCACTTCGATCGTGTCCGAGAGATGGGTCCCGCCGCATGGGGCGAGGTCGGCCTCGCCGATGATCACGAGCCGCACCCGGTCGACCCCCGGAGGAAGCTTCCCGGTGCCGGAGCGGTTCGGGATGCGGTCGAACATCTCGCGGGTCACGAACTGCAGCCGTACCGGCACGTGTCGGGTGAAGAAGGACCCGTTCGCCTCGCGTTCGAGCTCCTTCAGAGCGTCGGGTCCCGCGAGGGGCTTCTCCAGGTCGAGTTGGCCCCCTTTCGCGGAGACCTGGGCCTTCTCGGTGCGAAGGCCGAACCGACGGAAGGCGAGCGCCGAGAGCAGATGTTGGGCCGTGTGGGCCCGCATGTGGGCATGCCGGCGGGGCCAGTCGATCTCTCCGACCACGTCCATGCCCCGTTGGAGGGCGGACGCCCCCTTCTTCCCGAGGCGATGGAGCGTGGCCCCTCCCTGGTGCCCGACATCGACCACTTCGACGCGTGATCCGTCAGGAAGCCGGAGCACCCCCCGGTCGGCGGGCTGGCCCCCTCCCGTGGGGTAGAAGAGGGTCTCGGAGAGGACCACCCCTCCAGGGGGGAGGGCCACGACCTGCGCGGTGAAGCGGGTCTCGTAGCCGGCCTGAAGGTCGCTCAAATAGCGGGGCTCGAGGGGGGGCGCTCCCGACGCCATGACCGGTCAGGGGTCCTTCCCTTCAAAGCCTCCTCCCCAGAGCACCAGGGTCGGCGGACCCGGGAGCGCCCTCCGGAATCTCTACCGAGCCCACGGAATCCGGTGGAGGGAGGTCCATCGAGAAATCGTAAGCTAAATACGCGAGGTCTTCTCACAACCGGACCGAAGGAGTCCGCCGATGGTCACGACCCCGGCCGCAGCCGCGGCCCCCCACGTGCAACCCCCCATTCCCACCGAACGGGTAGGTCCCCCCACCCGGCCCACCGAGCCGCTCCACGACGTCTCGATCATGATCGGGGGACAGGGGGGCGACGGGACGCTCACCGTCTCGGACCTTCTGGGCCGCTACTTCCATGCCACGGGCCTCTACATCTACACCGCCCGCGCGGTCCTCTCCCGGATCCGCGGTGGGCACGCTGATGCTTCCACGCGGGCGCACGTCGAACCCATCTGGTCCCAGAAGCCCCTGCAGGACGTTCTGGTCGCGTTCGACGATGACGCGGTGAAGGTCGGTCAGAAGGAGCTCGCCCCGCACGGGGTCGTGCTCGCGGACCAGGGCTCGGTCAAGACCGAGGGCCCCAACATCTACCACCTCCCGCTCTCCATCACGGCGGCCAGCAAGGTCGGCAACGGCCTCTACAAGAACACTGTCGCCTACGGGGCCCTCTCGGTCCTTCTGGGGTTCGACCGTGCGGCGGCCCGTGGCGTCATCGAGAAGCGCTTCGCGCGCCGGGGCGGCGACGCGCTCCAGGCGAACCTGAAGGCCTTCGACCTCGGCTGTGAGCTGGTGAAGGAAGCGGGGCTTCCTGCGCCCCTGTTCACCGTGGCCAGCGGCCACGCCAAGGGGCAGGTGCTCATCTCGGGCAACGTGGCCTGCGCGCTCGGGTTCGTGGTCGCGGGAGGCCGCTTCTTCGCAGGCTACCCGATCACGCCGGCGACCCCCATCATGGAGAACCTCGACAAGATCCTCCCGCAGTTCGACGGCATCGTCCGCCAGGCGGAGGACGAGCTGGGGGCCATCAACATGGCCATCGGGGCCGCGTACACCGGCGCCCGCACCATGACCGCGACGAGCGGCCCCGGGCTCTCGCTCATGACCGAAGGGATGGGGCACGCGGGGGAGGCCGAGGTCCCGCTGGTCATCGTCGACTGCCAGCGTGTCGGTCCCTCCACGGGGGAACCCACCCGCCACGAACAGAGCGACCTGCTCTTCGTCGTCTTCGCTTCCCATGGCGAGTTCCCCCGGTTCGTGCTGGCCCCGGGGTACGCGAGCGATGTGTTCGAGACCACGGTGGCGGCGGTGAACCTCGCCGAGAAGTGGCAGATCCCCGTCTTCATCATGCTGGACAACGACGAGAGCGAGAACACCCAGAGCACCCCCGCGTTCGACCTCTCGAAGGTCCACATCGACCGCGGGAAGCTCCTGCGACAGGAGGAGCTCGACAAGATGGCCGTCTACAAGCGCTACGAGCTCACCCCCGACGGGATCTCCCCCCGGAGCGTCCCCGGGATGAAAGGGGGGATCTCCCAGACCACCGGGAACGAGCACGACGAGTTCGGGCACGTCTCGGTGAACCCCGAGAACCGTCGGAAGATGATGGCCAAGCGGATGAACCGACTGGAGCTTGCGAAGAACGACCTCCCGTCGCCCCACCTGTGGGGGGACGAGCACGCGAGGGTCGGGTTCATCGGCTACGGTTCGACCTATGGCCCCATCCGAGAAGCGCAGGAGATCCTCAAGACGAAGGGGATCGCGACGCGCTACTTCCAGGCGCGCACGCTCTGGCCCGTCCCGAAGGAGGCGCTCACGAGCTTCCTGAACGGCGTGGAGGTGGCGTTCGTGGTGGAGCACAACTACACCGGGCAGTTCGCCCGGCTCATCCGGCAGGAGCTTCCCGCCTTGGCTCCCAAGCTCCGCTCCATGGCCAAGTACGACGGCCTCGCCTTCCGCGCCCCGGAGATCGTCCACCCGGTGGAGGAGGAGCAACGTGCCCGAGGTCGTTAAGCCGAACCCTCCGACCTGGTGCCCCGGGTGCGGGGACTTCGGGGTCATGGCCGCGCTCAAGAACTCCCTGAAGGCGCTGAACGTCCCCGCCGATCAGACCGTGGTCGTGGGAGGGATCGGCTGCTCGGGAGGGATCCACAATTTCATGGACAGCTACGGGTTCCACTCCCTCCACGGCCGGCTGCTCCCCACCGCCGTCGGGATGAAGCTCGCGAACCCCAAGCTCACCATCGTCGCGGTGGGGGGGGACGGTGACGGCTACGCCATCGGCATGGGCCACTTCGTTCATACCCTCAAGAAGAACGTGGACATCACCTACATCGTGATGAACAACGAGACCTACGGGCTTACGAAAGGCCAGCCCTCCCCCACGGCCCCCGTGGGGTTCCACGGCAACGTCGAGGGCCCCTTCGATGCGGTCCTGACGGCCCTTTCCGTTCCCTCCGCGGGGTACATCGCGAGGGGGTTCTCAGGGGCCCCGAAGGAGGCCGCCCAGTACATCACCGAGGCGATCCGCTACAACCACGAGCGGAGGGGGTTCGCCTTCGTCGAGGTGCTCTCCCCCTGCGTCACCTACAACGACACCTACCAGCTCTGGCGACAGCAGGTGGAGAACGTCGAGAAGGTCTCGGGGTTCGATAGGGGGGACCGGGCGAAGGCGTTCGCGACGGTCCTCGACGCCAAGTCCCGGGGCAAGATCCCGGTCGGACAGATCTTCCGCGCGCCGGAGGACAAGGCCGCCCCCGCCCTCGACAAGACGCTCCTGCCGATGGTGGACCGAGCCCCCGCGACGACCGACATCTCGCTCGAGCACAACCTTCCGAAGTACCAGAAACTGCTCAATTCCTTCGC
>JAGWLG010000036.1 GCA_028864975.1 Thermoplasmata archaeon | reverse complement strand
GAAGTAGAACTTGACGTAGGTCCTCATGGTGCTTAGGCGAGCGCGGGAACGATGCCATAAACCTTTGGCCGCAAGGCGTGAGAAGGGTCGGCGCGCCATGCGAACGCTTTTCCACCGTTCTTCGTAGGCGGGGACCGTCATGGAGGCCAAGGAGTACGAGAACGCGTTCTTCGAGAAGAATGCCTTCCGTCGGCGCGCCTGCAAGAAGTGCGGGGAGCCCTTTTGGTCCGTGGGGTCGAGCGAGGTCTGCTCCGAGGTCCCGTGTACCCCTTACTCCTTCCAGGGGAACTCCCCCTTCTCGCAGCCCCTCGATCTGACCTCGATGCGAGAGCTCTACCTCTCCTACTTCGAGCGTCGCGGCCACGCTCGCCTGCGCCGCTATCCAGTGGTCCCCCGCTGGCGGAACGACGTGATGTTCGTCCAGGCCTCGGTCTACGACTTCCAGCCCTGGGTGACCTCAGGGGCCATCCCTCCGCCCGCGAACCCCCTCACGATCTCCCAACCCTGCATGCGCTTCACGGACATCGAGAACGTCGGGACCACCGGCCGCCATCTCACGATGTTCGAGATGATGGCTCATCACGCCTTCAACGGCGCCTCGAAGGAGGTCTACTGGAAGGACCGAACGGTGGAACTCTGCCATGAGCTGGTGACGAGCGAGCTCGGGGCTCGCCCCGAGGAGATCAGCTACAAGGAGGAGGCCTGGGAGGGGGGCGGCAACCTGGGGCCTTCGGTCTCCGTCGGTCTGCGGGGTCTCGAGATCGCCACGCTGGTGTTCATGCAGTACGTGCGCGACGGGGACGCTCTCAAGCCGATGCCGCTGCGGGTCGTGGACACCGGCTACGGGCTCGAGCGGTTCACCTGGATGAGCCAGGGGACCCCGACGATCTACGAGGCGGTCTTCCCCGGGATCCTGAAGGACCTGCCCAAGGATTTCACGCTGCCGGAAGCGGCGGTGCTCGCTGACCATGCCAAGAACTTCCTCTTCCTCTTCACCGATGGCATCGTCCCCTCGAACGTCCGCGAGGGCTACCTCGCCCGCCTGCTCCTCCGACGGATCCTCCGGACGCTCGAGAAGCACCCGGGGACGCTCACGCTCTTCGACCTGATGCAGACGGTGGTGCGCCACGTCGCGAAGGACTTCCCCGAGCTCGCCTCGAACCCCAAGGGCCTTGGAGAGGTGCTCCGGGTCGAGGAGGAACGGTTCAGCGAAGCCATCGCCCGGGGCCGGACCCAGGTCCGAAGGCTCGAGGAGCGCCTCAAGAAAGAGGGTCGGTCGCCGAACGTCGACGACCTGGTGATGGTCTACGATTCGCTCGGCGTGACGCCCGACGTGGCCGTGGAGGAACTTTCGCAGAAGGTCGAGGTCCCCTCGGATTTCTTTGCGAAGGTCGCGGAGCTCCACACCCGCACGCCCGCCCAGGGCTGGGGAGGGTACGGGGCGGACGCCGTCGAGGCGAAGGTCCCCGAGCCACCCCCCTCGGTCCCTCCCACCATCGTCCACTATCACCGCGACCCCTACACGCACGAGTTCACGGGGAAGATCCTGTGGCGGTCCGGCCCCTGGGTGATCCTGGACCAGACGTACTTCTATCCCACGGGGGGAGGGCAGATCACCGACCGGGGCCACCTCGCGGGGGCCCCTGTGGAGGAGGTCGTCCGCCACGGCCCGTGGGTGATGCACCGGCTCTCGCACCCCGACGCTCCCCTGCCAGAGGTCGGAGCTCCTGGGCAAGGACGCGTCGACCCCGCCCGTCGGCGCCAGCTCATGACCCACCATACGGCGACCCACCTGCTCAACGGCGCGTTACGGAAGGTCCTGGGGCCCCATGTCTGGCAGGCGGGAGCGTACAAAGGGGTCGAAGGCGCGCGGCTCGACATCACGCACTGGCAAGGGCTCACCCCCCTCGAGCTCCGCGCGGTAGAACGCCTCGTCAACTCGGTCGTTCGCGAGGACCGACCTGTCAGGAGCACCTTCGAGCCGCGCGCGGTCGCCGAGGAGAAGTTCGGCTACGGGATCTATCAGGGGGGCGCGGTCCCGGGGAAGGAGCTCCGCATCGTCGACATCGAGAACTTCGACGTGGAGGCCTGCGGGGGGACCCACTGCACCCACACCTCCGAGGTGGGGTTCGTGAAGGTGCTCGGCACCGAACGGATCCAGGACGGCATGGTGCGGCTGCACTTCGTCGCGGGAGAGCGGGCGCTCGAGGTGATGCAGGAGCACGACACCATCCTGCAGGAGGCCTCCCAGAAGCTCGCGGCCCCCGTGGAAGAGGTCCCGAGGGCCCTCGACCGTCTACTGGACCGCTTGAAGGAGAGCCACAAGGAGGCCAAGGCCGCCGCGAAGGCGGACGTGGCCGAGATTGCCGAGGGCCTCTGGAACAGCCCGGTCGACGCCCACCCCCTGGGAGAGGGGCACCGAGCGGTGGTGGCCCAGGTCGACCTCGATCGAGAGGGGCTGCAGGCGCTCGCCCGGGAGATCACCTCCCGAGCGGGAGGGGTTGCGCTCCTGGCCGCCCAGGACGAGAAGAGCGGGACCCTCTTCTTCGCTTCCTCGGACCCGAAGCGCTTCCCCGCGCGCGACCTCCTCGCCCCGGCGCTCAAGGCCTGGGGGGGCAAGGGAGGGGGCAACCCCTCGGCCGCCTCGGGCTCCGGACCGAGGGGGCCCCCCCTCCGGGCGGCCCTGGACGCGGCCCTGGCCAGGGCCCGGGAGCTCGCCGCGGCCCCCCCAGCGTGAGGTTGGCGGGGCGGCGGCGTCCGCCGAGTCGAATATATATGCGGCCCTCACTCCCAATCCACGCGTTACGGGGGAGAGAACGTCATGGACGCAGGGACCCGCCAGCGCGCCGGGATTCCGCCAGAAGTCGTCACGTTCCTGAGTGGAAAGGGAGGGCGAAGCCTCATCGTCAAGGGCGGCGCCGGTACCGGTAAGACCACCTTCGGGCTCGAGCTCTTGGAAAAGGCCGGCCGTTCGGGGCAGAGCTTCTACCTCTCGACGCGGGTCTCGGACGAGGCCCTCTACCGACAGTTCCCCTGGCTCAAGAGCACGGAGATGCGCACGCGCGTCTTCGACGCGGGGAAGATCTTCCTCGAGACCCTGGTGGGGAAGGACAAGGAGGCGGCCCCCGAGCCCCCCGCCGAGGTGAAGGCGAAGCTCCAGCAGGCCCGCGACTTCCTGAAGGCCGTGGGGGAGGAGCGCGGCGCTCCGACGAAGGTCGACCGCGGACAGCTCGCGACGCTCCTGCAGCGGACCCGGATGCCCGAGCTCGAGCACATGTACGACCGCGTTGAGCGTGTCCTTCCGGAGAAGGCGCTCCTCGTCGTCGATTCCCTCGAGGGCGTGACGCACAAGTACGGCCTCGAGATGGAAGAGCTGGTGATGTGCCTCCAGAAGGACCTGGTGGAGAACTCCAACACCAACGTGGTGATGATCCTCGAGAAGCCCGAGGCGGGCGGCATCGAGTATCTCGTGGACGGGCTCATCTCCTTCTCGCGCGAGGAGCTCGACGAGCGGAGGGTCCGCCACATGCGCCTGGACAAGCTGCGGGCGACGGCCATCCCTCGGCCCCGCTATGCGGTGACGCTGGCGGGCGGGCGCTTCGAGGCCTTGGGCATCGCCCCGCGTCCCGAGACGGCCCCCGCGGCCCCCAAGCCGTGGAAGGCGATCCCCGACACGGAGCGCCACTTCTCGACCGGGATCCCCGACTTCGATGCCCTCCTGGGCGGCGGCTACAAGCGCGGCTCCTACAACGGGTTCGAGATCGACGTGAACGTCTCCATCGAGGACTACTACCTCCTCTTCGCCCCGACCTTCCTCAACTTCCTCTCGCGAGGGGGCGGGATCCTGGGCGTTCTATCGGGGGGGGAATCCCCGGAGAAGCTGCGCGAGCAGCTGACCCAGCACATCCCGACGCAGACCTTCGACGACCGGGTCCGCATCACTGACTACTTCGCGACGGAGGCCAAGGCCCCGTACATCCTGCCGATGCTCCGGGCCGGGCGTGAGGAGGCGCAGCGGACCCTTCAGGGGGCCGAGCGGGCCGTGCGCGGAGGCGAGGGTAAGCCCTTCATCGAGTACACCGGGTTCGACACGCTGGAGTACCTCCAGGGCGACCAGCTCGCGATCAAGAGCCTCTTCATGGGCGTCGAGCGCACGAAGATCATGGGGGACCTGGGCCTCGGGCTCTTGAAGCCCGGGCTGCTCGTGACCTCGGAGATGATCAACATGATGGACACGTACTTCCGCATCGTGAACATCGACAACTCCCCGTGCGTCTACGGCATCCGTCCCCGCACGATGGTCTACGCGATGAGCGTGGACAACGAGAAGGGCCAGCCCCACGCGAGGCTCACCCCTATCGTTTGAGCGGGACCGCCCCTTGGGGCGTGGGTCCACCCGCTAGCCGCGGCTCAACCAGGGAAGGTGGAAGCCCAGAGGGACCGCGCCCGGGAGAACGCTGACTAGGCCGACCCACACGAGGGCGGCCAACAACGGCATCAGCAGGTCGTCGTCCAGGGCGCCCATGATGCGCCCTTCGATGAGCGCTGCAGGGACCGCCCCCGCGAGCGCGAGAAGGGCCGAGAAGAGCGCTCCCTCTGGGGAGAGGGCGGCGAGGAGGGGAAGCGCCACGAGCGCGAAGGGCCAGTACGCGCCCAGTATCCGCGCCCGAACAGGGTCCAGCTTTCCCGTGCGACGGAGCTCCCCTGCGAGCACGTCGGCGACCGAGGAGGCCACCAGGGCGGCGACAGCGAAGCTCTCGGGGAAAAAGGCGACGAGGATTGCGAGGGAGGCGCCCCAGTAGACATATCCCGCGGGTCGGCCGCGCTCGTAATCGCGCAGGGCGGGGATCGGCAGCAGACCGGAGAGACGGGCGACCTCGACGACCAGGACGACCGCGGCCCCCAGCGGGATCGACCAGTAGACGGGGACCCCGAAGATCTTCTTGGGCAGGAGGTAGTAGACGAGGATGAGCAAACCCGCGAACTTCAGCCCGCGGCGAAGCAACCGCTCCCTCAGCGCGTGGTCCACCTCGCTCACGGCCGTTCGCGCGAGCGCCCTACCAGGAAGGTGCGAGGCGGATCTCGTTCCCGTCGGGGTCGACGAGCGTGCAGGCCCAACCCCAGTCCTCTTTCGTCGGGGGGAGGGAGAACTTGACCCCCCGCTTGCGGAGCTCGCGGTAGGTGCGCTCGATGTCCCGGTCCGTCCGCAGAAGGATCCCGGTGTTCCCCTTCTCCAGCCTCCCCCGCGGGTCGAACTCGCGGACCGCACAGAGGTGCAGCGCGACCCCTTGCTTCTTCGAACCGACGACCGCCCAGTGCTCGTGGTCCGCGAGGATGTCGAGTCCCAGCTTCTCGTGGTACCAACGGAGCGAGCGCTTCCGGTCCTTGACGACAACGGCGACGCTGTAGGGCTTGAGCTTGAGCTTTCCCACCATGACGCACCTCGAGGGAGGACCGGCCCGGGGGCCTTATACCCGGGGGTCGAGGCTCGCGACGCTTAAGGGAGCGGCTCGGTGGGGAGGGCATCATGGACCCCGAGCGGTTCCTCGACGAGGCCATCCCGAAGGTCCAGGCCGCGGTGCCGGCTCCCAGCAAGGCCATCGTCGCGGCCTCGGGGGGGATCGACAGCACCGTCGCCGCGGTCGTTGTCACGAAGGCCTTGGGAGAGCGGGCGACCGCCCTTTTCATCGACACGGGGCTCCTGCGCCGGGGGGAGGTCGCGAAGACCGAAGAGGTGCTGAACGGGGCTGGGGTCCCTCACCGGGTCGTGCCGGCCGCCTCGGACTTTTTCCGGGTCCTGAAGGGCGTCACCGACCCAGAGAAGAAGCGAAAGAGCATCGGCGAGACGTTCATCCGCGTCTTCGAGAAGGAAGCGGTCGCCCTCCACGCCGACTATCTCGTGCAGGGGACCATTGCCCCGGACTGGATCGAGAGCGGGAGTGCCGCGGAGGGGAAGGGCGGCCCGAGCGCCCGCGACACGATCAAGACGCACCACAACGTGGGCGGGCTGCCCCCGGACATGAAGCTCAAGGTCGTCGAGCCTCTCCGCGACCTCTACAAGGACGAGGTCCGGACGTTGGCACGGCACCTGAAGGTCCCCGCCCCCGAACGGCAGCCCTTCCCCGGGCCGGGCCTCGCGGTGAGGGTCGTGGGGGAGGTCACTCCCGAGCGCACGGAGATCGCCCGGGTGGCCTGCGCGGTGGTGGAGGAAGAGGTGGAGCGCGCGGCCCACGACGGGAAGATGCCACTTCCCTGGCAGTACTTCGCGACGCTCCTGCCCGTGCGCACGGTGGGGGTCATCGGGGACGTCCGGACCCACGCCGACGCGGTGTCCGTCCGGGCCGTGGAATCGATCGACGCGATGACCGCCACCGCGGTAGCGATCCCGCACGACGTGCTGCGCCGGATCTCCGAGCGCATCACTCGGGAGCTCTCCGGGAAGGTGAGCCGGGTCCTCTACGACATCACGGACAAGCCGCCCGCCACCATAGAGTGGGAGTGAGCTACCCCAGCCGGACGCGTGGGTCCAAGAGACCGTAGACCACATCCACGATGAGGTTCGCGCCGATGATGATGACCGTGAAGAGGACCGTGGTGCCGAAGATGGTCCCGATGTCCGGCGGCGTGAGGACGGAGTAGGCGAAGAGCGCCCCAACGCCGTAGAGATTGAACAACGACTCCGTGACGGCGAAACCTCCCAGGAACGTTGCGAACGTGAGTCCGAGGACCGTGACGGTGACGTTCAGGGAGTTCCGCCCGGCATGGCGTCGGACCACCTCTCGCTCGGGTACCCCCTTCGCGCGCGCGGTCCGGACAAAGTCCAGGCTCATCACCTCGAGCATGGAGTTCCGGACGAACCGCAGGAGCCCGGCGACGGCCCCGTAGGCGATCGTCAGGGCGGGGAGGACCAGACGAAGGACGTGGTCGATCGCCAGGTCCCAGAAGAAGTAGCGCCCGCCCGGCATCCCGGGGGGAGGAGTGTGGCCGGCCGCGTACCAGAAGGCGTCGAGCGTAGGGAGACCGGTCGGAGAGGTCCCCCACAGGGCGTTCGTGTAGGAAGGTTGGCCGCCCCACATCATCGTCGACCCGCCGCTCCCGAGGTGCTGGTAGTAGCACTGGCTCAACGCGGGGTGCCAGCTGCCGTAGATCTGCTCGAAGGAGCTGTTGTCGCAAGCGAAGGGGTTCCCCGGGGAGTACGGATTGGCAGCGGCCAGGCTCGTGTAGAGGAGCAGGATCACGAGGGCGCCTAGCAAGAACGAGGGGAGCGCGAACCCGCTGAAGGAGAAGACCCGGCTCGCCTGGTCCAGGGCCCGGTTCCTCCTCGCTGCGGCAAGGGTGCCGATCGGAAGGGCGAGAAGCAGAATCAATAGGAGCGAGAGCACGGCCAGCTCGAGCGTGTAGGGGAGCCAATTCTCCACGAGGGTCATGACCTCGCAACCGTGCTCCTGCTGGGAGACGCTCAGGAGCTCGCAGCCTTTCACGGCGGGCACGGAACCGATCATCCCGCTATGGTTGGAGACGAACCCCCATTGCCCGGTGAACGCATGGTCGACGTAGCTCGCATACTGGGTCCAGACGGGGGCGTCGAGACCACAGAGGTGGACCAACGTTCTCCACTCCGGGCTCCCGTCGGGGGCCATCCGGTCTTGGGCTCTGGAACACAGGCGGCGAGCCGCTCGTCGATAGGAACCGACTGGATGACCAAGAAGGTGAGCGTGACCACGCCGACGAGGACCGGAAGGGCCAGCAGCGCCCTGCGCGAGAGGTAGGCCCAGAATTTCACGAACCCGACCGCTCGTCCCTCTCTCGAGTCGAGAGAAGCGCCTCCGGTACCGACGCTCCCGGACACCCTATTTATGTACGAACCCAACAAAAACGCAGGAAACCGCTCTGCTGGGACCCCTTCGGGCACCGTCCGTCAGCGTGCCATGCGTCGCTGTGATTGAAGGAACAAAGACTAAGAACCCTGATGACCACTTCCGTTCAAGGGCGAACGAGGAGCGCGCCCCTCGATCCTCCATGTCGGTCGCTACAGGCCTTAGCGGGGGAAATTGCCCTGGGTGTGGCAACCCTCGCGTCGTCCGCGAGGGGCGCACGGGTGAGCTCGTCTGTCCGCACTGTGGTCTCGTGCTTGAGTCGATGGTGATCGACTCGGGCCCCAGCTTCTCCCGCACCTCTTCCGAGCCGGGCGCCCCGCACGGGCATGGCCCGGCGCAGGCCCCCTTCTCCCCTCGACGCAGGAACGACACGGTCTTCCCAGGCAACCGAGACGCCCAAGGGAACCGTCTCGCCCCCTCCGCCCAGAGGGAGTTCCGACTCCTTCGTCGACGCGCCAGGGAGGGTTCGACCCGTGTCAATGCGAGACCCGGGATGAGCCTCAAGGGAGAGGAGATCATCCGTCGCCTTTCCGTCTCGCTCAGCCTCCCTCCTCTGGTCCAGGACGCGGCGCTCCTGGTCCTCGCCAAGGGAGGCGAAGCGCGGCTCTTCCGCGGGCGCTCGGCGGCCGCCGCCGCAGGAGCCTCCGTCTACGCTGCGTGCCGCCGCTACTCTCTCCCCCGGACGTGGAGCGAGATCTCGGAGGCCTCGAACATCACCCGGGCCGAGTTCGGCCGGGCGTACATGGCGCTCCGGCGTGGGCTGAACTTGGACCTCCCGCCGGTCGGCCTGGGGACCTACGTCCGGCGCTTCTCGACCGAGCTCAAGCTCTCCTCCCAGACCCTCGGGAAGGCGCTCAACATCCTGGACGGCATCGGCGACCACCCGGATGCTTGCGGGGTCTCTCCGAACGGGCTCGCGGGGGCAGCCCTCTACCTTGCCTCTGTCGAATGCGGAGAGCCACGGCGCCAGAGCGACGTCGCCCGCGTGGCCCAGGTGACCGACGTGACCCTCCGCCACGCGTTCCGTCGGCTGGGACGGATTATAGGTCGTGAGGAGTAGGGTCCCGGCGAGGACCCCGTTGCCCGAAGCGACCGTCCCGGTCCAGATCTCCCAGGAGCTTCGGGACCGAGTTCAGGCTCGCCTCAAGGGGAGCGCGTTCTCCTCCGTGGACGATTTCGTCTCCTTCGTTCTCGCACGGTTGGTCGAAGGTCCCTCGAAGAGCGGTGAGCCCCTTTCTCCCGAGGATGAGGCTCGGGTGAAGGGACGGCTCCGATCGTTGGGCTACATCGACTGATCTTCCCGCCCTTCGGGTCGTCGAGGGAAGGCTTCCTCCCGCCATAAGAACAAGGGGAGGACGCTCTGGCGAGTGCTTCCGCTCAAGGTCCACCCACGGGGCATTGACGGCCCGGTCGATCCGGACAACGGACCGCCGGGACTTCCCTTCCACTCCTTCGGAAGAGTTCGGCAATCTGCACACGATGCACCTGAGCGCCGGATCTCCCCTACGATCTCGTAGTTTACCCACATGAAGCACCGCGAGAACGTATGCTCAAATAGCCAGGGCCCACCCGCTCCACGTGGCCCTGGGACCAGCGACCGGTGGGGGTGGCTCTCCCGCCCGCGCGGCGGGTCCGCGGCTTTCCCGGGTGCGGGCCCGCCCACCGAACCTCTTCGCGCGCTTGGGCGCTGTCGCGCTCTACGAGCTCAAGTGGGACCTGAGGAAGTTCTGGGTCTACCTGACCGCCGCTTTCCTCCTCGGGCTCGCCATCATCGGTGTGCTCCTGATGGCCTCAATGGTCGCACCGACAAGGGCCCCGGGGGAGCTCGTCACCTTTGTGAGCGCCGGGCTCCCCGCCGGGCAGTCCTGGACCATCACCGTCGGTGGGGGAGACCTCGCGCCCCAGGTGATGAACACCACCGCGGGTAGCCTCCAGGTCTACCTGCCGAACGGCACCTACAACTTCACCGTGGGAACAGCGGCCTCGCACGCCACCACTCTTTTCGCAGAACCCGTCCAGGGAGACCTCCTGGTCCAGGGCGCTCCCCTCACCCAGGGGGTCCGCTTCGCACCCATCCCCGGGGCTGGCGGTGGCCTCGATGATGCGCAGGCCATCACCGCGGCGGAGTCGGTGGCCGACAGCTTGGGAGGCAACTGGACCGCGGTCGACGGTTCAGGGTGGCTTCCTGGGGGGGTCGTCGGTGAGGACCTGACGGCGGCATCGACCAACTCCTCGGCCGCGAGCGATGGAATCTGCGAGCTCACCGGTGGGACCGGGAGGTGGCCGACGGTTCCCGCCTCGACCGGCAACTACTCGAACGGCCGGGAGGGTTCCTGGCTCGTGCAGCTCACTGCAGGTTTCGGGACCGGGTGGCTCTTCGTCTCCGTCCAAGGGGGGAGGGCCACGCTGATTGGTGGAGTAAACGACACGTGCGGGTCAGCGGTCTACGGGTCAGGGACCTCCGAACGCTTCCCCGTGAACAGCACCGAGGCCGCCACGTCGCTTCTCCGCTTCGACTCCCCCTACCTCTCTTCGCATCCCCGCGCGAGCTCCTCTTTCTCGCTCCGGTCGACCGGGGACTGGAGCGTGCTCTTCACCACTTGTGCGCCCGGGGGTGGGGGGACCGGAGCGAACTTCACCGCCAGCGTGGACGCGCGGACGGGTTCCGTCCTCACGGAATCCACCACCTCGGGCGCATGCGCGGTCCCTCCCGCGTTCCTGGGCACCTTCCCACGTTCGGGACCGCCTTCGGCTCTCAACAATGGCGGGCAGGGCTCCGGTGGCGGTCCTCCCCTCTCTCGGTCCACGGTCTGGCTGGACGCTATCCTTGCGCTGAACGGCTTCGGTATCCTGCCGGTGGCGATGTGGGCAGGACGTCCCTCAGGGGTCGAGTCCATCGCCCGGGAGCGCGACAAGGGGACCCTCGGCGCCCTCCTCCAACAACCGCTGAGACGCTCGGAACTGCTCCTCGGCAAGTGGTTCGTCAAGATGGGCCTCCTCACCGCCCTGAGCTTCCTCGCGGTGGGGGTCGTGGTCGCCCTGTCCACCATGTTCGACGGACCTCAGCAGGCCGTCCTGGATGCACCGTGGATCGCGCTCGACCTCTCGCTGATGCTGGGGTTCGTCAGCGCCCTTGCCCTCCTCTTCAGCACCCTGGTGAAGCGCTCGAAGAACGCGAGCCATCTTGTGACCCTCTTCCTCTTCCTGGGTCTGCTCGTAGGGAAGGCGGCGGGGGCCTGGGTCAGCTACTTCTTTCCTCTCGACAGCGCCTTCTTGACCCTCTCGGGGACGCGGCTCTTCTTGCTGCAACCCACGGGGACGGTCTTCGTGACCTCGTTACCCCAGTCCTACGTGACCAACCCTTACTTCTTCGTCCTGCGCTTCCTCCTGGTCTGGGGGACCTCGAGCTCCTACCAGATGGCCCTCTGGTCCAGTGTGGGGCTCATCGTCGACACTGTGGCGGTGCTCGTGCTCGCCATCCTCGCCCTGCGCCGCATCGAGATCAAGGGGTGAATGAGCGTGGAGAAGGCCCCCCCTCCCTTCGCCCTCACCTTGGAGGGTCTGACGAAGATCTACCCCGGCTCACGCAACGGGGCCAAGAACCTGCGGATGCGCGTCCCCCTGGGGAGCATCCACGGGTTCCTAGGACGGAACGGCGCGGGGAAGACGACCACGATGAAATGCATCCTTGGGCTCCTCCAGCGCGACGCCGGGTCGCTCACCGTGATGGGAGAGCCGTTCGACCCCGAACAGGACTTTGAGAAGAGGGGCCGGATCGGATACGCCCCGGAGCTGCCCGAATACCCCGAGCACCTCACCGTGCGTGAGGTACTGGAGGTCTACGGCCGGATGCGAGGGCTCTCCTCCGGAGGACGAGCACGGGAGGTCGGGTTCCTCATCGACCGACTGGACCTTCGGGCGGTAGCTGACCAACGGATGAAGACGCTGAGCAAGGGGAACCAAGCTCGGGTCGGGGTGGCGGTGGCCATGCTCGGCGACCCGGACCTCATCATTCTGGACGAGCCCACTTCGGGCCTGGACCCGGTGGCCATGGCCTCCCTCCGCGACCTGTTCCGGGACATCGTGGGAGGCTCGGAGGGCCCCCGAACCATCCTCCTATCCTCCCACCAGCTCTCCGAGGTCCAGAGGCTCTGCACCAGCCTCACCATCATCGACGACGGGGCGGCTCGGGCGGAGGGCACGGTCGAAGGCCTGGTGGAGATGATCTCTGGAGGCACGGTCTACCGTGCCGAGATCAAGGGGCTCACCGACGAGATGACCGGGGAGATCACGAAGGTCCCCGGGGTCCTCTCCGCTGCACTCGCGCCGGGCACGGCGCCCATCGTGCGTGTCCGAGTGACCACCGGCACCGACCCCCGCGAAGGACTGGCGCAGTTGGCCCTGCGGCACGGTGGCCTGATGCTCTCCTGCGAGCGCGAGACCGTCTCCGTGGAGGACCTGTTCTTGGCCTTCGTCACGGGTCGTAGCCCGGGGGTGGAGGTCCCCGGGCCCGACCTCTCGAGGCTCCAGGCACCACCACCACCCCCTCCCCCACCCTCCACACCACCCTCCGCTCCTCCGATCCAGGCACCATCCTCCCCGCCTCCTCCGCCGGCGGCGGCGACAATGGGGGAGAAGGAAGAGACACGTTTTTGCCCCTTCTGCGGGACGAAGCTCGAGGGCGACTCTAGGTTCTGCGACAGCTGTGGTTCACAGTTACCTGAGTAAGCGGCGGTGCAAGCCCCGCCCGGGAACCGGGGAGCTTCGCGATCCGCACGAGCAGCTCGACCAGCAACGCTGAGGTCACGATGCAGAGCACAACGAAGGGCCAGAGGCCTCTTCCTTGGAGCAAGACCAGGTTCAACCCTACGAGGAAGTTGGAGGCTGCGACGACCGAGGCTAGGTACATCCTCCGGGCGGCCCATGGGCCCAACAGCAGGACCGGAAGGAGCCACGGGAAGAAGTTGAACGGAAACGAGGGAAGGACCAGGGCGGCGACGACGAGCACCAAGGAAGCCGACGGGAGAGCGGCGAGCCTCTTCCAGTGGCAGAAGAGCACGGCACCGCCCAGTCCCAGAGCCTCTGCGGAGAGCGACACGGAGCTGGGGACCGGGGTCCCCGTCGCGAAGAGGATCCCGTAGAGGTTCAGCGGGCGGTCCACCCGTGAGGTCTGTGCGAGGAACGCCACGTCGAGGAACGTTCGCCCCCAGAACGCATAGCCGATCGCGACCCCCCCGAGGAGGGTCGTGATCGAGAGTCCAAGGGCGAGGAGCCCCCGCCTACGGGACGGCTCCCCGGAAGCGCCTAGGAAGGGGACCAGGGAGGGGAACCTCGCCCAGGCGAGGAATCCCGCCCCGATCGCCCCCGAGATCCAGTTCTCTCGGGCGAGGGCCAGGGATGCGAGGACGGCGACGGCGACGAACGCGTTCCCGGCCCCGTCGATCTGCGACTCGACGAGAGGGACGAACAGCAGCGAGCTCCCCAGGGTGGCGAGCACCCGGGAACGCTCCTCTGACCCCACCAGGCGGGCGGCAAGAGGAAGCAACAGGATGGCCGGTAGCTCCCAGGCGAGCCAGACCCCAGCGCGTCCGCCCACGCTCCCGATCAGGTTGACCACCATCGCGAGCGGGCCGTAGGGGACCGGGACGGTCATCCCACACTCTTGGACGAGCAGCGGGTTTCCCCCCGACCAGACGGCCCTTCCAGAGAGGAGGAAGGCCTGGACATCGTCCACACCGGAGGAGCAAGGGACTGGGGCATCGAACACGAGCGCACGTGCGAGGAAGACCACGACCGCGGGGAGGGCCCAGAACCTCCAATCGGAAACCAGACGCGCGGCACTGCCGTGTTGAGGGCCTGCCAAACGCGAGAGAGAGCGGAGGACGCCCGGGGTCCTCTCCCAGGTGGCGAGCAGCACGAGGAGGCCCAGCGTCGCAGAGACGGCGTACGGCAGATCGCCCCAGAACTGCGCCACCGCGGACCGTCCCTCGCTGCCGGGGCAGGGTAGGTGGGGTCCGCCGAATACCTTCCGCTCGGCGCTGCTCGGAGCGATCTTCGGGGCCAGGAGCCCGCCCTACGGACCCCCCCAAACGCTTGATATCCCGCCCCTCTCGCGCGTGAGCGAAGCGATGACCCCCACTTCCGCCCACTCCGTTCCCCGACATGGTGCCGACCGACCGTCCCGCGACAGCGTCGCGATCTCCCCCCTCCTCTTCCAGGAAGGCGTCAACCTCGCGACCGGGGTCTACGCTCCCGTGCCGGGCTTCCTCACCCGCAACGACCACGAGCGCGTCGTGAAGGAAGGGCGGCTCTCGAACGACAAGCCCTGGCCTCTGCCGGTCAACTTCCCCCTCCTCGAGGTCGGCGGCCCGAAGGCGGGTTGGAAGGCTGGCGACGAGATCCTTCTCGGGGTCGTGGGAGATGGTGCGTCGGCCGTTCTCAAGGTCGAGGAGATCTATCGATGGGACCGGGAGGCCTGTGCCGAGGGGGTCTACCGTACCCGCTCGCGGGAACATCCTGGCGTCCGCCGCCTGGACACCCTAGGGGAGGAGATGATCGGAGGGAAGTTCGAGCTGCGCGCGTCCCTGACCGATCCCTATGCCTCCCGTTCGCTCGCGCCCGAGGTCGTCCGCGCAGAGTTCGCGAAAAGGAAATGGAAGAAGGTCGTCGGGTTCCAGACCCGGAACGCGCCCCACGTGGGGCACGAGTACCTTCAGCGGCACGCCCTCGAGCTCACCGATGGGCTCTTCGTCCACCCGCTTATCGGAGAGAAGAAGAGCGGCGACTTCAAGGACGAGGTGATCGCCTCCGCCTACGACGCCCTGGTCGGCAACTACTTCCCCACCGAGCGGGTGTTCTTCTCCTACTTCCGCACCTTCATGCGCTACGCCGGGCCGCGGGAGGCGCTCTACCACGCGCTGGTCCGACGCAACTACGGGTGCACCCACTTCATCGTCGGACGGGACGCGGCCGGCGTGGGCAATTTCTACGGCCCCTACGATTCGTGGGCGATCTTCTCCCAGTACGACGACCTCGGGGTGACCCCGCTGTTCTACACGAACACCTTCTGGTGCACGAAGTGCATGGGGATCTCGACCGAGAAGACCTGCCCCCATCCCCCTTCCGCGCGGCTCACGTTCAAGGGGACCGAGGTCCGGCAGAAGATCCTCCGGGGAGAGCGACCCCCGCCCGAGGTCATGCGGCCGGAAGTGGCCGACGCCATCCTGCGCTTCCCCGAACCCTTCGTCCCTTGACCGCCGTCAGCGCCTCCGCCCACGCCTTCCCCGAGCGCGGACTCCTGCGGGGGTGGGCCCCGCTTCGGCGAGGCGACCCGCCGAGCCTTCTCGAGCGAGGGGCCACCTACCTCCCGTTCGAACGGGAGCTTCGCGGGCGCTGGGAGGATTGGCGGCAACAGTATCACCGGACCCCCATCGGACGCGCCATCCCCTTGGACCTGGTGGCCGTCTTGCGGGAGGCGCCGGCACCCTCCGGGCTCTTCCGCGCCGTGGGCCGACGCCCGACGTTCCGGGCCTACCCCCTCCCGGCCCGTCCGGTGGAAGGGCCCTGGGTGGTCATCGAAGACCCGCGGGAGCGACCGAAGGAAGGGCGTTGCTACCGCGTCCGACGACCCGTGCGCCGGTCCTTCACTTTCCGCGAGCCCGCAGGTCACGGGTTTGCGACCGAGGAGGTGCTCTGGGCCGACGAGGTCGAGCGGATCCCGGAGTCCGAGTTCTACCCGTCGCTGCATCTCTCCACCTCGGAGGCCCAAGTAGGCCTGCGGGCCTTCTGCGAGGAGACCGGCCTGTCGGAGCGCCTGGCCTCCCTCCTCCTGCTCCCCTACGTCGGGGCTCCTCCTTGGCACGGAAGAGCGTCGGGAGTGGATGTGGTGCTGGGGAGCTGGGGCGTCCCCTCTTCCGTCGTGGCCCCGGTGGTCGCCCCGCTCCGATCTCTGCTTCCGCCTTGGGAGGTCGCGCTCGAGCGGGTGAGGGGCCGGCGGAGCCGAGGGTCGGAGGAGGCCTCCTACTCGAAACCCTACTCGGTGGCGATCGACCCCATGGGGGTTCGCGCGTGGGACCGGCTCCTCGGGAAAGGCCCGGGCTACGAGACCTCTTTCCTGCTCTATGGAGGGTCCGACGGGGCGGACCTTCTCCGGGTGCTCTTCGATGCCCACGTGCCCCTCCTCGACCGAGCGGACCGCTGGCAGGAGCTTGCGGCGACGCGGGTGGACCCGGATCTCTTCGGCGCTTGGTCGGACCGGCTCGTGCGCTCCCACTTCCGCGACCCGCAGATGCCCGAGGACGAGGAGCTCCACCGCGAGATCGAGACCGCGCTCGCGACGGTCCGCCGGGCGCTCGTCGAGCTCCCGGCGCAGCTCAACCTGCCGAAGAGCGAGTTCGAAGGATTCCTGCTGCGCGGAAGCGGGTTGCGCGACCATCTGGTCCAAGCGGCGCTCGCGCACGCGAGGGTGCTCGGACGCGGCAACGTGGGTGGAGGCGACCTATCCGCCATCGCCGATCAGTACGTGGAGGCCCTCGCGGACCCCGAGCTCGGGAGCGCCAAGGCCTCCCGCGAGCTTCTCTCGCGGGGCGCTCGGGTCCGCTCCAAGAGGGAGCTCTCCCGCTACTTCGTGCTGCGGTCGGTCTTGATGGAGCGCCCGGACCTCCCGGCGGCGGAGCTCTGGCAAAGTCTCCGAAGGAAGGACCTCTGGTCGAGCGAAGCGGCGCTCGAAGAGTACCTGCACCGGCTCTACGAACAAGGGGTCCTCGCGTCGATGCGCGCTGGGACCTATCGCTGGGAAGGCCTATAGGGGTGCGCGGAGCGAGCCCGCTCCACGATCGACCGGCGCCAGTCGTGGAGTACTGAACGACCACGACGGGCCGCCCCCGTTACCTCCTTCCGTATAACGTTCCAGTCCAGACTCTCGGTTAAATACCCCCGCCGGCCACTAGTAAGTAGGAGTGCGCATGGAGAGCCAAGGCCGATCGCCGGCTCCGAGTTCGCAGGAGACCTCTCCCTGCCCGATATGCCGGGGGGAGGGGGTCGAGCGCCGATGGCGCTACGACGAGCGGGCGAGCGTTCTGGAAGAGATCTCGCGGACCTGCACCTACTGCGGGGGTTCCGGCCGTGCTCCCCCTCGTGTCGATGTCCGTCCTGGTGCCCCCGCCCCCGGTTGGGCGTGGGAGATGGGCAGCCTGACCTGAACTCGAACGTTCCCCGACCCTGAGGGCCTCGGGCCCCCAGGGCCTTCCTTTCCATCCCCGGGGGGCCGGGGTACGCTTCATCATCCCGCCCTACTTCGAGTCCAGAGGGCAGATGGTCGAGCTAAACTGTCCGTTCTGTGGTGCCCGCGAGGTCGAGCGCCTTCGGATGGAGGAGAAGCTGGTCGTCGTCTTCCCCTGCATGTTCTCACCGGTCTTGGACGGGGTGGCGTCCGAAGGGGACCTGCCGGGTCTGGTCGCGGCGTACGCGAAAGAGGGCACCGGGTACTTCCAGAAGCAGTGCGACCGCCTGCACTACTTCGTGACCAAGGGGGCGGGGGCGGTCCTCCCCGCGGCGGCACCTCAGAGGGACGAGGTGGGCCCGACTACCGACGGGACATGCCCGTCCCCGAATGGGGAGAAGGACCCAGGAGGGCGGTCAACCCCCCCGCCAACGTCTGCCTCCAGCACGCGTCGTCGTGCCCCCCATCGTACTCGACGTACGTGAGAGGATAACCCTTGGCGCGCAAAACGTCGCGCAGATGGCGGTTCGACGCCAGGAGGGTCGGGAAACGCGTCGCACCGAAGGGCGTGATGGTCTCCCGAAGCCCCACGTCCAGATGGACCCGGATGGGGACCCGGGGATGGGTGGCGACCCACCGTCCCATCCAGTGAGGCTCCTCCAGGAACGGGTCGGGCGAGTTCTGGAAGGACCCTGACTGGGAGAGGGCCGCACCGAAGACCTCGGGTCGCCGAAGCGCCCAAAGGAGGGCCGACTGGCCCCCGAGACTCGCGCCGGCGAGGACCGTACGGGAGGCGGGGAGGCCTTGCCAACCAAAGCGGGCTCGGGCCCATGGCAGGAGCTCCTCCGCGAGGAAGCTCCCGAAGGCTTCGTTCCACCAGAGGTCCACCGCTCGGTGATTGTTCGGTCCGTGGTCGATGAAGAGCGCGGCCGTCGCCCCGATCGCCCCGCGTTGGGTGAGCGCTTCCAGAGTGGCCGGCGCGGCGAGGACGTGGGCGTAGTCGAAACCGTCGAAGAAGACCACGAGGTTCCGCGGCGGGACCGGCTGCCCGTCCTTTCCTGAGGGGAGGTAGACCCAGACCCGGCGCCGATCGTTCCCTCGGGGACGCGCTCGCGGCTCCCAGGGGAAGAGGGTCGTCTGGTGACGGAGGTGATGGCTCTCGATCCGTTCCTCGAGGAGCCGCCCGCGGGTGGGACGCGCTTGCGGTCCCCGTAGCCATGGACGATCGGGGGCGTGTGGGAGGACGATCTCCGACGAAGCGACCCCATGGGGGCCCTCGGGGTCGCCGGGATCGGTGGGGTCGAGGAACCCCCGGGCATTGAACGGGTCGACGGTCGACCGATGCGTCCGTTCTATCCATCCTTTGTAGGTGAGCTGTGCCTCCTTCGGCGGGTTCGCGACGAATCGGTACGACCCCCGGAACCGGTCGCTCAGGCGCCAGGTTCTGAACCATACGTCGGTCGCGGAAAGACGCTCCAGGAGAACCGGGAACGTGCTGCCAAAGGAACTCTGGACCTCGACCGAGCGGACGGACCTCCCTCCTCGGAAGACCAAGGTCACGAGACGGTCATGGTTCGTGACCAGCCGGTCCCGGTCCGTGGACCCGCCGGTCGCTCGCGGGTCGCGCCGAGCGACGGGTTCGATGAGGGGCGTCCCCTTCCTCTCCATCTCGTGCCAGAACCGGCGAGCTGCCCTTCCTGGGGCGCGATGAGACTCCCGGAGCAACCGGCGAAGGCGAGGGCTCTCGGGTCCCGAGGTCGAGGGGGGAGCCTGCACGAGGCCTTCCGTCCTTCACGCGGGGACGCCCACCGCTCCGAGCTTCTCGAGCGCACTCCGCGTGTCCACGAGGTGTCGAGAGAGCCCGAGCGCATCGGGGGCGATCCCGAGGGCGAGCCCGATCAACTGCGGGAAGTGGAAGACGGGCATGTTGAGCTCCTCGCCCACCTGCTTCCCGGCTTCCTTCTGATACGTGTCGAGGGAGATGTGGCAGAGAGGACAAGGGGTCGCCATGGCATGGGCGCCGTGGCGCTTGGCGTCCAGGACCTGCTTTCCCGCGAGGAGCTGCCCGGTCTTGGGCTTGACGAACTGGATAGGGAACCCGCAGCACATGACCCGACCCCGGTAGTCGACCGGCTCCGCCCCCAGCGCCCGGATCACGTCCTCGAAGCTGTGCGGGTCCTCGGGGTCCTCGAACCCCATCTTGTCATGGGGGCGAAGGATGTGGCAGCCGTAGAACGCCCCCACCTTGAGCCCCTTCAATGGGCGCTTCACCAACGTCGAGAGCTTCTTCGCGCCCCCCAGGTCCTCGACGAGGATCTGGAGCATGTGCTTGGGTTCGGCGCTCCCCTGGTAGTGCATCCCGATCTGGGAGAGGACCTTGTCGGAGCGCGCGCGGAGCACGGAGTTGTGCGCGAGGTTCCACTTGGCGAGCTTGAGCATCCCTTGGCAGGTGGAACAGACGGTCATCACGACGCCCAGCCCCGCCTTCTCCGCGATGGCGAGGTTCCGCGCGTTGATCGCCGTGTTGAGGGCGTAGTTGGACTCGTCGATGAACCCGCTCCCGCAACAGGAGAAGTTCGGGAACTCCGCGAGCTCGATCCCGAGCCGTGGGGCGACCGCCCGCACGGCCATGTCGAGCTCCTTTCCCGATTCCTGGGCGACGCAGCCGGGGTAGTAGGCGACCTTCATGCCTTCCCTCCTTCGGTCGGGCCCTTCGAGACGGGGCGGTTCGCGGGGGGCGATTCAGGAGCCGAGGAGGTGGCCGCGGTGGCTGTGGGGACGGCCGAGGTCGATGGAGGTGACTTCCCTCGCACGCCCCCCTCGCGGGTGAAGGCTCGGTGCTGGAGGTCCTCTCGCCCGGCGAGCTCGCGGTAGATCACGTCGAGATCCTCCTTTCCCTGGATCGGGGGGTGCTTCTTGATCGACCGTCCGTGCCGCATCATCGCGATCGCCTTCGGCAACTGACCCAGCGCTCCCACAAGACCCAGCGAATCCATCGCGAGCTTCCTCTCGTTGAGGAGGCCTCCCTCTTGGATGTTCTCCGCGAACCCGATCGAGTGCTTGCTCCCAGGCTCCAGCTTCCCCAATTCCTGGTTGGCCATCCACTTGAGGTCGACGATGCGCTCGGCGGGGCGCACGTCCTTGGGGCAGGCCTCGACGCAGAGGTTGCATCGCAGGCAGAGCCATAGCGACTGGTTCTGGACCATCTCGAGCCGACGGTGGAAGCCCCCATCGCGGGGGTCGACCACGAACCGGTAGAGCTTCGCGAGGGCCATCGGCCCCAGGAAGTTCGGGTCCGAATCGAGGGCGGGGCAAGCGGAGAAGCAGGAAGCGCACGCGATGCACCGGGGCGTCTCCTGGAACTGGGAGACCTGCTCCGGGGACATCGGGTTCTCCTTCCCCACGGGCATCGGATGGGCAGGGTCGGGCAGGAGGTAGGGCTCGATGCGGTGGTAGCGCTCCCAGAACGGCTGCTGGTCGACCACCAGGTCCCTCAGCAGCGGCTGGTTCCCCATAGGCTCGAGGACGATCTTCCCCCGCTTCGCGAGCTCGGGGCCGACCTGGGTCACGCAGGCGAGACGGCTCTTGCCGTTCACGCGCATCGCGCACGACCCGCAGATGGCCTGGCGGCACGAGTAGCGGAGCGTGAGGGTGGGGTCGATCTCGTCGCGGATCTTGAGCAGCGCCGTGAGGACGGGCGTGTGCTCGTCAAGGTCGAGCACGAAGTGGTCGAAATGCCCGCTCGCCCCGGGCGAGCCACGGTGGACGTCGATCGGGACCTTCACCATCGCCATGTCAGTAGTGCCGCTCCATCGGCTGGTAGCTTGTGACCGTGACCGGGAGGAAAGAGAGGGCCGGCCCCTTGGGCGAGCTCTGGACCAGGATGTGCTTGAGCCAGTTCGCGTCGTCGCGCTTCGGGAAGTCCAGCCGGACGTGGGCGCCCCGGGACTCTGTCCTCAGGATGGCGGCGGCGACGATCGCCTGGGCGAGATCGAGCAGGTAGCCCAGCTCGAGAGCGTCGGTCAGGTTGACATTGTAGGTCGTCGACTTGTCCTGGACGTAGACGTTCAGGTAGCGCTTCTGGAGCTCCACGAGCTTCGCGCGGGCCGCTTCCAGCTGCTGGGGGGTCCGGTAGATCCCCACGTCCTCCCGCATCGCCTTCTGCATGTCGTTGCGGATCACGGCGGGGGGCTCCCCCTGCTTTCGGTCCCAGATCGCGTGGACCCTCTGGACCGCCCGGTCCACATCCGCTTGAGAAAGGTCGCTCGCTGGGGCCTTGCTGGCGGAGGAGGCAGCGTTGGTGCCGGCGATCTTCCCGTAGACCAGGGTCTCGAGAAGAGAGTTGGCCCCGAGACGGTTCGCGCCGTGGACCGAAACACATGCCGCTTCCCCGGCTGCGAAGAGCCCCGAAATGTTGGTCTCTGCGCGGGGGTTCGTGCTCACCCCGCCCATCATGTAGTGCTGGCCCGGGTAGACGGGGATGCCTTCCACGACGGGGTCGATCCCTGCGAAGTTGCGAGAGAACTCGACGATCTCCTGGAGCTTCGTCTCGACCTTCTCGCGCCCCAGGTGCATGAGCTCGAGACGGCAGGTCCCGTCCGGGAACCCTCTCCCTTCCTGCACCTCCGTGGCGATGGCGCGAGAGACGACGTCGCGCGAGGCGAGCTCGAGCTTGTTCGGGGCGTAGCGGGACATGAAACGCTCGCCCTTCCCGTTCCGGAGGATCCCGCCCTCGCCCCGAGCCCCCTCGGTGATCAGGATCCACGAACCGGGCAGGCAGGTGGGGTGGAACTGGACCATCTCCATGTCCTTGAGGAAGGCCCCGGCGCGGTAGGCGAGCGCCGTCCCGTCCCCGGTCGACGCATGGGAGTTCGTGGTGTTGGGGTAGGTCCGTCCGAAGGGACCGGTCGCGATCACTACGGCGCGGGCGGCGAACCCGTCTATGTTACCGGACTTGCGGTCAAGGGCGACCACGCCCTGGACGCGGCCGCCTCGGACCACAAGGTCGAGCGCGCTCCATTCCTCGTAGACCTTGAGCCGCTTCTCCCGGGAGAGCTCTTCGTAGAGCCCCTGGAGGAGCGCGAGCCCCGTGCGGTCGGCGGAGAAGATCGTACGGTTGTAGGAGGCTCCTCCGAACGCCCTGCGGTCCAGTGAGCCGTCCGCTGCGCGGTTGAAGATGGTACCGAAGTGTTCCATCTCGATGACGATGGGCCCGGCCTCACGGCACAGGATCTCCACCGCATCTTGGTCGGCCAGGTAGTCCGACCCCTTCACCGTGTCGAAGACATGGTCCTTGACCGAGTCCTGCGGCCCGAGCGAGGCGTTGATGCCCCCCTGCGCCGCCGCGGAATGGGACCGCAACGGGTGGAGCTTCGAGAGCATCCCGACGTCCAACCCCGCCCGGACCGCCTCCAAGGCGGCGCGCTGACCGGCCAGGCCCGCGCCGACCACCAGGACATCGTGACGCTGCAAAGGACCGTCCTTCTGCGCGTGAGATAGGGGTCGGCTTAAGGCCTACTCACCCGACCGGTGCGCCCGGTCGCTCAGCCTGTTCCGAGGGCGCCCCCGCGTCCAGGGCGCGGCGGATCGCCCTCAGATAATCAGCGGCCATCGCGTCGTAGCTGCGCTGCGCGAGCACCCGCGCCCCTCGCGCCGCCAGAGCGGTCCTTCGAGGCTCGTCGGCAAGAAGCTCCAGGAGAGCTCGGCCCCAGTCCTCGGCAGATGTCGACGCCGGCTGCAAGAAGTCCCTCCCCGGAGTGCCGATGTCCAGCCCGCTCCCCTCGCTGGCGACGACCGGCAGACCGAGGCCCGCCGCTTCCTGCGCGATCATCGGGAAACCCTCGTACCGGCTCGGGACGAGCAGCGCGTCGCCGGCGACCAACACCTGTCGGAGCATCGCGTCCGAGACCCGACCGAGGCTCCGCACTCCTTCGCTTTCCCGGGAAGACGATGGCGGGGTGCTCCCCACCGTCACGAGCGTGACCTTCCGGCCGCTGGCCCTCAAATGGGCGACCGCACGCTCCGCTACGTCGAGCCCCTTGCGATAGGGGTCGCCGCCGACCAGGACCGCAAGCCGCTCCTCGGGACCGATCGCGAGCGAGGCCCGGGCCGCCTCGCGCTCTCCGAGGGCCGGCGGAGGAACCTGCTCGGAACCGTTGTAGATGGCCATTCCCCGCGAGGGGTCGAGTCTGTAGGTCATCTCGACTTCGTGCAACACCTTCTTCGAGACCGCGACCACGAGGTCCGCCCGGGCCACGGCGCCCCCTTCGAGCCGCCGAACGGCCCGCAGGTCGGCCAGGTAGCCCAGGCGAGGACGTATCCCGCGCCGGGTCGCGCGCTCGAGCCTCATGAAGTGGAGCGCGAGGCCGTGCATCATGAGGAGCGCGAGCACTCCATCGCCGCGCCGCCGCGAAGGCAGGTCGGCCCCCCACTCGTTGTTCGAGATCGCGACGTCACACCCGCTGCGCGCCTCCCGGGCCATGGCCTTCCCGGTCTCGGCCTCCAGGCTCTTCGGGACATGCGCACGGGGGTGAAGGTCCATCGGAACGGCCTGCACCCCTTCCCAGACCGCGGGAAGGTCCCCCGGGGGCGCGCCCCGGGGGTAGCAGACCCGGACCTGGTGGCCGGCTTTGGCCCACCGTCGTGCCATGTGAGAGATGACGTTCGCGACCCCGACAGAGTCGTCGGAAGGGTGGCGAGGGGAGAGCATCACGAAGCGCAGCGACTCGGTCACGACCTTCTCCGGGACTCGACTTGGGCGAAGCGACTCTTTTTATATCGCTCACGATAAAGATGGCTGGTTCTGATGTTCTCATCGGACGCGACAGCGTTCACTTCCTCCGGGAGCCCCGTGGGCCTTCCCGAAGGGGCGCTCAAAGGCACCACCACCGTGGGGATCGTCTGCCGTGACGGCGTGGTCCTCGCGACCGAGCGGAGAGCGACGCTGGGCGGCGGTTTCATCGCGAACAAGGTCGCCCAGAAGCTGTTCAAGATCGACGACCACATCGGCATGACCATCGCGGGATGGGTGGGCGATGCCCAGACGCTCGTCCGCTACCTGCGGGCCGAGGTCAACCTCTACCGGCTCCGCCGCGCGGCCCCGATCACCGTCGAGGGCTCCGCAACGATGCTCGCGAACATCCTCTCGGGCAACCGAATGATGCCCTACCTCGCCTGGGTGCTCCTGGGCGGGGTCGACGCGAAGGGCAACCATCTCTACTCTGTCGATCCGGCGGGCGGGAGCATCGCGGATTCCTTCGTCTCCGTCGGGAGCGGTTCCTCCATCGCCTACGGGGTGCTGGAGGAGGCCTGCAGGGACGGGATGGCCCTCTCGGAGGGCGTCGACGTGGCCCTGCGGGCGCTCACCGCCGCTATGAAGCGCGACTCCAACAGCGGTGACGGCTACCTCCTCGCCGCGATCTCGGAAAAGGAGTACCGCGAGTACTCCGACGACGAGATCAGGAAACGCCTCTCCAAGCTCAAGCTCGGTTGAGCCTCACGATCCTCCGGTCCTCCTCGGCGAACGCCGGGGCCGGCCGCGCCACGCCCCGCCCAAGAACCCCTTCCCCAAGGCTCCGCGGGAACGCGGGGGCCCGGGACCGCCTCACCCTCCACAACGAGAAGCACGCCATGAGCGTAGAGAGCCTCCTCCAGCAGACGCGAGAGTGCCTGAACGAAGTGCTACCCGAGTGCATCCAGGTCACGACCATCGAGCTCGAGGGCCCCCACGTCGTGGTCTACACGAAGCAGCTGGACGCCTTCCTCTCGGGCGGGGAGCTCCTTCGCCAGATCGCGCAGCGGCTGCACCGCAGGGTCCTGGTCCGCAGCGACCCTTCGGTCTTGGTCGAGCCCAAGGAGGCCGAGGGGACCATCCGCGAGCTCGTCCCTCCTGACGCGGAGATCAACCAGATCTTCTTCGAGCCCGAGACCGGGGAGGTCACGATCGAGGCCGCGAACCCCGGGGCCGCGATCGGGAGGCAGGCGGCCGTCCTCAACGAGATCAAGCGAAGGATCGGCTGGGTCCCGACCGTGGTGCGGACCCCGCCCATCCCCTCGAAGACGGTGGAGGAGGTCCGCACCTACCTTCGCAGCGTCTTCGACGAGCGGCGCAAGATGCTGAAGAAAGTCGGGGCGAGGATCGTCCGCGACCGCCTGAACGAGAAGCTCTGGGTGCGCAACACCTCGCTAGGAGGCTACCGCGAGGTCGGACGGAGCGCCCACCTGCTCACGACCCAGAACTCCCGGATCCTGATCGACTGCGGTCTCGACCCTGGCTCCGAACGCACCCCGTACTTCTCGGCCCCTGAGGCCATGCCGCTCGATAGCCTGGACGCCCTGGTCGTGACCCACGCCCACTTGGACCACTGCGGGCTCATCCCGGCCCTCATCAAGTACGGTTTCGAGGGGCCGATCTACTGCACGCCTCCGACGAGGGACCTGATGACCCTCATGCTGCTCGACGCGATCAAGGTCACGAACCAGGAGGCCCGCAAGGGGCTCTACGACTCCGGCCACGTGCGCGAACTGGTCTCCCACACGATCCCGCTGAGGTACGGCGAGACGACGGACATCGCCCCCGACATCCGGCTGACCCTGCACAATGCGGGGCACATCCTGGGGTCGTCGATCTGCCACTTCCATCTGGGGGACGGGGACTACAACATGGCCTACACCGGCGACATCAAGTTCGAGCGGAGCTGGTTGTTCAACCCCGCGACGAACCGCTTCCCCCGCCTGGAGACCCTCATCATGGAGTCGACCTACGGAGGGTTCCGCGACGTCCAGGCCCCTCGGCAGCAGGGGGCGGAGGAGCTAGGACACTTCGTCGAGAAGGTCGTGAACCGAAAGGGCCACGTGCTGATCCCCGTCTTCGCGGTCGGGCGGAGCCAGGAGGTCATGCTCGTTCTCGAGGAGAAGATGCGGGAGGGACGGATCCCTCGCATGCCGGTCTGGCTCGACGGCATGATCTTCGAGGCGACCTCGATCCACACGGCCTACCCCGAGTACCTGAACAGCCAGCTCCGGACGCAGATCTTCCAGCAAGGGGACAACCCCTTCCTCTCCGATATCTTCCACCGGGTCGAGTCCGCGGCGAAGCGGATGAGCGTCATCGACGACAACGAGCCGTCCATCGTCCTCGCCACGAGCGGGATGATGAACGGGGGGCCGGTCCTAGAGTACTTCAAGGCCTGGGCACCGCAGGAGAAGAACGGGATGGTCTTCGCGGGCTACCAGGCCGACGGGACGTTCGGACGCCGCCTCCAGCGGGGCATGACCGAGGCGACCCTGATGGACGGCGGGAGGACCGCCAACATCCCGGTCCGGTTCGAGATCACCAACTGCGAGGGGTTCAGCGGGCACTCCGACCGCGTGCAGCTCATGAACTACGTGGCGACGGTGGAGCCGCGCCCCCAGAGGATCCTGGTCTGCCACGGGGAGGAGCAGAAGTCCCTCGACCTCGCCTCCAGCCTGCACAAGCGCTTCGGGCTCGAGACCCGGGCGCCTTACAACCTGGAGACCGTCCGGGTCCTCTGATGCCGACCGCGGCCGATCGGACCCTGTTGATCGGGTTCGACGGAGCGACCTGGGACCTGCTCGACCCGGCCCTCAAGGCGGGAGCGCTCCCGCACCTCTCCCGTTTCCTCGCAGGGGCGACTCGCGGGCGGCTCCGGTCGGTCGAGCCACCGGTCACGATCCCCGCGTGGTACTCGGCGACGACCGGGCTCTCCCCCGCCACGCTCGACATGTGGGGGTTCACGGCACCGGCCTCGACCCCGGGGAAGTTCCGACTCGTCACGACCTACCGCCCTCACGACGCGCTGTGGGACCGGCTGGGGCGCCGGGGGTGGCGTGTCGGCGTCGTGAACTTCCCGGCCCTTCCCGCGCCTCCCGTCCACGGCTACTTCATCTCGGGCATGCTCGACCCCCGCGGTCAGACCACCACCTACCCCCCCTCGCTCCTCGACCGGCTCCGAAGGGAGCTCGGAGGGTGGGACCATGACCTCCCCGAGTTCGGTCCGGGGGAGCGAGAGAAGGCGCTGGAGCGAGCCGCCCTCTCGATGGACCGGAAGGCCCGCGCGGTGGAAATGCTCCAGGGGGAGCACCACCCGGACCTCCTGTTCGTCCTCTTCAGCGAGACCGACCGGGTCCAGCACAACCACTGGGACGCGCTCGCGGCGTTCCCCCGCACGAAGGACCCCGCCGTTCGCCGGTACTGGGGAGCGCTCGACTCGGCCTTCCACCGTGTGCGTGCGGCCTTCGACGCGGATGCGGGCGGGCTCTCAGGAACGACGTGGCTGCTCTCGGACCACGGCTTCGGACCCGCCCAGGGCTACTTCTTCACGAACCGGTTCCTCGAACGAAGAGGGTACCTCGTCACCCGGGGGCGGGCCTCGGCGACCGCCCGACTTCGGCCCTGGATCACCGACGTCATGGCCCGGACGGATGAGGCATTGCCGTTGCGCGCCCCGTTGGGCCTCGCCGACCACCTCCGCCACCGGATGGCCCCCCGCTCCCAGGAGCGCGACGGGGATGCCCTCGACCAGACCTTCGGATGGTTCAGCCAGTTCGTCGATTGGAAGAGGACCCGCGCGTTCAGCTTCCCGGTCCCTGAGGCGATCTACGCGAACACCTTCGACGGGCCCGTCCCGGAGAAGGAGCGCCAGCGGCTCAAGAAAGAGATCTCTCGCGAGCTCACCTCTCTCGGTCCCGCTCAGGTCCGCGTGGTGGACCCCGAGGTGCTCTACGGCAAGCCGGTCGCCCCCACGGCGCCCCTGCTCCTCCTCGAGTCGCGGGAAGGAGCATGGGAGACGCGAGGGGACACGAACCATCGCGTCGACTATCTCGCCCGGCGGCCGAGCTACTTCCAGCGTCAGGGGACCCACCGTCCCCAGGGCATCCTCGCCGTCGCGGGGCCCCGCATCTCTTCGGGGTCGCTCGGAGCTCCGGTCGCCATGCTCTCGGTCCTCCCCACGCTGCTCCGCGCTCTCGGGTTCGAGGAGGACGGTCCGTTCGACGGCCGCTTCGACCCGGCCCTTCTCCGCGCGCTCGGGTCCTAGACCCCCTCGGGGGAGCCCGCCACCGCCGCGCACAGGTTTTACGAGGGGCGTGCCTGGTGCGGGCGCGCACCATGGCGGGTCTGGACATCGCCTTCGTCTCCTCGCACCACCCCTCCGTGGAATCGATGGGTTCCTCCCACGTGGTGTCCTTCCTGGGGCGCGAGATCGCACGGAGAGGCCACCGCGTACGGGTCTTCTATCCGGAGCGACCGGGCCTGCCCACGGGCCCTTCCCGCTGGGGAGGGATGGAGGCCCAACTGGTCCCGGGGGAGAGCCTGCGGAAGTTCCCCTTCGGGCCCGAGTTCGGCTTCTCGCAGAACGTCGCGCGCGAGCTCCCGGACGACCTGGACGTGGTCGTCGTCAACAACGAGCAGGGCGGAGCCCCGGTGATCCGACGCGCCAGAGCGATGCAGCGCTCGAACGGGGGACGGCGGCCGCTCACGGTAGGCGTCCTTCACGGGCTCAGCCTGCGGATGCTCGAGATCGGGCGGGCCCTGCGGCCCCGGACCTTCCGTCCCCGGGTGGGCTACTACCTCGACTGGGCCTTCCTCTGGTGGCTCGAGGGGCGAGGAGCCTCCCTGGCCGACGTCTGCGTCGCTCCCTCGGCCGCGGTCCGAGAGGAGCTCCTCGAGACCTACCACCTCCGCCCTTCGCACGTCCAAGTCATCTACAACGGGACGGAGGCGAGGCCGTTGCGGAGCCCCGAGGAGAGGAGGAAGGCGCGCGAAGCGCTCGGCCTCGACCCTCGGAACCTCTACCTGCTCTTCATCGCCCGCGACCACTACCGCAAGGGGCTCGACATCGCTCGTGAGACGGTGGGCCTCCTTCGGTCGGGAGGGCTCCCGGTCACCCTGCTCAACGTGGGGAACGGTCAGCCGAGCTCGGAGGGGGTCCGAAGCCTGGGGTCGGTCTCCCCTGAGGTGAAGGACCAGCTCATCGCGGCCTGCGACGCCTTCTTCCTTCCGACCCGGTACGAGGGCTACCCCATCGTCATCCAGGAGGCGGCGGCCGTGGGGGTCCCGGTGGTCACGACCCCGGCCGCCCACGTCGAGATCGGGACGTCGGGGAGGGACTACCTCGCCGTGGAACCGAACACCCCCGAAGCGCACGCCCGGGCGCTTCGGAGCCTGCTCCAGGATCCTCCTCGGCTCGAACAGATGGGGCGGGAGGGAAGGGCCGCCCAGGCGATGCAGACCTACGCGAGGCAGGCCACGGCCTATCTCGAGCTCTTTGAGCGGGGGCTCTCCGGGGAGTTCTATCCTACCCCGTACCACCCCATCCCGTACCGCTGGACGCGAGAGGACCCGGCGGCCGCGGGTCCCGCGCCCGGGTCGGCCCCCGCCCTGTCTCGCGCCCCCTACCTCTCCGTGGTCGTGCTGGGTTGGAAGCGGCAAGGGTACATCCGAGGGGCGGTGGAGTCCGTCCTTCGCACGAGCTTCCCCCGGGACGACGTGGAGGTCCTCGTCATCAAAGGGTTCGAGGAGCCCGAGCTCGACGGATGGCTCTCCTCTCAAGGCGTCCGGGTGGTCTACTGCCCGGAGGCGCCGAGCGGGCCGAAGCACGCGCTGGGCATCGAGCTCGCCCGGGGCGAAGTGATCTGCTGGCTCGACGATGACGATGAGTTCACCCCCGAGAAGCTTCCCTCCGTCGCCTCGGTCTTCCGAGAGCATCCGGACATCTCCTTCTTCCACCACGCGCACCAGAGGATGGACCTCCTGGGGCGTCCCCAGGGCCCTGGGACGTACATCCCGGACTTCAACTGCTCGAGCATGGCGGTCCGACGGCGGGCTGCGCAGGGGCTGCGGATGGGCCTGCTCGCCGTCAACGGGATCTGCGACACGCTCCAGTACTACGAGATGATGGCGTTGGGCCGGCGCATCTACGAGGAGCGTGACTCGCGGCTCACCCGCTACCGTGTCGCTCTCGCGCCCAACCCGAACTTCGACGTGCTTCCCGCCTATGCCACGCTGGCCCGCCAGGTGCGCGACCTGGGGCGAGGACGGGACCACCGGAAGGCGCTCGCCAGCGTCCTCCGCATCTACTTCTCGACGTTGGTGCGTACCCCCTGCTACCGACGTGCCGAAGCCGCGGAACTGCTCACGATCGGGCTCCGTAGCCTGAGCATCCGTCCCTTCCTGCCGGACCTCCGGGAGGTGGTCTGCGCCACCCTCCACCCGTTCTCCCCCGAGCTCTCCCGCGGCGTCTACACCTTCCTGCGACGAGGGAAGGTCGACTGGCTCACGCCGCACCCTGGACCTTCCCCGGGGGCGACCCCGCGCCCGCAGTGACCCTGGGAGGAGCGCGCGCGGGTCACTTCGGCGCTTCGGGGTCCCGCCGGGGTGGGTCCGCGAACTCTTCGAGCTTCCATTCCTTCCCGCTCATGCGTCGGCGTCGCCCTCCCCTCGTCAGCGGCGTGTGGACGATCCTCCACTGGACCTCGGGGGGAAGCAGTCCTGCCTCTCTCATCGCCAGCGAAGCGAGGAGGTGCTGCTTGAGCCCTGGGAAGACCGTGGTCTCCCCGGGGGCCACCATCGGCCGCGCCTCCCGGCAGACCCGGACCTCGCCCTCCTCGAGCACCCAGACCCCGACCCGGTCGGAGCGGGGGGAGCTCTCCGCCCGGAGCACCCGCTCGGCCAGCGAACGACGGGGGAGCAGGACCGCGACCCAGTCGCCCCAACCGCGACGGACGAGCGCCTGTTCCCGGACCCTGCGCCAGTCCGCGACCTTGAGCTCGATGAGCCCGACCTCCTCCCCCTTCACGGCCACCACGTCGAAGTAGTCCGTGCCGTCCGGGTCGACGAAGATGCGGTAGCCCCGCTCCGCGAGGAAACGCTGGACCGGGGCCCGGAGGTCGACCTCCCTCAAAGCGCGACCTCGTAGAGCTGGACGTGCTCACCCCAGGTGGCGTGCTCGCCGCTCTTCCAGCCCGCGCTCCGCAGCGGGGGGAGGAAGGGCGGGTCGTCCGGCAAGAAGCCTTCCAGCTCGCAGCCTTCTTCCCGCACCCCCTCGCTCACCGTCTCGAAGATCTCGAGGGCGGAGGCGCCCAAGGGGGTGAGGAGCCGCAGGGTCTGCCCTTCACGGAACCTCCAGGGCGCTCGAGGACCGAGAAGGGCTAGACCTTCCCGCACGTCATCTCCGATGACGCGCAGGTGACCGGCGCGCGCGGCATCCTTGAGGCGAAGGGGGGTCGCGCGCACGAACCTCATCGGATGGGGCACGGTCGTCAGCAGGAACCCGTTCGTTCTCCGCAGCCCCTCCAGTTCACGAGGGTCGGGGAGCTCCTCATCTCGGGCCAGGCGAGCGACCTTCCCGCTCGAGGGGACGGTGGCCGGCGCGATCCCCACGGAGTGGGAGAGCGCGGCGACGGAGCGGAATCCCAGACCCTTCGAGAGGGCCCGCGAGGCGGTGTTCTCGTCCTCGATGATGAGGCGGACGACCTGCATCCCCATCCGCTTCGCGACCTCGAGCGACCACGCGGTCAAGCGGTGGGCCCACCCCTCCCGGCGTCGTTCGGGCGCGACCCGGATCGCCCCCAGCCAACCCTCGCCCTGCTCGAGGTCCTCCAGCTTCTCGATGGCGACGAGCTCCTGGCCGTCGAACCCTCCGAGCGTTCCCGGGGAGCCCAGCCATCGGTCCAGCATCTGGAGCAGGTAGTCGTGCGGGACCGCCCGGGCCAGCAACCGTTCGATCTCTGCGCGGTCGCGTTCGGGGTCGAGCGCACGGAACGTCGCGCGGCCCTCATGCTTCGGCTCGAGGGCGGAAGCGAGCGTCGAGGTCACGGTCGCAGGAACCACCGGTCCAATCGCTCGCGCGGAAGCGTGAGCATGATGGGTCGGCCGTGGGGGCAGGTAAAGCTCTCGGGGCAGGCGTAGAGCTCTCCCAGGAGCCGGTGCATCTCCGGGATCGAGAGGACGTCCCCGCCCCGGATCGCCATGTGGCAGGCCGCGCTCTTCGCGACCCGCTCGCGCAGCGGGTCGGCCTCCCCGCCACGCCCTCCGTCGGCCAGCTCGTCCAGAAGACGACCGAGCGCTTCAGGGCGCGCGCGGTGCCCGCGGAAGAATGGCACGGCCCGGATGCGGTGGGTCGACCGGCCGAAGGGCTCGACCACGAAGCCGGCTCGGGCGAGCTCCCCCCCGTACGTCTCAAGCGTCGCCCTCTGCCTCGCCGTGAGCTCGACCTCCAGGGGAGCGAGCAGTTCCTGACGCGCCAGGGGCTCCGTCGCTTTCAACCGTTCGTAGAGGACCCGCTCGCTCGCGGCGTGGGCGTCGATGAGCACGAGCGATCGCGGCGACCCCTGCGACTCCCCAACGATGTAGAGTTCCCCTACCTGCCCGAGGAGCACCAGGCCGGGATGGACCGAGGTCCCCGGGATCACCGTGGGGCCCCCCGTGCCATCGAGGGGACGGATGTGGGAGGAGAGCGTGGGAAGCGCCGACAGAACTCCTCGGGCGTTCCCGAGGGGAGCTGCGACGGCCCCCCGAGACATGGCGGACGCGAACGCTTCCGGAGGAGGGACCGCTGCCCCATCGGAAGCCGCGGGTCCGAGCGGAGCGTGGGCTGAGGAGTCCCCCGTGGAGAGGCGTCCGCTCGTGGGGGCGGCGCGAGGCTGGTCGTGGAGCTTTGAGCGCAAGAGGGCGTGGAAGGCCTCCCGTAGTTCCGCCTCGCGCTCGAAGCGCACTTCCCGCTTGGTGGGGTGGACGTTCACGTCCACGCGCCCGGGCTCGGCCCTCAGATGCAGGACGACGACGGGGTACCTCCCCCGGGGCAGCAGCTCGTGGTAGGCATAGCGGACGCCGTCGGAGAGGGCCTTCGAGACGATGACACGGCCGTCGACCACCAGCACGATCCCGCGGGAAGTGCCTCGTGACATGGAGGGATGAGAAGCGACCCCCTCGACCCAGAGCCCTGGGCCGGCGGCCCCGGAGAAGTCGAAGGAGCTGCGCAGGAAGGGGACCCCGAAGACCCGGGCGGTGGCCTCTTGCAAGGTCGCGGCGGCCGGGTACCGCTCGATCTCGCCGCAGTCGAGGCTCAGGCCGAAGGAGACCGCCGGATGGGCGAGATAGAGGCCTTCCAGGGTCTCGACGATCTTGAGGGCCTCGGTCTTCGGCGACTTCAGGAACTTCCGACGAGCCGGAGTGTTGAAGAAGAGGTCCCGGACGAGCAGCGTCGTTCCGGGAGCGCGAGCGGCCGGACGGACCTCTCCTACGTGGCCCCCCTCGACCTCGAGCGTTCGCGCCTCGTGGGCCCCTTCCGGGCGGCTCGTGAGGGTCACCCGGGCCACCGCCGCGATCGCTGCAAGGGCCTCACCCCGGAACCCTAGCGTGCGGACCGCAGGGAGGTCGAGGGCGCTCTCGAGCTTGCTTGTCGCATGCCTCTCGAAGGCGACAGGGAGGTCCTCGGGCAGGATCCCGAGGCCATCGTCGGAGACCTCGATGAGCGCGAGCCCTCCCTGCTCGACCCGGACAAGGACCTCGTGTGCTCCCGCGTCGAGCGAGTTCTCCACGAGCTCCTTGACGACGGAAGCGGGACGTTCGATGACCTCCCCCGCGGCGATCTCGTGAACGGTCCGTTCGTCGAGGCGCCGGATACGTCGGCGCTCGGGGCCGCGGGCGACGCGACCCGCTGCCGGACTTGCGGCCATCGCCCCCGCCACGCCCCCCCTGGGAAATCAAGGCTTCTCGGATCGCCCCGACCGAGGTCCGACGGGGGCACGGTGGATCCCCCCGCGAGGGCGGCTGTCGTTCAGACGAGGAACCCCGCGCCCACGCTGGGGAGCGCGAGGAAGACTGCGCCGGTGACCATGAATAGGGCGCCCAACGCGTGGGCCACCTGATCTCCCCGAGGGAAGGTCTTCTCGGCGAAGATCGCTACTCCCAGGAAGGCCATCCATGGTAGCGACATGACTCCCACGGCGAAGAGCACGATGAAGAGGAGCCAGCAGCATCCAACGCAGAACGAGGCGTGGCGGAGGCCCACCGAAAAGGCCCCCTTGAGGCCGCTCCTCCAGCGACGCAGGAGGAACTCGAGCGGGGATTGGCAGCCCTTCAGGCATACCCTCTTGAGCGGAGTGAACTGGTAGACCCCCGCGGCGAGGAGCACGACCCCGGCGATTGTCACGCCCATGTTCCCCCGGGAGGCGAGGGCACCAACGTGGGGTGAGGCCAGGAAGTAGAGGGCGACGATACCGACCCCGAAGAGCGTCCATACGAGCACGTAGGCTCCGAGGAAGACGCCGCTCTCCCCGATCCCACGGGCGGAGGACCCGGCGTGGCCCTTTCTCGAGAGCGCGACGAAACTGCGCACCATCGGGGCCGCGGAAGGGAACATCATGGCGACCATCATGAGGGTCCACGAGCCCAAGAAGAAGAGAAGTCCCGGCGTACCCGCCCCGGTCACCATCATCACCATCATCGCTGAGCCCCTGCCCTCGGCGTTGGCCAAGGTCGCCCCCCACGCGACCAAGGAGAGGAGCCCCAACAGCGCGAACAGGCCGAAGGAAGCGAATGGGCGGGAGCCCTTGGCCGGACCCGGCGAGGTGTGGTCCTCCGACCAAGAAGAGGAACGGAGGGTAGGAGCCCCTTCTTCCGCGGTGCCTGCGGCCCGCCCTCTCACCGCAGGAGCAGGGGAGGGGGCCGCCGCGGACGTCGCGCTCTACCCGACGCAGCCGGTCTCGTTGAACTTTACGACGGCCACGTGGCCGTTCTTGTTCTCATGGTGGGAGAGGAGGTCCTCGTCCTTGAGCCACCACTTCCGGATGCCGGTCACGAGCCCATCCTTGAAGATGATTCCACCGGGGAGCTTGATCGACCCCTCGAACGGTTGCTTGGTCACCGGGTTCAGGATATGGGTGGAGCGGACCTCGCCTACGCCGTCGACGGTGAACCAGCTGTCGTACCCATCGAAGTGGAAGTCGATCTTGGCCACCTTCGGCGCGTGGAACCTGCTCACGATCTTCCCGGCGATCTCAAAGAACCCGCCCCCGACCTTCCCCGTCAGGATCTGCCCCAAGGCCTCCCGTTGGTCCGGGGTCGTAGACGGGTCGAAGTACGCCGCCGCCGTCCCATTCCCCTCGTGGAGCGCCCCAGGGAACCACATCCCTGTCGCAACGATGGCCCCATCTAGCTTGGTCGAGCCGAACTGCCCCTTGCGGATCTTCCAGGCCACGAGGGCTTCGCAGTTCCCGTAGGAAGGGTAGCCGTTGAAGTTGCACGGGCAGCCGTAATCGCAGTTGCAGCTTTGGATGTATTCGGCCTCGAAGTTCCACTTGGGCGGAGCCATGACCAGGCACCTAGTTTGACGTATAAAAGACCTCCGAGAGGTGCCATACTGGTACGGGCGAGGGCATGACACCCCCCCCTCCCCATCGTTGGCCCTGTCAGGTCTGGGGAAGACTGCGCATTTCCGACGCAGGCTCCGGGTGCGCCTTTCTCCAGAGCTGATGGAGACGGTTCAAGGCTTCAACAGGGGTCATCTTCTCGACCTCGAGAGCGTTCACCTCCCGAAGGATCTCGCGCGCTCGCTCTACCTGGGGGTCCTCCACGAAGACTGCCTGGGTGTACCTCTCGGGCGTGGGACCGGTAGCCGAGGTGCGGCTGCGTCGGACGGAAGACCCTGACGCGGGGGCGGCGGACCGGGGGGCGCGGAGCATCCGGCGGGCCTCCTCAAGCACGGGGGCCGGGACGCCCGCGAGCTGCGCCACATGGACGCCGTAGCTCTTCTCCGTTCCTCCCGGGAGGAGCGTGCGCAGGAATGTGATCTCCCCCTTCTCTTCGCGCACCGCGAGGTGCGCGTTCCGGGCCGCGGGGAGACCCTCGACGAGTCCGATAAGGTCATGGTAGTGTGTCGCGACAAGGGCGCGCGCCCCGACCTTGTCGTGGAGATATCGCACGACACCCCACGCGAGCGCGAGCCCGTCGGACGTGCTCGTGCCTCGACCGACCTCGTCCAGGAGGACGAGGCTCCGGCTGTCGCTCCGTGTCAGGATCTCCGCCACCTCCCCCATCTCGACCATGAAGCTCGACTTGCCGCGGCCGATGTCGTCGGTGAATCCCATCCGAGTGTGGAGGGAGCTCACCCGCCCCACCTCGGCGTAGCGCGCCGGAAC
>JAGWLG010000068.1 GCA_028864975.1 Thermoplasmata archaeon | reverse complement strand
GTTCGACGGGGGGGCAGTGGAGACGCAGCATGGGAGTCCCTCGGTCGCCGAGGACTCCCATGTCGGAGAACTACGCAACAACGCGAAGAACGCCGAGCGCGCCACTGCCCTACCCTACCGACCGCAACCCCGACGATGACTCCTGGGTCGACCGCGTCGCCGACGAGGTCGGCGACCTTCTGCGGCAGCACGGGCTCGACATGGAGATGGTGGTCTTCTACGACCCTGTCGACGAGCAGCTGCATGCCGTCGGGTTCGACGGAAACCCTGCCAGATACTTCCGGTCGCTCGAGAGCGATTGCGTGCCTGACGTGGATGTCCCCCCTTCATCTACCCCGTCGTAGCTTGAGCCTGCGTGGCGACCTCGGCTGACTCGAGCCAGGCGGAGTCCCGTTCCCCGACACGGGTCCTCCGCCATCGGAACTACCGACTCCTCTGGATGGGATCGGTGGGGGCTACCCTCGGGGCATCCATTGGAAACGTCATCATCAACTGGGTGGTCTACAGCGCGACCCACAACCCGCTCGCCATCACAGCCCTGGGGGTTGTCGGCTTCCTTCCGACGCTGACTTTCGGCATCTACGCGGGAGCCCTCATCGACCGCTGGGACCGACGGCGCCTGATGGTCAACTGTAACGTCGGTCGTGCCCTGTCGTACGGCGGGCTCGCCGTCTCCGTCCTCGTGATCGGGGTCAACCTACCCGTTGTGCTAGTTTGCATCTTCGCCACCGCGACCCTCGGTACGTTGTCAAGACCCGCCTCGAACGCCCTATTGCCGCGGCTCTTGCCGAGCCAGGAAATGACCGACGGCAACGGCCTCCTCCAGGCGGGCCAGACGGCCGCCGGCTTTGTCGGCAGCCCTCTGGGGGGCGTCGTCCTTGTGGCCGGCGCCACGTTGGTAGGGGCGCAGGCAGGTCCCTCCCTCGGTCTAGGAATCAATGGCGCGACCGAGGCGCTCGCAGGGGCCTTGATCGCGCTCATGGTCATCTCTCCCCGGGGTTCCGCGGAGCCGAAGAAGGAACGAGCGTCGGGATCCTTGACCTCCGACGTGCGGGAGGGCATGCGGTTCCTCCGCACTCAGGAGGCTCTCCTGACCATCACCCTGCTCGCCATGGTGGCGAACTTCTTCATCTCGATGTTCAACGCCTACGAGGTAGTGTATGTTGTGGACCGGCTCCACCTCGGGGCCACCGCGTTCGGGGCCCTTCTCGCCGCGGCCACCCTCGGGTTCGGTGTGGGGGGACTCCTCCCGGGGCGCCTCGGGGCCGACCGTGCCCCGGGGATGTGGGCTGGAGCAGGGTGGGGTGCGGCTGGGCTCCCCATCATCGTCCTCGCCCTCACCGCCTCCTTCGTTCCCGCTCTTCTGAGCCTGTTCGCCTGGAGCTGCCTCCTCTCCGTAGGTCAGACTGCCTGGCTGTCCGCAGCTCAACGGACGGTGCCCGACAAGTTCCTTGGCCGCTACTTCGCACTTGACGAAGCAGGGAGCTTCGCGATGATCCCGGCAGGGCAGGTCGTTGGGGGGCTGACCATCCTTGCTTTCGGCGTTTCGCGGTCCTTCCTTATCGCCGGGCTCGGGGCCTCCATCAGCTCGTTCGCCATGCTTACGAGCCCCGCGGTGCGCGCATGGGCGCGGTCCTCGAAGCCATCAGCGCCAGCGTGAAGGTACCCCAGGCGAAGGCGTCCCTCCCAAGATCCCGCCAGTGCGCCATCGGAGTCCCCGGCTCCGCGAGGGAATCCGATGGAGAACATCCAGAACCCCGCGGCGACGCAACCACCGGCCCTTCCCCCTTCGGCTTGAGCCTCCGGGGGACGGGCCTCCCTCGAGCGGTGCAGCTGCCCCCCGTTCTCGGCCGAGACGAACGAGAGGGAGAACGAGTAAGTAGGCGCTCAACGTTTCACGGGGCCGTGACCTGTCGCGGGGCAGCCTCGATCCTTGCCTTCCTCGTGGCGATCGCGCTGCTGTCCCCCTCTGGCTCCCCGGGCCTTGTTGCGGGCCAAGAATCTCGTCTGGTCTTCGCGAGTCCGTCCTACCACTGGACGAACGTCACCCAGGGGTCGTACCAGCCGTGTTGCCGGGCCCTCGTATACGACCCTCTGAACCACAGCACGTTCTCGGTCGGCCCTCCGACAGACCAGTTCGAGAACGGATCTTGGTTCTACCGTCCGGGCTCGACGCTTGACCTCCCTTGGAACAACACGCGGGTCATCATCACCTCTGCGACTTTTGACGCGGATGCTGGCACCATTCTCGCGGTAGGGTTCACTGTGTGCCGCACGCACTGCGCGGCCCCGGCCCCCAATTGCACACTCTGGTCGTGGAGTTCGTGGTCCTGGAGCTACCTCGGCATGATCCCTGGTGGGCCCTACTCTGGAGCGCCCGAGATCGTCTACGATTCAGGCGACCACTACGACCTCCTCTCGGACTGGGGTTGGTCAGAGGGAATCCGCAATGCGACCACCGAACAGACCTGGACCTATCACCAGGGCACCTGGGCAAACATCACGGCGACTTCCAACTCCCCTCTATGGGCTCGATTCTCTTGGGTGGACGATTCCGCGACCAGCGTCGTAGTGGCGTTCGGAGGTTGCCTCGGACTGCGTTGCGGAGGGGGGGTCGAGGCACTGACCGCGACCTTCCATCAGGGAGTGTGGACCAATCTCACTTCCCAGGAAAGCGTTGCGCCGTCCCCTCGCGAGGACGCAGCCATCTCCTTCTCCAGCGAGTGCGATTGCGTAGTTCTCTTCGGGGGGGACCGAGGTTTCCCATTCACTGGTCCATACACAGTTTTCGACGACACCTGGACTTTCGGGGCCGGGGGATGGACGAACGTCACTGGCAGTGGCCCCTCCCCACCCGGCCAGTTCTTCCAGTACCCAGGGATGGCTGACGACCCTGTGAACAACGCGGTCCTTCTTGCAGGCGGGACCACGGCGTACTCTGAGCGTAACGGCGGCACATGGGCTTGGGGCCACTACTCGGCGTCGGCCCCCGTGGCGACGGCGCCGTTCCCGTTCCTCCTCGTGCTTGAGCTCGTGGTGCCTCCGACCTTGATCGTGTTAGCCATCCTGCCGATCCTCGTTCGCCGACGAAGGAGGCGAAAGGTGCCCCCTCCGGAGCCTGCATCTCCATCAACGTGGGCCTGAGCCGGTCGCGAAGCGCGCACGTTCTCACCCCTCTTCACGAGGTGAGAACGTGCACCAGCACATCTCCAACGCGCCGCCCACCGCCGAACGAACGCCCCTCCCCGCGGAGCTTCCATGAAGCTCCGCACGGTGACCGGGAATCGCTACCCGGTGAAGTGCGCCTGCTCCGCCGCCTGCGGTCAGGAGATCCCGGCCGGGGCCGACGTGAAGGTCGTCATCGACCTCGACACGTCGAGGCCGCGGCTGAGCTACCTTCCCGCCCACTCTCCGGACGCCGGGAAGTGGAGGGGGAACGGGAGCAACGGGTCCTCCGTCAGCTCGGTCCCTTCGAACGGCGGCAACAGCCACTCGACCGGGTTCACGCCCGCGAGCGCGCTCCCAGCCGCGTCTCCGGCTCCCCCGGCCCCTCCGGCGCCCCCGAAGACGCCTGCGCCTCCCCCGCTTGCCCTCTCGGCGCTGGCGGGCGCGTCGGATCCCGCTCCGAGCGCGAGCGCGGGGGTCGACTGGGCCACGAGCCAGCTGACCTTCAACGCGGGTCCGTACGAGAGCGCGAAGGCGGGCTACGCGGCCTACGCCCTCCCGGGCGAGACCGGGGAGCAGCTGCGCGCCCGTGTCCACCGGGTGGTCCTCGAAGACCTGGAACACCAGGTCCGCGGGATCCGCGAGCTGCACGAGCACCTCGGCGACACCGCGATCCGAACCTCTTCCCCCGCCCGCGCGGCGGGGGCCCCCTCGGGGGCCTCCGCGGCATCTTCCTCTCCTCCCCTCGCAACGGCCAGGGCTCCAGCGGACACCTTGGCGGCCGCAGGCGGAGGGAGGAGCCTGGAAGGGGGCGAACGGTCATCCGTCCCCTCCCCAGGGAATCCCGCTCCTCCCAGGTCAGCTGGCCCGTCGGCCTCCCCGGCGGTGCCGAGAGACCCGCCTTCCGCGACGCAAGCCGAAGGACTTGGGCACGGGTCTCTCGGGAGGACTCGGCACGCCGAGCCCGCCGAGTCCGAAGAGGGGGCGTCGTCCGGGTATCGGACCTGCCCTTCGGGGTCATCCCCTCGGGACGGTCCTACCTCGGAAGGGGCGTCTGCCACCCTTCCTCGGCTCAGTCCGCAAGCGGTCGGCGTGGGAGGGAGCGGTCGATCAGCCGCTCCCGCCCGAGCGGACCCCGCGGTCGCCGACCTGGTCGCACGGGTCAACCTTGAGCTGACGGACACGAGCGTCCGCCGGAAGAGGGCGAAGGAGGCAGCGGCACGGAAGATGTGCGAGCTGCGAGGGCTTCGGTCCCTTCGCGAGTGCACCTCTTCCGACGGGGCGGCGCTTCAGGCGCTCCTGGTCACGATGTCGGCCATCGACGACTGGGACCTTCGTTCGGCCCTGGGGGTCCCGCCCCCCCAGCTGGACGACCACTTGGTCCTCCCCGCTTGACCCTGGGAGCCCGGTCCGTCCTCGGTCTCGAGGACAGACCGTGCTCGCTACGTCAGGGACCCAGCTCGCGGAGCCGCCATCGAACGCCGACCGACCCGCCCCCCGCCTCGTGGCCGACACCGTCACCCGGGTGGCCACCGCCCTCTCAGGTCTCTCGGCGGAGGAGATGCGAACGGTCATCGGTCGTGTGGAGGAGATCTACCGGCTGCGCGGGTGGAAGGACGGCCCTCTGAACCTGTCGCGTCACCACTTGGAACGTCTCGAGAGGAAGCTCACCGCGTGCAGCTACGCGATTGGCCAGCGCAACTGGCAGGTCGCGGAGCTCGAGGTGTGGGCGGCCCGTAGCGCCCTCCAGGACGCGAGGAGGACGGTTGAAGAGCTCGAAGCCTCCGCGGACAGGGGGGCCCTCCATGTCCGGTGAGATTTCGCGGGTTCCAGACCGGGAGGCCCGAAAGCAATGGCCCGACCCACCCTTCATGAAGGAGGGGGCCCGGGTCCGATCGAAGGTGGACTTCGCCAACGTGCCGAAGGGGAGTGCCGGCGTGGTCCTCGCGACGGACCGAACGGGGTGGCCCATCCGATGGGAGCTCGCGGACAAAGGCCACGTCCTGGGGCCCGGGTACCACGTGAGGTTCCCCAAGCCTCTCGTCGACTGGTTCGACTCGTGGGAAGCGGAGCGGTACCTAGAGCCGGCGTAGAGCGCGCATTTTCCCGGCCCCTCGTGCCCGGGACTTCGCCCACTTCGACTCCTTGAGGAGACGCCGGATGATCTCGTCCATCGAGTCCTTGTACGAGGCAAGGCCGACCAAAGTCTCGTAGGTGTCGAGGTGCACGCGGATCAAGGTCGAACCCTTGGGTCCGGTCCTTGCCCTCGGCATCGATCCACCAGGTCAACCCCACGCGGATAAGTGGATAGTGGCGGCCAGGCGAGCCGCGTACCCACCCCTGGAGGGCCGCGCCCTCTCCTCCCTCGTGAGGAGAGTGCGCTATGGTGCTCGTCCAGCTCACCCTGGAGCGGTTCGAGGAGGGAGCGAGGGTCCGCTGCGGGACGTGCGGCCTGGAGGAGCCGTTCGCGCGCGGGGCGGTCCTGCCCGCGTCGGGCGGGGCGCTCGTGGTCCAGAGCGGGCGGGTGGTGGCGAGGACGTGCGGGCCGTGCTGGGAGGCGCGTCCCTCGGACGGCTGGACGTGCTCGGGGTGCCAGCGGGCGAACCCACGATGGATGAACTGGTGCCTCGGTTGCGGGACCTACCGCCCCGACCCGCGGCCCTACGCGCCGGACTGGGAACTCCTGATACGGGACGAAGCGGTCCAGGAACGGGAGGCTCGAGCGTACCTCGAGGAGGTCATCGCCGAGGTGGGCTCGGTCGCGGTGTACGGGACGGGGCGACGACGAGAGCTCCTCTGACCGCGTTCGAACTCTCTTCTCCGCCCAGCCCTGGTTCGAGCTTCGGTGGATTGATAACCGAGTTCCGTGCTACGACATTCCGCGCTCACGCAGATCCGCAGCCTGCCGCGATGGGGAACGGCAGCATTTGGCTCGAGTGGGCGCGAACCATGACGCCCCCCGAGCACCCCCGAGAGCCGAGCCCAGGGACTGAACGTGCCACGCACAAGCCCTCGGTCTTCGCCGATAGGAAGAAGCGCGGCCGCCTACTCGCACAGATTCGCGCCACCTCGATGCTCAGCATCGTTCTGCTGGTTCTCACAGTTGCCCCAAGCTTTGCCGCGGCCCAGGGTCCTACCGGCAAGGGCACGCCTGTCATCTGGGGTCTTCATCCAAGCCATTACAACCTTGAGGCTGGACAGCCGGTCACCTTCTTCGGCAACGTGACCTATGGCATGCCAGGCTCTAACTCCGGTTCGCCCGTACCTGGCTACACGACCAGTGGCTACCACGTCTTCTGGTTCCTGGGGAACTATGCCAACGCCTCGAACGCTGGCATCAACTACGTGAACCAGTCGTACAAGGCCCCCTACTCATGTAGAAGCTACTCGACGCTCTGCGATCCCTCCCTTCCGGGTTCTCGTATGCCGATTAACGTCACGACCACTTACAGTGTGCCCGGATCCTACAACGTTACGGTCACGGTCTACGACGCGAACCAGAATTGGTCGATTGCTTCGACCAACGTGACGGTCTATGCCCCGCAGTACTCTCTATCGATCATCGCCCCGTGCGCCGGGGCTACATCATGGTCATCCGCTGTCTGCTCGAGGAACGGGACGACGACCCTAGTCGAGGGTTACCCTGTTTGGTTCCAGGCGAACATCGAGCAGGGCAGCACCGTCATGGGTCAGACCGGGGCTCACTTCCAGTGGAGCTTCGGTGACGGGGTCGTTCTTTGGACCTACGGTGGGCAGGCGGGCGGAAACACGACCCATCACGCGTTCAGCACAGCGGGAATCTACACGGTGACCCTCGTCGTCCAGAACTTTTCCTCTACACCCATTCTCAAGGCCTTCCTGAAGGTCCAGATAGGGAACGCTCCCCCTCCGACGTGTTCGCACATTCCGAATGCGGTCGTGGATAGCGGCTTCCTTATGCCCGGGATTGGAGACTCCTACTCGGGCGAGAACGTGAATCTGTCGACAAGTTGGAACTACGGGGACGGTAGCACGGGTCAGGTGCTGGGAAGCACCAACGCCTCACACTACTACTCGAGCTTTGGCCCCGAGTACGCGACGAGCTCGACGCTCGACCGCTTGGGAAGGACCGCGACGTGCAGCAACGTAGAGACCAATGTCACTGCCCCCTTCACCCAGACGCGGGCAAAGTATGGCGTCGTGGCGCCGGTGGGCCAGGTCACATTCGTCAACGCATCGAACGTGACGGACATCCCCGCGGGCGACGCCATGGCGAACTACAGCTGGGGACACGATGTGCATTGCCTCATCTGCAACGACGCGGAGCAATCCTACGGTCAGATGGGGAGGTTCCAGTTCTTCGGGCAAGGGTCCAACGAAACGATCGACTTGAACACCACGCTCCCGGCGACCTCCCGCTCAAGCACGGCATACGCCCACTTGAAGGACGTGCGACCCACCACGTCGGTAGACTCCGTCTACGTGCTCGCGAACGTCACCGTCCACCTGCATTTCACTGGCATTCTGTGGTATGCGTGGGATGCTTGGTGGGCGAATCTCACGTCGGAGACTTTGTCGAACTCT
>JAGWLG010000067.1 GCA_028864975.1 Thermoplasmata archaeon | reverse complement strand
AAATCAAGTACACGTGTTTCATATATAGGCTTCAAGGGGGAACGCGACCCCGTTGCCCCCTTCCCGTCGAAGGCTTCGGACCGGCGCCTTCGGAAAGCGCGGAGGTGCGCCGCCCCCCGTCAGATGGGCGGGCGACCAAGAGCCACTCGGACCGGAAGAAGGGGGGGTTGGCGGGACGGACCATCTCTCCACCCGCCGGCCCCTTGCGTACCGCAGGCGCGAGACCCGATGGACCTTGGTGCTACCGGTCAAGCCGGTGGAGGAACTGGGGTGGCGGCATCGGGACGACATCGCCGCCCAGGTCGTGGGAGGGGAGCTGCGAGTGCGCAAGCTTGGTCCGAGGGACGTGACACGCGACCACGTGCCTGGAGGTCGGGACGACCCCTTCACGGGCCAGATCAGCCCGCCTCCTGCCGCCGGCCCTGAAGAGGTGGCCTTGGGCCCGGCTCTACCTCCAGGTGACATGGCATTGAAGATCGAGGTGAGCCCCCTGCCGGCTCCGTCGGGCCCGGTGGTCCGTCCCCTCTCCAGGTCCCCAACGCTTGAATCGTTCGACCCCCGGTCCGGATAGCGGCCCGCCCGATGGCATCACACTTGATTCCCTCCAAGAATACTCCCAAGAGCGGTGGTTTCCCATCGAGAGACTACGCCCACGTGAAAGCCGGCTCGTTCTACGGGGCTCACCGTATCATGTGGAGGGGGTCCACTGACGGAGAAACGCGACCGTTGCGAGTGAATCTCCTAGGTATCAATGGTGACGCCCATGTTGCACGCTTTCAAGCGGGTTGCCTGCGATCTCTAAAGATTCTTCAACGGCCCGACATCCGGGACCGCAGTACCTCCCCCTTGAGAGTTTCCACCCCGCTCTCATCGATCCATCCCCCTACCCGCGCCCCGGAGCGAGTCGGAACGGGTCCCGCTGGTCCTCCACGGCCTTTCGGACCCACGGTGGTCCGAGGAGCGCGCCCCCCGGTCTGCCGCGCAGTTCAGGGCCATAGAACTTAAGTGGGTTAAGTGCTTAGGGGGGTTAAGTCCATGTCCTTCTTCGACCTCAACCCGAAGGAGTCCCCCAAGGCGCTGTTCGGCCGAGAGCGCGAGCTCGACGACCTGGTCCGGCTCGTGGACTCCGGTCGGTGGACCGCCGTGCTGGGTCCACGGATGGCGGGGAAGACCAGCCTCATCAAGGCCGCGAACCGACGGCTGCGCAACCCTGCCGTCTACGTGAACCTCTGGGGGGCGAAGGGGACGGCCGGGCTAATCGGGGCCCTCGTGAACGGCCTCGACACCTCCCAGGGTTGGGTCGCCAAGCTGAGGGAGAGGCTTCGCCAGGTCGAAGGGGTGACCATCGGGGCTTCGGGCCTCTCGATCGCCGCCCCGAACCGGTCGATGAAGACCCTCTGGGATGTGATGCGGGTCATCACCAGCCGTGCCGAGGGGTGCGTGATCGAGCTCGACGAAGTGCAGGAGCTCTACGCGATGGCCGGGCCTCTGTCCAAGCTCCTGGGCAACATCTTCAACACGAGCCCGCGGACGATCTTCGTCTTCTCGGGCTCGATGTTCGGGCTGATGAGGACCCTGCTCGAGCCCAAGGCCTCCTCACCGCTCATGGGACGCTCCCCGGCGCGCATCGAGCTCGGCCCGTTCACGCGGGAGCAGTCCATCGACTTCCTCCGACGCGGCTTCCAAGAGGCTGACCGTTCGTTCGACGAGGAGGCGGGGGAGCGGGTGGTCGCCGAGCTGGGCGGAACGCCGGGCTGGCTCACCCTCTACGGGAACGCGGCGGCCGTTCAGCGGATGCCTCCGGAGGAGGCCCTGGCCTACGCGATCAAGGAGGCTTCCGCCGTGGCGCGGGACGAGCTCCACCATTTCTTGTCAGGTCGTGACAGGAAGGTGTACCTCTCGGCGTTGAGGACCCTGGCTCGAGGGGCACGCTGGGTGGAGTTGCGAGAGGACCTTGCCGCCTTGAGAGGGGGCCCGGTGAACGATGCCTCGGTGCGGGGCATCCTCCGGGCCCTGAAGAGCTTCGACCTCATCTCGGAGACCGATGGGGAGTACACCGTGCCGGACCCGATCCTGCGCAGGGTGCTCCTGAGGGCGAGCTGACCCGCGGCGTCCTCGCCCCCCTCCCCTGGCGCGCCTGGGACGCCGAGTCGCCCGGAGGGGACCTCGCGGCCGCGCCTCAACGGCCCCAGCGGGATCGGCCTTGAAGGTGTCCGCGGACCGGGTCCTCCACGGGGCCTCGCGCCCGCTCCTTGGGCGCCGCAGGCGCAAGGCCCCTTTCACCCCCTCGTTGCGCGGGCAGCCCTTTCGAGGGCTGTCAAGAGGGCTCCCGGTGCGGAGCCCAGCGCCTTCGCGATGGCCGGGAGGGGTTCCCCCCCGAGCAGGCGCGCTCGGGCCTGACGGAGCCGACGAGAGGAGAGGGGGGTGACCGCGTGGCATGATGGCCCGAAGGACGGAACGGGTTCCTCAGGGTCACCAACGAAGGCTTTCCAGGAGCTGGATGCCCGCGTCGAGATAGAGATACCAACCGAGGCCCATCGGGGATCCGTCGGGGTCCAAGCTCAGCTTGGGCTCAGATACGGGTCCCGAGACGCCGCCGCAGCTCGCCCGTCGTCTTGCGGGTGATCCCAGGGCTACGCTCGATCATGAGGACCCAGACCAGGTCCCCCTGGACCGTGTAGAAGACCCTGACGTCTTTCGACGTGTGAAACCTCCAAACCCCCCGGACCTCCGCGATCTCCTTCACCTGGACCGCAGGGTGCGAACGGTAAGGGGCGGCCCGCAGGTAGTCCAGTTGTCTGCGGATCCTCTTTCGTAGAAAGACCGGGAGCTTCAGGCCGTCCGTGACGCCCCGCGGGTCGAAATCGACCCGGAACGAGCTCAAACCCCCCACCTACGATAGACTTCCTCGGCGGGCACTCCCTTGACGCGACCTGCTCGAACATCGGCGACTCGCTTCCTGAGTTCGGCGATGACACGAGGAGGATAGTACTCCTCGACGATCTCCTGGATGAGCTCGTCGTAGGTCTCTCCAGGACGCTTCATGGACTCGAGGAGATGACGAGTGCTAGATCGGATCGTAATGGTCGTGGGAGGGTCGGCCGTCGCCATCGTCCCCAATAGCCTGGCAATTGTCTTAAGTCTTGTCCGGGGGTCAAGGACGCGTCGGGGTCCCCCGAACGGGCCTCTTCCAGGGGAAGGTCCACGCTCTGACCGAGAATGGTCAGCGAGTGTCGGGAGAGCTGTAGGCGGACGTTCCAGTCTGAGCTTGGTCGCCCGAGCGTCCTGGTGGCGACCACCAGGGTCCGAAGCGCCCCTCTTGACTACCCCCTTCAATGCCCCGGAGGGGGCCGGAAACGGCAGGGAGGAGAAGGCTCGGCACCGTCCAGCAGGCGATCCTGGACCACGTCAAGGGGCTCGAGCCGAAGGCCCGCGTCACGACACAGGAACTGGTCAAGGCCATCCAGAAGGCGACGGGGAAGCGCACCGTCTCCAAGACCTCCCTCTTCGGCGGAATCAAGAGCCTGCGCAAGAGCGGGCTCATCGCGGTGCGCAAGGTGGGCAGGGAACTGAGGATAGGTGCCGCCGCGCCGGGCTCGGCGGTGGCAGGGGCGGGGTCCGCCGTGAAGACGGCCGCGAGGCGTGTCGCGACCAGAGCGCGGGCTCTCTCTGCGAGGGCTGCCCCGGACCCTTCGGCGGCGCGCGCGGCCCCGGAGGCAGTCTCACCTCCGTCCCCGATCGTGGGGGCCAAGCTCGCCCCCGGCGAGTCGCTCATCCTCCACGTCGAGAAGGACATGGTCCACGTCCTGGAGAACGTGCACGGGCGGGTGGAGCACCGGAAGGTCAGCCGGAAGGGCTGACCGAGGGTGGACCGCGGACCCGACCCCCTGGAGGAAGGGAGGGCCGGCGCAGGGTGGTTCCGCCAGGCGCCAGTGGCCCCAGCGAGGGTCCGGGACGGCCTGCCCCTTCCACCGGCAATGCCCCTGGCGCGTGCGGGGGAGGGCAGTTACGTGAGAGAAGACCTGCGCAGGAGCCGACGGGCTATCGGACCTCCTGGTCGGTCAAGAGGCGGCCCGCTCGAGTCCTGGAAGGACCCACCTTGCAGCCGAACGGGCCCGAGGCCATGGAGGGATGCGCCCGGTCCACGACCGGGGGTCCCTTCGTCCTTGCGTTCCCCCGCCCGCACCCGTGTCTATACGATAGAGATAAGTAAGCCAAGTTCCTGGAAAGAGCACTCATGTCCGGTCAAAAGGGACACCTGGTCCACTGCCATCGTTGCGTGTACACCTGGCGGGTGCGCAAGCAGGAGCGACCGTCCGTGTGCCCTCACTGCAAGTCCCGGCTCTGGGACGTCCCGAAGATCCGACCCGTGGCGCTCGGCAACGGCCTGGGGATCGACGAAGTGATCGGGGAACATCGGAGGGAGCTCCTCCGCCTCGCCTCGGTGTGCAGGGCACGGAACGTACGGGTCTTCGGGTCGGTCCGTCGGAGAGAGGCCAATGCGGGGAGCGATGTTGACCTTCTCGTGGAGTGGGATCGGAAGGCGGACCTCTTGGACATTGCCCGTTTCCGGATCGGTGTGCGCAAGTTGCTCCACCGTAAGGTCGACGTCGTCGAGGAGAGCCGACTACATTGGGCCGTGCGGCCCCAGGTGGTCCAGGAGGCCGTCGCTCTGTGAAGGACGAGACCCAGCAACGAGTTTTGGTCGACGAGATCCGGAGCCACGCGAGGGCCATTGCGACGCAGGTCCGGAAGGGACGGGATGCGTTCCTTGATCCGACCGACACGTCGGCTCGGGACTCGGTCGAGCACCGGTTGGAGCTGATCGCCGAGACGGCGGGGAAGCTGCCGAGGTCGTTCCGACAGGCAAACCCGCGGGTCCCTTGGGAGGAACTGGGTGAGTTCCGTTTCATGTTCGCGCACCCGTACGAGGACGCCACGCCCGCACCCCCGGACCACGAGAGAGCCTGGCGGTTCGCAGAGGAGCAGGTGCCCAAGATCGACCGGCGGCTCGAGCGACCCCGTTTTCCTAGGGGGTCCAAGCGCGAGCAAGCGTGATCGCGCCCAGCAACAGCCCCTGCGAAGGGCGTAGACGTCGTGGCTCGCCCACACGGAGCTCGCGTGTGACGAGCTCGGCTCAGAGGCGGTGGAGAGGTTGACCGGTCCAACGTCCGCGGCGCTTCTCTGAATGATCTCCACGCGAAAGGCGGGGTTCGAGCCGCTCGGCCAAGGCGGGAGGGTCGCCTCGGACAGGCCCGCGGTCATCTGTAAATCATCAAGACGCCTGACCAGCCGGTGTCCCCCCGCCCCGCCCTGACCCCGTCCCAGGTCCGCCTCGCGCGCGACGCCCGTCGGAAGGGTGTGTCCGCGGCGGGCCTCTCCCGCCGCTTCGGTGTCGACCGCAGCGCGATTCAGCGAGCGCTCCGCGGACTCCCCCCCTACGCGGGGATCCGCGACCCACCCCCTCTCCCCCCGGGGTGGGGGAGGCTCGAGGCGGACCGGCGCCTCACGAACGCCCAGGTCGGACTCCTCCGCGCCGCGGCCAGAGAGGGGGAGACCATCTCCTCTCTGGCGGAGCGGTTCCGCGTGGCACGTCTCACGGTCCGCAAGGCCGTCTACGGGGGGAGACCGTACGACGGGCTTCGCGACTCTCCCCCGCTTCCCGTCCCGGCGTGGAACCAGCGGGAGCGCGTCCTCACCCCCCGCCTGGTGGCCCTCGCGCGTCGCCTCCGCCTTGACGGCGTCGGTCCGCGCGACATCGCCTCCCGTCTCGGGGTGTCCGCCGGGACGGTCAACAACGCCCTTCGCGGCCGGCACGCCTACACGCGGGTAGGGGGCCTGAGGCCCGTCCGTCGGGAGGAGGAGCCCCCGCGCGCGGTCCTGTCGGTCGCCGAGGTCCGCGACCTCCGCCGCCTGCGGGGAGAGAAGGGGCTCTCGACGAACGAGCTGCGGGCGCGGTTCCACGTCAAGAGGAGGGCGGTTGTCTCCGCCCTCCTGGGGCGCCCCCCCTACGAGGGCGTCGCGGATCCGCCCCCCTTCCCCGCCGAGGAGCTCGAGCGGGGGGCTCTCACGCGGACCCAGGTGAGGGAGCTGCGCACCCTGCGGAAGGGGGGAGCCACCCTCTCCTCGCTCGAGCGGCGCTTCGGCGTGAGCCGCACGGTCGTCCTGCGGGCGACCTTCGGCCGCCCCCCCTACGGGAGGGTCCGTTCCCCCCGTCCGCTCGCAGAGCCGACCGGGAAGCCGCGACTCGCCCCCGTCGAGGTCTCCCGTCTACGCGACCTGCGGCTCGCGGGGTGGGAGGTCCGGAGGCTCGCACGCTCGTTCAAGACCGACCGGAGGACCGTCGCGAGCGCGCTCTACGGGTTCCCGCCCTACGGGGGCGTCGATGCCCCCCGCCGCTCCCGTCTCCCGCTCCGAGCTCCCCGTCCCTCGGTCACTAGCAGGTGCAGGAGGTCCGTCGCCGCTACGGGCGCGGCGAGCGGGCGCCCGACATCGCCGCGAGGTTCGGGGTTTCCCCCGTGACCGTCTACGCCGCGCTCCACGGGACCCACCCCTACCGTGGGGTTCGGGACCCCCCGCCGCTCCCCGGACGGCGAGAGGGAGGACGGATGCCGAGGCGGCCCGCCCTGAGCCTGGTCCCGCCCCTCTCTCTGCTGGTCGACATGGTCCAGGGGACGCAGGACCTGGTCCTGGAGGCGCGGTTCTGGGCCGTCCACCTTGCGCGGCGCCGCATCCCCGCGCTCCCGCGCCCGGCGGACCGCGCGGCCTGGGACGCCCTCGAGGTCGGGGGCGTTCCCCCGAGCGAGCGGAAGCGCGCCGAGCGGTTCGTCGCCCTCTGGTGGAAGGCGCACGCCTGCCGGCCGCGCCACGAGCCCCTCACGCCAGAGGTCCTGGCGCGATGGGTCGAGGAGACCCAGCGCGCCCTAAGGGACCCGAGGAGCCTCATGCACGACCCGAGGGTCCTGGATCACCCTCCGGCGAAGAACGCGCGCCCGGCGGTCGTCCCTCCTGGAACGAGGCGACCGGCGTTCCGGGGGACCCCTCCCGTTCGGACCAAGGAGCATCGTACACGCACGGGCTCGTTCCAGTGAATGCTTATGAGCAGGCTCCGCGGTCGATGAGATGTCCATGCCAGAGAGGCTCGTTCGCTGGAAGATCGAGGCCCGGGGAGAGGTCCAGAAGGTCGGATACCGGGACTTCGTGGAGGGGGTCGCGCACCAGCTCGGAATCCTAGGCTCGGTCAAGAACGACGAGGAGGACTCTGGTCTGGTCCACATCGTCGCGCAAGGCCCGGAGACCCAGATCGTGCTCTTGGTGAGGGACATCTCAGGGAAGCACGGGGTCATTCACGCGCGGAGCGTCCAGCGGGTGGGAGAGGAGCCCGTCGACCCCGGCCTCAGAGCGTTCAAGCAGGTGCTGGGCTCTGACGCCCAGGAGACCCGCGAGAGTGCGGTTCAGGGGGTCAAGATCCTCAGTAAGATGGCGGACTCGCTCGACAGGCTTGGCGCGTTGGGACAGGAATCTCTCTCGGTCGGTAAGGAGACCCTCGGGATCGCCAAGGAAAACCTCTCCGTCAGTAAGGAGGGCCTCGCCGTGGGCAAGGAGACCCTCGCAGCGGTCCGCGAAGGGGACCAGAAGATCCTCGAGGCCGTCGTGGAAGGGAACCGGGTCCTCGGCTCCAAGATCGATGCTGTCGTGGAGGGGAACCGGGTCCTCGGCTCCAAGGTCGATGCTGTCGTGGAGGGGAACCGGGTCC
>JAGWLG010000035.1 GCA_028864975.1 Thermoplasmata archaeon | reverse complement strand
ATGGTCTTGGACGTGTGGCGGCGCGCCTCATCCGCCAAACGACCCGCGGTTCTCCGGCGCCCACCCCGCGGGAAGGCTCGGCCGGACGGAGTTCCCCACCGTTCGAGGCTCTAGGCGTCCCTACGAGGTCCGTGATGGACGAGGTCAGGGGGAGGACGAGGGCTCTTCGTCCAGTCGCGACCATCGCGTTGCCGGCCCTTCGGGTGAGGGAGCCCCGGAGGGATCGCTGGGAGAACTGCCTCCCCGACCTGCCGCCACGGTGGACTCGGGTCCAGGACCCCCCTTCCGCCGACGCACCTGCTCCATCACGCTCCGCGCGATCGCGGGCGACCCCAACGCACGCGCGATGGCTCCTTCGCCAGCCCCACCAAGCGCCTCGAGGTCGCGCCACCCTTCTTCATAGAGCACCCGACCCCGCACCCGACCGATCCCACGGAGGGAGACCAGTTCGAGCAGTTCGGAACGGACCCCGTACCGTACTCGGACCGAGAGCTCGTCGAGCTGCTTCGCGACCTCACGACGTTCGCGCGAAGCGAGGAACGCCATCGAGGAGAGCAGCCACTCCGCCCGCTCGACCCGCGTCCGTAGGTCGCCCGCCCCGACCCCGAAGGCCTCGGAGATCTCGAGAAGTTTTCTGCGGTCGTCCATCCAGGCCTCGAGGAGCGCGGCCGTCTTGAGCGAACCCAGGAACCCGTCGAAGGGAGGCAGGAGGTCCACGATCTCGGGTTCCTCCGGAGGCAAGAGCAGGTCCTTCTCCTCCGCGGCGTAGCGGGCGAGCATCCCCTGTTCGTCCGTGCCCGAGCGGACACCCAGCGGGAGAAGGTCGGGAGTGACCGCCAGCGCGGCCAGGAACGCGAAGGGCGAAGTGTGGGACCTGGCCCGACCCAAGGCCCTCCTCATGAGGACGGCGGTCACGGGGTCGAGGTAGAGGTCCGAGGCGAGCTTGCCGAACGGGCTCGCCCGCAGCGGGGAGCCCCGCTCCAGCAGTCCCCAACGCTCCAGGAAGGCACGGGCCTGCAGCAGCTCTCCGCGCAGGTCCCGGAACGAGAGCGTGTGGCCGTAGAAGGTCGATTCCAAGAATCCCTGGAGCTCCCTTTCGGTCGTCACCTCGCCGGAGGCCACCAGGGCGAGAAGATGGGTGCGCAGGACCGAAGCGTTCCCGAGCTGACTCTCGACGTCCTCCGGTGGAGAGGTCAGGTACCTCGCGAAGTGGTCCTCCTCCTCGTCCTCGCTCTTCGCCAGCAGGAGGGCTTCCCCGTAGGGGTCGTAGCGGGGCCTCCCTGCGCGACCCAGCATCTGGTGGACCTCGAGCGCCGGGACCTTGACCGAGATCCCCATCGAGTCGTCGTAGCGGGTCGTATCGCGGACGATGACCCGCCGGGCTGGGAGATTAAGCCCCATCGCCAGGGTCGTCGTCGCGACCAGGCACTTGAGGCGCCCCATGCGGAACGCCCCTTCCACCCTCCCACGCTCTTCGTTCGTCAGGGAGGCGTTGTGGAACGCGACCCCGCGTGGGACGATGCTGGAAAGCTGGCGCAGTCCCTCGGTCTCCTCTTCATGGTCCCCCCCCAGCTCTTTCGAGAGCCCCACAAGGTCGTCGCGCTCGGAAGGGGAGAGCAACGGGCCGACCGACTTCCCGAGCCGCGTCGCGAGGGTCACAGAAGATTTGCGAGAGTTGACAAAGACCAGCGCCTGGCCCCCTTCCTTCAGGATGTCGCAGACCAGCGACTCCAGGACCTCGCCGTACTCCGCGATCTGACGGTGGCCGCCGTCGGTGAAGGTGATCTCACCCTCCCGGTAGACCCCCTGGCGTAGGGGGACGGGACGGAAGTCGCTGCGGATGTGCTCGGCTCCCAGCCACTTCGCCAGCGCGACGGAGTTCTGGACCGTCGCGGAGAGGGCGACGACCTGCAAGCCCCGGTGTCGTCGCTGGAGCCGGGTCAGGGTCACCTCGAGCGTGGGACCCCGCTGAGGGTCCCGCATCAGGTGGACCTCGTCGGCCACGACGACGCCCACGGTCTCCATCCAGGGAGATCGGTGGCGGAGCAGGCTGTCGGTCTTCTCGCTCGTGGCGACCAGGATGTCCACGCCCTCCAGGTCCTTCGACGAGATGTCGCGCTCGCCCATGGTGAGGGCGGTCTTGATCCCCAGGCTTTCGAACGCCTTCAGCTCCTGGTACTTTTCGCTCGCGAGGGCCCGAAGCGGAACGATGTAGATCCCTTTGCGACCGGCGAGGGCGGCGGTTACGAGCGCGCCGTAGGCGACCAGGGACTTCCCGGAGGATGTGGGGCAAGCGAGCACCACGCTTCGCCCCTCCAGGACGGGGAGGAGCGCTTCCGCCTGGGGTGGGTAGAGCTCTTGGATGCCTTGGGAGCGGATGACGGCAGCGAGCCGAGGGTCGAAGGGGACCTTCTCGAGAGGTACGCGAGCGTCAGCGGGAGGGGAGGGGGGAGGAGCGCCGCGGGACCCTCGTCGATCTCGCCCAGAAGGATCCGACGGCGGTCCTGCTACGTCCTGGACCTCGGAGGCCGGTCGGAATCCCGGAAGGTCGCCCGCCGGCCGATGCCCTGGCACGTGGGCTCGACCCGCCCTCGGCGTAAGAGGTACGCGGCTACCGTGTGCCCCGCGGCGACGTGCCCAGCAACCTCTTTGACCTCGTTCCCTCGAGGTCTCGGAAACGCTTTACTGCCCAGGCTCCCTCGAAAAAACATGTCCGCTCATCCTCGCGCCCGTCTCGTGGCGGGCTTGCTCCTTGTCCTTGGCGTCATCGGCTGGGTCGTCGGGTGGGTCCTCGCCACGGTCCTCTCCTCGACCTCGCTCTCCACTCCCTGGGTGTGGGCCTTCCGGTCCGGACATCCGGAGCTCTCCGTGCTGGCTTCGGCGGTGGTGGCGGTCCTGGGTGCGGTCCTGGCGTACAGCGCGGGAAAGGTGGTCGGTCGGCAGACCGCCGAGCTCGAGTTCTCGAGCGCGATCCAGGTCTCCCGCCGGCTCGGGACCCCTTGAGCCGGAGGGACTACCCGCCGTTCCCCGCCCGCGGCGGGACCTCTCGCCCGAGGAGCCTGCGACCCAGGATGAGCTCTTGGATCTCGGTCGTACCTTCGACGATGGTCAGGACCCGGGAATCGCGGAAGAGCTGCTCCAGTTGGCAAGGCGAGTCCCGGTCGAAGGCCGAGCGGCCGACCAGCTCGAGCCCCTTGGAAGCGACACGGAAGGCCGCCTGAGAGGCGAAGAGCTTTGCCGCCGAGGCGGCGCCCGCGAAATCCTGGCGCTGGTCGCGCATCCTGGCGGCTTTCTCCACCAAGGCTCTCGAGGCTTCCACGTCCACGAACATGCGGGCCACCGCCGCCCTCTGCCAGTCCTCGGCGGGGGACGGGAGGCAGCGGATCGTCTCCTCTAACGCTGCTCGCGCGATCCCGAGCGAGCATGCCGCGATGCCGATCCTCCCTCCCTCGAGCGCGGTCATGGCGATCTTGAACCCGTCGCCTTCCTTCCCCAGGAGGGAGGACGCAGGGACCCTGCAGTTCTCGAAGACGAGCTCCATCGTCTCGGACCCTCGGATCCCGAGCTTGTCCAGGCGCTGGGCCACGGAGAACCCCGCGGCGCCCTTCCGTACGAGCAGGCAGCTGATGCCCCGCGCCTCGAGTTTCGGGTCCTTGGTCGCGAAGACCAGGACGACCTCCGCCGAGGCGGCGTTGGTGATGAACATCTTCGTCCCGTTCACGACCCAAGCGTCCCCGTCCCGGGCATAGCGGGTCGACAGGTGCTGGGAGTCCGACCCGACCGAGGGTTCGGTGAGACCGAACGACCCGATCCACTCCCCTCTCGCGATCCGGGGCAGGAACTCCCGACGCTGCTCCTCCGAACCCCATTGGTCGATGGGACCTGCGACGACCGAGAGGTCCACGGCCATCATCGTGGCCGCGGCTCCGCTCCCCACGGCGAGCTCCTCCATCACCTGAGCGAACTCGAGCGTCGAGAGCCCTTGCCCGCCGTGCTCCTTCGAGATCGTGAGGCCCAAGAAGCCCGCTTGCGCGAAGGTGCGCACGAAGCGCTCCGACATGCGGTCCTGTCGGTCCCATTCCCGCAGATGCGGGGCGACCTCCACCCGGCAGAACTCGCGCGCGCGCTCGGGCCACGAGAGAGCGCTACCCGCATCGGCATCGCGAGCGTGGTCGGCCGAAGGCCCGGGGGACCTGGGTGCACGGGACGCCTGCGACACGGCCGACTCGAAAGGTCCTTCCGCTAAAGCCTCTGCGGCGCTTGGGAGAAAGCCTTGCCTGCGAGCCCCTCGACCCGGCCGACCGCCAAGGAGGGGTTCTCGTCCCTCGACACCCTCGCCCTGGTCCGCGAGATCCGTGCCCTCGGTCGGTGCTGGTTCGACAAGGCCTTCTCGCTGCCAGGGGACCGCGTGCTGGTCAGCCTGAAGGCCCAGGACCGGGGAAAGTGGGACCTTCTGGTCGCTCCGGGGCGCTTCGCGACCCTGCTCCCGTCGTCCCGAGAACGGCCGGAGGAGCCCGGACGGCTGGGGAAGGACCTTCGCCAACACCTCACCGGCGCCCCCCTGCTGTCCGTGGAGCAGCCCGAAGGGGAGCGCTACCTCGAACTCTCCTTCGGCCGAGGGGGGGAGGAGACCCCTGCGGTCCTGGCCTTCGAGCTCTTCGGTCAAGGGAACGTCCTGCTCGTCCGACGTGGGAAGATCATGGCCTTGCTCCATGCGCGCGCATGGGCGGGGCGACAGCTGCGGGCCGGCCGACCCTACGTTCGCCCTCCGGCGAGGAAGGACCCTTTCCGACTCTCGGCGGGTGAGGTGATGGCGGCCCTCGTCCGCTCCCGGACGGACCGGGTCAGCACGCTCGCAGCCCGACTCGGGATGGGCGGCCCGGTCGCCGAGGAGGTCCTGGCCCGAGCGGGGCTCGAGGAGAGGGTTCCCGCGACCTCGGAAGCCGAGCCCTCGGCGGAGCGGATCGTGCAGGCGATGGGGTCGCTCTTGGGCGACATCGCCGACCCTCCCCAAGGCCACCTTCTCCGCTCACCCGACCTCCCCGCACCCCTGGACGCGACCCCCTTCCCGTCCCGGCGATGGGGTTCGGTCCCGGGCGTGTCGTTGGAAGCATTCGCCCGCTTCTCCGAAGCGGCCGCTGTCTACTTCGCCGAGCTTCCCGCCCCGGCAGCGCCGGTGCCGGGAGCAAAGCCGACCGAAGCGGACCTCGTGGCGGAGGAGCGAGCGACCCTTCTTCGCCTGAGAGCCCAGCAGACCGCGGCCGTGGAGGAGCTGACCCGCGCCATGTCCGACGAGCAAGGCACCGCGCAGCTCCTTCTGACCCGATACGAGGAGGCCGAGGGACGGCTCGAGCAGGCCCGGAGCGCCGCCCCTGACGAGGTGGAGGTGGAGATCTCCCTGGAGGGCCGGGCCATCCGGCTTCCCGGGTGGCGCCCCCTTCGTGAGAGCGCCCAAGCGCTCTTCGACCAGGCGAAGCGACGCCTCCCCAAGCTGGAGGGCGCGCGTCATGCGCTCACCGAGACCGAGCGGAAGCTGGCGGCGCTCGAGGAGGCCCAAGCGGCGACCGAGGCCCAGGGGAGGAGCGAGCGAGTGGAGGCCGAGCAACGTGCGGTGCTGCGACCTTGGGCGACGCCGCGAAGGAAGCACTTCTGGTTCGAGCGGGCCCCTCGGTGGATGGTCTCTTCGGAGGGATGGGTGGCGGTCGCGGGCCGGGACGCCAAGTCGAACGACGCCGTGGTCAAGCGCTACCTCCGGGAACACGACCTCTACTTCCACGCCGACCTCCAGGGGGCCCCCAGCGTGGTGCTCAAGCGCTCCGTCCCCGGCCAGGGGGACGTCGGAGAGCGGACCCTGCGGGAGGTCGCGCAGTGGGGCGTCGCCTGCTCGAAGGCGTGGCGTGCGGGGCTCGCCTCGGCCGACGCCTTCTGGGTGGAGGGGGAGAACGTCTCGAAAGCGGGGGCGAGCGGGGAGTTCGTCGCCCGCGGCTCCTGGGTCATCCACGGGACGAAGCACTTCGAGAAGGACCTCCCCCTGGAGCTCGCGCTAGGGACGCTCGAGCACGAGGGAGAACTGCTGCTCCAGGTCGCCCCCCCCGAGAGCTTCCAGGGGGAGCGACGGAAGGTGCTCTGGAGGGTCCTTCCCGGCGACGAACGGGAACGCGACGAGGTCGAGCGAAAGGTCGCTCAGGACCTGGGGGTCTCTCGGGAACGGCTCCAGGCCCTCTTCCCCCCCGGCGGGGTCCGTGCGGTGCGTCCGTAGATCCGCTGCACTTCTCGCGCGGGGAGCATCGCACCAGGGTCGTGGAAGGTCCTGCCCCGCCCCCGCAGCCCCGTGATCTCGATGTTCTCCCCTTCCACCTCCAGTACGTCGCCCACGCGAAGCTCGTGGCGCCCCGGGACGAGAAGGTGGAGCGGCCGGGTCCGGGCCCCCTCGACCACCGAGAGACGCAGGTGAAGCTCGTCGGTCGGGACGGTCCACAAGGCCACGATGTCCCTCGGACGGGCGCGAGGGAGGTTCCGCGCCTCGCGCCCTTCGATCCTGGCGATGCGGACGGGGCGACCGTCCACGCGCAGGGTCCCCTCCAGATCCAACACACGGTCGGCCGGGAGGTCGACGTGGGACCGCAGCGACTGCGGCCCCTCGCTCACCATCACCGATACCCTGTCCAACACGCGAGGGGAGACGCCGAAGGGGTGGGAGGTGTGGCATCGCATGCAACGCGCGATCCCTTCGAGCGTGCCCGGTGCAGGCGCCTTGGCGTGTCCCTTGACGTGGAGCACCCGATGGCGCAGGACCTCCCCACAGTTCGGGCAGGGGAGCTCGAGGATGTTCAACCGGGCGGTGGCAGGGCCCGCCCCGGCCTCGTCCTTCGTCAAGAGTCCTCTAGGTCATCGGGGAGCGCTCCCGCAGATAGCCTTCGCTCCTGCGGCCACGGGCCGTCACCTTTCGCGCGCGTCAGGCTCATGCCCTTCCTCCACGTTATGGGGGTCAATGACCGAGGAGGCGCCCCAGCTCGCACCGGCACGGCTGGGAACGCTCCGGGGCCTCGAGGACCCGGCGATCTCGCCAGAGGAGCGTTCGTTCTTGGGCGCGTTCGCCGAGAAGCATCGCTTCGATCCGAAGGAGGTGCGGGTGGCCTCGCTGATCGACAGCTCCGGGGAGCGGGCGGGCATGGTCGTGGTCCTCCCGATCGGCCTCTTGCGCAGCTTGGCCGAGCGGACCGGCAAGTTCGTGGGAACGGAGCTGCCGGAGTTCGTGCGCGACGGGCAAGGGGTGCCGGCGGCCGCGACGGTCCGCGTCCGCCGGACCGACCTCGAGCGAGGGGTCGTCCGGACCGCCTTCTGGCACGAGCGGTCCCCGCGCATCGAGGAGGGAGAGCCGCTCGGCCGATGGGCTTCCGAGCCGGACACGATGCTCGCCGAGGTCGCCGAGGCCCTTGCGCTCCGAGGGGCGTTCCCTTCGGTGTTCGAAGGGGTCTACACCGAGGGCGATCTCTCGGAGGCCCTGAGAGACCTGGAGCTCAGCCGGGTGCGGACCGACAGCGAGCTCCGACGGCAGCTCGAGGCGCTCCGATAGCCAGGAAGTGCGGAGAGACCGGGGTACCCCGAAAGGGGGGATCCCCCCCATCGCCCCCTCAGGGGGGGACGCGAGGTCGTTCGCCGTACTGTGGGAGGTCCCCCTCCGCCAGGAACGCGGTGGCGTCCCGCCGCAGAGATTATGGGGGGCATGACCCCTGCTGGTGAGGTCCCATGGCCTCTTGGAACGGCGCGGTGACACCTCCCCCAGCTCCCCCTCCGCCGGCGTATGGACGGAGGGAGGGGGGACGTCGTGGTTCTGGGCGCCGATGGACCGCCGCCGCCCTGCTCTTCCTCTCCTTCGCGCTGGCCATCACCGCGGCGGTCTCCCCCTGGTGGTACGACACGGTCTCGGTCACCAACTCCAGCGGCACCGCGGTGGCCACCGACTCGCTGCTCTTCTCCCCGGGGTCGACCAGCTACATCAGCTGCTCGGGGACCTACGGCTACTCCTACGGAGGGCCCTGCGACAACAGCGCGACCAACTGGGGATACGCCACGGGCGGCCTCCCCTCGCTCGGAGGCGTCTACGTGCTGATGCACGTGACCTCGATCCTGGCGGCGGTGCTGGGGCTTCTGACGGCGGTCTTCATGATCATGGGTGCCGCGGGACGGGGATGGGGGCGCTGGCACTTTCACACGACCCACCTGCTGGCCCTCTTCATCGGCATCATGGCCCTGCTCGCCCCGGCGGTGCTCCTGACCCTGCAACCCGGGCTCGTGACCGGGGTGAGCGCCACCGACCCCTCTCAGGGGCCCTCGTACTACTTCCTGGGGCCTCAGGCCCAGGACTGCGGAGCCAACACCCCTAACGGTACTTTCTGGGCCTCGTGTACCTACTCCCAGGGCTCATACTACGCCTACACCTACCAGGCGACCTGGGGTGCGGGACTCGGCTGGTACGCCTCGCTCGTCTCCGCGCTGTTCGCGCTCTTGGGCGGGGCCCTCTACCTCTCGTCCCGCCAGGAGGGGACCTCCTCGGGCGCTCCCCGCTCGTACGCACCTTCGGCCTGGGGAGCCCCGTCCTCGCCCGGGAGAGCGGCCCTGGGTCCGGGCGGAGCCTCCTCCGCGATGGTACCCCTCACCTCCGATGGTCGGGAGATGGTCCCCGCTCTGGCGTACGCGGGCGCTTCGGTGGTCTCGAACCGAACGTCCTGTCGTGCATGCGGGCACCTCAATCCCGTGGGCTCTGCGCTTTGCACGCGCTGCCACGCACCCCTCATGTGACCGCGCGCTGAACGCGACGTGCAACGCGAAGCGCAGGTGGGATGTTACATACGTAGCATCACTTATATGGCCGAACGGGTTCGGGACCTCCGAGGCACCATGACGCCACCGGAGAAGAACTACGCCCACCCCGAGACCTTGGTCGAGACCGCCTGGGTCGCCGAACATCTCGCCGACCCCCGCCTGCGCATCGCCGAGGTCGACTACGACCCCTCGGCGAACTACGCTCTGGGACACCTGCCCGGGGCTGTTCTCTTCGATTGGAGGAAGGACATCAACGACCCGGTCCGAAGAGACATCCTCTCGCGCGAGGGGGTCGCGGCCCTCCTCACCAGGGCCGGAGTCGGTCCCGGGACGACCCTCCTGCTCTATGGGGACTTCAACAACTGGTTCGCCGCCTTCGCCTTCTGGGTCCTGACGCACCACGGCGTGAAGGACGTCCGACTCATCAACGGGGGCCGGAAGAAGTGGATCGAGGAGGACCGGCCTCTGACGAAGGAGGTGCCCTCCTATCCCGCAGCGACCCCACGACTCGACCCGACCGACGAGAAACTTCGGGTCTTCCACGACTACGTGCGGGACGTCCTTCCGAAAGTGAAGGCGGGAAGCGAGGTGCTGGTCGACGTGCGCGGGCCCAAGGAGTTCACCGGAGAGGTGACCGCGCCGCCCGAGTATCCTACCGAGCATGCCCAGCGCGGCGGCCACATCCCCGGCGCCACGAACATCCCCTGGGCCCAGGCCGTGAACGAGAACGGGACGTTCAAGAGCCGGGCAGAGCTCGAGAAGCTCTACACGTCGAAGGGCGTGACCCCCGAGAAGGAGGTCATCACGTACTGCCGGATCGGCGAACGCTCGAGCCACAGCTGGTTCGTTCTGAAGTACCTCCTGGGCTACCCGAACGTCCGCAACTACGACGGGTCCTGGACCGAGTGGGGGAACCAGATCCGCAGCCCGATCGAGCGCCCCTGAACCTGTTCGGCGCCTGGGCCGCCAGGGCTCAGGGGCCGGTCACGCGTCGGGTCCCGAGCTTCGTCTCCCGGGCGGGGCGGCACTGGGGCCGAGCTCCCCCACCATGAGGCTGGGCCCCACCTCTGGAAACGGCGACCTGCCAGGGTCGGTCCCGGGACGGGCTTGAACCACCCCTTCCCCCGCAGAGGCATGAGAAGCTCGACCTGTCCCAGCGCCCGGAACCCGAGTGCGTGGAAGGTCCGCAGGGCCGCGGTGTTCCGGGCGACCGGTTTGATCAGTAGGGCGTCCAAGTGACGTCGGCGGGCCTCTTCGACCACGGTCGTGATGAGGAGCCTCGCCACCCCGCGCCGTCGAAACCCTTCCAGCACCACGACGGGTTCGATCAAGCTCCACCCGCGATGCGGGACCAGCCCGGTGAGCCCGACGACGCGCCCTCGGTGCACCGCGACCCAGCTGTTGCCCGGCCCGTGTTCGCGCAGCTGGGCGCGGAAGCTCCTCGCCGGGTCCTTGCTGCCGATCGTCGGGTCGTCGTAGAGCTTACGGTGAACCTCCGTCAACTGGTGAAACAGCTCCACGCAGGCCTTGGCGTCGCGAGGGCGGTAGGCGCGGACCTCCATCCCCTGCAGGAGCAGGAGCTGGTACTTGGTCCTCGCGCCCCGCGAGGGCGAGGCGGGACGGTCAGGGGGAGGGACGAGAAGGTCGGGGCGCTCGCTCCCGTCGGACCAGGAAGTGGTAGAGGTTCTCCTCCTTCCTCCAATGAAGGATACTGTGGCCGGTCCTCATCCGCCATCGTTCCAGCTCGATGGGGGCGGTCGGATCGTCCGCGACAAGGAGGATCACTTCCTCGGGAGCACGCCGGGCGACCTCGTCGTCGAGGTGAGCGAGCACTGCGGAACACTCGCTCCCGATCTCGAAGAGCTCGACGTCGGGGACGGCGGGATAGCAGCGGATGTGCATCTCGCGGACCTTCCGCGCGACCTCCTCCCGCACGTGGGAGGCGTCTCGGAGCGTGGGAGGGAGGGGGGCCGATCCCCCCAGATCGACCGTCGCGACCCAGCCCTGTCCGTAAGGGTCGTTGTTGAGAAGCTTCGGACGCTGCGATAGCTCCGGATTGCGCTCGACGATCTGCCCTCCCGCGGGGACGCGAACGGCTCCCGTGAAACGTGCGCTCACGATCGTCGCGACGCTCTGACCGCGCGTGAGCGCTCCTTCGATCCGACGGAAGGAGACCTCCAGGAACTTCCCCGCGAACGACGCCAGGGGCGACATGATGCCGAAGGTCAGCAGGCGGCCGTCTCCTCCGGGTCGAGCCCAGACATCCAATTCGAGGTCGTAGAGGAGTTTGCTCGGGAGCGCGCACCCCTCGACCGACTCGTGGTCCTCCACCCGTGCCATATACGCTCCTCGGGGATCGCCAGGAGGCGCGGGCAGGGCTACGTTAAATCCCTCACCGTTGCTCGGGGAGAACGCGCGAGGCGCACGACGATGGAGGAATACGGATTCGGGGAGCAGGCTCCCTCGATCACGGACGAACTTTCCGGGAACACGCTCAAGGTCTACAAGGCCATGAAGGAACTCGGTCTCACGAACGAGGCCAAGATGGGCACGATGGAGCGCATCACCCAGACCTGCAAGCTCCCCAAGGGGATGGTCCAGGGCGCGCTCCAGGACCTCCAGAACAAGGGTTTCGCGACCCGCAAGGTCCGCGAGAAGGCCGCGGGCTACTATCTCCTGAAGTGAGCTGCCCCCGGTCTCCCACCGAGGAGCAGGCCCGACCGCTGGTGGGGCGTCTCACTCGGTGTTGAGGGGCTTCGCAGCGAGCAGCCGCTCGAGCGTCTTGCTCGTCGACCGGAGGGTGACCTCGGTGATCGACCCGACCCTGGCCACCTGGACCCGGGCCCGCGACTCTCCGTGCCGCTCGCTGGCGAGGTAGATGAGGGCGGCCACAAGGCCGTGGGGGGAGAGGCCCGAAACCTCGGGGTGTCCTTGCGTAGCGCGAAGCATCTCCTCGACGGTCGAACGGACCTTCGGGGAGAGCGCAAGCTCCTCGGCGTAGCGGGCGAGGTAGGACTGGAGATTGACGATGGGCACCGGGGTTCCGAGATTGCGGCTCAGGGCCTTGAACGCCCGTCCCAGCTCGGATCGGCGCACACCGACCACCTTGCTGACCTCGCCCAGCGTGCGGGGAAGCCCGAACCTCCGACACGCCGCGTAGAGCGAAGCGCCCACGCTCGAGCCCAGGTTACGTCCGCGGAAGGCCCCCCGCTGGGAGGCCAGGCGGAAGATCCGCTCGGACTCCGACAGGACCACGGTCGGGAGCCCCAGGGTGGACGACGTCCTGGCCAGGAGGTCGCGGGCCGGAGAGCGATCGAGGGGACTGTCGGACCTGCGCGTGACCTCCCGGTCCATGAGCCATTTGAGATGCCCGTAGTAGTTGCGACGGTCCGCGCTCAGCGCGCGCCCCTGTCCGTCGCGCCGCACCCCCAGGGTGCTGCCCAAGTGTCGCCGGGGAGCGCCTGTAGGGACGAACGGGCCGACGCCCCTTCCCCCCTCCGAGGGCCCGTCGGCGCCGGAATAGGGAAGATCGTCCGCGATCCATTGGGACCCCAGGACGAGCCCGCAGTCGCCGCAATGGAGCTCGCCGGACGCCACGTCGCGGACCAACCGGCTACCGCGACACTCCGGGCAATGAGGGCTTACGCCCCCCTCCACCCCACCGACGGGGGCCGGGACGGCGCTTTCCACGTGAGGGGCTAGCAGGGCCACTGTTTATAGCTATTTACAAGGGTAGCTTCGCCGTGAGACCGGGCCTCGTCATGGCCGGTGGGGTCTTCGTGGCCCTGGGGCTCTTGGTCGTCGGGGTCGGCCTGATCAACTTCCCGTCCACCTCCAAGATCACCCAAACCGGGGGCGTTCCCTCCACCTCGATCTCCCCCAACGGCCACCTGGTGGAGTCGGTGGGGCTGAGCACGCAGGGAGTGGCGATCACCTCGGGGTGGATCTCCGTGAACCTTGCGTCGTCCGCGCAGGTCCAGGTCTACTTCCTCAAGGCCACCGGGAGCTGCGCCAACGTGGACTTGGCCGACCCCGGCGCCTCGGGGCCCTGCGTCCTGGTCAACGTTTCGGCGACCACGAACGGCCACGGAGGCTACTCGGCCATCTTCACGGCGAACCCCGCGACCCAGTATCCGTACGTTCTGGACGTCCTGAACCTCGGAAGCGCGGCGGCCCTCGTCGACGCGGGGTACACGGTCACGGCCAACACCTCCTCCGGTATCCCGCTCTGGGAGGTCACCATCGTCCTGGTCGCGGCCGGGGCGCTCTCGGTGGTCGGCGGGATCTTGGCGTTCTTGGGCTTCTTCCTTCGAGGCAACCCCTACACGGGGAAGACCATGCCCGAGGTCCTGCCCGAGCCGGAGGAGGAGAAGGGGGAGGAAGAGCTCGAGAACGGGACCCAGGACCCCGGGAAGTCCAGCGCAGGGACCCAACTCCCACAGGACGAAGAGAGGGACCAGGAAGGCTCCGAAGTCCCCGCCCCAAGCGAAGTCGAGTAGGGCCGTGCTCGCCGCGACGGCCCGAACGCAAGAGCTGGGGGCGGCCTCCCACCCCCGGCGACTCTTCACTTGCCCCAGAACGGCTCTTTGGAACGGCGTATCTGGAGGACCTCGTCGAAGACCTCGCGTTCCGAGGGGCGGAGCTCGACGCGGGCGAGCGCTCGTGCACCCTCCTCGGAGATAGCGACGTAGAGCGTGTCCCCCTCGTTGAACGACCGACCTACGGTCGCGCCCTCGATCGAGGCGGCGATCTCCGCCCCTTCCTCTCCTTCCTTGAGGGAATCCCCCTTGTCCTGTAGCCCCCGCAAGAGGCCGACGTCCGTGCCGTCCTTCGCCATGAGGCGGCTGGGGGGTCGCAGCGTTCCCGCCAGCACCTTCACGCCCACGATGGCCGGATGCGATCGATGGAACACGAACCCTGGTAGGACCTGAAACTTCGCGGGGTGGACGAGGGCCTTTCGCCGTTCCTGCTCCAGTTCGATCTGGCGCTTCCCTTTCCACTCCTGGTACTCTTCGAGGAGGCGGTACATGACCTCTCCCGAGAACACCCTCACGTCGGCGCCCGGGAGGGTCGCGGCGGCCTCGGGATGCACAGGGACGGCGAAGGCCAGCACCGCCCGGGAGAGCGGGTCCTTGACCGCCTTCATGACCAGCACGTCGCGCTTCGTGACGGCGCCTACCTCCGCCCCCTTGATGGGGATACGGGCCTCCTTGCACTCGAAAGCGAGCGCTTCCAGTCCCCCGAGGGTGTCCGCCTTCAGCCAGACCCCGTTCTCCTCCACGGCGGCGACCGGGTAGGTCTCGCTCTCCAGCTCCTCCCGCGCCCGCTCGGCGGCGGCCTCCCCTCCGCTGGCGGTGATGACCTTGATGAGCCCCCCCGGAAGGGCCTTTTCGATCTCCGGGGCGGAGAGCTGGACCCCGGAGGCCGCCACCGCCTCGGTGAGCGGTTCCATCCTTCGGGAAGGGGTCCCCCGGCCGGCCCGGACCACCACGGGTCGGGTCAGCACCCGGATCTTCGACACGAAGGGCCCGTCGGTGCCCGTGACGACGATCGGGTCCCCGACCTTCATCCTTCCCTGGTAGACGATGACGTTCGCCACCGGGCCGATCCCCCGTTCCTCGGTCCGTTCGAGCACCGTGGCCTCCCCTGGCCGCTCCTCCTGACGAAGCTCCTCCTCGAGGAAGCGCTGGGAGAGCCCCACCATCACCGCCAGGAGGTCCGGGATGCCCGCGCCCGTCTTGGCGCTCACCGGAACGATGGCCACGTTCCGCGTATAGTCGGAGACCCGGTCGTAGCGCTCGGCCGAGAACCCGAGCTGGTCCAGCATCTCGGAGAGGGAGTAGATGCGTGTATCGATCGCCTTCTGCGTGTCCGTGGGGAGGGTGGCCAAGAAGGCGGGGAGCGGCGTGCGCGCCGGGGGGGTGCGCCACCCTTGGATGGTGTCGACCTTGTTCGCGGCGATGATGAACGGCGTCTTTTCGTGGCGAAGGATCTGGAGCACCTCGCGGGTCTGGGGCATGACCCCCTCCCGCACGTCGATGACCACGATCGCGATGTCCGCGAGAGCCCCGCCGCGACGTCGCATCGTGACGAAGGAGCGATGCCCGGGAGTGTCGATGAACAGCAGCCCGGGGATGGAGAACTGCTCCTCGCGCAGAAGTCCCGCGCACACCTTCTCGATGACCTTGAGGGGGACCTCGACGGCTCCGATATGTTGGGTGATCCCCCCCGCCTCCTTCGAGGCCTTCGCCGAACCGGCGATCTTGTCGAGGAGCGTCGTCTTCCCGTGGTCCACGTGACCCATCATGGAAACGATGGGCTGTCGTAGGGACATTGGCCACCTCACTCGGGAGTCATCACACCGGAAAGGGCGTCGCTTTCCGTAGGTCCGGGGGAGCTGAGGGCCCCCATAAAACTCGGGGTGGGACCCACCCCCGCCGAACCGTCGCCGAAGGGGACCGAGGAACGCTTCACGTGGAGGGCCGAAGCGCGTTCGAGGTCTCCTCCGCCACTCGCGGAGCTCGAACGACACTCGTGCTCCTTTCGAAGCCCCTCCGCCGGATCGATGATCGGACCTTTCACGCCTGCCAGCGAGCGAGCTCTTCAAAGGGCGTTGAGACCAGCGCGACCAAGAGCTCGTTGGGGCTCAGTCCACCGTGGCTTCCCCGGAGGAACCGGTCTTCCGGACCCCGAGCGCCAGGAGGCCGGTACCACATCGTGCCCCCTTCGCCGGCCAGGACCAGGAAGTCGCCGAGGCGGGCCGAAAGGTCGGGGTGGTGTGGAGGGGGCCCGAAGAGACCACCGGCGATGCACTCCGGGACCGAGAGCACCGTCCAGTCCTCCGGGAGCGTGGCGCGCAGGTGTTCCTCCAAGGCCTCGCGTTGGCCCGCTCGCGCCTGGAGGATCGCCGCCCTCCGCTCGCAGGAAGGGGGACGCTGCAGGAGCGACATCAGTCTTGCGTCCTCATGCGCCGCCCGGGCCTTCGGTGGGGAGACCTCGACCTGGCCGTGGTCCCCGGTCGCGAAGAGATGGACCCCTTCTCGCGCCTGGGGCGTCATCCTTGCCGCGGCCGAGACGAACGCGCGGAAGACATGGGCGATCTCGTCCATGGCCATCTCGGGGTGCGGGCCGTTGAGATGACCGACCGCGTCCAGCAGGTCCCAGTAGACCCATACGAGCCCGGGACGATGCGAGCGGGGGAGGGAGAGGATGCGCGCGAGGTGGTGGCTCAGGTCCGAGAGCGAGAGGTACCCCTCGAACTTCGCCCCCTCGTAGAGGATCCGGGTGAAGGCGCTGCCCTGGAAGGCCTCCTTGGTGAGAGCGACAGAACGGATGCCCCGGGAAAAGAGCGTGGGGACGGTCAGGAGGTCCCGCGGCTGGAACCCCTTGGCGATGGCGACGTCCCGCGGCCCCCCCCACGGTGGGGCGAACTTGAGCGTGTTCAGGATCGAACCCCAGGCCGGGAAGTACTCGGTGTACCCGACGATCCCGTGCGTCCCTGGGGCGGTCCCGTTCGAGAGGGAGATCAAGGCCGACGAGGTCGTGGAGGGAAAGACCGTGGTGAGCGGGAGCGTCCGGGCGACAAGGGCTTCGGCGAGGTGGCGCTCCGACGCGCTCCGGGCCCGCTCGACCAAGGAACGGAACGCGCTCCAGCCAAAACCGTCCAACAGGAAGACCACGCTGGTCGTGCCGGGCCCCCTTGGCTCGGAGCCCTCCGAATAGTCGGGATGGAGCGCGGAGAGGAGAGGAGGGGTCGAACTTCCTCCGGCCCGGAGGAAGGCGGAAGCCCCGACATTGGGAAGGGAACGACCCTCGAAATCGGGGGAGGGGTACCTCCCCTTCCACCGTGGCTTCGAGAGCGTCTCAGCGAGACGCAACGCAGCTTCGGGGATCTCCGATGACACTCGCTTCGCCCCTCCTTCTGGGGGGCGAGCGCGCCCACCACATCAACGTGAGGGGGCACCGTGCCACCGCGGGACCAGGCACGAACGGAAGCTAGAGCGAGGGCGGGAGCCAATAACCGACGACAACGCTCAAGGTCAAGATGAGCAGCACCGCAAGGACAAGTCCCAGATAGTCATCCTCTCCAGCGGTCGCAAACGCTCTCGCTGCCAGGAGGACTCGGGCCACGGGGGTGGCCACGAGCACCACGATCCCGGAGGCGATGAGGAGGACCCCCGGGGATGCGGGTCCCCAGCTTCCCCGCGACCGGGCCGAGAGGAGCCCATCCATCCCCGTCCCGGGCGCCAACACGACGATGACGACCACGCCCACGGCCAGCAGGAAAGCGCTCGCGAGGACGCCGGCAGCAAGGAGCCGACCCAGTCTTTCCGAGAGCTGAGCGAGGTCGATCGCCCGCGTCGGAGAGGAGGGCTCCCCCGCGACCGTGCTCATGCCGAGGTCACCCCCAGCCCCCGGAGGATCATCAAAGCGACGGCGGCCAGGATCGCCACGAGGAAGATGATGCGGAGGGCGCGGGAGGAGGCCACCGCGTGCACGTGCGTCCCCACCTGCGTCCCCGCCAGCGTCCCGACGGCGACGGGGGCGGTGATGAGCGGAGCCACCTCGCCATGCAAGAGGAAGACCAACGCCCCCGAGGCCGCGGTCACTCCGATCATCAGCGAGCTTGTGGCCGAGGCCATCTTCATCGGCACCCCCATGACCGCGGTCATCGCAGGCACCTTGTAGAGCCCCCCGCCGATCCCGAGCAGGCCAGAGGAGAGCCCGGCGACGAAGCTCAGCGACAGCCCCTCGCGTACGTGACCGACCCGGAAGGCCCGGGAGGGGGAGGGGCCGTCGGCCGGGAGGGTCGCGTGCAGCCTCCAGCGGTCCGCGAGCGGGTCACGGGGCTGTTCCGCAACTCCGCCCCGCCGAAGGTCTCGCAGGAGGAGGAAGCTCGCCGAGGAAGCGACCACGGCGAACAGGAAGAGAAGGACCTCGGTGCCCACCGGTCCGATGAGCACCGCAGCGGTGAGGACCGCGCCCACGAGCCCCCCGACCACGGTCGCGACCTCGAGAAAGAACCCCAGGCGGAGATGGAGGAGGCCCTTGCGAGCGTACCGGGAAGCCGACCCGGCCGAGGTCGCGATCACCGAGACCAGAGAGGTCGCGATCGCCCAATGGACGTCGACCCCAAAGAGCAGGACCAACCCGGGGACGATGACCATGCCTCCCCCCAGCCCCAGCATCGAACCTAGCACACCGGCACCGACGGCGAGCAGGAAGATGCCTAGGAGGAGCAGTACTAGCGGCAGCACTTCGCGCTCCTGCCGCCGTTCCTCTCGGTGGCCTCGCCCGACCCCAGAGGACCTCTTCCGTATGAGCGTGGCGTTGGTCAGTCGGAGGCGAAACGGTCCAGGCTCTTCTGCGAAGGAGAACCTTCCGCGAGGTCGGCCACCGAGACCCCCACCGTGCGGATCCCCCACCGGGCCGGACGGGACCGGGGAGGACCCGTGGGTGGAGGTTCCTCTAGCGACGGGGGAGGGGTGCGAATATCCTGCGCAAGCTCCGAGAGGACCTGGTCAAGGAGCTGAAGGGCCCCACGGACCAACGTCTCCGTGTTCTCGGTCCTCTGGGGGAGCGTCCGGCTCCGCTGCAGCTGCTGGAAGTCGCTACGACGTACGCGGAGGGTCACCGTCCGGAACCTCCGACCCTGCCGTTGAACGCTCTCCGCGAGCGCACGGGCGAGCCGGTCGACCTCCTCGCGGACCTCTTTCGGGTCGGAGCTGTCCGTGTCGAAGGTGCTCATCGCCCCCATCGACCTCGGCCCTTCCTCATCGGGCCAGGGCTCCTCGCGTACGACACCCCGAGCGAGGTCGCTCATACCGGGGGCCATGGCGCCCAAGGCCTTGCGGAGCCGCTCGACGGGGAGCTCCGCCATCTGTCCGATGGTCGCCACTCCGACTCGGGCGAGCTCCTCCTCCGTGACCTTCCCGATCCCCGGTATGGCTCGCGTGGGAAGGGACGCGAGGAAGCTTCTGACGCTGTCCGGGGGGACCACCACGACCCCCCCGGGCTTTGCCCGGTCCGAGGCGATCTTGGCCACCGTCAGCGACGGGCCGATCCCGATCGAGCAGGGTAGGTCGAACCGCTCCCTGACGTCCTTCTGAAGCTCTCGACCCTCACGCTCCGCCCCCGCCGGGTCTCCCCCCTCCCAGGGGTAGGCGGCCTCGTCGATGCTGAAGGTGCGCGCCTGAGGTGAGCGGGCCGTGAGGAGGGCCATCACGTCCTTGGAGTTCTCCTCGTAGAACGGGAAGTCCGGTAGGACCCAGATGTAGCTCGGGCAGAGGGCGTAGGCCTGGCTCACCGGAAGCGCGGATCGTAGACCGAACTTCCTGGCCTCGTAGGACGCCGACAGGACCACCCCCCGCCCCTTCCCCCCTTTGGGGTCGGCGCTCACCGCGACCGGCTGTCCCTTGAGCTCAGGTCGGCGCTTGAGCTCGCAGGAGACATAGAAGGCGTCCATGTCGAGGTAAACAACCCATCTCATACGACCGGACCGGAGCGAGAACCAGGACCGAGGTCGCTCTCGACCTTGGTCCGACGTCCACCCCTCCCCAACGGCTCTCAGTAGCCCCCGAAGAGGGAGGACGAATGAAAGCTGTCATAGGCTCCGGGGGAGGGGGCCAGCGACCTCCGAGGTCGGCCGGGTCGGTAGGGGTCCCTCGGCATGGCCAAGTACGGTCGCGCGAGGTCGCCCGCGCTCGAGTAGGACGCACTACGGCTGACGCCCCCGCCTCTGACCTACAGAGCGGAGAGGTCCCAGCACGGGAGGTCTTCCCCCCACCACGGCGGCCCCGGGGCCGGGTCCGCCTGGACCCGGCGAGCCCTCCGCGGAAGGGTCTCGTGAGCTGGAGTTCACTCCCCGCCTATCTACTCGCTTGGGAAGTTTCCCTTGGGTGCGACATGAAACCCTGGAGCGAACTTTTCGACCTGAAGGGACGCGCGGCGATCGTCACAGGATCCTCGATGGGGATCGGGGAAGGGATCGTACGAAGGCTTGCTGCGCAGGGGGCCTCCGTGGTCGTTGCGGATATCGAGGAGGCGAAGGGAAAGGCCCTCGCGGCCGAACTCTCCAAGTCGGGGGCGAGGTCGCTGTTCGTGAAGACCGATGTTCGCCAGGTGGCCCAGATCCGCAAGCTGGTCGAGGCCGCCGTGAAGGAGTTCGGGCAGGTGGACATCCTGGTCAACAACGCGGGCATCTTCCCGTTCGCTCCCGCGCTTGACGTCAGCGAGGAGCTCTGGGACCGGGTCATGGGGGTCAACCTTCGCGGGTCCTTCTTCCTGGCGCAAGCCGTCGCCCAGCAGATGAAGAAGCAAGGGAAGGGGGGTGCGATCGTCAACATGGCCTCGATCGACGCCCTTCACCCCACCGGACAGCTTTCCCCCTACGACGCATCGAAGGGAGGTCTGAGGATGGTCACTCGCTCGCTGGCGCTGGAATGGGCGCCCTTCGGGGTTCGCGTCAACGCCATCGCTCCAGGGAGCATCGCGACGCCGGGGGCCTCGGCTGCAACGGCCGCGCCTCCGGGGACCGACCTCTCGAAGTTGATGGAGCACTTCCTTTCGAGGATCCCGCTCCGTCGGATGGGCGAACCCGACGATATCGCCCGCGCAGCCCTCTTCCTGGTGAGCCCGGCGGCGAGCTATGTCACAGGGGTCACGATGGTGGTCGACGGCGGTTATCTGTTGACCTGAGCGGTGAAGCAGGATCGGAGAGGGGGCGTGCGCAGGCCCCGGCTACAGCCCACCGAAGTCGACGGCCCGGGCGTCGACCTCGATCCCTCGGGGGCCGATCTTGTAGGGCTGCCGGGTCCTTACGTGCCCGGTCCTGCGCATCTTCAGGATCTTCATCGCCAGGCCCGCCCGATGCGCCTGGGGGTCCTCCGTGGCGGCGAGGAGCAGGACCCCGTCCGAGACATACTCTCCCATCCCGTCGCGGGAGACCTCAGGGGCGAGCGGGTTCGCTTCGGCAGTGAGGAGGGTGGTCGCCCCCGCCTGACGGCACATTCGGGCGATGGTGAAGAGCACGTTCCGGCGCTCCACCTCGTCGCTGGAAAGGGCGGAGAGGAGCGAGATCGAGTCGATCACCATCCGCTTTGGCCCGAAGCTCTGGACCTCCTGCGGGAACTGGCTCTTGATCCGCTTGAGGGCATTGCTCGCGTCCTGAGGGTCGACGCGGACGATCTTGAGCAGCCCCTTCTTCGTCGCTTCGGTGAGCGACCATCCGAACTGGGCGGCGGCTGCTAGGAGAGCGTCCGGTTCCTCCTCGAAGGAGAGGTAGAGGGTCTTCTCACCCCGGGCGGCCCCGGAGGCGACGAACTGCAGAGCCAGGCAGGTCTTCCCCACCCCCGGGGTCCCGAGCACCAGGACGACGTGGCCCTGGGGGATCCCTCCTTGAAGCATCTCGTCGAGCCCGCTGACCCCTGTCGTGACCCGTGGTACCGTCGCCATCATTGCCAGGTCACCCGACGCGCTCATACTGAGTGGTCACCAGCCCGAACTTGCCCCGGACATCCAGAAGGAAGCGGCCTTGGAGCTCCTGAGGGACGTACGCAAGCAGCGGCATCGACTTCTCGATCAGCAGGGCCCGGATCCGTACCGATCGGTTCTGGTGGCGTACCCAGGAGAAGTCGAGGACCCCGTCGACCGAGTCCTTGATCCCCTGCTCGACCCGGGGGTCCGCGACCCCCTTGGCGAGGAGAAGATAGACGAGGCCGTTCCATTGCTTCGCCCGCCGTCGCAGACCTTTCACCACAGTGAGGATATCGTCCGGTTCGACCGCACTGCGCGCCAAGAGGTCGGAGAGGGAGTCGACGATCAGCAGGGAGCCCCTTCCGCGAGCCTCCATCGCCGCCGTCAGCGACCCGAGAATGCCCTCCGAGGACGAGGAGGGCGAGGGGGAGGAGAGGGTCTCGAGGACGGGTCGCTCGGCCTCGGCCCAAGCTGCGGGAACCACGCTGTCGGAGAAGTAGGGGGCGGAGAGGTCCACGAAATCCAGGTGCTCGGAGAGTAGCTCGCCGTACTCGGTCGGGAACGCGGCATCCGCTTCCCTCAGCAGCTGTTCGCGCGAGCGGGTGAGCGAGACGAAGGTGACCCGCCCGGGCAGGGCGAGGGGGCCCTGGTAGCGCCCCAGGTAGAGGCTCCGCACGTCCCGGCGGTGGGAGGCCCGCATCAGGGTCGCGGCGGAGGTCAGGGAGAACTCGTAGGAGCCCGCCCCCGGTTCCCCGGAGAGGAGCATCACGCTCCCGACGGGAAGTCCCCCGGTGATGTGGTCAAAGTCGTTGACCCCCGTAGGTATGCGGGCGGAGACCCGAGCCACCCCGATCTCCCGCCCTTGCACGCGTCAAACGACGTGGGGGCAGGCTCATGAGGATGACGGTGCACTCGCAAGCGCGCCCGCCGTGCCCACCGGCGCGGCGCCGACCTTGAGAAACTCTCGAAGGAGGACGGTCGCGTACTGGCCCTTCTCGAGGACGAGGTCGAACCGGAGGGAGCCGCCCTGGGACGAGGGGTGGGCACCCTCGTGCTCTTGCTCCGCCCGAGGCGTCCCCTCGGGGAAGAGCCGAAGCGGAAGGGGGGCGAGGAAGGCCCGATAGGTCCCCCGGCTCGACAGCTCCGGAGCCTCGGGGAGGTGGAACGCGCGAGGCTGGACCTCCTCCTCGTCCAGGACTTCACGAAGAAGCCGCCCGGGGACTCCCTCCTGGAGCGAGGTCTCGGTCCCTACCAGCGCCCCCGCGACCCGCGCCCGGCCCGAGCGGACCCAAGCGGACGCTTCGGGAAGATTGTCCTCCGAAACGGGCACCGGTAGGGACCCGCGGTCCAGGCCGTCCGGGGCGAGACGGATGACGCGGTCCCCGGGTATCGGTCCTCCCAACGGAAGTCCCTCCTTCAACCTGCGCGAGAGGAGCCGATTGAACAGGAAGCTCTGGTAGGCATGGACGAAAAGCTGGCGCAGGGACCTGGGCAGGGCGCGGAGCGCCTGCTCCCCGCTCTTGCCTTCCGCGAGCTTCCTCAAGAGGGTCCGCTCGAAACTGAAGGTCACGGGAAACTCACGGAGGGCCCGGGACGCGTCCCGATGATCGGCGTAGGCCGCCCGAGCCTCGTGCCCCTCGGGCACCTTCTCCCCGACCCCGGCGATGAGGTACGCGTCGACCGCCTCCTTCGCCGACCCCTTCACCAGGGCCCTTCCCACGACATGGGTCACGGGACGGACCTCTCCGAACCGCTGCGGACCGAAGAAATTCGCGAAGCCCCCAAGGGCCCTGAGCTCCTCGAGGATGCCTTGTGCCTTCGCAGCGATCTCTTCGGGGGGTCCTTCGATCCCTCCCACCCGGAGTCGGAAGCGGTTCCCATAGAGATGGCCGAGCGCGAGACCCTCGGCCGCGCAGTAGGCCCCCTCGAGCCGGACCCCGCTCAGACGGAGCTCCCCGAGACGTTCCGGACGGACGGGGATGGAGAGGAGCTGCCGGGTCACAGCCCGACGGTCCTTCGTTCCAGCGAACCCCACGGCCCCGGGCGGGAGGCCGAGCGCGCGCTGGATCCTCTGGACCAGGGCGTTCTGCTCCACATCGTGGGCCTCGGCCCGAACGATGGTGAAGCGGCCTTGGGGGTCGGGCAGAGGATAGCGGGAGATCTCGTCGACCTCGAAGTCCTCAGGAGAGATCTTCCACCGTCCTCCCGTCCCGGGACGCGACGTCGCGTAGGTCTCGAGACCCATCTCGCGTTCGCCCGCAGGGGGCACCCAGGGAGAAGGGGAGGGAGCGAGCAACGGAGGGTCGAGAACTGGGAGCGCATAAGCGGCCCCACCCCGCTCCAAGGGCGCTTCCGCGCTTGGGGGCAGCCCGAGGGAGCCCGATGGGTCCAAGAGGAGGCGTGACGTCCGGGACCTGTGCGCTCGGAGGGGGCCCGCGTCGTCCGAATCGCCAGAGAGAGGTCCGTCGCCCGAGAAGAGATCTCGGGGGAACGCTCGACCCTCGCCAAGCCACCCGAGCCCTCGCGCGTCGCGGTTCCCCGCTCCGCGCGGCCGCCGACAGCGACGGGGAAGATCTACAGCAACCTGGGGGCGGTAGGACGTAGCCTGCGGCTCTACCTTCTAGGTTTCGTCGCGGCCCCGGTGGCCATCTGGGCGGCGGTCATGGCGCTCGTTCTCACCTCCCCTTACCTGGGGGTCCGAACCGATCTCGCGCCGATCGTGATCATCACGGCGGTCCTGGGCGTCAGCCTCGTCGGGGGATACGTGGCCACGCTAGGACGGACGCCGCGATACTTCCGATACAACTCGAAGACGCGTCGCCTTACGGTCCACCACCTTCAGGGAGGTTCGGACAAGGTCCCGCTGTCCCCAGAGGCCTTCCAAATGACGCTCGAGGTCCACCTCGCCGACCCGATCTCTCGGGCGGAGACCGAGCTCATCGAAGTGCGCAACCCGCCCTTCGACCCCGTCCGATGGGTCGTAGAGCGGCAACTGCTCGACCCCATTCTGCCTCGCCACCCTGGGAAACCGGGGACCCAGCGCCACGGGCCATCGGTCCCAGTTCCGGTGGGGGTCATGCTCGCCCCATCGGCCGAGGGCAGCACCGAGGTCACCCACGACCCCGTCAAAGGGGCGCGCGAGGCCTAACCGAGCAGGTCCTCGAGCTCCCCGGCGACCATGGTGAGGAGCTGGTCCAAGGACCGGTTCTTGAGCTCGGTGATGTGGCCACCGGCGGACTCGAGCCGTGCCAGGAACTCGTCCCCATCTCGGACGAACTGGAGCGAGAGGATCCGCGCAGGCTCATCGCCCAGGAGGATCTGGATCGGAAGCGAGACCTGGACGGGAGGGGGCGCGGAAGCGACCAGCTTCACGGGGGGCTTCCCACTGGGGGGCTTCGCCGCGGGTTTCGACTTGGCCTTCGCCACGGCCTTGGGCTTCGATTTGGGCTTGGCCTTCGCGGCGGGCATCTTCTTTGCCGGTTTGGACGACGAGGGCTTGCGGGCCTTCGAGGGGGTTTTGGATGGGACCACGATCGGCCCTGCCTGCGGCGGGGGCGGAAAATGGATGATTATTAAAGATAGCGTGCAAGGGCGCGGGCTCCCCAGAGCCGGTGTCGGGAGCCCACCGGTCGTGGCGCGGGCTTCATCAGGGGGTCCCTCCTGCATCGGCCTCGATGCCTCCGTCGGTCGCAAGAGGGCCTGACGGATGCCTCCGCCCTGCGGCACTCGCCCTGCTCCTTGGCGCGCTCGCGCTCCTCACGACCTTCCTCGGGCTCGAGCCGCTCCTCCTGTTCGGGGCCTGGGGGTCCGATAGCGGAGAGTACGCGCTTCTCTCGCAATCGCTGCTCGCGCACCAGCGCTTCTGGCTCCAAGGCTACCACGGCTGGGGCTTCGGTTACCCCTACTTCCCCGGCATGTTCGAGGTCGGGGCCGCGGTCGCTTCAGCGACCGGCGCGGACACCCTGCTCAGCCTCGAGCTCACGGTGCCGATCCTGGGAGCCCTCGGGGTCGTCCCGCTCTTCCTCCTCTTTCGGAGGCTCTTCCCGTCGGACCGGGTCGCGCTGCTCGGAGCGGCGCTCTCGGGTGTGGCCTCGACGAGGCTCTTGGTCCTCTCGCACGCCGCCCCTCTGACCTTGGGCGACCTTCTCTGGGTCGCCTCGCTCTGGGCCCTGGTCGAGCAACGACGCGACGCCCGGTGGTGGGCCGTGCTCTCCTTGACCGCTCCCTCGCTGGTCTTGACGCACCACCTCTCATCCTACTTCTTCCTGGTCTCCGCGGTGGGGCTGGTTGTGGGCGTCGAGCTCTTCGCGCCACGTCGGTGGAGCCGTCGCTTCCCGCTCCGCGAGCTCGCGTTCCTCGGAGCGTTCTCGGTGGCGCTGTTCGTCTACTGGTTCGACTACGCCCCTCCCTTCGCCCGGGAGATCTCCCAAGGGCTCCTGGGGTCCTCCCCCCTTCTCGCGCCGCTGGGTGGGATCCTTGGGGTCGTCGTGGCGGGAGCGCTGATCGAGCTCCGACGTCGCCGCGCGCTGGGCGGGCGAGGGCGCTGGCCGGCGTGGTCCGTGCGGTGGCCGAACCGCACCCACGTGGTTCGGGATGTTCTCGTGCTGGGGGGACTCATCTTCGGAGGGCTCTCGTTGCTCTTCCTCGTCCCACTCCCCGGCACGGGGGACAAGGTGACCCTGCTCGACCTTCTCTGGTTCACCCCCACGGTGCTCTACGTACCTCTCGCCAGCGGGGCCAAGGGCGTCCTGCCCATCCCGCGACTCGGACCGGCGGGATACACGATCATGATCGCGATCGGGCTCTCCGCGATCTTCGCCCTGGCGACGGGGAACATCGCCATCCCGGCGGACCGACATCCCGAGTACCTCTTTGTTCCCTTGGCGCTCGTTGTCGCGGTCGTGGTGGGACGCGCCCTGGCGAGCGCCCGTGCCTCTCCTCGTCGGGGGGCGTACGCCGCCGCGCTCGGTGCCGTGGTCGTCCTGATGGCGGCCAACGCCGCCACGGCCTATCCTCCCCCTTCCGTGCTCGTGGGCTTTCAAGAGGGTTTCACCGCGCAGGACCTGACCCTGGCGAGCTGGATGGCCACCGAGCTGTCGCGGGGAGCCCACCTCGCCTCGGACCACCGGCTGAGCGACCTCTACTTCTTCGATTCCGGCGGCTCTCCTGCGACCTGGGACAATGCGAGCTGCCTCTTCGTCGGCGACCGTAACCTCTGTGCGATGGCCGAGCTCAAGAGCTCCTACCTCCCCAATCCCCCCCTGCGCGGACCGGTCGACGTCGTGGCCGCCGATGCGACCATGGTCCAGAGCGGCGTGGCCCTCGACCCCTCCGAACCGGCCGTTCCCATGAGCCCCTCGGCGCTCGCGAGGCTCGCAGGTCCCGGATTCGTCGTCCTCTACTCCGACGGGGACCAGACGGTCTGGTGGGCGAGCTCGACCGCCCCGGGGTGACGCTTTAGCACCCTCCCCAGGTAGGTCCGAGAGCTCACCACGGACGGACCTTGAGGTCCGAGGTCAGCAGCTCCACCCGTAAGCGTCCTCGGCGCGCGACCGAGTCCACGAGGCGACGCGCGGTGGCCAGCTTCCGGCGCTTGATCGGTCGGGTCGCCGCAGGTTCGCGCGACGGGTGGACAAAGTCGTAGGCTGCGAGGAGTGCGCGGCGTGCCCCGAACTCTTCGGCGATGAACAAGGCGCGGTCCCCGTCCGTGAATCCCCCGGGGTTGAGGAGACCCCGCCCCGGGAGGCCTGCACAACTCCCGATCACCGGGCCACGAAAGTGAGGGACCCAGGTCCGCAGCGCCGGGCGATTGTCGCCGTGAGCATGGACGATCACCAGAGATCCTTGGGCGCTCGCCTTCACTTCGTCCTCCACCTTCCCATCGAGGTCCGTCACGATCACCGCGGGCAGAGTGCCCCGTTCGAGGCAAGCGCTGGTCGCCCCATCCGCGGCGATGACGACCCAGTCTCCCCGAGGCAACCAGGGCGAGGGGACCGGCAGCGGAAGGAGGCCCGGGCCCATCCCCACGAGCAGGGCGTCCTTCCCTCGGAGCCGGCGCGAAAGCGCGTCCTCGGCGTACGCTCCTTCCAGTCGGAGCGGGAGGCCTTCTAGGAGATGCCTCAGTTCTTCAGCGCTCTCCTCGTCTTGGGAGCGAGAGAACCCGAACTCCTGGAGGATCCTCCGATACTCCGGTTCCCAAGCCTCGAACCGCATCTCGGCCTCCCCCCAAGCTTCCTCGTCAGACGAAGGTGCAGCTCCCTCGAGATAACCCGAGCTCCCCCTCGGGGGTGGAGCTCGGCCATTGCCGGGGGATAGGATATATACCGTATCGAGAATCGCCCGGCGAACGGTGAGCCGTAGCTATGCGTCCGTTGGCCCAGGATATCCTCTCCCGCATCCCCGGGGGCCGTAGCCCCGCGCCCTCGCCGCCCCCGCCCCCCTCGTCAAGGGCCCAGGAGAGCGATGACGCGGAGCTCGAGGCGGTGCTCGCGAGCCTCAAGACCAACATCAAGGTCGTAGGATGCGGTGGCGGCGGTTCCAACACCGTGAACCGACTGATGGAGGACGGCATCCAGGGCGTCGAGCTCTACGCCTGCAACACCGACGCCCAGCACCTTCTGACGATCCACGCACCCCACAAGATCCTCCTGGGTCGGCGCTGCACCCGGGGACTCGGAGCGGGAGCGCTTCCGCAGGTCGGGGAGCAGTCCGCTCGAGAGGCGGAGGACGAGCTCAAGAAGGCCCTCACCGGCTCGGACATGGTCTTCGTCGCCCTCGGGCTCGGCGGAGGGACCGGGACCGGCTCGGCCCCTGTGGTCTGTCAGCTCGCCAAGGAGGTCAATCAGGGGAACTGCCTGGTCATGGCCGTCGCGACCCTCCCCTTCACCTCGGAAGGCATGCTCCGGCGCGAGAACGCGCTCGTGGGCCTCGAGCGGTTGCGGACCGTCGCCGACACCGTGCTGACCATCCCCAACGACAAGCTGATCCAGCTCGTCCCCCGCCTTCCCCTGCAGAGCGCCTTCCAGGTGGCCGACAGCGTGCTCTCCCGCTCGATCCGAGGCATCAGCGAGATCATCACCCGCCCAGGGCTCGTGAACCTTGACTTCAACGACCTGCGCACGATCATGAAGGGCGGAGGGGTCGCGCTCATCGGGATGGGCGAGTCCGACAGCGACACCCGGGCCGAGGACGCCGTGAACGAGGCGCTCCATTCGCCGCTCCTGGCCGTAGACATCACGGGGGCGCAGGGTGCGCTCATCAACGTGACCGGTGGTCCGGACATGACGGTCTCGGAAGCGCAGAAGGCGGCCGAAGTGGTCCAGAAGTCGGTCTCGCCCACCGCACGCATCATCTGGGGCGCCGCCGTGGACCCGACGATGCAGAACTCGATCCGCTGCATGGTCGTGGTGACGGGGGTCCGTTCCTCCCAGCTCTTCGATTCTCGGACGCCCCTCCCACCGGGGATCCGTCCCGAGGGACCCGCGGACATCGATCACGTCCGCTAGGCGGACGAAAGGAGGTTCGAACATGGCCGTCATCGACCGAGCACGAAGGGTCCAGGACGCTCTGGACGGACGACTGCGGAACGTCGGGCACGGGAAGTTCGGGCGCATCCTGCGGATGGCTCGCAAGCCGGACGTGGACGAGTACGTGAAGGTCCTACAGGTGACCTTCCTGGGCGCGGTCCTGATCGGCGGGATCGGGTTCATGCTCTACATCTTCTTCACGGTCCTGGGCCCCTGGGTCTGGGGCCAGCTCCAGGGCCTGGGCCTTCCGGGGGGACTGTGAGCCCCCCTGGGCCGAAGGCCACCCAAGAGGAAGGGGACGGTATCGGCCTCCTCACCGGCGAGGAGAAGGCGGCGCCGAAGACCCTCCCTCAGGCGCCGAAGGAGTCGGTCCTCCGCCCCACGGAGGAGATCGGGGGCGCGGCGGCTCCACGCCAGGCGGCTTCACAGCCGGTTCACCTCTCCGTGAAGGCGGTCGATGAGACCCTCCGGGAGGTCACCGCGGGGACGACGACCTCGCTCTCGGCGGTCGTGGGGTCCGACCGTCCCGAGGTCGGAGAAGCGGTCATCAAGGTCGAGATCCACTACTCCTCCACCTATCAGGGCGAGGGCGCCGAGTGGCGGACCTGGTGGATCCCTCCTGGGAGGAAGAACCGCGAGGAGGTCGTCGCCCGCAAAGTCGAGGCGACGATCGACCTTCATCCTCGTACCCCGGTCCCGCTCACGTTCGAGGTCGAGACCCCTCCCGGGGTCCGCTACGGCGACCGGATGGAGGTCCGGGTCTCCGCCCGGTGGAAAGGCGAGAGCGTCACGGGCGAGGGGCCCGCGACGCTGCGGCTTGCTTGGGCGGCCCGACAGGCGCTGCTCGCGATCAAGACGTCGCGGGGCTACGAACGGGAGGTCGCCGACACCCTCCTCACGCGGGCGGAGGAGAAGCCCGACGTCATCTTCGCCCTTCTCGTCCCGAGCGCCCTGCGGGGCTACGTCTTCGCCGAGGGGATGAGCTTCGAAGGGGTCCACGAGATGATGCGGGGCATCCGCAAGGCACGGGGCCTCGTCGCGGGGGAGACCACCCTGAAGGAGGTCGAGCCGCTCCTCGTCCCGAAGATCACCGTCGAGGGCTTCGTCGAAGGGGCCATCGTCGAACTGGTCGCCGGTCCGTTCAAGGGCGAAAAGGCCCGGGTGAAGAAGATCGACCAGGGCAAGGAACAGATCACAGTGGAGCTCATCGAGGCCGTCGTACCGATCCCGGTCACGGTCCGAGGGGACCACGTGCGCATGGTGGAGAAGGGAGGGACGAAAGGTGGCTGATCAGGTCGTGAGCGTCCTCGTCGAGGGCGGCAAGGCGGCCCCCGGGGCAACGCTCGGGAGCGCGCTGGGTCCTCTGGGGATCAATGTCGGAAAGGTCGTGGCCGAGATCAACGAGAAGACGAAGATGTACAACGGGATGAAGGTCCCGTGCGCCATCCGGGTGCGCTCGGACAAGAGCTTCACCATAGAGGTGGGCCGGCCCGGCACCGCCGCGCTCCTGCTGGCCGAGGTGAAGAAGGAGAAGGGCAGCGGCAAGGCGAAGACCGAGAACGTGGGGAACGTCTCGATGCAGCAGGTCCGCAAGATCGCCGAGATGAAGAAGGAGGACCTCTTCGGGAGCTCGGAGGAGGAGCGGATGAACCAGGTCATCGGGACGTGCGTCTCCATGGGGGTCACCGTCGACGACCGCGACCCTCGTGAGGTCCTCAAGGAGCGCAAAGGCAAAGCCTCCGGGAACGCCACATGATGATGGGACCTGGGGGTCCTCCGGACCTCTCGAACGCCGAGCTGGTCGACTTCACCGTCGAGAGCGGTGAGAACCGGGTGCGCCTGAAGCTCAAGGACGGTAGCGTGGTCGAGATCCGCGTCGAGATCAACCAGGTCTTTCGCGTCGGGAACGACCCCGTGACGGGCCTGCCTCAGTACGTCGCCATCTCGCCCACGTTCCTCCGCATCGTCTCCTGCCCCAAGGAACTCAGGAGGGCGCCGCTCAAGCCCTCCTCCGGCAAGGACGTGAAGAACCTTCCCGGCTTCAGTTAGCGCCCCAACGCCGCCTTCGACGAGGGCCGGCCGCCGAGCTCAGCGAATGTAGGCCGACGTGGTGTCGGTGTCGAAACCCTTGACCATTCGGAGCCGGCTGCCCCTTCCCCCGGGAGCGAACCGGAGGAAGGGGAAGCGCTGCCAGAGGTCCCCCTCGGCCATCTTGGTCGCCGGGTGGTCGGCCCCGAAGCTCTCCCGGGTGACCCGGGCGGTCACCGTGCGGACCGCATCCTCCCCCCAGTAGCCCAGCGCATGGAGGTATTCGTGGGTGAGGATCACGTAGACGAAGGAATTGAACTCGAGCGGCGAGCTGGCCATCGTCCGCATCGTCGCGAGGAGCCCCTCGTTCATCACGATCAGATTGCCCGTGACGGGCCAGTACGCACCCAGGCCAGGGGGAAGGTCCGACATCGCCAGCCCGAGCCCCGTGCGCTCTCGCCCCAGGACGGAGCGAACGGCACGCCGCACCACACGGAAGATCTGGTCGAGGCCCTCGGCGTTGGAGAGCTCATCCTTGAGCCCCGGGGCCGGAGCCGCCGGGGCAGAGGAGCTCCGCTCTCGGGTGGGCACCGCCCTGCGGGAACGCTCCGAGCTCGGTTGGATGCCCGCGATGAACGGCATGGTGAGAAGGTACAGCAGTTCCTGACAAATAAGGTTAGGCGACCTAAGTATCCTGAGGAGCGGACGTCCCGCCTATTCCGGGATGTCCGGCCATGGCTCTGGCGCGGGGGTCCCGGGGGACGGGGCGCTGAGAGGCGTGGGGTCGGCCGTGGGGTCGGCGGCGGAGGTGGCGCCCGCTGGCGGACCAGGGGCGACCTCTTCCACAGAGGGCTCGGCTGGGGTCTCCGACGGGGCCGCGGGCTCCGTCGAGGGGAGGTGAGGGCGGCGCCGGCGCCGTCGCAGGATGAGCGCGACCAGAACGGCCGCCACCGCGGCGACGCCCACCCAGAGGAGCAGGCCGTAGCCCTGGAAGGCAAAGGAAAGGATCCCACCGCCGCTCGGGTGGAAGACCATCACGGAAAGATTGCTCACCGAGGTATGTCCCGCCGTCGCCTCGGCCAGCACGCTCAGGGTGACCAACAGTCCCCCGGAGGGAACGGACGCGGGGGCCGAGTAGTTCGCGTGGAGATAGGCCGTGCTACCCGCACCGCTGATCGTGACGACCGTGGGGACGAAGCTCCCCCCCGCGCTGGAAGAGAAGCTCACCTGGACGCCATCGGGAGAGACCGCAGCCCCTTCTTGCGTCGCGGTCACGCGGACCACCAGCGCGAGGGTCTGCCCCGCGTCCATCGTCGTGGCCGTCGCCGAAAGTGTCGCGAGGGGAACGAGGGGTGCGGCGACGACGGGGATCCGCACGGACGCGGTAGAATTGAACGCACCCGTGTAGTTCGCTGTCCCGTCCAGCGTCAGGAAGGTCCCCCCGGGCTGGGTGTCTGCTACCTGGACCACGAAGGAGCCGTTCGGCCCGGTGCCGCCGGCGCCGACGTTGAGATGCCCGCCGGTCGATGGGGCCAAGGAGAACACGACCAGAGCGCCCTCGACCGGGGTTCGCGCGCCGCCACCCGAGAGCGATGGGAACGTTACGGTCGCCCTCACACCCAGGTATCCGCCCGCGTCGATGGCGCCTTGGAGCGGCGTGAGGTTCAGCGAAAGGGTCGCCGGTTGGACGTGCCAGATGGAAGTCCCCGTGACGGTCGTGTATCCCGACTCCGTACCGCTCACCATGAGGGTGACATTCGTCCCCGAGGCGGTCTTCGGCGGAGTATAGGTCACGCTGGCGTTGCCGAGGCTCCCGCTCGTCGCGGTCGCCGGAGAGAAAGATCCTCCTGCGCCGCCATCGGAGAACGTGAGGGCGCACCCGGGGAGCACGGCGCCCCAGGACGAGACGTTCACCGAGAGGGCATGGGGCTGCCCGCCGAAGGTCGTCAGGTTGACCGGGGCGACCTGGACCGTGAGCGGTCGCGGGTTGACGGTCAGGGAGGTCGAGGCGTTCGTTGGCGTGTAGCCGGTTCGGGTGCTGTAGCTGTTGAGCGAGACGGTGGTGACAGAGGAGACCGAACCGCTGGTGTAGTTCGTGAAGGCTTCTCCCAGGGCGTTCGTCGTGGCGGTGGCCGACGAGAACGTCCCCCCCGTGGGGGACGCGGCGAAGGCCACGACCGCTCCGGCCACCGGGGCGGACGAGGAGCTCACGGTGACCTGGAGGGCCGTGGTGTTCCCGGAGAACACCGAGCTGGGAGTGGCCGCGAGCAGCGCGGCGAGCGCTGGCCGAACCGTCCCGGTCACCGTGAAGGGGCAACCGGCGCCGCTGGTCCCGGTCTTCCCGCCCGCATCGGTGACCGTCAGTATAGCGTCGATGGTCCCTGGGGCCGTATACACGTGGGTAACGGGGTTCCCGCTCCCAGTCTTCCCGTCCCCGAAGTCCCAGGCATAGGTGTAGGGCGCCGTCCCACCGGAAGCCGACGCCGTGAACTGGATGGTATCCCCCGCGGCAAAGGTTCCACCGCAAAAGAGCGCCGAGTTCGTCGTCTGGTCCTTCATCGCGTAGTTTGCCGTTGGGGCTCCTCCGCCAAAGACGAACCCCGATTGTAGCTGCGAGAGGCTCCCAGCGAAGATGTCCTGGTCCACGGGGGAGATGCCTCCCGTGCTACCCGAACTGCACCACTGCCAGTAGGAGTAGGGACCGATGCTCCCTGTGTTCGGTCCCGGAGAGGTCGCGCATGGGCTCCAGTAGCCGGCGATCCAGAGCGGCCACTTGTCCCAGGAGGAGGAGACGATACAGTTGCTCGCGTAGTTCCCGTTCATGTAGACGGTGGGCTTCACCCCCGCGAACCCGTCGGAGCCCAGGTCCTTCTCCAGTTGGAGCCCCCAAGCATTGACCCAGGCCGTGATCTGCGAGGCCGACAGACTCCCGCCCGAAGCCGTGCAATCCGACTCGAGGTCGAGGGCCGGGTACATGTAGCCGTTGGCCACGTAGGGAGTGATCACCCCGTTGAAGTAGTCCGCGTCCCCCGTCGCGCTCTCCGAGGCGGGGTAGACGAAGTCGTAGGCTCCCATGTACATCCCGGCCGCCTTTCCGTTCACCATGTTCGTCGAGAAATCCGGGTCGTTGTGGCCGTAGTAAGCGACGGCCCGGGCGAAGGCGAAGGAGTTCCCGGCGCCGTGGACGGACCCCCAGTTGACGCCCGAGCCCTGGTAGACCGAGACATCGACCCCGCTCAGCGTTGACTGAGGGGTGTGAGGGGTCGTGGACGCCACCGATGGCACCCCGGGAGTGGAGTGGGCCAGGGTGGCGAGACCTTGGGCCGGGGCGGACGGGAGCGGGGCCGCCGATGCGTCCCCGAAGGTGGGCCCCGGTAGTGAGACGAGCAACAGGAGGAAGGCCCAGGTGGCCCAAGTGGCTGGAACATGAGCGGATGTCGGTCTGGGTCCCGTGGAAGCTCGGAGACGGACCATCCGAGGTCTACTTTGGAGCGCCCTACGAAAAAACCTTCTGTCGTCCAAGACGGAACGACAGAATGACGGAATCCGGACCTTCCGGTCCCCTGGTGGTACCGAGGGGAAGCCGCGGTTCCTTCCCGAGATACCGTTATGGAGCCAGGCTCGGTCCAGCGCTCGTGGTCTCTCTCGCGCGAGGCCCCCTTCTCGGAGCCCACGCCTGGCCCACCGCGGTCTGGGGGATGAGGCTCAGCGTCGCTGTCCTGGCGATCGGTCTGTTGCTCACCGGCACGGTCCCATCTGTCGTAGGCGCGGGATCCCCGGGACGCGCCAGCATCCCTCGGGCAGGACCCACTGCCATCCCTTCCGCTCTCCCTTCCAAGGCCTCCGCTCCGAGCTTCCACGCCTCGGGGCTCACGGTCACGGGGAACTTCATGCCATGGGTCTGCCAGTTCTGCACGTGGTCCGGGAGCGCCAGTGCGTTCCAGTCGGAGTATCAGCCCTACCACACGAACATGACCCAGCTCTCCTACGAGATGTACACGCTCAGCACCTCGTGCGGGAACTGGTTCTGCTCCCGCGGGTACGAGGGAACCTCCAACGATCCCACGGCGGTCGTGAAGGCTTGGGGAATGACGCCCCTCCCGATGGTGACGACCTGCACCATCGCCACGCTCCAGAGCTTCCTAGGCGCGCCCTCCGGCTGGACGACGTTCATCTCCCAGGCCCTCACCTACGCCCAGACCTACGGCTATGGAGGGTACAACATCGACTGGGAGCCGGACACGAGCTGCGCACCGGGGACCACGACCCCCGCGGATGGGTACCACCTAGCCCACTTCGTCGACCAGTTCTCCAACCAGAGCCATGCGAAGGGGCTCATCGTCACCCTCGACTTCGCCTACTGGGACTCGAACTTCTGGAACCTGCCGGCGCTCGCGGCAACCACGGGGGACATCTTCTTCGACATGAACTACCAGTGTCCGCCCGGGTTCCAGTCGACGCTCTCGAGCGATGTCGCGAACTTTCCCCTCGCCCATCTGGGAGAGGGCATGGACCCCGAGAGCGGTTGCACCGACGCCCAGATGGTCCAGGAGTTCTCTCAGGTCGCGGCGGCGGGGGTCACAAACACCGCCTGGTGGGCGCTGGACGACTCCGCCGCATCGCTCGACAACGCCCATCTGTGGACCGCGGTCCACGACTTCGTCTACAACGGGGCGGGCAACGGCTCCACGAGCCAGACGTACGCGCCCGGGAGCTGGGGGTTGAACACCAACGAAGTGCCCACCACCTCAGGGGGGGATCTCGAGCTCTTCACGCTCGGTACGGATGAGCAGGGCTACGAGGACTCGGCCGTGAACGCGGGCGCCTCGATCATGTCGGTCGACATCACGCAGGAAGTGTCGTTCAACCCCTCGCACTACCACATCTTCGAGGGGAACTACAGCACCTCGAACAGCACCATCGTCTCCTCCTGGGTCCTGCCCGCGACGAACGCGACGCTCACCTTGGGACCCCCCACGAAGGGACCCGCCGACGAGGTCTTCTTCGAACTGGCTTCCGACCCCAGTGGGAGCGTCGGCGCCTACCAGAGCGGCTACCCAGGGACCTACGCGTTCTTCCAGGTCCAGTTCAACGGTGGAGCCTCCCTCTCCGCCACGGCCAGCGCGACCCCGACGAGCGGCGTCGTCCCCCTTGCGGTCACGCTGGCCGGTGCGGCCTCCGGTGGCCAAGCCCCCTACACATGGTTCTGGAACTTCGGAGATGGGACGACCCACGGGAGCGGGCGAAACGCCTCGCACACCTACGCCACGGTCGGCACCTTCACGCCGACGCTCACCGTCAACGACAGCGCTGGGGGCTCGTTCACCACCTCCGCGCCCTCCATCGTCGTGTCCCCGGCGCTCGCCGTCCAGGCCAGCTCGAACGTCTCCAGCGGACACGTTTCGCTCGCCGTGACCTTCCGGGCCAGCCCCTCCGGGGGCGTGGGAAGCTACGGCCCCTTCACCTGGAGCTTCGGAGATGGCGCCAGCGGTTCCGGGAACCCTGCGTCCCACACCTACACGGTCGTGGGGCACTACAACGCCTCCGTTACCGTAACGGACTCCTCAGGAGCCACTGCCACCTCGACCCCCGTCCCCATCGCGGTGTGGCCCCTCGGGAACGGTGGCGGCTCCCTGGCCGTAACCTTGTCGGCGGTCCCTAGCACCGTCAGCGTAGGTGCCCCCGTGGCCTTTACCGGATCCCCCTCAGGGGGCTCAGGTTCGTACGTCTCGTACGCCTGGACCTTCGGGGACGGCGGCAGCACGACCACCACGGGGCCGACGACCACCCATCCCTACGCGGTCACGGGTACCTACACCCCCACCGTCAAGGTGACCGATTCCTCGGGGCAGTCGGCGACCTCCGCCTCGGTGGTCGTCTCCGTGGTGACCCCGACGGGCGGGGTGCTGGACGGCTGGGTCCGCAATGCGAGCTCAGGTCTCTTGCTCGGAGGCGCCACCGTCGCGGTCAAGGCAGCCTCGGACGGACACCCCGTGGCGTCGGTGCTCACCCCGACGAACGGCTCCTTCCGGTTCCCGCTGGGATCCGGTAGCTACGTCGTCAACGTGAGCGACCCTGGCTATCGCTCTTCTGAGCAGACCTGCACGCTCGCGGGCGGTACGCTCCTCAGTCTCAATTTCTCCCTCTCGCCTCGTGCGCGCTCATCCACGTCCGCCCCCACGACCCCCCCGAACAGCGGGTTCCTCTCCTGGCTGACCGGGAATCCCTTGCTGTTGGGGCTCTTGGCGCTCGGCATCGCCGCGGTGGCCATCCTGGCGGTCGTCGCCGTTCACCGCCGGCGTCACCGACCCCCTCCGAATGTCACGGCATTCGGGCCCGAATACGTCCCAGGGCCCGGACCCGCCGGCCCGGATTGGGCCGACGCCCCACCTTTGCAGCCCGGGCCACCCTAGACGCACCCTCTCCCGTCAGCGTTGCGCTTCGCGAAGGGTTGAAAAGCGGTCGCGAGCGGTGATAGGACCGTGAGCAACGCCTCCCGAGCCGCATGTCCTCGTGGGTCGAGATCGATCAGGACCTCGCTCTTGTTCCTCGCCGTCGCAGTAGCTGTCCTTGGGGTTCTCCCGACGCACGCTCCAGGGGCTACCCCGTCGACGGCTCCGCACGCCTTCCACCCCACGAGCGCGCTCTCCGCGCTGCTCCACTCCCCGCATGTTCATGCGACCACGCTCAACGGGGTGGACACCTCGCACTACCAGGGTTCGGTCAACTGGTGGGATGTTGCGCAGGCAGGGAACACGTTCGCATTCACGAAGGCTGCCGAGGGCGAGAGCAGCGGATGCGACGACTCGACGTTCACCTACAACATGAACACGGCGCCGACCAAAGGGGTGTACATCGCGGGGTACGACTTCGCCGAGCTTCCCACGGGGAACGTTCAGGCCTGCTCGAGCGCGGACAACGCGACTACCGAGGCCAACACCTTCACGAGCGTGGCGGGCGCTTACTTCGCTTCGGGCTATGTCTACCCTGCGCTGGACCAGGAGCAAGGGTGCCCAGCGGATGGCTCCGGTTCGCTCTCTGCCCAGCAGCTCTCGTCCTGGGACGGGCAGTGGCTGAGCGCCGTCACCGCCTACATCACGACGAAAGGCTACACCAACGTGTACCCGATCATCTACACGGACAGCTCCGAAGCAGGGAGCTGCATGCTCTCGTGGCTCACGATGTACCCGATCTGGATCGCGGACTACACCAGCGGGTCGCCGAACACCGGGGTCTGGCCCACGTGGAACTTCTGGCAGTACTCGAGCAGCGGGTCGGTCAACGGCATCAACGGCTCCTCGGACGTGGACCAGTTCAACGGGGCCCTGTCGAACCTTCAATCGGGCTTCGTGTTCGGGAGCGGCGGCGGAGGTACTTCTCCCACGGTCAGCTACGCGATGAAGGACCTCAACACGGGCGGCGCTCTCACGTGCGGCGGGACCTTCGCGACGGGCGACACCATCAACTTCACGGCGGCGGTCTCCGGCGGGACGCCCCCTTACTCCTACGCGTGGACCTTCGGGGATGGTGGGACGGGTACGACCAATCCTGTGAACCACCAGTACACCGCGGCAGGCACGGTCAACCCGATGCTCACGGTGACGGACTCGGCAGGGAAGACGGGGTCCACGGGGAGCGGTTGCACTTTCACCGTCTCGGGTACGCTGCTCGCGGCGAGCGCGACGGTCGCCCCGACCAGCGGCAGCGCCCCCCTCTCGGTGGGTTGCACGGGTGGGGCCACCGGGGGGAGCGGAACGTACTCCTCATGGTTCTGGAACTTCGGGGACGGGACGCCCCACGGGACGACGCAGAACCCCTCGCACACGTACGCCTCCGCGGGATCTTACATCGCGACGCTCACGGTCAATGATTCCGCAGGCCATACGGCCTCGGCGAACGCGCCTCCGGTCACGGTCTCGGGCGGCGGAGGCACGCCGCTCAGCGTCGTCGCTTC
>JAGWLG010000066.1 GCA_028864975.1 Thermoplasmata archaeon | reverse complement strand
ACCCGGGCGTCTGGACCAGCCATGATCCGAATGAAACGCGTCTACGAGCCAGCGTCGCCCACAGATGGTCGACGGGTTCTGATCGACCGTCTCTGGCCCCGTGGGGTCACGAAGTCCGGAGCGAGGATCGATGCCTGGCGGAGGGAACTCGCCCCCAGCGATGCTTTGAGGCGGTGGTACGGTCACGATCCTAAGAGGTACCGAACCTTCCGAGAAAGGTACCGGATGGAGCTCCTGCGCCAACGTGAGACGGTGGCAGACCTGGTCCTCGAGGCTGAGCGACGCACTCTTACTCTGGTCTTCGGGGCGAAGGACCCCCGCTATTCGAACGCGAGGGTCCTGAAGGAGCTGGTCGAAGAGTGCTCCAGGTGAGCCCCACCCGCCCGGAGCCATCATGAGCGTGGAAGGACCGCTGAAGGAGACCCCGGGGCATTCGCCCCTAGGCAGGCGGATGGAATCCGACCACGAGCGGTTGGACGAGCTGTGGGACACGGGCCTCGCCAAATGGAGTTCCGAGCGACCACAGGCGACCGTTCTTCTTCGGGAGTTCCGCGACGGACTTCTCCGCCATATCCAAGTCGAGGAGGACCTGCTCTTCCCGTACTTCGAAGCGCGCGGAGGGCCCGGAGAGCGGCCCCTCGTGGGGCTTCTCCTGGACGAACACAAGCAGATCAGGGCGATGCTTCAGCGCTTCATGGAGCAGGTCGAGCGGGGGACCCCCTCGCTGGAGGATGCGGGGACCGCGCTGCGGAATGTCCTTTGGGCACACAACACGCGCGAGGAGGGGCTACTCTACCCTTGGTTCAACGATGGGCTTGATGTGGGGACGGGGGCAGAACTCGATTTCCAGGTGCGGGCCGAGATCGGCTCGGGAGACTCTCCCCGTACGTGAGCGACCCCCTACCTGTCCGGCCCTACGAACCGTGGAACGACGGCCCGTCTGGTGCAGGACCCCGGGAGATGCCCAACCTCACTCTCAACGTCGGAGCAGCGGGGAATGTGAAGTCGCCCTCGCGAGGGGCCGAGAATGAGCCTTCGCACCTGCGTCCCCTGTCCCATCCCCTCCCACGGCGCAGGCCGCGAGGGGGACGAGCCTCAATTCGAGCGTATCGCCGGGGTCCTCATGCTGCGGGCACAGGAAGTCGAGGCGCACGCGGGCTACGCCATCCCCGCCCAGCTTGACCTTCTGGGAGACGACTCTCCAGCCACCCTCGGGGGCGACCATTCCCAGCCGACCAGCATGATCCAGCACGAGGCGTGCACTGCCGAACGCGGTGCAGTTCGTCTGGGAGCAGCGTACGTTCACCCGCGACCCGGCAGCTCCTGCGGGGGTCGCGAGGAACTCCCGGATGTGTCGCTCAAGGTCCGCGACCTCGTCCTGGCTGTCCCCAAACCTCTCTGCGAGGCGTTTCGAGATGTCATCGGGGAGAGCGGCAACCAAGCAGGAGAGCGGGGAGCCCATCTCATACAGCGAGATCTCGTCGTCCCGGCTCGAGAGGTCATCCAAAGCCTCTGTCAAGGCGGCCCGCGATCCTGCGGCGCCCGCTTCGTACCGGTCCAGCGCTCTACGCGCACTCCCCAGGAGCCGGGATGCATCGTCGCGGTCCCGGAGGAGCTTCCCGAGGTGTTCGAAGCATGGCCAGACCACAACCTCTCTCGCCGCCTGCCGCAGGTCGGCATCCAAGCGCTGGACATGGATCCGAACGTAATCGCCCAGAAGCTGGAGACCCTCGGCGACCTCCAGGGGCGGCACATCCTTACCACTACGAAGTACGCTGGCCTCCGCCTCGAACCTCTCCAGTAGCTCCTGGAGGACCTCGTTCTCTCGTCGCAGCTCCTGCACTGGATCGTGAACGGCCGTTTCGGGCATGGTTCTCGTCCTCCTTGGTTCGGCTCAAGAGGTCGAGGCGGTCGAGCACGTTGACGCGTCGCACTAGAGGGTTCGTCCGCGCGAGCCGTGCCCCCCAGGTCAGTTCCACGGAACTCGGTGCACGGGCGGAGATGCGTCCCATGGAGTCTCACGCCCACGATGCGCTGGAAGGACGGGGCTACTCCAGAGACTCCTCAGCACGAGATGGAGAATGCCGATGGCTGCCACGAATGGGAGGAGGACCCAAGCCAGGGTGTTCAAGAGTTGCCACAGCGGCCGATCGAGCCGGCGCCGCCCTACTCTTGATGGTTGCGGCGCGGAGCCCTCGTCGGTGCGCTCCGTGCCGGGCCTCCCTGTTGTGGCCATGCTCACACCTCAGGTGCGCTGGCCCCCACGGAATGACCGGCGCTAGGCCGTCCCGGAGGTGTCTGCGGAGGATGTGCGACCGCCATCGTCCGCCCAGACCAGGAGGCCGGAGGAAGGCGTCTGCTCCCCCGAGACCAAAACCGTCGCGTGCTCAGGGCAGTGGAAGTGGAGGTGGACGTGGACCCGGCCCTCCGCGCGTGGTTGCTCTTCTTGCGAAGCGACCTGCCACCCTCCGGCAGGCAGGATCAGCCCGAGACGTCCGTCGGTGGCCGGCACGACCCGGGCCTGGGACTTGGAGGCGCATCCGGAGTGGGCGCAGGCGACCTTGATGGTGGAGCCCGCCTCGCCCACCGGAGTCGCCAGGTACCTCTGGATGTGCGCGTCGAGGTCCGCGATCTTGCTCTGGTCCCTGTCGAACTTCTCCGCTAGCCGCATCGAAGCTTCCTCGGGCAGAGCGGTGACCAGGCACGAGAGCGCGTAGTCGCCCTCGTGGGTCCGGACCTCGAACGTGTGGTTGGCGAGCGCTTCCAGGGCTCGAGCGAGGGCATCCCGTGCCCCCGTGGCACGGGCTTCGTAGCGTCCGAGCTCCCCCCTCGCAGCCTCGAGCAAGCGGGAGACCTCTTCGTGGTCCTTCGGCATTTTGTCGAGATGCTCGAAGCAGGTCGACATCGCGACCGGCCTGGCTTCCGTCTGAAGATCAACGTCCATTCGCCCGATGTGGAGATGCCGGTACTGGTCGAAGAGCCGGAGTCCCTCGGAGACCTCTCCCGGGGGCACGTCCTTGCCCCCCTTGAGGCCCTGCGCCTCCTCCAGGATCCGCTCGAGCAGCCCCTGGGTGACCTCGTTCTCTCGCTGCAGCTCTTCCAACGGATCTTGGACTTGTGTGTCGGACATGGTTCTCCGGTCGCCGCATTCGGCTTCCAAGAGAAGTCAGGGCGGGGTCCGCGTTATCCTGAGCATCTAGAGGCTTCTAGCGTCAGAACCTTGAGGGGAAGGGCGAGCGGCGTGAGCCCTGCCGGTCCGGCGCTGCCGCACCTCCCCGGCGACCGTCCGCCCGGGTTCACTCGACCGAGATGCTCCCGGTCATGAACCCGGGGGTGGACATCGGCCCCGATCCGCACGGGGCCATGCAGTTCCAGGTGAAGATCCCCGTGGAGTTGAACTCCACAACAAAGGAGACCTCGCTCGGGACCGCACCAGAACCTGCGGCGACGGGTACGGGGGCATTGAGCAGGACCGCGCCCCCCTGGAAGATCGTGAAGGTATGAGCGACGGTCGCCGGGTCCACCTGCGAAACGGTGTCCGTACCGTTCAGCGTTTCCGTGCCGCCAACGGTCCCCCGGACCATGGCGAACTCGCCAGAGACGCCGGAACTCCCATTGTCGTAGTTGGAGATCGTGATGCGAACTGGAACGTGGGCCGCGACAGAGAAGTTCGCGGGGACATACTGGGGCCAGCCGTTCCCGGGGTTGATCTGGATCGTGAGGTAGACGGTCTGCGTCGGGGACGTTCCGCCGGAACCTCCGGGAGCTGACGGAGCCCCCGTCGAGGACCCGAGAGGAACGCCCATGACCGCCGCCGCTACCATCCAAGTTAGCAGAGCGGTCACGAAGACCGTGACAGAGGCTCCTACGGCGATGTGGAGATCGGAATGGACTGGAAGGGTTGCGTGTGCGATCATGCTGCTCGCCTCATGTGGATCAGCCTCTCCGTCGCGTTGAGCCCTTTGCCGAAACCCCTAGACCATCTCCGGGGGTGCGAGTGTCAAGGCGGACAGTCGGCCAAGCCGACCGAGAGATCCCCGATGTCCTCGCCGCGGCAACGGTTTGTCACAACGAGAATGCCACTGCGGGGCCGCAGCGCGGGTGGGTCCTCACGGGTCCTTGTGCACGCCGCGTCCGGTTGATCTGTCTCGGACCCAACCACTTAGGAATCGCTACAAAATAATTGATTCATTTTGTCCACGTGCTGCGTGGGCGGATGGTGTAGTTCCAGTCCGCGTGGAATCGATGGGGCTTGAGTCGTAACGCGGCCATCTGCTCGTCGGTCACTTTGATCCCGCCAGGGTAGCGTCCCTTGTCCAACTCCGACCGTACCCGTAACCCCGCCTCGGACGTCGTCGCCCCGATCAGGCTCACGATCACTGCCAGGCTCACCAGGGGCTTGCCCCGCCAGTTCATCGCGATGTGCGAGAATAGCCGGTGCTCGATCCGATTCCACTTGCTCGTCCCCGGGGGAAAGTGGCAGACGGTGAGGGTGAGCCCGGTGCGGTCGGCGAACTGTTGGAGCTCCCACTTCCACAGACGGACCCGCGCCCCGTTGCTCCCTCCGCAGTCCGCGGTGATGAGCAGGGAGGTGGCCCGAGGATACGCCGGTCGTCCCATGACTTCCCACCAGCGCTGGATGGCTCGTACTGCGAAGGTGGCGGTGTCATGGTCGATCCCGACGCTCACCCACCCCTCGTTCCGCTTGAGGTCGTAGACCCCGTACGGGATGGCCTTCCCCTTCTCCTTGATCAGGAAGTCGTGAACCCGTACCGGCTCCGGCTGGTCCTTCGGCCTCCACTCGCGGCCCCCGTTCTTGAAGTCGCCCACCAACTCCTTCTTCTTCGTGTCCACCGAGATGACCGGTTGGTGTCGCCGCTGGTGTCGCAGGACGCTGGCGTTGAGGTAGCGGAACTGGGCGTCGCGGTCAGGATGGGAGGGCCCCTCTCGGGTCTTCTGGTTCAGCTGAAGGCTGTATCCCGCCGCGTGGAGCAGGTCGGCGACCAAGTGCGAGCTGACGTTGTGACCCATGGCCCGGAGCTCCCGGGCCAGGCGACGCGTGCTCCGGGAGGTCCATCGGACCGGAGACTGAGGACGACCGGCGGTGGTCGGCTCCACCAAGGCGTCCAGGTCTCGGGCGAGTTTGGGGTCCTTCTGCACGGTGGGCTTCCGGCCGCCACCGCGTCGACGGACACGTCCCGGCTCCAGCCTCTCGCCGGCCCGGACCTCCCGCAAGCCCCGGGAGATGGTGGACCGCGAGATTCCCGTGGCCTGGGCGACCGTCCCGATGCCACCGTGACCCAGCGAGAGCGCCTCGGTGGCCGCCCAGAGCCTCCGGGACCGCTCGGTAAGCTCAGGACCGAGGGCATGGTACTTGGCGCGCAGTCCCTCGACGTCCACGCCCGGGGGGAGAAGGACCCGTGGTTATATAACTCACTTATTCAGTTGCACGCCCTTAGGGTGACGGGAGGGCGTTCGGGCGGGGAAGCCGCGTCTTGCCCGGGCAGGCGGAGATGGACATCTCAGATGCCGGCTCCCCCTTCCGGCGCGACCGAAGCAGGGGAAGGTCTTCCACGAACGGAAGATGGCTCTCCGTCGGCTCCCGCGGGCCTAGCCCTCTTTCCGCTCGGAGGGCCGAACGTTCCCCCCGGGGCAAGGTGGAGGGGCGAGGACTCAGGGAAGGCCAGGGGGGGTGGGCGAACGTTCTTCACTGCGAGGAGTGATGGGAGGATGTGCAGAGCACGCCCTTGTCGGAGCCGACCGCATCGCACGCTCGGTGGCGAGGGCGCACCCTTCCGATCCTTCTCGCCGGGGTTGCGGTCCTACTTCTGTCCCTCGGAGGACTGCCGGGATCTTCGTCGACGTTGTGGACCCCTTCCGTCGTGGCCACTCCCCACCATCTCGGGGCGGTGGCCTGCGAACGTATGGGGTCCGAGCTCGGCGGGGGGTGCGCTGGCGCCCCCTCCCCTTCCGGGGGGACCTCGCGCTTCCCCACGAGTGTCTCGGTCGTGAACTGGACCCAGGTCTGCGCTTCCTGCGGGCTCTCGGCCCGCCGCGATGCCGCGATGGCGTGGGACCCTGCCGACAACTATGTGCTGTTGTTCGGCGGGTGCAGCGGCAACCCGTGCTCAGGGGCGACCGGGGACACCTGGAAGTACGTCGGGGGCAGCTGGTACCAGGTCAACGCCAATGGGTCGGTCCCGGCCCGGTTCGGGGCCGCCTTGGTCTACGACGCGAAGGACGGCTACATGCTGCTCTTTGGCGGATGCGACCACAATCCGTGCTACCAGCTGATGTACCAGGACACGTGGACCTACAAGGCCGGGACGTGGACGCAGCTCTCACCGGCGACCTCCCCCCCCGTCCGAGGGGCGCCCGGGATGGCCTACGACCCCGTCGACCAGTACGCCGTGCTGTTCGGGGGCTGGGGAGGCTCGAGCTTCCTGGGGGACACGTGGACCTTCGCGGGCGGGGCCTGGACCCAAGCGACACCGTCGACCGCGCCGACCGCCCGCGACGACATCGGCTTCACCTGGGACGCCAAGGATGGCTACGTGCTCCTCTACGGGGGGGACTCCAACGCCGTCCAGGGAGAGACCTGGAGCTTCCTGGGAGGGCAGTGGACCGAGCTGTTCCCGGCCGCGGGCCCTGGCGAACGCAGCCTCGAGAACGACATGATGACGTACTTCTCGACAGACCAGTTCGTCGTGCTCATGGGGGGGACGGTGACGGGGCCCACCTGCGAGAACGACACCTGGGCGTGGGTGAACCAGAACTGGCTGCTGCTCCACCCGCACTCCGCGCCTTCCCCTAGGGGGATGAGCATCCTCGCCGACGACCCGCCGGGGGGCGACGTCATCGACCTCGGAGGATGGACGTGCTCGACCGTCGTGGGCGATACCTGGAGATTCAACGGCACGATCCCGCTCACGGCGACCGCCGCCGGCACTCCCTCGCCCACCGATGTGGCGATCACGGTCGCTTTCACGTCCACGGTGAGCGGGGGGAAGACCCCGTACTCGTTCGCCTGGCGCTACGGCGACGGGGGCGTAGGAGGCGGCGCCACTCCCTCGCACGTCTTCAACGCCTCAGGGACTTTCAACGTGCGTTGCTGGGTCAACGACAGCGGGGGCCAGAAGGTCGCGCTGACCGTGCCCATGGTGGTCAATCCCTGGCCCACGGCGACGGTGGGTGCCGCCCCCAATCCCTCGGACGTGGGGGTCCGCGTCGCGTTCACGACGGTGACCGGTGGGGGCACCTCCCCCTTCAACGAGACCTGGAGGTTCGGCGACGGGAGCGTGGGGTGGACCACTTCCGTCGCGCACACCTACGCCGCTCCGGGCACCTACCTGGTCCGTCTCTGGGCCAACGACTCCGCCGGGGGCTCCGCTTCCCCGATGACGAACGTGAGCGTTAACGCCGTGCCCCTCCTGAGCGCCCGCGCCACGCCCACCATCACGGACGTCGGGATGCCGCTAGCTTTCTCGGCCTCGGCGACCGGGGGCACGGGTAGCCTCTCCTACGCCTGGGCGTTCGGCGACGGTGGCCGGAGCCCGACCCCGAACCTCTCGCACAACTACTCGGCTCCGGGGGCCTACGCGCCGAAGGTCTGGGCGAACGACAGCATCGGGGGGACGAGCAACGCATCGATCCCGCTCCACATCGACCCCCTTCCCTCGGCCCCGAGCATCATCGTCCTGCCCACCCCCGCGGACGCCGGTCAGACGCTCAACTTGAGCGCGAACTCGACCGGAGGGACGGGGAGGATCGTCTACACCTGGAGGCTCGGGGACGGGAACGTGGGCGTGGGGTCCCAGATCTCGCATGTCTATTCGTCGGCCGGGTCCTTCACTGTCCATGTCTGGGCGAACGACAGCGTCGGAGGGTCGACCCTTGGGGTCGTCGTCGTGGCCGTGGCGCCCCGTCCGTGGGTCACCTCGTTCGT
>JAGWLG010000034.1 GCA_028864975.1 Thermoplasmata archaeon | reverse complement strand
ACGACGAAGGTCGCGACAGGAACGTTCATGGGTGAGGTTTCCTGGCCTTGAGCAGAGACCCTTCGATGGCCCGTTTGAGAGCCTTGCGGGAGGATATCCTGGCTTTCCTGGCCACGCGCCCGGTCTCGGGAGATGCGGCGGACGGGATCTCCCGGGACGACCTCGCGAAGCGGCTGGGATACCGGCCCACTTCGGTCTGGGGGGTCCTGAAGGAGCTCGTGGCCTTGGGGGACGTGGTCTCGGTCCGGGCCCATGTGCCCGGGGCACCCTATCGACGCCAGGTCTTCCGCCTGACCGACGAGGCCCTTCGCCGCGTTTCCGCGGACGTGATACCGGTCCCGAAAGGCCTCCCCGAACTCGCGGAGCCCTTCGTGGGCCGTGCGAAGGAGCTCGAGCAGCTCCATCGACTCTACAAGAACGGAGGGCTCTGCGTCGTGGACGGGGTCCCGGGTGTGGGAAAGACCGCCCTCGTCCGTTGCTCTCTCCGATTCGTTTGGGGCAGTCGCCTGCTGATCTGGATGACCCTGCGGGGGATCTCTCCTGCCGGGCTCGAGGCGCGGATCGCGACCGAAGTGCGGGCCCTCCGGAGGTCCGGGAAGAACGAGGCCAGCCCTTCCCTACCCGGACCTCCAGCGAGCGGACGCATCTCGGATCTGGTCCGGAGCAGCCCGGTGGGGATCGTCATGGTCCTGGACGAGCTTCAGGATGCGCCCCCCGAGACCCTGCTCGCGCTGAAGGAAGCCCTGGCTGCCTTCGCCCCTGGGAGCATGCATTCGGCCGTCCTGATCACACAGCGAGAGCCGCCGTTCTCGCTGCCCACAGGGGTCTCCCACCTCGTGCTCCGTGGTCTCTCGCGGAGGGAGGCGCTCGCCCTCACCGACGCGCTGGGGCTCCCCGAGGAACGTTTCGAGGAGCTCTATCGCGGGACCTTGGGGAGTCCCCGATTCCTCCGTCAGGGCATCGGCGCCCCTCACGGCGGGGAGGAGCTCTTCGCGGACACGGTCCTCGCGAGCATCACGGCAGAGCAGCGGCGCTCGCTCCTCCCGCTTGCCTTTGTCTGGGTCAGGGCCTCACCGAGCTTGGCGCTCTCGGCGGGCCTTGCCGCGAAAGATGTTCAGGACCTCGTCTCTCGTTCGATCCTGGACAATACCGAGAGCGGACTTCGCGTACCGGAGCCCCTCGCCCAAAGACTGCGTGAGACCGCCGGGGGGGAGGAACGTCGTGGCGCCCACCGCTTCCTGGCCAATCTGAAAGATGGCCCCATGGGCCCGGCAGAGAGGTTCGTCCATCTCATCGAGGCGGAGGAGGTTGGTCGCGCGTCCCGATGGCTCGAAAAGGAACGCATGGCCATCACGGAGGAAGGGCCAGCGCGGGTCCTGCAACCCGTCTTACGGCTCGCGCACCTCCTCGAGCGCGGAGAAGCGAGGGGTCAGGCCCTCGCCACCGCAGCGGAACTGGTTCGGCGGGGAGGGGACTTCGTGGCGGCGGCCTCGTTTTTGGAGCGGGCCCTCGAGGACCTGCCTGCGGCCTCGTATCCCGCCCTTCTCTCCGCTTGCTTGCTGGTGCAGAGTGACCTACGCGCGGGGCATCGGGAAGAGGCGGAGGCATGGGCCTCACGGATCAGCTCGGGGAGGATCGGCCGAGAGACGCGGCCTGCAGTGGAACTGATCGAGGGCACGCTTCTGGCCTACCGAGGAAAGGTCGAGGCGGCCCTCCCTCACTTCGAGCGCGCTGCACGGCTAGCTTCTGGGACGGGTCAGAAGGAGCTTCAGCGCCTCGCCCTGCACGGCCTTGCGTTCGTCCATGGGGCGCTGGGTCACTTCGATACGGTCCTGGAATCCTACCGAGAAGGTTCGGCCCTCGCCCGCGAGCTTGGGAGCCGCTTCCTTGACCTCCACTTCGAGCTGGACGCCGCTCAAGCGCTTCTGGCCCTCGAGAGACTGGACGAAGCCGAAGAGAGGTACCGCCGGATGCTTCAGGAGTGCCGCGGCCTGGGTTCGCGGAACTGCGCCGCAGTGGCGCTCCTCGGCCTGGCTTCGGTGGCGTGGAAGAGGAGCCGTCATCCTCAGGCGCTTTCGTACGCCGAGGAGGCGCTAATCCAGGCGGAGACCGCCGCCGACCGATCGCTCGTGGGGCGGACCCTCGCGAACCTGTCGGAGATCCTGCGCACGGGTGGCGACCGCACCCGGGCGGTCAAGACCGCGCAGAGGGCGGTCCGACTGGCGCGCGAGGGGGGACGCGAGGCGGACATCCGCTTTGCGTTGGACGCGCTGAGGGCTGCGCGCGGACGGACCGACCAAAGGCCGCCCGGCGGCCCGACGGGAAAGAGCACTCACGCACAAGAAAAAACATAGTCGGGCGGGGACTCCCTCGTCCTCCGCCCGCTCTGGGGCGAATCTACGGCCAGCTCGAACCGGGGTTCGGGTCCATCGAAGCCACCTCCTACGGGCCCGGCACGGCCAGAGGTGAAGGACCCACGCAGGATTTTCCGTGGAGAATCTGCCCACATGCGCATTGGCCCGCACTCGGGCGGGCCACTCTCGACCCTGGGGGGAAGTGGCGAGGGGCCCGTCGAATAGGCGCTCGTTAGGGCGCAGGCGCCCTATTGCAGCAGGACCGCTCCGCAGGTCTCGCAGCGCCGTGAGGCGATCGGCACGCGGCTCCAGCACTCTGCACACATCGCTAGCTCTTCCTCGAAGATCGCCCCGCAGTGCGGGCAGGTGGGCTCGGCGATGCCGACCTGGGCGAAGCACACAGGGCAGTTGGCCATCGTGGCGTCCACGACCGTCGGCTCGAGCAGTTCCAGGGGCGCGAGGCTCTCGACTTCGCTCATGACCACGCGTTGGGACGGGTGGCCTATCAAGAAGGGGTTCTGAAACGGAATCCCACGAGGGTCCGGGCGCTCATCTTCGAACTTCTCGGTCCGAGTGCGAGCGCGTCGCACCGGCCCACGCCTTCCACCCCTTCCACGGCCTGGGCAGGGATCCCGGGCGGTCCTCGAGGGATGACCCCCAAAGGGACGGACACGCAAGAGGCAGCTGCGAGCCCCGCGTCGCCCTCGAGAAAAGCTGCGAGCCACTCGGAAGGTCGAAAACGACGGGCCCGGGGCATTCTCTGCTGAGCCGTTCACCCCAAGGCGGAAGTGCTTCGGGCCGGCGGAGTCCAGTCCCCTGAAGAAAAAAAAGCGGGGAAAAAAAAGAGTGGGCCCGGTCGTACCGAGGGGATTCCGGTAGCGAGCTGCGAAGCCCACCTCGACCGTTCTTGGAGCCCGGAGGGGATATTCGCGCTGCGCAATGTTTCCACGGAAAATCGCCACGCCCCCCAAGCTCCGAGGTGCGGTGAGGTCACACCGGGGGGGAGCTCAGCATGACCGTGAGGGTGAAGGAAACCTGGGAGGGACGTGCCTCGCCGCCGCCGAGCAGGACGCCCACCTCCAGCGCAAGGGACGCTTCGCCGCCCGAGGGGAGGGAGAAGGCCACCGAGGAGGTCGAACCCACCCACGCGACGCCCCCTGGTCCAAGGTCCATGCCATACGAGATCACCCCTAGGGGGGACAAGGAGTTGGTGTCGGCCGAGGGGGCCCTCAAGGCTCCGCCTGGCACGAGAGGACCGCCTCCCAGGGTGGTCGACGACAAGCCCTCGTAAGGCCCGACGAGCGCGTAGAGCTCCTCTCCGGCGCGGAGGGATCCCGATCCGGGGTCGAGCGCAACGGCGATCGTGCCCCTCACGCTTCCTCCCTGCGGAGGGGAAGAGGCCTGGACCACGAAGACGAGGGCCGGGAAGAAGTAGGTGGGGGCACCGGCCGCAGACCAGAGCGTGAGGTCGGCGGTCTGGCCGCCCGATCCGACGGAGAGCTGGCTACCCCCAGCCATCCCCGGGGAGAGCGAATCCGCCGGGAGCTCGAAGGACCCGGTTAAGGACGGAGCGAGCGTCGAGCGCCCCACTACGGCCCCCGCCAGGACGAGCAGCGAGGCTGCGGCGAACAGCAGGGTCCTCGAACGGCGGGAGTGGCGACGACGCGGCGCGGGAGCAGGGGACCCGAAACGCCTCTCCCGCGCCGACCACGGGGCGAGGAGGGTGCTCGGGGGGGATCGCTGGCTCCCGCCCCGAGGACCGTCATCGCGATGCCGCTCGGGGAGGTGGGCTCCCTCGCTTCGCACCATGGCAGGGGAGCGTTCCCCCGGACCCTTCTTCAACGGGGGGTGCCGTTTCGGAACCTCTTTTGCTTACACGGGCTCGTTACGGAACTCGCCATCCCCACCCGGAGCGCCTTCCTTAATCCTGGCGGGCGAAATGGGGGTCTGTGGACCGGAACCTTCGGGCGCTCTCCATCGGGGCGGCGGTCCGAGCCCTGGGCGTCTCGCTCTTCGGACCGTTCCTCGCCCTCTACCTGCACAACGTGCTCTCGATCGGCTTCGCGCTGGTCGGGGCGCTCCTCTTCCTCTTCGGGGCGGTCTCCATCCCGTTCGCGGTCGCCGGGGGGCTCCTCACCGACCGACGCGGGCGTCGGCCCGTCTTCCTATGGACACTCGTCGGGGAGGTCGCGGCCGTCGCGGCGATGGGCTGGTCGATGTCGGTGAGCTCCCTACTGGGGGTCGTGGCCGCGGCGCTCGCCGGTTCCATCATCACCAGCCTGGGGAACCCGGCGAACTCCGCCTACATCGCGGACCTGGCCGAAGGCCACGAACGCACCCAGGGGTTCATGTGGCAGCGCATCGGGCACAACGCGGGCTTTGCCGCCGGTGCGGCGGCGGGGGGGCTGCTGATCGCGGCCCTAGGGTTCGCTCGCGTGGTCTATCTCGGCACGATGGTCCTTCTCGTCTCCACCTCGTACCTTGCCCTCGTGCTGGCCCCCTCGCGCGAGGACCGAAGGATCAAGATGGGGCTTGGGGGAGCTGCTCCGACGGGAGGCGTCCCGCGTCGCCCTCCCCTGGGAGCGAGCCTTCGGGCCATCGCTCGGGACCGCACCTTCCTCGAGTTCACCATCGGGATGACGCTCATCGCCGTGGTCACGGGTCAATGGAACGTCGTCTTCCCGCTCTTCGTGAACTCGGTCATGCACGTCTCCTACGGATGGCTTGGCCTGGGGCTCTCGCTGAACGGGGTGCTCGTCGTAGTGGCTCAGCCCTGGACCACGCGCGTCGCTCGAGGGCATCGGCATACCCTCCTCGCCAACCTGGGACTTCTGCTCTATGTGGCGGGGTTCCTCCTTCTCGCGGCCGCCGGGGCCCTCGCGCTCTTCCCGCTCGAGGTCTTCTTCGGGGTGGTCTTCCTCCTCACGATGGGGGAGAACACCGAGGCCATCCCGTACTCCACCCTCCCTTCGAACCTCTCTCCCCTCGCGGAGCGTGGGGCCTACAACGGGGCGTTCAGCGCGCTCACGGGGTTCGGCTACCTCCTCGCGACCCTCTGGGGAGGCGCGGGATTGAGCTTGTTCACCAACCCCCTCCTCCTCTGGACGGTCCTCATGTTGCCCGCGGTCCCAGCGTTCGTCCTGCTGGCGCGGGTGGGACGGCGCATCTCGACCGACATCGACCACGCCTGAGCCCGTCAGGGGCGCGAGGAACTTCCGAGCGGCTCCCCGAGGTAACGGGTGAACCGGGGCCGACCGATGGGTTTCAATATGTTGACCATTCTAGTCCATTTGGTTTTGAAGGAGGACGAAGAGGACTCCTAGGATAGGCGAGGGGATTGGTCGAATTGAGCGCGCACGAGCGAGGACTGCTCCTCGCCCTTCTCGCGAACGGCACGGCGACCAACACCGAGCTCGCTCGAGAGCTGCGCATCTCCCCCACGGCGGCACGGAAGATCCGCCTGCGCCTGGAACGCTCCGGGATCATCCGAGGCTACCGTCCGGTCCTCGACGTCTCGGCGCTCGGGCTGCAGGTCTTCGCGCTCCTCGAGATCCGCCTGCTCCCCAAGGGATGGGAGAGCGGAGGAGGTACCGGGCTCCAAGCGCAGCTGGCCCGCCACGAGAACGTGCTGGCCCTCTACCGCATGCCCGAGGGGGAGGTCACGCACCGTGCCCTGGTCGGGTTCCGCAACCTGGAGGAGTTCGACCGCTTCGTCCACATCCTCCAGTCCCAGTACTCCGACTTCATGGCGATCCACCGGACCTCGACCTTCTCGGCCAAGAGCATCTTGAAGGAGGACCCGAGGTGGGCGCTCACCAAGATCCTGCTTGAGGGCGACGAGCACCAGCTCCCGAAGGGGTTGGAGCGCGTCCCAGCACGGGTGCCGACGGCGGAGGAGCCATGACCGACGTCCTCCTCATCGGCGGGGCGGAAGAGGCCCGTGAGGTCTTCCGGGCCCTCCTGCGGCTCCACCACTTCCGGGTGAAGGGAGAGGCGAGCGGGGCCAAGGAGGCCAAGAACCTCCTCAAGGGGGGGTTCAAGGGGGTCATGCTGCTCGACACGGAGCTCTCCGACGGAGATTGGGGCGATGTGATCTCCAAGGCCCAAGGCTCGAAGCCGAAGGTCCCCGTCGTCCTTGTGAGCCCCCTGTATGGGGCGGAGTTCGAGGAGAAAGCGAAGCGGTTGGGCGCCTGCGCGCTCCTCCCCCGCCCGTTCGAGATCCCCGAGCTGCTCGCGGCCATCGACCGTGCCATGTCGGGCGAGTGAGCCCGACCCTGCCTCGAAGGGGCGGCGGAACCCCGTCAGTCGAGCACTTCGGAAGAAGACAGGCCTTTCTTCGAGAAGGAACGGAGCGAGCGGGCGAAGGTCGCCCCCTCTACCGTGAGGACCAACGGATTGGTCCTTCCCTCCTCCTCGACGAGCCCCTCCTCAAGGCACCATGCACGGACCCGTTGATGGAAAGGGGGCAACGGCGTGCCCGCGGGCAGGGCCAGGAGCTGGAGCAGGAGGCTCGCGGGTTCGGCAGCGTTGGAGAGGACCAGGTGGGAGTGGTGATGGGCCAGTTCGAGCAGCGTGGTCGCGGCCAGGTCCACGGGCACCTCACGAAGGTCGTACGGGCAGAGGAAGCGGGAGGTCGACCTCGGCTGTCGGTCGAACCACTCCTCATACTCGAGATGATCGGGGACCGTCTCTCTTCTCCAGTAGCGGGTGATGGTCTGCCCGCCCGCGCTCACGCCCTCCGGGTGCTCGGAAACGAACTGAATCACCTCGGGAGCGGGACGGAAGCGACCATCCCTCTGCCGCACCGCCTGCGGGCCGCGTAAGTCGTTGACGCAGCTGGAGCGGGCACGTGAGCGCTCCCGGACCTTCCGTCGCGTGAAGGCAAGGAGCCGGTCCCCCGCGACAAAGTATCGGGCGGAGCGCGGGTCCTCGGCCCCGGCCAGGAAGGCGGCGGCACGGTCCGCGGCTTCATCTTGCGAGGCATAGAGCGAGAGACAGTGAGAACCCAGAGGAAGCTTCGAGAGGTCCGAGATTAGGAGGGGTCCCGGCTTCCCACACGAGGGGTCGGCGCCGTGGGACGCGACGGGGGCTGAGAGCTCGTCCTTGACCAGACCGGGCACGGGGATCGGTGTCAACGAGCCCCCGTCAGGAGGAGTAGAGCTTCGCAGATTTCCCGGGAAAAATGGTGCCCCCACCGGTTCGGCCGGGGAGGGGCTCCGGTCAGTTTCTCGGTGGAGCCGGATTGACCTCTGGCAAACATAGCGGGAGCCTACCTCCTGGCTTCAGGAGCTCGGTCATGCCGACCGATCTTGCGGCGAACGTCCTAGCGTGTCGCGAGTGCCACGTCGGGACCATGGTCAAGCGAGAGACCGGCTGGACCTGCGACCGATGCGGCTACGCGCCGTTCGCCGACGCTCCGCGGGAGAAGGTCCCGCCCCCGGCGCCCGTCGGGGTCAAGGAACCCTTGCCGGAGAAGGTCCGGGCCCGCGACCTCGCTTCCCCCGTCTCCCTGGGTCCTGTGCCAGTCCTCTTCCCGGCGAACGAGCCCCGTCCTCGGTCCGGGCAGCTCTTCTGGGCCGACGGTGGGGTGGGTATCCGGTACGCCGCAGAGATCCCGCTCCAGGTGGTTCCCCCGGAGGAGCCGGTCGAGCTGCGGCTCCTGGCCCAGAACTCCGGCCCCTACGTGGTCGGGGTCCTGATGTCGGCGGTGGTGGAGACCGACGGGCGCTCGGAGCCTCGGACCCTGCAGACCCTCTCGGGCGACCTCCCCGTGGGGACCGTCCTCGATGCCACCTACCCCCTTCCCCCCGCACCGGACTCAACTCGGTGCCAGACCACGGTCTACGGTCGGGCGGTGGTGGCCTCGGGACGCTTCCAGGACCTCTGGAAGGCCCCTGCCCTGCTCCCCCGTCCCGGGCCCCCGGAGAAGGGGCCGACGTTCGCCCAAGCGTCGGCGCAACTGAGGGGCCACGCCCGGTGCCCCCGCTGCGAGGGACGCATGCGCTGGGTCCCTTCCGAGGGGCCCAAACCGCGGGGTTGGGTCTGCGTCGAGTGTGCTCACCGCGTGGAAACCGGGATCCTGCCCTAGCGCGCGACCGTGCCTCGGATGGACGCTGTTCAGGAAGAAGGCTGGTCTGCGCCCTTCGCCTTCTCCAGCCCCTTCTTCGCCGCCTTGCCGAGTTCCTTGCTCACGCCGATCCCGACCTTGGCGACCTTGCGGGTCCCCTTGGCCGCGAGGGCCACGGCCTTCCCCGCGCCGGCCTCGAGAGGGTCCTGCGAGCCCGAAGCTTGCGACCCGAGGGTCTCCATCTCTCGGAGCCCGGCATCTCCCGCCTTCTTGAGCTCGGTGCCCACCTCACGGATGGCCGGGGCGACCGCCTTCACGGCGCTCTCGGCAGCCCGGGCGGTCTCGGCCAGGACCGAGCGGGCGGCGTCCACCGTCTCCTTCGTCGGGGTTCGCTTCGGGGGTTCTTGGGCCGTTTCGGACATGGTTGGTCGACTCCATCTTGACCAATACCTTTGAGACCAAGTGCGTTTCGTTGAGTTCCAGGGACGGAATGTGACCACGTTGCGAGGAAGTGACCGTTCGTCGGGCATAGCGTTCTATGCCTTCCGTTGGAAGCCGGTACCGTAGGCTCCGGCAGGGCGGGGCTCGTGGCCCCAGAACCGGCCCAGGAGGTTCCGCGCGGCGTTGACGTCCGCATGGTCGGTGTAGCCACACGCCCGACACCGGAACACCTCCCCAGCTCGATTCCCCTTCTCGGTGTGGCCGCAGGCATGGCACCGCTGGCTGCTGTAGGCCGGAGGCACACGCTCGAAGCGAACACGGTTCGCCTCGCAGGCCATGTCGAGCCGGTCCAGCCAGTTGCGGTTCGTCCACGCACCGAGACTCCGCCGCATATTTTTCGACACGCGGCGGTGTGTCTTCCTCCCGTAGGAGAGGAGCAGGAGGTCCTCGGCCACGACGAGCCGGGGGTTCCGGGAAACGAGCTCGAGGGCGACCTCGGCCATGCGCTGCTTGAGCGCACGGCGGGCCCGCTGCTGCCCTTTCGACCCGTGCCGACAGCGCTTCACCCGTTCCACCGAGGCTTTCATGTCGGTCCCCAGGCGTGTCCCGTCCGACAGGGTGGCGAGCGCGGTGATCCCGCTGTCCACCCCGAACTCGGGGCCCTCACGGCGCGGGGGCTCGAAGTCCATCTCGAAGGCGAGCTGGACCGAGTCCAGGGTGATGACGTACGACTCGGTCCGACGGGCGCGGGGGTCGTTCGCGTACCGGTGGTAGTGGCGATGATACCGAAGTGGAAGGTCGAGCACGATTCCCCGGCCGACGGAGGCCACATGGAGCCAGGCGTCGAACTCCCCACCCTGCTCGGAGGGCTTGAGCGAGGCGATGGTCGAGGAGACGCACATCCGTCGGCCGCGATGGACCGGTTTCCTCGCGGACACCCCGTCCCGCTCCCGGGCGGCGGCCACCATGTCGATCGCCTCGCGCGCCGCGACCTTCCGAAGTCGCGCCGTGAGCCAAGTCTCCGGGACCACCAGGTTCTCCCGGGTCAGCTCGTTCTTTGACCACTTTCGGGTCCAGAACTTGTCGAGGAAGTGGTTGACCACCCTGCCGTACTCCTCCATCACCGAAGCGAGGAGCGCACGCTTGGAGGCGGTCATCGACCGAAGGGAGCACCTGGTGGAGCGCAGGGTGCGCTCGTGCTTCCCGGTCCGCGGACAGGGGGCGGGGAAGGGACATGGAGGGGGCGCGGCGATCGCGGTGGAGCTGAGCACGGGTCCAGGGGGGAGAAGGGAAGAGGACGCAAAGGGATATGAAGGTTGTTGCCTTAACAACAATCCGGAGGTGCTCGCTTGCCCCGCTCGGACCTCGCCTCAGGGAACGAGAAGGTCGTCCTCCTCCTCTTCCAGGCGCCGGCCCGGGCCCATCGCGGCTCGATGACCCGCCTCAGCCAGAAGCTCTACGGTCGGACCGTGAGGTCCCCCCGGTCGGCTCGGGAGTACGCCTATCATGGGTTGCTCGACGGGATCCCTCATCGGCGCCTCGGACGCGGGGCGATGGTCCTCTTCGCCCGGGACCTCCCCGCGGTCGAGACCTTGCTCCGGTCCTACGGGATGAAGCTAGAGGTCCGGGTGATCCTCCCGACGGTGCAGGACCGTAGAGCGCTGGGGAGGTCCGAAGAGGGAGACGAGGGCGATCGGTCGGGCCCCCGGCCGCCTCCAGCGCTCGTTCGGCCCGACGTCGGGCGGACCGACGCCCGTAGAGGCGGGCGCAGAAGGAGGTGAGGACGTCCACCATGTCCTGGACCAGGTCGTCGGCGGTCTCCCCGTCCTCCATGACGAGGACGCGCCGACCCGACGCGGCGAGCGCCGCCTCCACGTACTCCGCACCGAAGCGGGCCAGGCGGTCACGGTGCTCCACGACGAGGGTCCCCACCTCGGGGTCGCGCAGGAGCGCCAAGAGCTTGGGGCGACGGCCGTTGAGCCCGGAGCCAACCTCTTCGACAACGCGGGCGACCTTCAACGAGCGCCCTGTGGCGAAGGAGACGAGGCGGCCTTTCTGTCGGTCGAGGTCCCCCCGTGGGTCGTGTGAGGAGACGCGTGCATAGAGGGCGACCCCGTCGCGGGAGGGGACCTGGGGGAGGACGAGGATCGTCCCCGTGGGCAGTTGGATGGCCGGGACGGGGAGGATCCCCTGCCGGAACCAGCGCCACGCGGTCTCGTAGCGCACCCCGGCAGTGTGGGCCCACTCGGAGAGTTTCATGCCAAATATGGCTGAACAAAAAGTAATAAAACGCTATATGATGCCCAGCGGTGTCGAACCCTCCTCTGCGGGCTTGGGAGGGGGCTTCCGCTGGGGTGGACCGGGGTGGCGCAACGCCGGAGGGGACGACCGGCACGGGCGCGGGTTCCTGGAGCATAGCATGAAGGGCCCCCGAGCTCCCGCCCACGGGAAGGTCCACCTGGACCAGATCGACCCCTCGGACACCTCCACCTTCGACGGGAAGAAGGAGCAGGCCGAGGCGGAGCTCGAACGGCTACGGGGGGAGCTCGACCGCCTCCAGGAGCTTCTCTACGCGGACCATCGCCGCGCGGTCCTCATCGTCCTCCAGGGGATGGACACCGCCGGGAAGGACGGGGTGATCCGCCACGTCTTCGAAGGGGTCAATCCCCAAGGGGTGGAGGTGGCCTCGTTCAAGGCGCCCTCCTCCACCGAGCTCGAGCATGACTTTCTCTGGCGGGTCCACCTCCATACGCCGCCCAAAGGCCACATGGCGATCTTCAACCGGAGCCACTACGAGGATGTGCTCGCGGTGCGCGTCCACCATCTCGTCCCGAAGGAGGTCTGGGAGGAGCGCTACCGGGCGATCAACGAGTTCGAGCGGGAGCTCGACCGCGAAGGGACCCTGGTGCTCAAGTTCTTCCTCCACATCAGCAAGGAGGAACAGAAGCGACGGCTGGAGGCCCGGCTCGAGGACCCCACGAAGCACTGGAAGTTCTCCCCGTCCGACCTGCACGAGCGGCAGTTCTGGTCGGACTACCAGAGCGCGTACGAGGAGCTACTGGAGCTGACCAGCTCCCAGTGGGCCCCCTGGTACGTCATCCCGTCCGACCACAAGTGGTTCCGCAACTGGTGCGTCTCGAAGGTCCTGGTCGGCGCGCTCGAAGAGATGCACCTCAAGTACCCGAAGGGACCGGAGCACCCTTCGTCCATCAAGGTCCCGTGACCACCGGAGGGTCGCGCCCTGAGGAGGCTTGGCACGGTGCCCGAGGCGCCCGAAGCACTCTCGGGCGGGGGGGCAAGACCCCCCACGCGGTAGGTCCCTCGCAACACCCGCCACGCGCGGGCAGAGGGTCCTGCGGCGAGCTCAGGGGATCTCCGCTCGAAGGAACCTCGAGGCACCTGGGAGGTCCAAGTCCGTGACGAGGGTCGGGGGTCTGGCGCGCCGCATGTGGCCGCGAGGCGCGCTGGCGGCCATCGCCGTGGCCAGCCTCGTTGCCTTCTCCGCGGTCTCGTTCCAGGGTGGAGCTCCGGGCCCCGCCTCCCTCCGACCGGACCCTCCCCTCCCGAGAGCGTTCGTCTCGATCCCCGGGGCCGCCCCCTCCGTCAACTCGGTCACCGTGAGCCCTGGCGGCGGCACCACGGTCGTCGGGGGCAACCTCACGTTCACCGCGGTGCCCTCGTGCTCGGGGGGCGTGTGTCCCGCGGGGGTCACGTACACCTGGTCGCTCGGCCACGCCCTGGGGACCTTGGCGCATGCGGAGGCGAGCCCGAACCAGCTCATCACGACGGTGGACACCGTCGGGAAGGTCCCGTCGGGGATCGCCTACGATCCCGCGAACGGGAACGTCTACATCACGAACGACAACGCCTGGGACGTCTCGGGGATCAGCAACGTGAGCGTGGTCTCCACCATCACGAACACGCTCGTGAAGCTCATCCCCGTCGGGGCGAGCCCGACCGGGATCGCCTACGACCCGGACAACGGGGACCTCTACGTGAGCAACTGCGGGTCCCAGAACATGAGCGTCATCGACGGGGCGAACAACTCCGTCATCGCGACCTTCGCCTTCACCCTGAGCGGTTGCACCGTCGGTTCGAAGATGTTCATGAACTACGCCGGGATCGTCTACGACCCCCTCCAACAGGAGATCTTCGCGTCCAACTACGCCGCCGGGACCGTGAGCATCCTCGACCCCGCAACGGACAAGGTGGTCAAGTCCATTTTCATCGGCGGGGAACCCTGGGGGCTCGCCTACGACCCTCGGAACGACGAGATCTTCGTGACCGAGTTCGACTCGGCGGAGGCGGCGGTCATCAATGCGAGCAGCGGTTCCGTGGTCACCCAGATCGGGCTCAGCCAGCTCCCGTCCGGGATCGATTACGACAGCTGGAACGGCGACCTCTACGTGGCTGACGCGAGCTACTGGGTGAAGAACCCCGCCGGGGACGGGAACGTGGCGGTGATCAACGGGTCGTCGAACTCCCTCCTCACCACGATCAACACCCAGGGCTACCCCTGGATGGTGGCCTTCGACCCCGCGAACGGGCTCGTCTACGAGACCGACAGCAACACCACGGTGATGAACGTGATCTCGGGCTCGACGAACACCATCGTCGGGACCTTCCCCATCCTCCGGGCCAGCTGGGGATGGTCGAACGACTACGCCGACGTCTACGACAGCGGGAACGGGCTGATCTACGTCACGGGGTTCAACGCGAGCATGGTGAGCGCGATCGGAGGGGCGTCGGACGTGAACACCTTCACGGCCGGAGGGACGCCGGGAACGACCACCCTCTTCGTGAACGCGACGTGGAACGGGAGGACGGTCGCTGCGAGCCCCGTGCCGATCACGATCACCCCTCAGGCCTACCCCACCATCGCGAGCTTCGTCGCCTCCCCTGACCCCTTGGCCCTGGGGGCGGTCGACTACCTGAACGTTAGCGCCTTCGGAGGCACGGGAGCGTTGAGGTACGCGTACACCGGACTGCCTTCGGGATGTTTCACCCGCGATGTCGCGGACCTCACCTGCGTCCCGACGTCCCCGGGGAACTCCACCGTCCGGGTCTACGTGAACGACTCGGTCGGCCACAGCGCGACCGACACGACCTCGCTCACGGTCGAGCGGGCGGTCGCCATCCTGATCTCCTGGTTCTACCCCTCCCAGTCGCCCGTGAACTTGGGCAGCGCGATGGTCTTCTCCACCGATGCCTCGGGAGGGTCGGGGACGCTCTCCTACACGTACGCTGGCCTCCCTCCCGGATGCACCTCATCGGACAGCAGCGTCCTCCCCTGCACCCCGCAGGCCGTGGGGACGTTCACCGTGCGCGTCTACGTGAACGACACGACCTTCCACTCGGCGTCGGCCGCCACTTCGCTGACGGTCCTTGCGCCCTCCCCGCCCACCCTGAGCTCCGTCTCGGTCACGCCCTCTTCGGTCACGATCACCCCTTCGAGCAACATCACCTTCAGCGCGGACGCCCGCTGCAGCAACAACGCCTGCCCGAACACGCTCACCTACGCCTGGAGCCTGAACAGCCTGCTTGGAGCGATCGGGCCCAGCGCTGGCCCCACGACGAAGTTCACGGCCGGGCCCGTCTCCGGCACCGCGACCCTCACCGTCACGGCCCATCTCTCGAGCATCTCCCTTTCCGCGAGCGCGACGATCACGATCGAGAGCAAGTCGGTCACCCCGAACCCGAGGGTGAACTCCTCGAACTTGACGTTCCTGGGGCTCCCCGCTCCTCAGGCGGCCGCTTTCCTCAGCGGCGTCGCGCTCCTTGTCGCTGCGGCGGTCCTCCTGCTTCGTCGAACGAGCTCGAGCACGAGCAAGGCCTCAGCAGGGTCGAAGGCACCAGCTCGGCCCAAGGCCGCCGACGCCCCCAAGGAGGCTTCCTCGACGACGACGACCGCCGCGGAGGCTCCCCAGAAGGACGCTCAGCCCTCTCCCGAGAGCCCTTCCTCGCCCCCGTCCTCCGCCAGCGAGGACGCTCGGCGCGAGAGGTAGTCGTTGACCATCGCTTCGTCCACGACGGGGGCGATGGGCTCCTCTTCCCGTCCCGAACTCCTGGGAGCCAGGGCGTAGACGGGTGAATCGGTCTCCTGGCTTTCGGGGAGGAGGACGATCCTGCCCGCGGACTTCAGCGCAAAGAGGTGCTCCAGGAGGGCTGGATCTCCGACCCCTTGCGTTCCCGGAGCCCCCCGGAGCTCCTGGAGCCCGCCACGGTGGTGCTGCCCGAGGAACTCGAGGATCGCCGCGTCGATCTCGGCAGAGCGCTTGAGGTCCTCTTCGGAGACTTCGTCCGGGGACGAGGACCCCTTCGGCGGTCCTCCCGCGGGCTCCGACGGGGACGAGAGGGGACCGTCCTCGGACTGGCCTTCGCCCTCGCCCTCCAAGGAATAGGAGCCCCCACGCCGACCCAGCCTACGGTTCCCACGAGAGCGCCGTAGGACGAGCAGGGCCAGGAGAAGGGCAACGCCGAGAAGGAGCGCGTCGACCCAGAGCCCCCAGGACTCGAACCAAGCGAGCGCCCCGGAGGTTGGGGGAGGCGACCTCCCCGAGGGCTGGGCGATCGGGACCACCTCGACCGACAGGTTGACGCTCAAGGCCTCAAGGCCGAAGGCGTCCGTGACCGTTGCCGTGACGGAGAAGTTCCCGGTCCTCGAATAGACGTGCGTGGCGTTCAGAGCGGACCCGGTGGTGTCGGAGCCGTCGCCCCACGACCAGACCACGCGATAGGGCCCTGTCCCTCCGGAGAGACATCCGAGGGTGAAATTGAGGAGGGAACCGGGTGTTCGGTGGTCCGAGGAGCTCGCAGGGCCGCAGGGAACCGTCGGCGCGGGGTTGACCGTCAACGTCGTCCTGGCGGTGGCAGCGAAATGGTCGGCATCGTAGACGGTCAGGACCACCGAGTAGGCTCCCGCCGCCGCCCAGCTCTGGACCAGCCAGGGCACCGTGGTGCTGAACGCCTGCTGAACTCCGGGGCTGACTTCGACCGCCCAGACATACGTGAAGGGCGAAGCGCCAGAGGTGAACGAGGCACTGACGTTGGAATCGGTCTGGACATCGACCGTCGAAGGGTGACCTTGGATCGAAAGTCCTGAGAGACCTGGGCCGACCCGGAGCGTAACGCTCCCGCTCACTTCGGTCCCCACCGAATCGGAGAGGTCGAAGATGGCGAGGTACGTGCCCGCCGCCAGGGGGACCCACACGGCCTGCCAGAGGACCGCGGAACCGTTCCCCTCCGCGATGAGGAGACCGCCGATCCACCAGGAGTACTGACGAAGTCCCTTTCCTCCCGAGAAGGACGCGTTCAGGAAGACCGGACCGGCGACCTCGCCGTACAGGATCCCTCCCGAGCGGACGAGGCTCGGGCCTGTGGTGGTGGTGACCGAAGAAAGGGCGATGGGCGGGTATCCCACCAGGGTGAGGTTGGCCGTCTGATTCTCTCCAAACGCGTCACGTACCGTCACGCGCAGCGTGTGAGAGCCCGTCCACGCCAATTCGAACGTGCAGGGGACAGTCGCGACCCAGGCCACGAGAACCGAGGGGCAGAGCGGACCCGGGAGTGAGGTATCGTTGAACCACAAGCTGTACGGCGCGACGCCGTTCTGGAAGGAGGCGTTGAGGGTGACGTTCCACGTGGCGTATCCCCACGACGGACCGGCGAGGCTCGCGCTGGAGAGGTCAGGGACGAGGGTGACGTTCGTCCAGTAGGTGCGGTTGAGACCTGCCGCATCGACGACGCTCACTCCGATCGTCACTTGGCCCAGGCTCGACCCTTGATAGGAGAAACTTCCCACCGGGGACCCCGAAAGAGGAAGGCAGGAGAGGGCTCCGCCCCAGCTCGGGACCTGGGTGCACAGACGATAGGGTGACGAGCCCCCGGAGATCAGGGCTCCGATCTCGAACGGCCGATCGACGGGCGCAAGAGCGGGGGCCGGCGACAGCGTGAGGGTGGTCGTGCGGTTGCTCACCAGTGTCGCATTGGAGAAGACCTGGAGTCCGAGAGAAGATCGGGCGGTGAGGCGGATCACCTCGTTGCCGACCCAGGAGTTCACGAAGGTGCACGAGACGAAAGCCGGGGTGGTCGCGACCTGGGCGCTGCACAACGGGGAGGGCGTCCCCGTCGCGTTCATCCAGTAGGAAAGCGGCGCCGCGCCGTGGGAGAGCCACGAGGAGGCGGTGACCTGCTGCCCCTGGTCCTCGGGGTTCGGGTGGGCGAGCGGCCCGAGGCTCGGCGGCCAGTAGAGAACGAGGGTCACAACGGCGGTGTCGTTCCACCCCGTGGAATCGTGGGCGCTGAAGGTGAGCGTGTAGGTCCCGGCCGGCATCCCATTGGAGGGCCAGAAGAACCACGCGAAGAAGAACGAGGTGACCCCGGTGGTCCCGGAACAGCCGGCCGCCAGGGTCGCGGGGACGGTGACGAGGCAGTAGTCGTAGCTCGGGGTCCCGCCGCTGAAGTCGAGCTGGTAGGTCCCGGACCAGTTGATGTAGGAGTACCAGATGCCGCTGCGGTTCACCACCTCGGAGCCGGGGCGCCAGTAGGAGATGAAGGTGGGGTCGGGGTTGACCCCGAAGTACATGGCGGCGCTTGTTGCAGAACCGCCGCCCGTGTCTTTGACAGACACTGTGATAGTCTGGCTGCCGACAACAGCAGGCCCGCAGCTCAGCGTCGATACGTTCTGACTAGTGCAACCACTCGGAAGCCCGTTGTAGGTGTAGCTGTACGTCCCCGTGCCCCCGCTCGCGTTCGCCCAGAAGAAGATGGACTCTCCGAGGTCGAGGTTCGTCCGGTTCTCGGCCAGCGTCACGGTCGGTCCTGCTGAGACCAGGAATGGGGCGGAGACCGCGCTCACGGTGAACCCGTCCGAGTCGGTCGCGTACGTGGCCACCTGGTAACGCCCTGCGGCGGATGGCGTGCAGGTCAGCGTACCGGAGCCTCCCCCGCCACAACCCATCGCCGACGGTGCGTTCCAGGCGTAGGTGAACGACCCGGAGCCTCCCGTGGCGGCCGCCGTGAAGCTGACGGGCCGACCCACGTCGACCGAAGGTAGGTTGGGAGAGGGTGGGGGTACGGAAGGATCGCTCAGGATCGTGAACGCCAACGTCGGGGATGCGGTGCGGCCGGACTGGTCCGTGGCTTCCCCCGTGATCGTGCCTGTCCAGGGAAGCGTTGGAGTGCAGTTGAGATAGTTCGAAGGCGAGGAGCAACCGGAAGGCACGTTGTACCAGAAGTAGCGGAGCGGAGGCATCCCTCCGGAAGCCGTGATCACCGCGCGGAGGGTCTGGTTGGCGTCGAGGGTCGTCCTAGACGCGGTGAGCGAGGCTTGAAGGGCCGAGGGCCAGCTGAACGGAACGCTCTCGTTGCTCGTGAACGATCCTGAGGTAGGACCAGCCTCGAGGAAGACCACGTAGCTCGAAGCGCTGTCGTAGACCATGACCTGCTGAGACGAGCTCTCCGGGTACGGGGAGATGCTAGGGAAGAGCTCGGTCCAGCCCCCGGCATGCCAGGTCCAAGTGTCGCTGCACATTCCCCCGGCTCCGCCGCATCCGCTTCCACCGTACAACAGGACGTACCCGTCCATGATGTCGTCCGCGAGCCTTGCGTTGGTGCGAGCGGAAGGACCCAGGGTGCTCTGGTAGACCCACTGATTGTTCCACAGGCCCCACGTGTCGCTCAGGACAGACTGAGAGACATCGCTCCACCCTCCGAACAACATGGGATAGTTGTCGGCGGAGTCCGTCACCATGGTCGCCCCTCGCCTGGGGCTGGGAGGCGTGCCAAGCGCCCCTGAGACGTTCACCCAGTTGGAGGTCATGTAGACCCATGTGGCGCCCGTGGTGACCGCACATCCGCATCCGGGCGCGGTGTAAGTGCCTCCAAAGACCAGCACACCGTTTTCCGAGGGGTCGTCGACAATCGCCTCCTGAGTGAGGCTCGTGGGGGGAGAGGCCTGAGGGGAAGCCTGCGCCCATTGATCCGACAGGAAGGTCCAGGTGCCCTGATCGAACAAGACGACCTGCCCGATCTTGCTGTCCCAGGACATCGCACAAAAGGTGCACGCCGGGGGGCTCAGCGACATGGAGCCCGTGAGGTTCTCCCAACCCGTGGAAGACATCTGCCACGTGATCGCCTGCGGACGGGAGGAGAACCCGGTGCCACCGAAGTACAGGATGGTCATGTCACCAATATCGTCGGTCATCGCGGCACCGTCCGGGGAACCGATCGGTACCACGGGCTCTTGCTCCCACGTGGGGTTCGTCGAGAGACGCACCGAAGGGGAGGGGGCGCTGCCGGGAGCGCCGACTTGCGCGCCGGAGGTCGTTAGGACATTCTCATCCTGGCCGCTGGGGAAGGCCTGGTCCTGGGGTCCAGGGGGGGTCGGAGTGAAGGGCTTCGCGTCCTCGATCGAACTGGGTTGGTCACGTTCGACGACGTGGGGGACACCGGACGACTCCGAGCTCAGCGGATGAGCGAGGGATGGCGCCCGACTGGCCGGGAATCCTCGAGCGAGACCCGGAGGATGGTCCGGTGTCGGGGATACGGGGGGAGCATGACGAGCCTGACCCGACTTCACCCAGGAGGTTCCGGAGGCTACCGCATGCGCGCGGATCGGCAGAGTGTTCGATACGGAATGGGACATCAGGGTGGGCGGGGAGGCGAAGAGCGCGACGAGGGCGATTCCGATCAGGAAGAAACGGAGCGACACAGGTCCCGCCACGTGGGCCGGGCGCTTCCCCCTTCAAGAGTGTTTTGACACCCGCGGCGGACCGGAAGTGCCGTGCGTGACTAGCTTTGGCAGAGCGCGGCAGCGTTCGCGCCCGCTTCGACCCGCACGGTCACCTCGAGCACTGCCTCCCCCCTCATGGGACCACGACACGGGCTCGCGCTCTCGTCGGGCAACGCAGCCCGGCGCTGCGCCCGGAACTCCGAGAGGCTTGCCACACTGTACCTCCCCCCCGAAGGCGCGGGTGGGTCCAGGCAAGGTCCCGTTCAGTGTGACGGCGGACCGCTCGCTCTCGCGATCCTGGTGCGCGCGAGCTCACAGTACGAAGGGTCAAGCTCGACCCCTACACCTTTCCTTCCCGTCATTTTCGCGGCGACGAGGGTCGTTCCGCTTCCCAGGAAGGGGTCCAGGACCGTTTCCCCCACATAGGTGAACAGCTTGATGCAGCGAAGGGGGAGCTCGACAGGGAATGGGGCCGGATGGCCGACCCGCTTCTTGCTCTCCCCATTGAACGTCCAGACCCCGTTGGTCCAAGCCAGGAACTCGTCGCGGGTGATGCCGGGCTCTCCACCGGTGTTCTTCTTCTTCCACACACGCTTGTAGAGGACAACGATCATCTCGACGGGAGCGATGACGTAGGGGGCGGAGGGGCTCTTCCAGGAGCCCCAAGCCGTTCGGCGCGAGATGTTCTGTTCGTTCCAGACGATCGTCGACTGGTACCTCCAGCCGAGCTTCTTGGCGATCGAGGTCAGGTCCGCGTAAACGCTCTGCTGGCCCCCCTTGTTCTTGTCGAGAGGGACGTTGAGGCAGAACCGTCCATCATCCCGGGAGAGGTCGCGGCAGGTGCCGATCCACTCCTCGCTGAACCGTAGGTACTCTTCGTACGACGAACCATCGTCGTGAGCCCCATAGGCGACATTGACGTTGTAGGGAGGGGACGTGACGATGAGGTCGACGGAGTCGGACGGTATGGAGCGTACACGTCGGATGTCACCCTCGACGATGACGGGGTCGGCCGGGCTCGGCGGTGGGGGTGGAGACACGTTGATCGGTGCGGAGAAGAGATCTCGTTCGTAAAGCCCTGGCGCCGTCGGCGCTGCATGATCGAACTCAGAAGCTCACGAGCCCGACGGGCCTATCGGCGGGGGAAGACCTCGGGGTGGTGCTGGTAGAACTCGGCGCGGACCCTGGCGATACCCGCGGATGCGAGGCGCCAAATGACCAGACCCACCACGGCCACCGCGGCCGGGACCACGAGGTAAATGAGCCCGAAGAGGAACAGGAAGCCCCCCGCGACCGCCCCGGCCGTGAAGGTGCCGATCCCCAGGTACATACGGGGGCGCAAACGAGCCACCTCAGGGAGCACTTCACGCTCCCACGCAGCCTGGATCTCGGGCGGGACCTGCGCCATGGCGAGCGGAGCGGCACGATAGACCGCCCCACCATGGATGATCGGAACGGCGGCGGGCCGCGACCTCATGCGACCTCCCCCAGGGTCCTACGCGCCGGGGCTAGAAGAGAAGTTCGGTTCGACCTTCAGGCCCTGGAGCGACCCAGGGTGCGGGGCATCGGAAGCGAGCGACACAACCAGCGGCCACATGAGAGGGCCAAGATCACTTCACGCGCGGGACCATCACACGACCGAGGCTTCCCTTTGGCGCAAGGACGGCACCCCCGTGACCCGACGGACTTCAGTGGGGGGTGGGCCCTTCGTCCTAGGAGATGTCCGAAGAGGGTTCGTCGCTCGAAGGAGGCGAGGTGGAGGCTTCGGAGGAAGGGATATCGTCCGAGGTCGGCGGAGGGGGAAGGTCGCCGCTTGAAGGGGAAGCCGACGGCGCCACGTCGTCCGAGGTGGGCGCGGGTGGTGCGTCCGTGTCGGTGGCCGCGTGCGACGCGGCCCAGCTGGACCCAGCGGACGAGGACGAACCCTCTGCGTAGGTTTCCGTGGCCGAGGGGCGACCTCCCGCCGCTTTCCTGCGTCGCATCACGAGGAAGGCGACGAGCAGCGCGGCGACCACGGCCACAAGGGCGACGATGGCGTAGAGCGTCGGGCCGCTCAAGGCCCCCGAGAGCCCGCTCGACTTGCTCCCCGAGCTCGTGAAGACGATCGCCGGGACCGTGGTGTTACCGGCCACGTTGAGGGTACCAGAGGACGGGTTGGAAGTGTAGCCCGAGACCGTCCCAACGGAGTAGGTGAGTCCCGCCGCCGCGTGCACATCGAAGACGATCTGGGAGGGGGTGGCGCTCGACAACGTGCTACCGTTGAACACGATCGACCAGCTCTTGCCGGAGGGGAGCCCGCTCTCCGCGAAGGTGACGGTGTAGAGCGGCTTCGTCGAGGACCCCTGGGTGAAGGAGATCGTCTGGGACGCGGGACCGCTCACGACCAGGTTGCCCGAAGCGGGGTTCGCGACGTATCCCGCGACCGCTCCGACGGTGAAGGCGTAGCCGCTCGTCGTGCTGTTCGCGATCCCGTTGAAGACCAGATTTCCCGCTTGACCGGACAGGGAGGTTCCATCGAAGGTGACCGACCAGCTCGTGCTCGCGGGGATGCCCGAGGAGGTGAAGGTCACCGCGTAGGTCGCGGGACCTTCGGTGAAGGCGACCTGGAGGGTCTGGGCCGCCCCGCTGACCGTGATCGAGCCGCTGGGAGGAGAGGGAGCCCACCGGTAGACGTTGCTGATGTTGTAGTTGTACGAGCCGTCGGCCACCCCGGTGAAATTCACCCATGGAGTGCTCGACGAACGAACGGTGCCCTGGAGGGTCACGGCCCACGCGGTGCCCGAGACGAGCCCCGATTCCTGGAAGCTCACCTTGTAGGACGGGGGGGCCTGTGTGAAGGTGATGGCAAGGGCTTTGGACCCTCCGCTCACGGTGACCGAACCTGAGGCGGGGGTTGCGGTCCAGCCGAAGGGCGCCCCCAAGGTGTAGGCGTAGTTCCCGTTCGCCTCCGGGAAGACCAGGGAGGAGCCGGTCGTGCTCTGGTTGAGCCCGCCGAGGACCACCCACCAGGTGGGAGGCGGAGCGCCGGAGAGGCCGGTCTCGTTGACGTAGACCGGGTACATCCCCGGGGGGATCCCGGCGAAGGCGATGTTCTGGCTGTAGGACCCTCCGTTACCCGGACCGGGGCCGTTCACCACGATCGTTCCGGAGGCGGGGGTGGGGAAGAGGCCGTATTGGGCCGCGACCGAGAAGGCGTAGCTGCCGTTCACGACGTTGGGGATCGTGATGGTAGGTCCCCCGAACCCGAAGCCGTTCGCGGCGTAGACCGTGTTGTTGAACGTCACGTTCCACGTGGTGGCGGTGAAGGGAAGCCCCGTCTCGGTGAACGTGACCGTGTAGTGTCCTGGAGGCGGCCCGAAGGCGATGTTCTGGGTGTAAGCGCCGTTGCGGCCCGGACCGGGGCCGCTCACGATGATGGTGCCGGAGGCCGGCGTTGGGAAGAGGCCATACTGCGGCAATACGGAGAAGGCATAGGTGCCGTTCACCACGCCGGTGATCGTGATGGTCGGACCCGTGAACCCGAACCCGTTCGAGGCGTAGACCGTGTTGTTGAAGGTGACGTTCCAGCCGGTCGCCGTGAACGGCAGTCCGTTCTCGGTGAAGGTGACCGTGTAGTGCCCCGGGAGGGGTGTGAACGCGATAGAGATGGATGCAGGATTGCTCCCCATCACGGTCACCGTTCCTGAAGAGGGGTTCGCGCTGTAGCCCGTGACCGCCGCGACGCTCCAGGGCCAGGTGCCGTTCCCCACCATCGGGACCGTGATCCGGGGGAAGTTGCCGCTCAAGGTCGTCCCGTTACAGGTGACCGACCACGACGTGCCGAACGGCAGACCGGACTCGCGGAAGGTGACGTTGTACCCTTGGAAAGTCGAGGGATGGGCGCCTACTTCGGGCGCGGTGACGAGATGGGCCGAGGCGTAGCCGGTCCATCCCGAGAGGACGAGCAGCGCGAGGAGCGGGAGAAGCACCGGTCGGCGGAGAACGCGACTCACGTGGGGGTCTGGGATGGGCTGCATCTCTGGAGCTCCGGCCGTGTCAGACTCTGGCGGGGGGAGGGCCTACATGAAGCTGTGTTCCGAGGAAACCGGAGCGCGCAGGCTCTAGCTGGGAAAGACGGGGTTCCCTCCGCGGCTCGACGCGTACCCGAGCGCGCGAGGCGGCTCAGTGCCGCAGGTAGGGGTCCAAGTGCCCCACGAGCCCGTCGCAGACCAGGGTGACGGCTAGGATGAAAAGTAGGATCCAAGCTGAAGGGATGAGGTAGGCCCACCAGTCGTCAACGCCGAACCCGGGCGGGAAGTACCCGGTGACGCCGTTGGCCATCGTCCAGGTCCACTCTGGGAAGTGGTAGGACGGGAGGAACAGGAAGCTCCCCGCAGGATCGGTCTTGTAGCCGCACCGCGGGGTGCCGTTCGAGATCAACCCAAGGTACTGATAGGCCCCGAGCGTGAAAAGGACCGAGAAGATCGTTGCGGGGATCTGGGCCAGGACCGGGGCCATCGAGTTCGGCAGGATGTGTCGCCAGAGGATCCGTGGCCATCGTGCCCCGGCGGCCCGCGCGGCCTCCACGAAGGGCTGTCGGACGAGCATGCGGGACTTCGCCCGGACCCCCTGGGCAAAGGGAGCCCATAGGACCGCGAGCATGGCGACGACGAAAGCCTCCGTCTTGAGCCAGGAGGAGGCCCCCGGCAACGCGGCCACGACCGGCACCAAGAGGACGACTAGGAAGGGCGGGAAGGAGAGGACTCCGTCGAAGACCGGCCCGAGCACGGTCTCCGTCCAACCCCCCACGGCTCCCGCCGCCGCTCCGAGCAGCGACCCCACCAGCACCGAGACCCCGATGATGATCGCGAGGAACAGAAGGTCCCACCGTGTCCCAAGCAGGAGGCTCCAGGCCACGTCGAGGCCGAGGTGGGCGGTCTCCCCGAAGGGGTGAGGGCCGAGGACCCAGGGGGACGTGGAGATCGTGGGAGGCGAGGGGTCCTGACAGCCGTAGAGCACGTTGTAGTCCGTGGGCAACGAGTTGGGGTCGCCGGGGTAGAGCAGGGGGGCGACAACCCCCACGACGACGAAGAACCCGAGGAGCAGGAGCCCCACGAGGAGGGGAAGGTTCGAGAAGAGCTGGGAGAAGGAACGGCCCCAGCGAGCTTTCAGCGCCCGGCGCCTCCGCCCTCTCTTGCGCTTCTTCGACCGGGGACCAGGTCGCCGACGGATATCGCCCTGGGTCGGAGGCCTGCCGCCGGCCCTCGGGGGGATCTGAGCGACCCTCTTCGAAGGGGGCGATGCCTTCTCCGGCGCCCTGGTGAGGGAAGCTGGTCCGCGGCTGGGCTCCCCGAGATCCGACCCCTCCATCTCGGACCCACCTACCAATCGCGAGAGCGTCCCACAGGGTCGAGCGCTCGGGAGAGACCCTCGCCGACGGTGCTAGCGATGAAGATCATCAGGAGAAGGACGAAGACCACGGCACCCACGCCCACGAAACCCGTCAGGAAGAGCGTCCCCAGGCCTAGGTCATTGTAGAGCCACTCCCCGACGATCTGTACGAAGAGGAGCATCGGGAAGGTCGTCCCGAAGATCGCGGCATAGACCGGAGACACACGACGGGAGATGTGGCCCCAGAGAAGTCTCCGGTCGCCCACGCCCCGCGCCCTCGCGCCCGTAACGCTGGGGTCGGTCGAGGCTTCGACCGTGGCAAGTCGAGCGTACCGAAGGAAGATGGCGGAGTAGATCGCCGCGATCGGGAACCCCTGAAGGAGCATCTTGACGAGAACGATCTGCTCGAACGCCCACGCCCCATGCAGCGGCGCGTCGATGAGGGTGAACCCGGTAGGGGAGGAGTTCTCGTGGAAGCCGATCCAGGGGGGCATCCCTCCCATGTTGGCGGACATCCAGTAGAAGGAGGGAAGGCTCCCCAGGACCGTGTCACCGCCGCTCACCTGGTAGTACCATCCCCACGCGAGCCCCGTCGTCATCAGCGCAATTACGAAGATTGGGACCGACAGGGCTAGGACATTCGCGGCGCGCGTCGAATGGTCGATGGTCCTTCCCCGGTACCAACCGGAAAGGAGCCCCAGGGGATAGGAGAGGGCCACCGAGAGCGCGAGGACCACGGCCAAGAGCTGCAAGGAGTACGGGAGGTAGGCGTGCAGGTAGGGGTTGGTCCACCCCGCGATGACGAGGCCGCCTACATACTGCCACCACGCCGTCGGGATTGGTTCGACGCCCTGAGGATAGGGCTGGGACAGGGTCCCCGAGATGGCGTCTGGAAGGACCACGAAGCCGAAGAAGAGCACCGTGGCCGCAATCAGCAGCTGCGGGACGAGCAGCAGGATCCGACGGACGGCCCAGACCGTGCCGGGGCCCGGGCCAGCGCGCAGGCGCCGCGCCAGGCTACGGGCGTCGCGTTCCAGGAGCGGTCGGAGGGCGCGAAGCAGGTCCCGGACGCCGTCTCCAGCGACCAGTCCACGGAGAAGCACCTCGATCTCCGCGACGCCCCAGATACCGGCGTGCTGGGCGGGTGGAGTTCCCCGACGGACCGACCTCACGATCCGGTACGTGGGCACCCCCCACCGGAGGGTGGCCAACCCCACCAGGACGAGCAGGAGGGGAGCGAAGACCACCGGCCTCGCAAGGACCACGAAGAATGCGGCGGCGCCGCTCGCTACACGGCCGAGGAACGTGGGAGGGGGCGGCAGGACCGGGGGCGGCTCCGTCAGCACGACGACCCCGCTCGTGTTGGAGTTCGCCCCGAGCGCATCCACGACCATGACGCGCACGGTGAAGTTCCCTACCCGTCCATACACGTTCGAGGCGTTCGGGTCCGGCCCGTAGGTGGAGTTCCCGTCCCCGAAGCTCCACAGGTAGGTGTAGGGAGGCTCGCCGCCCCAGGGCGTGGCGTGGAAGGAGACATTGAGTGGGGGATGGCCCTCGGGGGGCACCGCCGAGAGGGCGACCCCCAGACCGGCGGAAGCCACCTCGATGGTGTTGGCGAAGCTCGTGCTCTTTCCCTGACTGTCGTTGAGGACGAGCCGGGCCACGGACGTGCCGGAGCGGTTGTAGGTGTGCTCGGGGGAGGGCGAGGCCGAGCGGGGGGCACCGTCTCCGAAGTCCCAAAGGTAGGCGAGAGGAGCCGTGCCCCCGACGGGCGCGGCCGTGAAGACCACGGCCAGAGGTGGGCCACCGGATCGGGGTGTCGCGGTCACGACGACGCCGAAGGTACCGTTGGGGGCTCTGACCAGCACGGAGAGCGTTCCCTGTGCCGTCTTCGGGGGGACCGCGCTGTCCTGCAGGCGGACCGACACGAGGTAGCTTCCCGGCGATGAAAAGATGTGCGAGGGAGAACCCGCGGTGGAACCCGGGCCGCCGTCCCCGAAGTCCCAGGCGAACCGGTACGGGGGCGTCCCACCGTTCCCCAAAGCCGTGAAGTTGGCGGCAATCGGTGCGGTCCGGTTCGTCGGACCGCCGACCTCGCTTACCCCCAGCGGGAGGGGAGGAGGGGGCGACCCGCCGTTCTGAACACGAAGCGACCAGGTCTGGGACTCCGCCCCTCCGGTGCCCTTGCCCCAGAATAGGATGAAGTCGTTCGGCGTAGTGTCCGGGGCCGGGGCGAGAAAGGCCCCCTCCTTGGGCGAGGGACCTGCGCCGGACTCCCACGAGGGCTGCGTCCAGTTGTCGCCGTAGAGGACCCACGAATCGTTGAGGTAGCCCGCAGCGCCCCAGCCCCCGAACACGACGGGGTCGCCCTCCCCGTCCGTGGTCCCCGCCGCTTCCGCCCTTGCGGGAGGCTGGGCCGTCGTGCCGATCGTGTACCATCCCCCCGCTCCGAGCCCCCAAGTGTCCGCGAGGGCACCGGAGGTCCCGTTCCCTCCGAAGAGGACCATCCGGTCCTCGTCGCCCTGCCAGAAGAGGAGGGCTCCGGACCTCGCAGGGGGAAGGACTGCGCTGGAGAGCGGGGACCAACGGTCGCCGCGAAAGAGCCACGTGTCGGAGAGAGGTTGACCCGCGTTCCCCGTGCCGCCGAAGAGAACGACGCCCCCGAGGGCCGGGTCGTACGCGAACGCGGCCCCCCATCGCGCGGGAGGGGAAGCGCCGGTCCCCTCGGCCCAGCCCCGGACCAGCGGGATGCGGGTCCACGTGTCGTTCAGCGCCCCCGAGGTGCCGTTCAACCCCCCAAAGACGACGAGCTCTCCCGAGGCCGTGTCGTAGACGACGCTGGCCAGCGTCCTCCCCACCGGGGATGGGAGCGCCTCCTGGAACCAGACGGGGGAGGGACCACCGTTGAAGCTCAGTTCCCAGGAATCGTTGCAGTAGCGACCGCAGGGACCGGAGCCTCCCACCACGTCCAGGTAGCTGGACGAACCGACCTCGAAGCTCGCCTCCCCGGCGAACGCTCGGTAGGGATTCGGGGGCGAGAGGAGGTAGTCGGACCAGATGAGCGGTCCTGGCGGGGAGGTCGTGAGGCCCGGGCGAGCGCCGTCCGCGGGGAGGGCCCCAGCGGGAGAGGGAAGGACGAGCAGCGCGATCGAGGCCAGGACGATGAGCCCCCACGCATCCCAGCGGAGCCGACCGTGCGGGGGCCGCTCTCGCACCCCCCCGCGACGTGACCCCATCGACCTCTCTCCCGGTCGCTCAGCTGTAGAACATCGCGAGTCCACGCGTCCACTCCAGCTTCTCGGCCTGGCCCTGAAGGTCCACAACGACCAAGTAGTATTGTCCCGGAGAGCCGGGCACGCGCACGGAGACGTTGCAGTCGGTGGCGTTCGTGCACGCCCAGAAGGAGCCGGAGGGCGGGGCGGAGGGGTACGGCCCCAGGGACCGGAGCTGCGAGGTGTTGAGCAGGAAGACCGAGACCGAGCTGTTAGCGGAGATCTCTCCCGCCAGCGACTCCCCGTCCGAAAGGCGCGGTACCTGGTAGGAGGTCCACGTGTGGGCCGATAGGAGCAGCGCGGTCCCACAATCGACCAGAACGTCTTCGCTCAGCGTGGACCCCCCGGAGGGGGGCGCAGGCGTGGAGCACGGCGAAGCGTGGAGAGCGAGGAGGAACGCATAGGCGGTGAGTGCGAGAAGGCCCGCGACGGAAAGCACCAGCCCCACAATGAGCCCTTGTGTGGGGAGCCGTCGAGCCCCCCGGAGGGCACGTGGTCCAGCGCCATCGGACGAACGCCGCTCGTTCGGGACCATGCTACCGGACCGCGTTCCTCACCGTGGGGGGAGGTCGGCGGCCAACCTGAAGAGGGAGGAGCTCCTGATATGTTCGGGGATGGCGCGGGACCGGCACGGGTTCCCTTCGGGGTCAGGCTGCGTGCGCCGACCGCGATGACGTGCCATCCTTCTGTGTCGTTTGGCCATGAGCGGACAAGAGCCCCCTCACATCCGCTTGGTGGAGAGGATCCCCCTCAAGATCTCTCCTCTCGATCCCGAGACCCAGCCTTCGACCTGCCGATCCTCTCCTTGGATCCGAGCTCTCATCGAGGATGGGAAGGCCCCGCGGGAGGACCGCAAATTCAGCGGCAAGTGGCTGCTCTTCGTCCTCCGAGAGACTGTCGACCGCGTCTGGGAAGAGATTGACTCCAAGACCGCAGAAGGGCGGCTCGGCTGTCAGTCGAAGGTCTCGACGGTCCGCCGCGACCCCGCCCAGGTCATCTACGACGAGGGGAAGCACGTCATCTGCGTCTTCACCTACGACTGCCGCGACCCTGAGGACGTCCGTCGAGTGAGAGAGCGCCTGCGCGAGCTCGGGTTCCGCGAGAAGATCGCCTACAAGACCAACGCCGCGACCCGTGCGGGGCTTTACGGAGACCCGAGCGACCTCCGCGTTCACCTGCTGTACGAGTAGGACGGCGGGACCCCGCGAGCCCTCACGTCACTTCCGGACGGCAGGCGGATCGAGACGAAGGACGGCCCTCCAGCGCATCATGATCGCGGAGATGGAGAGGATGGGAAGGGCGACACCGGGGAAGGCCACGGCCGCAACGGTCGGGGAGAGCGAGAGGATGAGGTCCAGCGATCCCCCCAGCATCAGCAAGGAAGTGACGAGACCGAGATAGGCGTGGCTCCGCGGATGCGAACGGAGACCCAGCGCGGCCGCGATGTGCAGGGTCGACGCGATGAGGACGACCCCGTCGAGCCCCTCGAGGACCTCCTGGTAGGAGAAGGGCCCTCGCACCACCGGCCCCCCTCCTCCTGCCAGCAGGGCGATGATCCCAAGGGCGATGACCCATAGCAGAAGGCCGTCAACGAGCAGGATCTCGTGGAGGCCGAGCTTTTCCTGCCGGCCCGGAATGAGCGGCGGGAGGTCGAAGGTCAGGTCCTCCAGCGCTGCCGTGCGGTCTTCGTAGCTCTTCGCCCCCTCCCCATGGAGCACCGTGCCGAAGTGGATCCCGTGGAGCCGCTCCGCGTCCTCGGGGCAGAATGAGCGCCCGCTCACCCGGACCCGGCATTCGGGGCAGATCGGAGCGCCGCACTCCTCGCAGGTCCGGGTCGCCTCCACCTCAGGATGGAACTTACAGTGCTCGGTCTCCATCGCTCGAGCGCCAGGAGAGGGAACGCCCAGATGAACCTCAGCTCGCTCGGAAGATCCCCCGTGTGTAGGGGACCTCGGCCCACGAGATGGTCGGCGGCCTGCGACGGCATCTCCCGGAGGAGCTCCGCGGTTCCCACCCCCCGAAAAAGTCTATCCCCTAGGATAGTACGGGCGGACGATGGGGAGTGACCTGCCGACGCCGGCCCCACGAGACCCGCCTCGGGGACGCTGGCGCAAGCCTCGGATCTCTCGCCTGCTGCTCTTCGCCATCCCCCTGGTCCTTGTCGTCGCCGGGAGCGTCGCACTCGGCCCGTACCTCACGCTGCTCGACCCCGCGCATGGGCTCTGGGGCTTGACCGAGCCCTGGGGGAACCAGACCTTCACGCTCCCCGGCCTCGAACACCCCGTGACCATCATCCGTGATGGAGCTGGGACGGCCCACATCTTTGCCCAGGACGACCAGGACCTCCTGTTTGCCCAGGGGTACGCCCAGGCTTCCGATCGTCTCTTCCAGATGGAGGTGGAAAGCCTGGCCGCGCAGGGGAACGTCTCGTCCTGGGTCGGACCGAGCGGGCTCACCTCGGACATCGCGTTCCGGACCCTCGGCCTCCCTCAAGCAGCCCTCGAGATGCAGGCGGAGGTCGCGTCGGTCTCACCGACGCTCTCGGCGGACCTCAACGCCTACTCGGCCGGCGTGAACGCCTACATCGCGTGGGCCGAAGCGCACGACCGCCTTCCGCTCGAGATGGTCGGGCTAGGGATCACCCCGTACAAGTGGAACCCCTACGCGACCTTCGCCTGGCAGGAGCTCATGACTTGGGGGCAGACGACGGGGATCAGCGAGCCGATCTGGGCGGGGCTCGCTCAAGACGCCGTCGGGGACACCGCCACGAACGAGATGTTCCCGCTCTACAGCGACTACTGGCAGAACTACACCGTGATGCCGGGGGACGGAACCACCCAGAACGGCGTCTCCCTCTCTTCGAAGGGAGTCTCCCCTTCCTACGTCTTCTCGCAGGACTGGCTCGCGCCCTGGGCGACGGGCGTCTCGGCCGCGGAGGAGAGTGCCCTCGCTCCGGTCTACCACGCCGCGCTCAACGCCACGACCGACCCCTACATCCCGGTGCCGGAGGTGACCCAGGGCGGCGGGAGCAACAGCTGGGTGGTGAACGGGAGCCGCACGAGCGATGGGATGGCCATACTGGCTAACGACCCGCACCTCCCGATCCAGCTCCCGTCGCTCTGGGTCGCGACCGAGCTCATCGACCCGAACTATGACGTGTCCGGATGGAGCCTCGCGGGGTTGCCAGGGGTGCTGATCGGGCACAACCCCCACGTGGCCTGGGCCTTGACGAACTCCGAGGGTGCGACGGCCCTCGACTACGTCGAGACCCTGTCGGGCAACTCCTACTACGAGAACGGCTCCTGGCATCCCCTCACGATCTGGAACGAGAGCTGGAGCGTTGCGGCCACTTCCAGCACAACGGCACGGACCGAGACGATCCAGCTCGAGTCGGCGGGGGACAACGGCCGGGTGCTCGCGCGGGACGCGAACTACGGGCTCGCGCTCCGCTGGAAGGCCGACGGACCCACGTGGGAAGCGATGGCCGAGATGGAGTTCGACAAGGCGCAGTCGGTCGACCAGTTCTTCTCCATCCTCCACCAGTGGTGGACCGTCCCGAACCTGAACGTGCTGGTGGCCGAGAACAACCGGAGCGCGGGAACGACCCACATCGGGTGGGACATCCCCTGCCAGTACCCCCTGATCAACGTCACGATGCCGAACGGCCAGCACGTCCTCGTCGTGGGGTCGCGAGCGCCCATGAACGGCAACGGGTCGCTGGAGCCGTCAGGGTACGTGCCCGCCGCCCTCGAGCCCACGTGGAAGGACCCGGGGGACGGATACTTCTATGCCCCGAACCAACCCACCGTGGGTCAGAACTACCCCTACCCGTTCATCGGAGGGTTCTGGGACTCGGGCGGGAGGGCCCACGCTATCGGGAACTTCCTGAAATCACACCCCACGATGTCCGTGGGTCTCATGCAGGTGCTACAGGCGAACGTCACCGACCAGTGGTCGCTCCTGTTGAAACCGCAGCTCGTGAGCGCGCTCCAGAACGTGACCCGCGGGTCGGACAGCACGGCCGCCTCGCTCGCGACCACGGTCCTTCCCATCGTCGAAGGGTGGAACGGGTCGTTCAACGTCGGAGAGGTGGCCCCGACCATCTATTCGTACTGGATGAACGAGGTCGTCGACAGTTCCTACGTCCCGCTCCTCAAGGCCCACGACTTCTCCACCGCGCCCGACCCTTTCCCGGACTCGCTCCAGTGGATCTCGAAGAACGACCCGACCTCGGTCTGGTTCCCGAACGGATGGAGCGACCTCGCGAACCGGTCCGCCGCGAGCGCGTTGGACCTCTTGTCGAGCGACTTTGCGAAGCAGGGGGTCTCCTCTCCCACCGGGTGGACCTGGGGCGTCGCGCATCCCTTCACGATGCCTTCGCTCACAGGGGAGGCCCAGTTCGCGGTCGGGCCTTACCCGTGGTGGGGTGACGGCTACACCGTGAGCGTCGCGCCCTTCACGACGAACCTCACGTTCCCGCTGACCCAGGTGTCGATCAGCTCCTCTCTTCGCATGGTCTCGGAGCCAGACCCCAGCTCCCCGGTCGGAGGAGTTGCCTACGGCATCCTTCCCGGGGGGGCTTCCGAGGACCCGGTCTCTCCCTACTACGCGGACCTTCTCGGGAACTGGATCGACCACACCTACGTGGACATGTCGCTAGTGATGCAGTCGAGCGGCCCGTTTCCCCAGCATGTCGTCTCCACATGGACCCTTCAGCCATGAGCGAGGAAGAGCGAGCGGACCTGCCCGGGTCCCCGGAGGCTGCCCCCTCGGGAGCTCCGGGCGAGAGGCCCGAAGTGGCTCCCGCGGTCAAGAAGGGGGAAGAGAGGCCCTCCGCCTCCCCTGAAGAGACCCGGCGCCAACGATCCCATCTCTACCTGCTCTTGCTGATCTTCGTCCTGGTCAGCCAACCCCTGCTCTTGCTGGTCGTGCTCGTCCCTGCATGGTGGGCGGCACTTCCCATCCTCTCGATATGGGGGGTCGTGGGCTGGAAGCGCTCAAGGCTGTGGGCCCTCCTCGTGGGGTTCGTCCTCGGCTTCGGATACTGGGGAGTCCAGCTCCTCCTGCTTCCGGTGGGACCCCGCGACAAGCTCGCGGCCATCATCGCCTCCAATCTTGGAGGGAGCACCACGGTGGCCTTCCTGGTCGGCCCGCTGCTCCTGGGGGTCCTCTCCGCCCTGGGATCGCTTACGGTGGCCGGAGGCCTGCGGTTCTGGGATGAGATCCGGCCACTTCCGTTGGTCGCTCCCGTCGAGAAGGTTTGAGGGGAACGAGAGCGATGGCGACCTCTGGGCGAGCGCGCCAGGTCCTCCCGTGGGTCGCGCTCTCGATGCTCACGGAGGGGGAGGGGGACGCCCTGCGCGTCAACGCCCTCTCGCTGGTCTCGTCCGATGCCCCGAAGGAACCGAAGGTGTTCGTTCGGGAGGACGCGATCGCCCATCCCCGTATGCGCCAGGCGGTCCTGAACGCGACACCGCCGCTCTGGCAGGCCTACGCGCTTCTTGGGGGATGGGTCGTCGAGGGGCGGGGGTTCGTTCTCTTCGATCGCTTCAACGTCCAGCTCAAAGGGCTGGAGCAGGAGTTCGTCCGCTACCAGCTCCCCGCGCTCTCCTTCTCGGCAGCGCCGGTCCTCGAGATCTATCGGTCCGTCGCTGCGAAAGCCCGTGCGCGTCCGACCGTGGAGCGCCTGATCCAGGAGAACATCGGGATGGTGCTCACCCGAGGGCGGGAAGGGATCGGGGCGATGTGGCTCCGGGGGGACGTGACCGGCGCGATCGAAGCCTTGCGACAGGACGTGGTCGGACTCGTGATGCTGGTCGACCTGGGGCTGAAGCGGGGGTCGGTGAAGCTGGATGGCACGCCCATCCCGGTCGACTGGGACCGCAGGCTCCGCTCGGCGATGCGTGCGACGGGGGCGGCGGGCGCCGGCGGGGCGGCCTGATCTTCACGAGGGCGCGGGATGGACCGTTCCGGATCCGCGCGGGGTGACCGACGCCCGGGAGGGGGCATCGCCGCGAGCACTACCCTCGCGCTGCCGCCGGTCAACGCGAGGCCCTGAACTCGGCGAACTGCGTCTTGAGGTCGTCCAGCTCGCGGACGACGTCGAGCCGCTTCTCGAGGTTCGAGAACTGGTCCTCCATCCTCTTTTCCATGCCGGAGAACCGGTCGTCCATCCGCTTCTCCAGGCCGTCCACGCGTTGGTCCACCCGGGCGATGTCGGACTTGAGCTCGTTCCGCAGGGAGTCCATCTTGGCGTTCAAGGCGGTCAGCTGGCCCTTGATCTCGCTGAGCTGAGGCAGGAGGATCCGTTCGAACCAGGATGGGGCCTTCTCCATTGCCGCGCCTGCCGCTGAGCGTACCATGTGTCCTCACTCCATAACGGCGCCGACTCCGATCGTGAGAGCTCGATGCGATCGGGACGCTCGCAAGCCCATCCCGATCCTCCCTCGAGACAACATGAGAATATTTCAGTACTTGAGTATTCTCACATGGCTACGTTCCCGAAGGTGCTCGCTCCTTCGCTGGAGGCCGCACTGGACCTTGCCCTGAGCTCCCTTGAACGCTGCCACGGGCCTCGCAGCTTCTCAAGAAGCCACCGCTAGGCCCCTGTTCTGGACCGCTGGGGGGGGCCGAGTGCCTCACCGTTACGCGGTCCGGGACCGTCAAATAGGTCGACAGGAATCCCGCTCCCGAGGCCACGACCATGGGAAAGAGGATCGGCAAGGAGAAAGTCTCGCGCGAGGACGGCTACCTGTACTATCTGGGGAAGGATGGGTACGTCTGGAAGACGCCCACCGCCCGGAACAAGCGCGGTAAGAAGGCTCGTGTGGGGACCGAGAAGTTCACACGCGAGAAGGGCGCGATGTACTACCTCGACAAGGGTGGCTACGTCGCGATGGCCAAGATGAAGAACGCCTGAACCTCAGGCGTTCTCGCTCGGCGCCCAACCCCTTCCCGTCCTCCCACTTTCGAACGGGTGCCCCCCACGCGCCAGAACGGCGCGCAGGGGGGGCCCTGAGCGCCCCTACGACGTCAGGTCAAGCACGAAGACGGCTGCGACGGAGACCGTGACCGAGGTTGCCGGTACGGTCATCTCCTCGGCGGGTGTAAGGTCGAGGAAGGAGGCGCCACGTGAGGCTGCGGCATTGGGTGGCGGCAGCAGTCGCCTACGGCCTCTTCGGCGTAGGCGTGGGCCTCGTCCTCCTCACGCTCTTCTCCTCGGGGAGCGAGTGCTCGGGAGCCTCAGGGACCGGGGGAGGAAGTTGCACCTTCGTGGGTGGGGTGGACAACACCCTCGGCCTCATCGCCGGGCTCGCGCTCATGCTGGGGGGGTTCGCGACGATCCCCACGCTCCCTCGACGCCTGACGCGGCCCGCCTTGAACGTGCGGGGGCCGGGCCAAGTTCCTGGAGTGGTGCTCCCGATCCCCGGAGGGGTCGGCGTCTGGCTGCCCTCCGCCCACGCCCCGACGCATTATCGTCTGCCGAACGTGGCCGGACAGAGACCCCCGGTCCGTGCTCTTACACTTCCTCGAAGTCCCTCCCCCCAGCGCCAGGCGTTCGCCCGGTACACGAACCCCCGCGGTGAGGTCTTCCCGCTCCCAGGTGGCCTAGGGATATGGGTCCCGGCGACGCGGGGACCGCTTCGTTCGCGCACCTACTCCGTTCCCCCCGATAGGGGAGCGACCGGCCCGACGGCACGGCGGGGAGGCTTCCCGCCTCGGAGCGGGGCGGCGTATTCCTCGAGGCGAGGGCCTTCGAGGCGAGAGACGCTTTCTACGTCCACAGAGGGGCGGTCCGTCCCTCTGGACCGACCCCGATGGAGGAGGTGACCCCCAGGGCGGGGAGTCTCCTCCCGGCGCTCAGAGCTCCGCGCTGTCGCTTGAGCGGAGGGCTCGGTGGGGGTGTCGGCGGAGGCGTAGGGGTCGTCGCACCACTTCCTCCTCCCCGTCCTCCTCGTCATCTTCGTGGTCGGACCCCTTGGCGGAGGTCGACTTCCAGGGATGGGCGGCCTTGAGCCGGTGGCGGATCTCGAGAGGACGGTGGTGATGGTGGCGGGGCCGGGGAGCTTCCTCCTCCTCGTCGCCCTCCTCCTCGTCCTCCTCGTCGCGGGATCGAGAGGCGGCCTTGGAGGTGTGGAGATGGACGTGCACCCGCGTCGAAGGGGAAGGCGGGGTCTGGTACAGGATCCCCCCGAGCGGATGGAAGCGCTGGTGCATCGTCATCAAGCTCCCCGTGAGAAGAGGGACCAGGGCGAAGTAGAACATCACGGGGGTCTTGCGGAGGACCGACATCGGGGAGGCGTACTGGACGGGGTAGAGGGTCGTGCTCAGGACCGGAGGGAAGTGGGGCCCGAGGATCACCACCGAGAGCGCGAAGATGCCGACGAACGAGAGGGCGGGGCGAAGCTCGAGCTCGACGTACTTGAGCCCCTCGGGGCCTTCCGTCTCCAGGCCCAGGACCCAGGCGGCCAGGACCAGCGCGACCACGAGCGCGCTCCAGACCAGGAGCACACCCAGCGTCAAGTAGAGCAGGGCGAAGAGCGTGGCCCCTACGGTCCAGACCTTGGCGTCCATGACGTTGCTGAAGGAATCACGCCGAGGGGGCCTCTAAAAAGGCGACGTTCCACTCGAAGCGGGAGCGCGGTCTGCCGCGGGCGGGAGGTCCCTCCTCCCACCTTGACCTCGGGCGGCCGCGCGTCGGCCTGGGGGGACCTCCATTCTCGCGTGTGGCACCAAGGGGCCGACCGCTCTCGAGGACGTGAGGCTCCCGCGGGGAATGCATCGTCTCGACACCTCTAGGACCCGGGGGGTTGGGCCGACAGGGTCGGGCGCGGCGAGCGAGCTACCCCACCCAGAGCCCGGTGTTGTAGACCAGCACACGCTCCTGGGGGTCGATCGCCCCCTCCTCACGGAGCTGGCGGAGCCCTGCAAGAGCCGTGCCGGTCTCCCGGGCGACGGAGATGCCGTGCGCCGCCATGAATCGGCGTGCGGCGGGGGCGATGGCGGTTTCCTTGACGGCGACCCCGCCACCGCGGGTCGCACGGACCGCGCCCAAGATGTCCTCGCTGGAGAAGGGGGAGGGGACGCGGAGCCCGGCTGCCTCGGTCCGGGGGTCCTTGACGGGAGTGACCTGTTCGGCCCCCCGCCGGAGGGCCTCGACCACGGGGGCACAACCCTCGCTCTGCGCGGCGTAGAGGCGAGGGACCTGGTCGAGCCATCCGAGCTCGCGGAGCTGGGTGAACGCCCGATGCATGCCAACGAGGCCGGTGCCGCCTCCGGTGGGGTACACGATGGCCGAAGGCATCCCTTCGCGTCCCATCTGCCAGAAGATCTCGAGCCCCATGGTCTTCTTCCCTTCGGCCCTCCAGGGCTCTCTCAGGGTGGAGACGTCGAAGGCCCGGCGACGCGTCGCCTCCTCACGGCCGACGCGGGCGGCGTCCCCGATGTGGCCAGGGACCGTCCGAAGCTCTCCACCGTAGGCTTCCACCTGGCGCTGAGCGCTCTCGGGGGCCCCTTGGGGCATGAAGACCAGGGCTTTCATGGAACCCCGCGCTGCGTAGGCTGCCAGCGCCGCCCCCGCGTTCCCGGCGGTCGGGACGAAGAGGCTTTGGAGTCCGAGCTCCTTCGCCTTCGAGACGGCGATCGCCATCCCCCGCGCCTTGAAAGTCCCGGTGGGGAGAGAGCCGTCGCACTTCACCCATAGCTCCCCGCGGGGGGCGAGCTCAGGGTCGTTCACTCGTAGGACGGGCGTCTCCATCTCGCCCAAGGAGACCTGCGAGCGTGCCTCTCGGATCGGGAGGAGCTCTTCGAACCTCCTCAGGTCCGGAGGTCGCGCTCGGAGACGGTCGCGGGTCATCTTCTCCTTGACCTGTTCGAGGTCGTAGCGGGCTACCAGCGTGCGCCCGCACTCCTGGCAGAACGTCCGGGCCGGACGGTCCGCGAACGTCCGGCGGCAGGCGGGGCAGATCAGGTCCCGAAGGAAGGAGACCACGGAGGGCGGACCACCTCCGGCACTTGAAGGAAGGGGGGCCGGGACGCGACCCCCTCCGGGCGGCCGTGTCACCTCTGGCGTGGGGTCAGGGGCCGCCGGCCAGGTAGCGGGCGACCGGGGCGAGGCGGGCCTCGGAGGTCGCTTGAGGGAGGACCTCTGGGCGATGCTTGTGGAGGAGTCGCCGCTCCATCTCCCGCGTCGCGTACTCCATCAGGGGCTCGAGGTTCTGCGTATCCTTCCGGTTGTACTCCACCAACCGCTCCAGGGCCCCCTTTACGCCGCGTCGGTGCGATTCCCACAGGCGCACGGCCTCGAGGCCGTCCACCCCTTCCACGCCCGTCCGGTCGCCTAGCCCGAGCCTCCGCTCGATGATCTTGAGACCCCCTTTCTGCCCCAAACGAAGCAGGAGCCAACGGAGGTCCGCGTGCGCTGGAGGGAAACGAAGCTCGGGCTGGTGGACCTCCAAGAAGGGCACATCGAACCCGCGTCCGTTGAACGTCACCAGAAGAGCGAAGGGTCGAAGGAGGGCGCCCAGCTCTTCCAGGTCCTCCCCGTAGACCAGGGTCCGGGTCTTCCCGCCGCCGTGCACGGTGACGCAGGTGACGATGCCCTGGTGCGGCGAGAGCCCCGTCGTCTCGATGTCCAGGAACGCGGTCCGCTTCGGGAAGCTGGAGTAGAGCCGCCAGTGCTCCGAAGGGGGGAGGTTCCGCGCGAAGTACTCCGCGTTCCC
>JAGWLG010000065.1 GCA_028864975.1 Thermoplasmata archaeon | reverse complement strand
GCGAGGTCAGGGGGCTTGCTTTCGGCGGCCTGGACCCGGGGCGAGATCCGCGGCAAGCGGGGAGAGTTCACCCTTCTGACGCTGCCGGGAGGCGCACAGCGTCTCGGGATCGTGGGACTTGGGACTCCCAATCGCTACAACTCCGAAGCCGCCCGGGTCGCGGGGGGTCTCGCGTTCAGGTCCCTTCGGGGTAAGGCGGCCAAGGTCGTCGCTGTGAGGGCGAGCTCCCTCGCGGTCCGCCGCGTCCCGGTAGGGGAGGCTCTCGCCGCCTTCGCCGATGGCGCGGAGCTCGCGGGATATGAGTTCAAGCGCTACAAGTCGAGCCCCCGACCTCCGCCAGCGGAGACTCTCCTTCTGGCGTTGGGGAAGGAGCATGGCGCGGCCGCCCAGGGGGTCCGCAAGACCCTCGACCGGCAGCGCATCATCACCGACACGGTCCTCTGGTCGCGGGACATCGGGAACCTCCCTCCTGACACGGCCACCCCCGAGTTCCTGGCCGAGCAGGCCCTATCTCTCGAGAAGGAGCTCGGGCTCAAGGTGACCGTCTTCGACGACGCTCAGCTCCGGGACATGGGGTGCGGAGGTATCCTCGCGGTCGGAGGGGGCTCCGCCATCCATCCGCCCCGCATGATCGCCATCGAGTACCCCGGGAAGGGCGCGAAGCCCTCCAAGACCGTCGCGCTCGTCGGAAAGGGCATCACGTTCGACTCCGGCGGGATCTCGATCAAGCCCTCGCTCAACATGGCGGACATGAAATTCGACAAGAGCGGGGCCGTCGCGGTCCTGGGCACGATGCGGGCGATCGCCCAGCTCAAGGTCGCGCCCCGGGTCATCGGGGTCATGTGCTGCGCCGAGAACGTCCCGAGCGGCTCCGCCTACCGCCCCAGCGACGTGGTCAAGACGTTCGGGGGCAAGTGCATCGAGGTCCTGAACACCGACGCCGAGGGACGCGTCGTCCTCTCGGACGGGCTCTCCTGGGTGAATGCGACGCACAAACCGAGCGAGATCATCGACCTCGCGACGCTCACGGGAGCGTGCGTTGTCGCGCTAGGGATGGACAACGCGGCGATCGTCTCGACCAACGACCGGCTTGCCGCGGATCTGCTCAAGGCCTCCCAGGCGACGGGCGAGGGCCTCTGGCGGATGCCGCTCACCCCGGTCCACCACGAGATGGTCAAGAGCGAGGTCGCGGACGTGAAGAACTCCACCGAGAGCCCTCCCGCGGGGACATTGACCGCGGCCGCCTTCCTCTCCGCGTTCGTGGGCGAGACCCCCTGGGCCCACCTGGACATCGCGGGGACGGCCTACGTGAGCGGCGCGGGGGCCCGTTTCGCGCCTCCCTACAACCCTGGAGGGTTCAACGGCTTCGGGATCCGGCTCCTCTGCGCGTACCTCACCCAAGGGGCCTGAACTTCGAAAGAGCCGCGTTTCTTTGCGAAGCGCACGAGAAGACGGCCCCCCCTAGGGGCCGTTCGCTCGTCGGCGACACGATGCGTATCCGTGCTGTGATTGAGCGTCGCTGGCGCGGCGAAGTGATCTGCGGTTCTTGGCCGCGGTATTCTTCCCCGAGGGGTCATGGAGGGCCTTTTGATGTCCAACCTACGCGACGAACGCATCCCCAAGGCGCCCCGCGACGACCAGACCCGATCCTCGGCCCAAGGGGGCCCCTCGCGAGCCAAGGTGGCAGTCCCCCACCATCGAAACCCATGGGTGGGACTCGGGACGGTTGCCGGGCTGGGACTGGCCGTGATGGTCGGGCTCACCTTCCTCGCGGGCCCGGTGGCCGCCTCCTCCTTCACCCAGCTAAAGGCTCCCTACTATGGTGTGACGGGTACGTACACGGGCAACTGGCGGGGCAACGCCAAGTGGTACGCTTCTTGGTACTCGAACCCAAACAACGGCCAGCTCACCGACCAGGTGAACGTCAAGGCTTGGGCGAACTGCTGCGGCAACAACCACGCCTGGGCCCAGTCCGACTCTGACTTGAGCACGGGAGTGTTCACGACCTCGAGCTCCGATTGGTACACCATCACCGCCGACGTGACCATCTCCACTTCGAGCTTTGTCCAGGGAGGTTACTGCATCGGGAGCTGCAATTACGTGGGGGTGGCCTTCGCGAACTACCTCCTCGTCAATCTCTACGACGTCTCTACCGGGAGCTGGGTCTCCTCCTGCTCGACCCAAACCCAGGAGGGGTTCTACGCCGGCCATGTGACGGTCCAGTGCCAGGCCACGCTCAACGGTGGCCAGACCTACTTCGCCCAAATCGGCTACCAGGCCGACGATGCGGCGTGGATCGGCTACCCGACGACGGGGGACATGTACTGTTTCATCACGTCGACGGCCCAACTCAACTACGTTACGGTGGCCGGCGCCTAAGACCGCGACCGGCGATCCCCCCCGGGGGGGCGGCTCCCCCCGGTGAACTCTTTCAGTTCGTCGGCACGACCTTGACCGACTCGCCCCCGTGACGACTGGCGCGGGGGCGCACCTCGCAGAAGAGGGGCGTCTGGAACCCCCCACCCGTGACCAGGCAGGTCCCGACGGGGAGTGCCTGAATGATGTCGGTCATCCCGTTGGTGAGACCCTCGATGCTCTGAGCGATGGCGCGCACGTCGAGGGGGTTCGTCACCTGGAGGATGAGCTGGGTTGCGCACTGCGAGAGGACGCTCTTGTCCACTCGGGCGGGCCGCTGGCTCACGACACACATGCCGAGGCCGAACTTCCGCCCCTCGCTGGCGATGGTCTTCAGGATCCTTGAGCAGAGGGCCTGCCCCTGCTGGGGACAGAAGTTGTGCGCCTCTTCCAGGACGAGGAAGAGGGGCGGGATCTTCCCGCGCTTTCGCTGCTCGAAGAATGAGGTCGAGACGCGGGTGACGATGAGCTCCTGGACGTCCGGGGCGACCCCGCGTAGGTTCAGGATGGTCATCTTCCCCGGCGAGACGAGCTCGGACAAGCTGGTCCCCCGGGGGGCGAGGAGATGCGTCTCGTCGACGTACTCCAGCCGCTCGGCGATGGCCTCGCTGAAGGCGGTACGCTCTTCCCCGCTGCGGGCCGCGCGGATCAGGTCCCGCACGGTGTACTCGGGGTTGTCTCCCGCGACCCGGTCGAGGAGCGCCTTCATCGGCGCGACGAACCCGCGGACGTTCGTGATGCCCATGAAGAGGAGCAGCTCGCGGGCGTCCAGGTGGCCCAGGGAGAAGGTCAAGGGCTTCGCCTCGGGATTGAGGTTGGTGTCGGGGGAGAACTCCTGCACCTGGTCGCGGAACCCCTGGGCATCCACCCCGAACCGGGAGTGGTCGCGGGGGACGTGCTCGCTCTTGTAGCGGATCGAGCCGTACTCGCCGTGGGGGTCGATGATGACGCAGGTGACCTTGTGCTTGAGGAACTCCTCCAAGAGGACCCCCACGAGGTAGCTCTTCCCACCCCCGGTCTTCGAGAGCACGCTGACGTGGCGCTGGCATAGCGAATTGATGTCAAGCTCGACACGGAGGTTGTGGTTCCGCAGGAGCCCCAGGTAGGCAGCCGCATTCCCGTTGTGCTTCAAGCCCAGGACCTGGGCGATGAGCCCCTCGTCCGCCCGATAGACCGGAGAGCCCGGGCGAAAGGGGATCTGGGGGACTTTGACGATCGGCCCCTCCCGGTATCCTACGATGACGGACTTGCCGAAGAGCGTCTCCTCGACGGGGACCGCGTCCCCGCGGGCCAGTCGGTTCGCCTTCTCGAGGTTGAGGTCGCTCCTCCGCTCGACATCGTCGAGCTGGCAGAGCACCGCCCTCTTCGACTCGTCGAGGACCTCCAGGTACTCTCCTCGTTCCATGGGGTGCGACATCGTGAGCCGGAACGCGCCCAGGCCCACGTCGCCGTAGATCCTCCCCACCTCCTCGATGGTCAGGGCCACGCCCTCTTCACCGGGGGATGGCGAAAAAGCCTATCGCGTCGTCTTGAGCAGCGTCCGGTGAACGGAGGGGAGGAGGTTATGGGCACCTCCCAGCTCCCCTGCGAGCCCGACGGCCAGGGACTTCCCCGGGCGCGGTCGCCGGAACACCTTTATACTTCGGCCGTCAGAGAGCCCCTCGCTGTCTTCATCTCGGCACGAACGCCGGGTCCGGTGGGAATGGTCGACGCGATCGAGGAACTCGAAAGGAAGAGGGCCGAATGCAACACCCGTGCCGACGAGCACCGGGCGAAGCGTGACCGGCTGAACGCCGAGGCTCACCAGTGGGCGGACCGCAGGGCCGCCACCGTGGACGAGCTCCGCGCGAAGAGCGCGGAAGCGCAGGACCACCGTCGGATGCGCGACCAGCTCAACGAGGGCGTGCGCGAGGCGAAGCGCGCGCGCGAGGAGGCGAACCGCCGCGCCGACATGCTGGCGGAGAAGGTCTCCGAGCTCAAGCGCACCCGGGTGGCCCATAGCAACGGCCCTCCCGTCTGGCGCCTGAAGAAGGAGTTGAAGGAGCTCGAGTTCCGCCACATGACGAGCTCCCTCACGAAGGACGCGGAGGTGCGCCTCATCGCCGACATGCAGCGCCTCCAGCGGGAGATCAAGGCGCAGGACGACCAGCTGCGGAAGGACCCCGAGGTCGAGGGGGCCATCAAGGAGGCCGAACAGGCCCGGGAGGAGGCCGAGACCTGCCATCGTGCGGTCGAGGAGCTCGCCGTGAACGCCCAGAAGGAGCACGAGGGCATGGTCCGCCTCTTCGAGGAGGTCGACAAGCTCCGTCGGGAGGCGGACGAGATCCATCAGAAGCTGGTCGAGGTCAAGACCGCGAGCGACGAGGAGCACAAGGCGGCCATGACCACCATCGAGGAGGTCCGGGACCTCGAGAAGATGCTCTACGCGGCGAAGACGAAGAGCGGGCTCGTCCCGGCCCCGATGGAGGCCCCCAAGGAGGAGGACCTCTTCGCCCGGTTCAAGAAGGGCGGGAAGATCTCCACCGAGGACCTGATGGCGCTCCAGAAGAGCGCCCGTTGAGCGCTTCCCCCCCGAGCGTCCGCGCTCCCTCACGCGAGTTTATATCCCAAGTACCGGTGGGCGCGCCGTTCATGCGGTGGGTCAAGGTCAGCCAGGAGGAACTGGCCAAGATCAAGGACCTCTACGAGGGGGTCATGTCCCACGCCTGCCACGGCCTCTTCTTCCGAGAAGGGGCCGTCCTGGGCTCCGACCTCGCCGAGCAAGGGCTCAAGAACCGGGAGCGCTACTTCCCGACCGTGGCCGATATCCTTAAGGAGAGGGGATGGGTCGAGGATATCCAGTTCTCGGAGAAATCGGTCACCGCCCGAGGAAGTGTGGAGGTCGTACAAAGTGACATTCCAACCTGCCATCGTCTCCGGGGCATCATCCGGGAGGTCTACGAGCGCCAGCGTGGCACTCGGGTGAGCTGCACCGAGGAGCAGTGTGCAAGTTTGGGTAAGGACGCCTGTCAGTTCCGTATCGAGGAGATGTAAGGAGGAAGGAGAGAGCGATGATGGCAGCAGCAGGGAACGTGGGCGCGGTCATCAAGGACCTGAAGGCCCGAATTGGAGCAGTAGCGAGCGCGCTCGTCTCCCGGGACGGGCTGGTACTCTACGCGGACGTGCCCGCGGGGGTCTACACCGAGACCTTCGCCATCATGTGCGCGACCATCCTCGGAGCGGCCGCCACGGCCAACACCGAGCTCAATCGTTCACCCCCCGAACGGATCATCATCGAGGGGGCGGACTCTAAGACCGTCGTCGTCGGGAGCGGCAAGAAGGCGCTCCTCGTGGCCGTCGTCGACCAGAACCAGGACACGAAGAAGGTCCTGGACGAGGTCGCGAAGGTCGCCGAGATGGTCAAGACGAGCTGAAGCTCCTCCTCGACCTCTCGGCCCTCAGGGCCCTCGAGCCTACGGATTCGACCCCCGTAGGGTACCCTCCCACCCTCACTCCGCGACCTGCTTCGAGTGCGAGGGGCTGCCCCCAGCCCCCGCCCCAGCATCGGGAGGGATCCTCCGGTCCGTTCCGCTCACTGTGACGAGCCGGGTGAAGTACCCCACGAGGGCCGCGAGCAGCCTCGCGTAGGCGAGGGGGCTCGCCTGCGTCGAGAGCATCCTGCGGTACTGGTAGTTCGCCCAGAGCTGGCCGTGCTTCTCGGTGAGCTGCTTCCTTCCGTAGCCGTTCCAGAAGGCCTGGAGCAGGAAGCGGGGGACGGTCTCCCGCACGAAATGATGGACCAGGGCCCCCGGCTCGAAGTGGATCCTGGCCCCTGACCGCACCGCCCTCAGGTTGAGGTCGATGTCCTCGGCCGTGATGAACCGCTCATCGAACCCCCCCAGCCCCAGGAACATCTGCCGCGGGTAGGCGAGATTGCAGGAGGGGTAGGTGACGTCCACGCCGTGCTGGAGCAGCTCGACCCGCTCCAGCTGGGAGAACGCTTCCGGCCCCTCCACCGCCGTGGTCCCCGCCACGATGGGGGCGTGCCCGAGCCCCTTGCGCAACTGCTCCAACCATTGGGGCCCTGCGGTGCAGTCCCCGTCGATGAAGGCGACCGTGGGCCCCCGGGCCTGCTCAACCCCGTAGTTCCGACCCGCCCCGCGGTGCCCTCGGTGCTGGAAGACCCGGATCAGGTCGGGGTGTCGGCGCTGGAAGTCCTGAGCGATCTCCCAGGTACGGTCGTCGGAGTAGGCATCGACGAGGACGACCTCGAACGGGCGGGACTGGCGTAGCAGGCTCTCGAAGAGGGCGGCAAGGTGCCGCTCCTCGTTGCGGACCGTGATGACGACGGAGATGAAGGCGGGTTCGTCCTTCTTTTCAGCGGCCGGCAAGCTCCATGACCACCACGTCACGGACCGCCCGCATGCTCTTGAAGGGGAGGATGAGGCGCCCGTCGCCGTCGGTCTGGAAGAGCCGCGCGTCGACCTCGTTGTGCGGCATGATGAGCACGTGGTGGATGTTCCCCGTGCCGGTGTCCATGACGAAGTTGTCGATGAACCCGAGGATGTCCCCCTCGTTCGTCATCACCGTCTTGCCTCGGAGCTCGGAGAAGAACTTGCGCATGATCGGCCTCTCTCGAGGAGCCGAGCGGTCTATTGGTTATTAAGTGTTTTCTTTCACTCGAGAGCGTCTCGCCCCTACGCGCACCTCCGGCGGCCGCGGAGCCCTGTCCCCCAAAGATGCGAACACAGCTGTCTCAAACCCGCGCGGAGGGGCGGCCAGAGACCCCTCCTCCTTCGAGGGAGGAACGGACCGCCCCTCGCAGGGCCTTGAGGTACGAGACGAGGGCGGTGCGCTCTTTGGCCCGCTGAGAGGGGGCCCGGTCCAACGCGGTCTGCAAGCTCTGTTGGACATTGGGAGGTCCGATCGCCCCGGTGCGCGGGAGCCGGGCGGCAAGTCCCTCCTTGGTGCCCTGCCAGGAGAGTTCCGCACGGATCAGTTGGGCGAGCTCTCTGCTCAGCTGTTGGCTCGACCGCGGGAGTCCCGCTTCGTAGTTCGACAAGAAGGCGCGAGTGGCCACGATCCTTCGAGGCCCACGCTCGTGCTCGCCCTGCAGGAGCCCGACCAGGTTCCAGGTTGCGGGAGGGGCCGACGCGTCGAAGAAGCGTGCCAGCTGGCGGATGCGGGGCACGTGAAGATGTTCGTGGTAGGAATCCAGGAGCGCAAGTCCTTCGGCGATCACCTCCGGCGCGACGCGGATGTCCTTCCCCAGGATCTGAGAAAGCGTGTGAAAGCTCCTCAGCAGGGGCACGAGGACTTCGTCCCGGTCCCGTCGGATGAGCTCCTGGAGCTCCGACGCGGCCTCGACCGGTGCCTCCCCGGGGGCACGGTGCGCGTTCTCGTGCGCTGCCCAGGGGGGGTCGTGCACATGGGGGCTCGCAGGCCCGGTGCCGGGCGCCATGCCCTCACCACCTCAGCCCGTGAGAAGAGCTTCCACTGACCTCGGGGTTAGACCGTGGAGAAGCGGCCCCTATCGGTGACTCCCAGGCCCAGGGCACGTTCAAATTCGCAGAGGGCTCTCGCATCTTTCATGGGCC
>JAGWLG010000064.1 GCA_028864975.1 Thermoplasmata archaeon | reverse complement strand
GACCTCCCAGCCCGCGCGTACCCGGTCTTTCACTTCAGCGGCCGAAACCACGTCCTGAGGCCTGGGAGTGGTCGCGCTGCGGCTGGAGGATTCCAATCGTGGACCCCGCCCTGCGTCATGCTTGGACACGAGCGCCAGCAACTCCTCGGCCGACATCGAGGTGACGCCAAGTTCCTTCTGCTCCTCGGGCGAGATGCCCTTGTCCGCCAAGATGACGGAGAGGAGCGCCCGGGCGGTGTCATCCGGGGTGCTCGTGATGGTGCTGAGGTGGCGGTAGGCCCGCTCGTACTCCTTCCGGTAGTTCTCCAGCACCTCCTTGGGCTGGCGATGCTTCCCACGGCCGTAGGCGGCCTCCGACCCGCTCAAGTGTCCCATCAGGTACTCCCGCGTGTCACGGGTCATCAGCCTCTCCGACCCTGCCAGCTGGAGCCGGGTGCTGAAGTAGGCGCGCAGGACATAGGGCCTCCACGTCGTCCCCTTCGGCACTACCTTGTCCATCGCTTCCCTGATCTCGCGGGTCACGGCTACCGTCGTCAAGAACATGTTCCCTGCCTTCACTCGAAAGTGGCTCTTCACCCCTCTTGCTGCCACCGAGATGAGGGGCGAGTCGGGCGTCAGCTCCTCTCCTTCCGCCCGACGCTCCTGCAGGTAGCCGAGAACCATGTCTGCCCCTTCCTGTCCCCCGAAGGTGAAGTACTCGAGCCCGGTTTTGGACCTGGCGCCCCGGACCCTCACCCTGAACGGGACCTGGGCGAAGGTGAGCGAGGTCAGGTCGAGGTCGGGGAGGTCCTTGAGGACCACGCCGTCGGTCCCGTCGTAGGAGCCCAGGGCGCCGGGACGGATACCGCTCTGGGCCATCACCAATGCGATCACTCGGCCCCTCGCGGAGAGTAGGGACAGCACCTGCCGCAACTCGCTCGGTCTGGGCACCTCCTCGTCCACCAGGGACTCGGGGGCTTTCACCGAGAGGTGGGGGTAGTTGTCGGGGTCGTGCTTGACGCCGTGGTGGCGAAGGAAGGACTGGACCCCGGAGAAGGTCTTGATGATGTAGGAAACGAGACGCGGCTTGCCCGACCTGGGGCTGGGCGACTCCTTCATCTCCCGTGCGAAGCCCCGCAAGAGACGCCTGAACTCGCTTGGGTCCTTCTTCCGGGCAATGCGCAGTAGGTCCTTGGCCGAGATGTCGGCCTGGACGAGCAGGGCGCCCAGCTGCCGCATGTAGACGTCCGGGGCGAGGTGGGTCCCCTTTTCCAGGACCATCTCGTCGTACCAGTCCTTGATTTCTGGTTGAGCAAGCCAGCGATCTCGGTAGGAAGGCAGACGAGCTGGAGCCTGTGGTGGTCGAGTTGCCCTATGGGACTGTACATCCCCCCCCACGGGCCCCGGTATGGCAACTCGGTCTGCCACGTCTCCCACGCCCCTTGTCGCATGGATATCTGACGCCGACACCGGGCGCGTCAGGTCTTGCCGCTCCATGGTGGGAGCTAGGATTGTCCTGGTATTTGAGGAGACGTATTCCGGTATGTAGTGAAACGAATCCGGTCGGGGCTAGGATGGTGGCCCATGGCACGAGGCGGGCCGAGCCGAGCCTTCGCGATCGTCGGCCCCCCCGGCGGCCGACCCCCGACCTCCGACACGTCCGCCAGGCTGCTCCGGCCGCAGACGATTTATGCAGTATGAGTATGATCATACATATGAGGCTTGTACAGGCTCGCATCCCCGAGGCGGACTTCCAGTTGCTCCACCGTTGCGCGAAGGATGAAGGGAAGTCGATGCAAGAGATCGTCCGTGAGGCGCTTCATGCGCGTCTGGCCCCGGATGCTGTGGACCCCAACGATCCGCTCTTCGACCTCTTCCCGTTGACCGAAAAGCGAGGGAAGCCGCATCGACTTTCCGAAGACCACGACGACTATCTCTACGGGAAGCGGCCGAGATGATCTTCGTGGACACGAGCGCATGGGTTGCCCTGTCCGACCCCTCGGATGAGAATCATCGTGAAGCGGTGAAGGCGAATGCGGAGCTCCGGCGCGGCTCGCACGGCAGGCTCGTCACCAGCAGCTTCGTTCTTGACGAGACCTTCACCATCTTGCGAGACCGGGTCGGCTTGTCGCGCGTCCGACTTCTCGCTGAACGTCTGTTGGAGAGTCCTAACGTCCATGTGTTCTGGGTCGAAGAACCACGGTTCCGAGAGGCCCTCCACCTGATGTTCTCCCACGCCGATAAGCATTGGAGCGTGACCGACTGCACCAGTTTCGTGGCCATGCGCGCCATGGAGATCCAACAGGCCTTCACCTTCGACCGGGACTTCGTCCAAGCCGGATTCCACGCGCTTCCGTAGCGGGCGACGGCGTGGACCGATTCCCACGGAAACCGGTCGGGAAACCTATCGCGAGCCTGGGAGGACCGGTCGACCGAGCGAACCGGCTGTGATCCGAAGGTGGAGTTACCCGGCAGAAGTTATGCCCGTACCCCACTCGGACCCGTCCAACCTTGAAGCCGTCGGCAGCCCCCCACCCGTCCTCCTTGCTCTCGAGCTACCTAGAGTTCACGGGGATGCGTCGGAAGCAACGTGCGGGAGAGCCGTTCCTGCTCGCGACGGACTTCGTGTATCCTACGACCCTCCTTCCCTTGGTCCTCTACTCGCTCAAGCGCGGCTGCTCGCTGGCGGTCGCTAGCGAGAAGGTCCGTGGGTACGTCCGAACCGTGCAGCAGGCGGATCTCCCCCCGGAGGGCCGGACCTATCTCCCTGCCATCCGCCTGCCTCGTGCTCCTGAGGACTACTGGGATGTGCTGGGTCGTCTCGAGAACCTATCGGCCAATACCCAGCTCTTCGGGAACAACCCTGAGGCCTATCACTATCTCCTGGGTGAGCTCGTGGACAACATCTACGAGCACGCGCAGGCCGAACGGGCCTTCGTGATGGCCCAGTTCTATCCCACGTCGAGGACGATCGAGGTCTGCTTCCTTGACGATGGTGCCACCATCCCCGGAAGCCTCGGGCACGGGACGAACACGCCCTATCCGACGGAACGGCATTACCAAGCGATCCTGGATGCCGCCAGAGGAAGGTCGGCAAAGGGGGGCGGTGAGCGGGGTTATGGCCTGTCCTCTTCGATCCGTCTCATCACGAGCCTGGGAGGAGGGGCCCTCATCGTTTCGGGAGCTGGGGCCGTCGTAGCGGGCGCGGACGGTCTATCCCCCTACAGCCTTTCGGACGACCACCATCTCGAGGGGACCCTGGTGAGCCTTCGGCTCGCCGATAGCGACCGACGGGTGAACTTCTATGAGCTCATAGAATGATGGAGCTCCACGACCATGACCCCACCCAAAGCCCCGCGTGTCCTGAAGGTGGCCGACGCGGTCGGGCCGATGCTGGTCCTTCGGGAGACGGCGGCATCGTTCTTCTCGAAGGTCAATTCGACCCCTTCGCCCACGGTCGTGGTCGACTTTTCAGGGACCACGTTCATGTCCCGCTCTTTCGCACACGAGTACCTGGTCCGCAAGGCCGCCTCCAGGAAGTCCGTCCACCAGCGCAACGTTCCGGAGGAGGCCCGTCGCATGCTCGCCCTCGTCCGAGAGCAGCGTCGCGTGGCTCGGTCCGACCGACCTCCCGCGAAGGATCGACTGCCGCTTGCGGTGGCCCCGGTGTCGAGTCTCTGACGCGGCCTCGATCGCCGTTCGCGGTCGGGCACGGTCCTCGTTCGTTGCGCGGGTCGTTGCGGTCGAGCTGGCCTCGCCCCCCGATCCGTGCCGCATCAGCCTGAGCAACCGTGGGAGTAGCTCAGCACGCGGAGGGATCTCCGTGCCTCCTCTCCCGCGCTGTCGCGTCCCCGAGGGATCGGCGTCCCGCCAGACCGGGGTCCTCCCGGGTGCGACCGATGGGCTGGTCGTCCCTCGGGTGAGCCGTCCGAGGAGGCGCCCCGGTCCGTCGGGACTCAAAGGAGGGGGGGTGCCAATGGGGTCGGGAACGCGGGCGATCCGTGCGAACGCGAGAGCGCTTCCCTCCGCGCTCGAAGGTAGGCCCAGGCGAAGAACAGCGAGGACACCACACTGACCGCCCCGTAGAGCGATGCCGTGTTCCGGAGATTGTTGATGGGGGTGGGGTCGATCGTACTCCCGGACGTCGCCTGCGCGATCGCAGCCTGCATCATCGGTAGCACGAACAGGAGCACGATCACCGAGGTCACGATCCCACTGACGAACCCGGCCCACAACAGCCAGCGGGTTTGCCGGTCCGAGAGCCCGTAGACGACCATGACGTTCGCGAGAGCCCCGATCGCTCCCAGGACCACCGCTCCGATGAAGAACGTGCTCAGATCGCCCGACAAAGCCTGTCCCACCGAGCTTCCACCCGAGCTCGGTCCGGACGCCGTGAGGTCGCTCGCGAGAGAAGCCACGAGGCCGAGGGTCAGGACAACGATCCCCAGGAAGGAGATCGCGTAGAGCACTCCCCCCACGACCACGTACTGATGGTGGCGGGCATCGTACCCTCTCCGACCCAAGAAGACCAGGATGATGCCGATCAGGGCCAGGAGCCCCGCGATCGCGTTGATGTACGGGACCCATGCCAGCGCGAACCCGATGATCATGAGGAGAAGTCCGGTCGACGTCCGGTCCTGATCGCGTGTGGCGGGGGCCTCGCGGTAGATCACTTGAACGACCCGTGTTCCCGGAGGGTACACTGGCGCGCTAAGCAGTGGGTCGGTATCGGCGACCGGATGTCCCGAGGGTGAGATGGGGTCGATCCGGGGAGCATTGGTCATCCAGGCGGAACAGTCCTTGCAGAAGTGAGCGCTCTCGGGGTTGACCGCGCCGCACGAGAGGCACACTACCGTGGTCTCAGACGCCGACAATCGATGGAGGGACCGTCGACCCGACTTATGCTCGTTTCCCCTCCCCGGTACGCCCCGACCGGAGGCGAGTTCGATGGGGAGTGTCCATCCCGAGCCGGTCCAGCAGGAACGCTTGTACATCCGCCAACATCTCGACGATCTCGCTCGTCCGGACCATGCCGTGCCCCGAGCTCCCGCTCGTCCTCAGCAGGACGGGCGCATCGGACGTGCTGGCGGCTTGCAACCTGGCCACCATCTTCCGTGAGTGGAACGGGTTGACGCGTCGGTCGTTCTCTCCGGTCGCGAAGAGAACGCTGGGGTACGGAGTGCCGTCCTCCACATGATGGTACGGAGAATAAGCGTGGAGCGAACGGAACTGGGCACGGTCCTTCACGGTCCCGAACTCGGTCACGTTGAACTGCCCGTTGACCTCCATCTCGCTCCGGAGCGAGTCCAGGACCGCCACGTGTGCAACCACCGCCCGGAAGAGCTCGGGTCGCTGGGTGAGGGCGGCACCCATGAGAAGCCCTCCGTTGCTCCCGCCTTCGATCGCGAGCTTTTCGGGGGAAGTGTGCTTCTTCGAAACTAGGTGCTCTGCACAGGCCAGGAAGTCGTCGAAGACGTTCTGCTTCTTCGTTAGCATCCCCGCCCGGTGCCAGCCCTCTCCGAACTCCCCTCCTCCGCGCAGCATGGTCTCGACCACCGCTCCCCCGGCCGCCAACCACGCGGATTCCCAGACCATGTACTGAGGGCGGGTCGAGATCCCATATCCCCCGTATCCCCGCAGTAGGAGGGGTTGAGGGCCGTCGTGGCGAGCGGCCCGACGCCGGACCAACCACATCGGCACCTTCGTACCATCTCGGGAGGTCGCCACCTCCCGCTTGACCTCCAAGTTGGGAAGCCGGACCGGTGCCCGGGCAGAAAGCGGCGTCCGTCGGGGGGGCCCCCGCCCGGGGGACCATCGCAGGACCTGGGGAGGCTCCAGGAAGGTGGAGAGGTGGAAGAGAACTTCGTCCCCCTCAAGGGGTGCGACACCCTCGACCACCGAGGGACGGGGAGTTTTGGCGGTGTGGACAGCCCCGGAGCGTAGATCGATCGCGCGGAGCCTTCCTTCGCCTCCAAGCTCCTCGACCAGGAAGAGGAACCGAGGGGTAGCGACAAGGTCATCGATGACCCATCGCCCCTCCTGGAGGAGCGTGGACGAGGCGGCGAGGCCCTCTCCCACGTTGGGGAGCGAGAGGACCTTCCCTCGTGGAGCTCCCTTTCGCGAGAGCAAGTAGACCCGCCCATCACGGCCCAGTGCCCCCCCCACGACCCGATCGTGCGGCTTCGAGATGGCGTGCCACGGGGCCTGCCCATCCCCGGACCAGAACTCGAAGTCACCTCCATCGCCATGCGCCACCGCGACGAGGAAGGCGGGCCGGTTTGGAATCGAGCTCACTTTCACTTCGGCGATGCGCGGGAAGTCCTTGCCCAAAGCGTAGAGGTCCTCGTCATCGGAAGTGCCGAGCCGATGGAAGTAGAGCTGCTGGTAGAACTCGAGGTCCTCCTTCCTCCGCTCGCCTGGCGCCGGGAATCGCGTGTAGTAGAACCCGTCGCTCCCGGGGGTCCAGGCCAGCGAGCCCCCAGCCCCGGCGCGTGCAGCCCGATGCACCACCTCCCCTGTCCGACGGCTCGAACGACCGTCGAGGAGCGTGAGGTCGCTCTCTTCGGTCCCGCCCAGGGAGACCGAGACCGCGACATGCCGACCATCCCAGGATGGGGCGTACCGATCGATCGAGGCGGGCATCCCTTTCTGGTCGAACCGGCGCGGGTCGAGGAACCGGTGCGGCCGCCGTAGCGCGTGGCTAGAAGGGAAGACCTCCAGGGTCGGCCGGTCGCCGCGGGTATCCCACCGCATGGCGAACAGGCGGCCGCCGGCGTACCTGAGCGCGACCCAGAAGGTCAGTCCGCGGCGGAAGAGCTGGTGGTAGTGACGGAGCAGGTACGGTCGGGCAGGGAGGGCGTCTAGGAAGGAACGGGCCGCGCGGTTCTGCGCACGGCTCCACCTCCGGACCTCCTGAGAGCCACCGTTCTCGAGCCAGCGGTAGTCATCCCGCACTCGCACCCCGTGGTAGGTGTCCCAGACCGGTCGTCGAGGCGTCGGTGGGGGTCGTACGGGTCCGTAACGTGGTACGTGTGGAGCCACGCCCTCCAAAGCGTGGCCCGGGTTAAGGCGTTCTCCGTTACGCCTCCTGCGGACCTTCCGCGAGACGAGGTAAGAACTTCTGCTTCCTGGGGCCGGTGTGAACGAGCGCCCCCTCTTCGTCGCGGGAGCTGCGGGATTCCTGGGAAGCGCCGTTCTCTCGGCGGCCAGGCGTCGCCATTTCTCCGTGCGGGCGCTGGTGAGAACGAGCGCCCAGGCCGCGGCGATCGCAGCTCCTGAGGTCGAGCCCGTCATCGGCGATCTGCTGGCCCCTGAAACTTACGCCACGGCACTGAGGGGGTGCGGGGCCGTCCTGCATCTTGCCCAGTCCTCGAGCGAGGACCTCTCCGACCTTCGACGGGTCCGCGTCGAGGGCGGTCGCGCCCTCTTCCGGGCCGCCAGCGCGGCGGGCGTCGAGCGCCTGGTGGTGGGCTCGGGTTACTGGGTGTACGCAGACAAAGCGGGCCTCTTGACCGAGGAGAGCCCTCTGCGGCCCCTCCATCTCGCCCAGGTTAATTTCGACACCGAAGAAGCGGCCCGAGCCGAGGCTCGCGAGTCGGGTGTTGGGGTCGTGGTCGCGCGCCCGGGAATGGTCTACGGACCCGGGTCGTGGCTCCGCTCCTGGGTCCAGGACCTGACGGAGGGCTCGTTCCGGTTCGTCGACAAGGGTGCGAACTTCATGTCTCCCATTCACTGGGCCGACTGCGGCGAAGCCCTTCTTCTGCTCGCGACCACCACCGTGCGCCGAGCGGTCTACCTGGTCGTCGACGACGAACCGGTGACCGTGCGAGAGTTCTCAGAGTTCGTGGCGCGAACGCTGGCACTTCCCCCACCTCGGGGGATGCCCCTTGCGGAAGCGAAGGAGGTGTGGGGCGACGAGGTCGCCGAATTGAACGCCGCGAGCCGTCGAGCTTCGAACGCCGAGCTACGTCGTCTTGGCTGGTCGCCCCGCTACCCAACCTTCCGCGACGGATTGCCCGAGGTCCTGCGCTCGCTCAGGGTCGCGGACAGATCCCCTTCCTCGCCCCGGT
>JAGWLG010000033.1 GCA_028864975.1 Thermoplasmata archaeon | reverse complement strand
TACCGGTTCCCATCGATGGTGCGGAACTCCAGGTGCCAACTCATCTCATAGCTACAACTCGTTCACCTATTTAGCCGGAGCGGGTGGAAGATGGCATCCATCTCCCCTATTGGCCGTAGGGAAAACCCGCCCTCCTCGAGGGGGTCCCACCCAGAGATGTAATCCTACAGGCTACGCGTTTCTCGAGGTGAAATCACGATCCATGACCAAGTTCCGCCTAGCGCAAGGCCCCCGGCGGGCGCGGTCGCTACCCTCTCCAGCGTCAAGCCATCCGCCGCTCGCCGCTGTCTCCCGTCGCGCCCCAGACCAGCACGATCACCCCCAAAATGAGGAAAGGGAATCCGAAAAGGAGTCCAAGAATCATGCCAAGGGAGAGAAGGATGAGTCCAACCACAACCTTGGTGGCGTCCACGCAGCGCGATCGGCCATCCAGGGATTCAATCTGTCGGCGGACATGTGCGGGTCAGCCAGGGGCGGGGGCCTCGCAACCCTCGGGCCCTTGGTGGGAATGAGGCGTCGGGGCGCACGCTTCGACCTCGAAGACCGCGTGGACGATCCCGAACTCCCTGGCCATCCTCTCCTTGAGCGAGGCCACCACCTGCATGGACTCCCGGACCGAAACGTCCTCCGTCCGGACGTGCGCCGTCATGCAGACGAGCGAGGAACAGACGGACCAGACATGGACGTCGTGCAGTCCCTGCACGTGGGGGACCTCTCGCGCAAGGCGCGCGATCGCTTCCACCGAGAGGTGACGCGGCACTTGCTCGGTGAGCGAGACCCACGATTCTCGGAAGAGCGGGATCGACTCGACCCCGAGCACCCCGGCGACGAAGAGGGCCGCCACCGGATCGACCCAACCGAAGCTCGGACGAAGGAGCAGGACCCCCGCGACGAAGAGGACCGCCCCCGTGATCGCGAGGTCGCTCAGCAGATGCAGGAAGACACTCTTCAAGTTCAGGTCGCGCGCACGCCGGGGGATCTTGCCCAGCATCGCGGCGGCCACCCCCCTGCATGCCAGCGTAGGGACCGCGGCGGCGACGATCCACACCGGATCGACCGCCCCCAAGAGGGGGGCGTGGGCGAGGAGCCCCTCGACCGACTCGAACGCGAAGAAGATGGCCGATCCCAGGATGAGGAGCGCGTTCGAGAGCGCGGCGAACACCTCGCGACGGTGCATGCCGAAGGTGTGCTCTGCGGTGGCACCCCGCGCCGTCGAAGCGAGCGCGCTCCAAGAGACCGCGAACGCAACGAGGTCCGGGACATTGTGCACGGCATCGGTGGTCAGCGAGAGGCTGTGAGAGAACCAGGCTCCCATCGACTCGATGAGCAGCACCAGGAACGAGAGGACTAGGGCCCAGCGGAGCCCTGAGAGGATCGAGACCTCGGCCTCCGACTCACCATGGTGCGGGCCTGGCACTGTTGCCTCGATGGTCCATCGTCAGGAGCCCAGATGAACCCAACGAGGGCTCCTCCGAAAGCCGGGCTCGGCGAGGAGCCGGCGTCGAACCCGCTTGACCTCGGACCTATGGTCTGGCGCGGGGTGGGAGTTCGAGGTCCTCATGTCCGCGACGATGCTCTCCGGTCCCTCTCGGCCTACCGCGCCCTCCCCTCCCTCGCCCGCGACCACCCCGACCGAAAGCGCCGCGCGGTCTCCCGTTCACGAACCGAGGGTCCGGGACGTGATGGCCCGAGAGCTCGTGGTCTGCCAACGTACCGACGCCTGCCACAGCGTCGCGGAACAGATGCGGGAGCACAACGTCGGGATGCTGCCGGTGATGCAGGGGGACCGGGTCGTCGGGGTGGTGACCGATCGCGACCTCGCCATCCGACACCTGGCCCAGAACCCCGGGCGCGTCGCCCATCGCTCGGTCGTGGTGTGCATGACGCCCGAGGTCGTGGCCATCGGCCCCGACGCCAAGGTCTCGGAGGCGACCCACGTGATGCGCTCGAACGGGGTGCGACGCCTGCTCGTCATGGAGAAGGGACGGTTGCAAGGGATCGTGACCCTAGACGACATCACCTCCGAGGTGGGTCGGCTCGCCGGAGCGGCGCTGGTCGTCCAACAGGCGCTCGCCAAGTACTACGCTCCCCGCAAGGGCACGCGCGAGAGCGGACCAAGGGAGGAAGGCCTCGGCGTCGAGTGAGGTTCACGGACCTCGGGGCGAGACTCGAACGCCCCGCGTGGTTCGCGCCCACACGCGGGGGCCCCGACGACGGTGCGATCGGGGGTCGAGCGACGGCCATCGGGAGCGGTCGACCGGACGCACCTAGAGGATCTTCCCGGCCCGGACCACCGGGGTGCCGTCCACCGAGATCTCCGACCCGGCGAGGGTGATCCACCCTCGGAAGTCCGAGGGATTGCTCCCTCCGAGGTAGCTATTGCCCCCCACGGCCAGTCGAACGCAGCCCCGCTCCATGTCCTCGAGGTATGGCACGTTCCGGAGCGTGGGATGGAGGCCGATCCTGAGGGAGCCCGGCCGGTCCTTTCCCAGGGTCGCCTTGTTGTAGCTCCTGGCGAAGGCCGCATTCCCCTGCTTGAACGAGAATGAGGTCAACTTGCCGCGGGAGAACTCGAACGAGCCGCCACCGAACGTCGCCCAGGGAAACCATACCTCCTCGTAGCTTCGACGGGATGAGACGATCCTCCCCTCAGCCGTCTTGGCGTCGAGCGCCACGGCGAGCCGCCCATCAGGGAAGTTCGCCATCATGTCGTAGGGGCTGTAGGACCTGTTCCCCGGGTGGGGAAACCCATCGTAGATCCGGGGAGGCGCTCCGGAGAGGGACACTTCGACGTCCGTCCCGTTCGGGTGCGTGATACGGACCTTGGCCCTCCCCCCCAAGGAACGGGCGAGGCGCTTGCCGCTCTGGGTTATGGTCTGTGGGTCCGCGAGACAGGCCTCCAAGATGCTCGTCTTCCATCGATGCTTGTCGGCCCCCCATGCGCGTACACGGCTGTCCGTGACCCACCCCAGGGCCATCCGCCCTCCCCGCAATCCCGTCGAGCGCGCGATCTTGTACCATCGCTGGAACCAGCCGTCGGCCCACGCGTCCAAGTGCTTCTCGGGGAGTCTCGCCAGCCGACCCGAATCCGAGGGGCCCCAGAACTGCACGAAGGCGTCGGCCGCCCTGAGCGCCGCCCACTCGGGGTCGGACAAGCGCCCGACATGGCCGGCCTGCTTCCTTTCGACAGCCCGCCACCACGCGTCGTCGTTCTCGTAGGCCAGGAACGCGCTCCCACCGACCTGGCGGACCTCGTCCACCATCGCCGCCGACATGGGAAGGGTGTGAGACCATGCCTCGACGATCACGTTCTCGCCGGGCTTGATGCGGAGATACCTCCGAACGAGGTTGTGTGCGGCCGCGCGCTCCAGGGACGAAGGACGCTCGCTCAAGGCCAATCACAGGCCTTCGGGACTCATATTCCTTGTCGGGAAGCCGCGCGCTCGCGGGGTCGGATGACCTTGCCCTCCCGAAGACGCTCAGTAGAACTCCCATTCCTTGGCCAGGCGCCCGATCCCCGCCATCACGGTGACCCGGGCGGGGACCCTCTCCCCCGCTCGAGCCTTGGCGCACAGGATCGAGAGCCTGGTGGCCCCCTCCACGAACGTGAAGGGCCCGGCCCGCCTCTCGCCGATGACCACAGGGGACCCGAGCATGCGTGGGTAATCGAAGGTCCCTCGCATCCGCCGGTAGTTCTCCCCCACCGAGGTCCCCGGCGTGCGAGCACCTCTCTCCAGCGTCGCGGAGAACTCTTCGACGGTCCGAGAAGGGGCAAGGGGACGGAAGATGTTGAGGTCGGGAGTTTGCAGGGCCCCAAGCTTCGAGGTCTCGATCTTCCCGGAGTACCAACGGAGTCCGAGGGAGAAGAGCTGGGGCAGATACCCTGGCCGGGTACCGACGACGGTCGACCGCAGCGTCTTCCAGTCCCCCGCGCTCAGCGAGTTGCGATCTCCCCCCCGGACCCGTTGGAAGAGGACCTCACCGAGCCCCTTGCTGTAGCACCGATCATGCCGCTCGTCGTTCTGTGCCTCGGCGAGCGCGAAGGCCCACAGGACGTCCCGGACGGTGGCAGGGACCAGCTCCGTCAGCAGACCCTGGGAGCGACGCCGGGCAGGTCGTTCTCGCGCCGGGACAAGGGGACGACCCCCTCCTCCAGGAGGCGAGGCGCTCAAAGGAGGCTCTCGAACTCCTTCGTGACCTCGGGGTACTTTTCCTTCACGGCTTTTAGGATGTGGAGGACCGAGAGCTTCTCCAGCTTGACACCCGCGAGCGCGTCGATGATCTTGTCGAAGGTCTCGTCAGGTAGCGAGACGAGCTTCTCCTTCGCGATCCAGTTCCGCAGCAGCTTCTCCTCCAGGAGCGCACGCCATCCCCTGTCGTAGGCCATCAGGAACTCCTTGGAGGAGTCCCCCTTCGCGGCCGCCTCGGCCGCGACCTTTCCCGCGATCTTCCCCGCGATGCAACCGTTCGCGATCCCTCCCCCCGTGATCGGGTCGATCATCCGGGCCGCGTCGCCGACGAGCAGGAGCCCGTCGGTCACGGACTGCTTGATCGGTGGGGAGATCGAGACCCCTCCCCCGACCATGTCGATCTTCTTCCCCTTGGCATACCCGGGGTGGGCTTCGATCCACCGGTCGAGGTAGGCCTTCGCCTCGGCGGCGTTCTTGATCTGCGAGACCTGCACGCCGATCCCGACGTTCGCGAGCCCCTCCCCCTTTGGGAAGATCCAGACGTACCCGCCGGGCGCGACCTTACCGAGATAGAAGTCGCAGTAGCGAGGGTCGCAGTCGACGTTGGTCATCCGGTACTGCAGGCAGGAGTCCATGTCGCGCAGCTGGAGGTTCGTCGGAAGGCCGGCCCAGCGCCCCACCTGGCTCTCGAACCCGTCGGCCCCGACCGTGACCTTGGCGTGGATCTCGAACGGCTGCCCCATGTGGGAGGCCTTGATGCCGACGATCTTCCCGTCCTTGCGGAGCAGGTCCTTCGCGTGGGTCTTGAGGTGGATGGTGGTGCCCGCGTTCGCGGCGTCGATGGCGAGCGCCTTGTCGAACTGGTCGCGTTCGACGACGTAGCCCACCTCGTTCCCCGCGTGCTTCTCGTTGATCTCCATCACCTTCTCGGAAGGAGAGAAGATGCGCGCGCCCTCCACCTCGACGTTGATCCAGCGGGAGGAAGGGGTGATCCCAACGTCGTGGAGCCAGGCCTTGGAGATGCCCTCCCCGCAGCGGACGGGAGACCCGATCTCCTGGCGCTTCTCGATCATCACAACCCTCGCGCCGTGCTTCGCCGCCCACTTGGCGGTCATGCTCCCGGCAGGGCCCGCGCCGACGACTAGAACATCACAGCGAACATCTGCGACCATCTTTCCTGCACCCCGTTTGCGAACTTCCTTGGGAGACGGACCTCGAGCGGAACTACCCCGTGCCTAGTGGATCGAGATCGCGCCGACGGGACAGGCTCGCACGCAGATGTTGCAGCGCGTGCAGACCTCCTCGTCGAACCCGATCCTCCACTCGTCCAGGTAGATGCAGTTGAGCGGGCAGATGCCCACGCAGGCGCCGCACGAGACGCAGATCTCGCCTTGAGAATCGATGTGCAGGTCCTTCTTGCTGGGCATGGCCCCCCAGGATGTCCTCGGGCGGACCTCCGGGCTATTAACCTTTCGCCCCCGACACCGCCGAAACTCGAGGGGCCGGCGGAGCTCGGGCGGCCTCCGCCGCAGGGGCCCCCGCGGTCTCCTCCGCGGGACCTTCCATCCCCTCCTCGGCCAACCATCGCTCGGCATCGATCGCGGCCATGCACCCCATCCCGGCGGCCGTCACCGCCTGACGGTAGCGGTGGTCATGGACGTCGCCCGCAGCAAAGACCCCGGTGACGCTCGTCCGAGTGTGCTCGACGCTCTTGAGATAGCCCACCTGGTCGAGGTCGAGGACCCCGCGGAACAGGGAGGTCGTCGGCTCGTGGCCGATCGCGACGAAGACCCCGCCACAGGCAACGTCCTTCACCTGACCGGTACGGGTATCTCGGACCCGGACGCCCGTGACCGAAGCGTCGCCGAGGACCTCTTCGATGATCGAGTTCCACATCACGCGGATCTTGGGGTTCTTCTGCGCCCGCTCCGCCATGATCCGGCTCGCCCGGAACGCGTCGCGGCGGTGCACGATCGTGACCTTCGTCGCAAACTTGGTGAGGAAGGTCGCCTCCTCCATGGCGGTGTCCCCGCCACCGGCCACGATGAGCTCCTTCCCCTTGAAGAAGAACCCGTCGCAGGTGGCGCAGGCGCTGACCCCCTTTCCCCGCAGCTTCTCTTCCCCAGGGACGTTCAGCCATTTCGCCTGGGCCCCCGTGGCCACGATCACCGAGTCCGCGACGATCTCGGTGCCCCCCGCCGTCCAAAGCCGGAAGGGACGGTGCTTCACGTCAAGGCGCGAGACGCTGTCGTCGAGGATCCGCGTGCCGAAGCGCTCCGCCTGCTTGCGGAAGAGGTCGATGAGCTCCGGTCCCTGGATGCCCTCGGGGAATCCCGGGTAGTTCTCCACCTCGTTCGTGATCATGAGCTGCCCCCCCGCCGGCACTCCGGCGATCACGACAGGTCGTAGGTTCGCCCGGGCGGTGTAGAGTGCCGCGGTGAGCCCCGCCGGGCCGCTGCCCAGGATGGCCACGCGGGTGCGCAGTGAGGCGGCGGCCGTCATCTCTCCTTCCTCTCCTTGGGGGTCGCTTTGGACCCTTTGGAGGATAGAGACAGATTCCGTGAAGGACACATAACGAGGAGGCCCCCCTGCGAAGGCCTCGCGTACTCGCTCTTCCAGAAGACGAGCGGAAGCTCCTCTCCCCCCGTCTCCAGCGCCACGACCTGACCGAAGAACAGGACGTGCGAGCCGTGCTCGACACGATGGACGACCTCGCATTCGAGGCTTCCCAGGCCCCCGTCCAGGAGGGGAGGACCCAGCGTCCCTCGGTGCAACGGGACGCCCTGGAACTTCTCGTGCGAAGGCGCCCGGGAGGCGAAGAGCTCGGACAGATGTCGCTCGCGGGCCGAGAGGATCGTGATGGCGAACTTCCCGGAGGCTTCGACCACGGGGGTGGTGTCGGCCCGACGGTTGAGACAGATCAGGACCGTTGGGGGCTCCAGGGTCACCGAGACGAACGCGTTGACGGTCATCCCCGCATCGACCCCGCGGTGGTGGGCGGTCACCACGGTCACCCCTGTCGCGAAGCGTCCCATGAGGCCGCGGAACGCGTCGGGGTCGATGTGCGAGATCGCAGGGGCGCCCTTCGGCGCCGAGCGGTTCGGGCCGCTCCGAGCGGAGATCCTCTCACTCCTCCCGCCAGCGGAAGAGCAGCACGGCCGCGACGAAGCTCAACGCGGCCATGATCGTGATCAAGGCAAGGTCGAAAAGGGCCTGGGCCGTGTTCGAGAAGACGCTCACCGCCTGGATCCCGTCGATGACATAGTACAGCGGCCAGACCCGGGCGTAGGGCTGGAGCCACCCGGGCATCACCGAGACCGGGATGAAGGCCCCCGAGAGGAACATCATCGGGAAGGCGAACAAGTTCCCGATGATCCCCGCGGTCTCGGCCTTCTTCGAGAGCGTCCCGATGAGCATGCCTAGCGAAGCGAAGAAGAGCGGTCCCAGGATCAGGAAGGGAAGGATGAGGGGCCCGACGATGACGTGGGCTCCGTAGACCGCCACCCCGGTCGCGAAGAGGATCGCCGCCGAGAGGAAGGTCATGGCCCAGTTCCACAGGATCTTCGAGAGCAGCCACTCCCCTTTGGTGAGCGGCGTCAACGAGAGGGCCTTGAACAGCTTCTCTTTCTTGTACTCGGCCGTGACGTTCACCATGGCGAACATCGGGTTCATCAGGATCGCGAACCCGATCAGCCCCGGCACCTCGTAGTCGATGGTCTTCGGCTGGAAGCTCTGAGAGCTCACGGCGCTAGGAGGCAGGGCGTAGGCGACGGGGGGGCCCTGTTGGTTGAAGTGGGTCAACGCGAGCTGCACGGCCTGCTCCACGATGCCCGCGGAGGTCTGATCGAACGGATTGATGTAGATCCGAACCGGGACCGGAGCCCCCGACTGATGGCCCTTGGTCAGGTTCCAGACCTCTTCCCCGAACCCTGGAGGGATCACCAGTCCGTTCGAGTACGAGTGCTGGGACATGTAGAGGCTCATGTTCCCAACGCTCGCGGAGACGTTGTGGAGGGTCACGAGGCCGGTCTCGGAGAGAGCGTGGTAGAAGGCCAGCGTGGTGGCGTTGGTGCTGTCCTGGTTCTGGACGTAGAGCGGGACCGAAGAGGGAGCGGTGGAGCCGGAGAAGATGGCCCCGAACATCAGGACCAAGATGAACGGGAAGAGGAGCGTGAAGAAGACCGCCTCTGGACTTCGCATGTAGGAGCGGGCGTAGACGACGAAGTCGGCCCACACCCGCCCCGGGTTGAGCGGGCCCCCGGAGCGCGCGGGGGGTCGTGGGGTCGAAGGGGCGGAGGTGGAGGACGAAGGGAGGGTCATGCGCCACGGACCTCCCCGCTCTCATCGATCTCCCCGACCATGGAGATGAAGACGTTCTCCAGGGTGTCGCGTTCGGTGTTGATCTCCGGCCAGGGAAGCCCCGAGCGGGCCACGGTGTTGAGGGCGTCCAGGAGCACCGCCTTCTGGTGGATCGGGATCTGGATGGTCCCATCCCTGATCGTGAGCCCGAGGCGCGCCTGCTGGGAGAGGAGGGAGACGAGCTCGGGGGAGGCCTGCAATACGAGCCGGGGGCCCTCGCCATGCTTCTCGATGAGCTCCGTCGGAGTGCCTTCAGTGACGATCCGACCGTGGTTCAGGATCGCGACCCAGTCCGCGAGCTGCTCGGCCTCCTCCAGGTAGTGGGTGGTGAGGAAGATCGTCCGTCCCTCGTTCTTGAGCTCTCGCAGGAGCTCCCAGACCGCCCGCCGTGCCTGGGGGTCGAGCCCCGTCGTAGGCTCGTCCAGGAAGAGGAGCTCCGGGTCGTTGACCATCGCCAACGCCACGCCCAGCTTCTGCTTCTGCCCCCCGGAGAGCTTGTCGTAGGTGTCGTCCGCCTTGTCGGAGAGGAGCACGCGGCGAAGGAGTGCGTCGGGGTCGGTCCGGACCCCGAAGAGCCGCGCGTAGTAGCGCACCGCCTCGCGGGGCGTGACCTTGTCGAAGAACCGGAACCCTTGGGGCATCACCCCAACCTTGCGGTGGAGCTCGGACGCATGCTTCCAGGGGTCGAGGCCCAGCACCGACAGATGCCCCGAGGTGGCCCGGCGAAGACCCTCGAGGATCTCGACGGTCGTCGTCTTCCCGGCCCCGTTCGGCCCCAGGAAGGAGAAGACCTTCCCCCGGAGGACCCGGAAGTCGATGCCGTCCACGGCCCGAAGGTGGCCGTAGTCCTTGGCCAGCCCTTCCACGGTGATGACGGCGTCGGCGCTCATCGGAAGGGTCCGACGGGCTGACGCGTATAACGACTCTTTCCGGGGCCCCCCAGTCGCACGCGGCCGGTTGCCGCGCAGGGGGGCCGGTCGAGCGATGGACCGCGGCCCTGGGCCCCCACCCTCCCGTGCCTCGAGAGGCTGGGCGAGGTCGATACGCAGCCCTTAACCATGCGTTGGCTACGGACCTCTTACCGTGACCGCCCCGGAGGCGCACCCCGCGGCCTCACCCGCGCCGTCCGCCCGGCCTCGCTCCGGCCCTCCCTCCTCCTCGAAGCCCGCGCCCGCCGCCCACTTCTCCGGCGCCCGCTGGTGGGCCTGGGGGAACATCCACACCCGTTTCCCCCCCGCGAGAGCGCAACGCGTGAAAGAATTCCTCCGACACGAGCTGGGGGTCCCCCCGATGGGCGCGGGAGGGCCGGCCCTGGACCTCGAGACCCTGAGAATCCCCCCGGGCCGCCTCCCGACCTCCGAGGTCCAGGCGGTCCGCGCCCTCCTAACGGCGGGCGCCGCGAGCGACGAGCGTGAGGAGCGACTCCTCCACTCCTTCGGCCGCTCGTACGTCGACGTAACGACGGCCCGGCGCGGGCACCTCCGAGCGCTCACGGACCTCGTCGTCCATCCGGCGAGCGTGGACGAGGTCGAGCTCATCCTCCGCTACGCGCAGGAGCATGACCTCGCCGTGGTCCCTTGGGGAGGGGGGACCTCGGTCGTCGGGGGCGTGGACCCCGAGGCGGGGAGCCACCGCGGGGTCATCACGCTCTCCCTCCAACGCTTGATGGACCCCTTAGGGGTCGACGAGACGAGCCACCTCGCGCGTTTCCAGTGCGGGATCCACGGCCCCGACCTGGAGAAGCATCTCAATGTCCACGGGATGACCCTGGGCCACTTCCCCCAGTCCTTCGAGTTCTCCACGCTCGGTGGGTGGCTCGCGACCCGCTCGAGCGGCCAGGCCTCCTCCCGGTACGGGGAGATCACCGAGCGGCTGCGCGGCGCCACGATCGTCACCCCGGTCGGGACCTACCGATGGGAACGCGGGGTGACCGAGTCCTCCGGGCCCGACCCTTCCTCGATCTTCCCCGGTTCCGAAGGCACGCTCGGCATCTTCGTCGAGGCCACGCTGGCCGTGGACCCCCTCCCCGCCCATCGCTCCTACCGCGTCGCCCTCTTCCCGGACTGGGAGAGCGGGGTCGACGCCATGCGGGAGCTCTCCCAATCCCCTCCATCTCCCGCGGTCCTCCGTCTCTCAGGTCCTCAGGAGACCATCCTGACCCTGGAGGGGCGCGCCCCCGCGGAGACCGCGGGAGAGAAGGTCCGTGCCTCCTTGGAGAGCCGCTACCTTGGGCTCAAGAAGCTCGAGGAAGGGTCGATGTGCCTCGCCATCATCGGATACGAAGGAAGCGACCGCGAGGTCCGTCACGGGGAGGAGCGGCGGAAGGAGACCTTGAAGGCGCACGGCGGAACGGACGTCGGTTCCCACGGAGGCGAGTCCTGGCAGAAGGAGCGCTTCCTCCTTCCCTACCTGCGCGACGACCTCATCGAGGACGGATGGCTCATCGAGACGCTCGAGACCGGGGCGGCCTGGAGCGACGTGAAGGGGCTCGAGAGCCAGGTCCGCGAGGCGCTGCATGCGGCCGCCCGGCGGAGCAAGTTCGCCGTCTGGGTCGGGGCGCACCTCTCCCACACCTCGCCCACGGGCTCTGGCGTCTACTTCACCATCATCGCTCCCCAGTCGCCGCAGGACCCCGTCGGGCAGTGGCTCTCGCTCAAGGAGGCGGCCACCGAAGCCCTGCTGCGGGCCGGTGGCGTCCTGAGCCACCACCACGGCGTGGGGCGGATGCACCGCCCCTGGGTCGCGAGCTACCGGAAGAACCTAGGGGGCCTCTCCCTCCAGGCGGCGAAGAGCACCTTCGACCCGAAAGGCATCCTGAACCCCGGGAAGACGCTCCCCGAGCCGCGCCCTCCGGCGGGGGCCGCGTCGGCGGAACGTTCTTCCGCCCGTGCGAAGACCCCGGGACCCTCCGGAGGTGCCCCGTCGGATGCCCCCAGCTCCCGTTCCAAGTGAGGAGGCGCCTCGCGACGCACGCGAGGCCTGCTGGCGGGAGCTCGTCGGCCGGTCGTTCGACCTGCTCGTCGTCGGTGGCGGGATCACCGCCGCGGGGATCGCCTCCGAGGCCGCCGCGCGGGGGGCCGAAGTTGCGCTCATCGAGCGAGAGGACTTCGGGAGCGGCACCTCCGGGGCCACCTCGAAGATGCTGCACGGGGGGCTGCGCTACCTGCAGCACGGGAAGATCGGCCTCGTGAAGGAAGCGCTCCACGAGCGCGGGCTCCTCGTCCGATCCCTGGGAGAGCAACGGGTCCAGGTGACCCCCTTCCTGCTCCCGCTCGATGGGACCCTCGGCCACCGGCTCTCCCTCCGGTTCGGGACATGGCTCTATCAGCGCCTCTGCGGCCCGCTCGCGCTCGGCCCGCGCCGCCTCCTATCGGTGGAGCAGGTGCGGGGGCGGGTCCCTTTCCTCGAGACCAAAGGGGTGCGCGGCGGGGTCCTCTACTTCGAGGGGGTCGTCGACGACACCCTCCTCACCCTGGTCCGAGTGGGGGAGGCCGTCCGACGAGGTGCGGTCGCGGTGAACCACGTCGAGGCCCTCGCCCCCCTCCTCGATGCGGGACGGATCACGGGCGTCAAGGTCCGGGACCGCCTCTCCGGGAGGACGGGAGAGGTGCGGGCAAAGCGCGTCATCAACGCCACGGGCGTCTGGTCCCCCCGCTGGGCAGGGACCGAGAGGACCCCGCGACTTCGTCCGTCCAAGGGGGTGCACCTTGTCTTTCGCAAGGACCGCCTGCCGCTCGACGTCGCGGTCGTGCTCGCTGCCCCGGAGGGCCGCTGGGTTTTCGCCCTACCGTACGGCCATCTCGCGATCATCGGGACGACCGACACGGACTTTCCCGGCGACCCGGACCGCGTGAGAGCGGAAGCGGACGACGTGGGGTACCTCCTCGAGGTCGCCCAGAAGAACTTCCCGACGCTCCATCTCACGGCTGAGGACGTGGTGGACGTCTATGCGGGACTGCGCCCGCTCCTCGCTGGAGGCGCGGAACGCCCGGGGGACCTCTCGCGAGAGGACGTGGTCCATACGGACGCGAGCGGGCTGCTCTCCGTCGCCGGCGGGAAGCTGACCACCCACCGAGCGATGGCCGAGCGGGCGCTGGAGCTCGCGAAGCTCCCGACCCCTGGCATTCCGAAGGGCGGTACCCCAACGAAGGGGGGAAGCTCCTGGTCGTCTTGGTCCTATCCGCCGCGGTGGGAGAGGACCCCGTGTCCGGGGGCCCTCGCCTTTGCCGAGGCGCTGGGATCCACTTCCACCCCGACCAACCCCTCCTCGCCTTCCCCAGAGGCCCGGCTCACCCCCTGGGTCGACGCCGCGGTGCGGGTCGCGGGGGCGGCGACCCTCTCCGACCTCATCGACCGACGGTTCCACACCCTTCAGCGGCTCGACCCCGGGTTCGAAAGGCTCGTGGAGGACGTGGCGAGGCTCGCCCAACCCCTCCTCGGGTGGACCGACGAGCAGCGCGTCCGCGAGCGAGAGGATTATCTCTCCCGGGTCCACTTCGAGACCGAGGCGGTCCTGGCCCTGCGCCGGACCCCGAGGACCTCGACGTGAGCAGCAGCAGCACCCCCGGCACCGAGACCCCTCCGCCCCCCCAGCGGGTCTACGTGGTCCTCAATCCCCGGGCCGGGGGAGGGAAGGGAGAGGAGAGGTGGAAGGAGCTCGAGCTCCCGCTCAAGACCCGCTTCCCGGTCCTGACGGTGCTGCGGACCACGCGTCCCCAGGAGGAGGCCGAGCTCGGCCGACGCTCGGTGCGGGAGGGCGCCGACCTGATCATCGCCGCGGGAGGGGACGGTACCCTCTCCGGGGTCGTGGACGGGGTCCTCTCCGAGCCTCCGCCGACGAACCGCTCCACGCCTCCGGTCGCGGTCCTGCCCGTCGGCACCGGTAGCGACTTCGCCCGGGGACTTGAGCTCCCGCGCGACCCCGCGCAGGAGGTCCCGCGCATCGCGAGCGGCCCGCCTCGTCGCCTGGACGTCGGCCGCCTCACCTTCCCAGGGGAGACCCCTCCCAGGGTGCGGCACTTCGTCAACCAGTCCTACGTGGGGTTCGGCGCCAAGGTCGTGCGCCGCGTGAACGAGAAGAAGGGGGCCCGCAGCGAGGGGGCGTACACCCGCGCCGTCTTCCCCGAGCTCGTTCACCACCGTCCACTGCTGATCGAGCTCAAGGGGGTGGGTGCGCCCCAGGGAAGCTTCGGTCTCTCCAACCTCGTGGTGGCGATCGGGCGCTATTCCGGCGGGGGGATGCTGAGCTCCCCCAACTCTGACCCCGCGGACGGGATCTTCGACATGATCGCCGTGGGCCCGACCTCACGCGGGCGCCTCCTATCGAACCTGTCGAAGTTCCGCACCGGGCGGCATCTGACCCTGAAGGACGTCATCGTGTGGAAGGGGACCACCCTCGAGGTCGAGGCCAAGGACGGTCGACCCGAGGAGCATCTGGTCGAGGCCGACGGCGACATTGTCGGTCGACTGCCCGTGAGGTACGAGATCCTCCCACGGGCGCTCACCTTCTGGGGCTGAAGCGCCGGGCAGGACCGGCTCGAAGGTCGCTGGGCGACCCCCGCCCGACGCGCGGCAGTTTTAGCGCGGAAGGAATCCCCGGAGCGTGGAGGAACCGATCCCCCCGGGACCTCTCCAGACCCTCTCCCGTCTCAGGGTCCAAGCCTTCGCCCCCCGCACGGGGTTGAGGGTGGCGCCCGTCCTGGTCGCCCCCCTCGTCATCGGGTGGCTCGCCCATGATCTCCTCTTGGGAGCCGTGGCGACGCTCGGAGCGTACTTCCTCTCCCTCATCGAGAACCCCGCGCCGGAGGAGACCCCCTCGGTGAAGCTCTTCCTGGCCGCATTCCTCAACGCCGGGGCCTACACGTTCGGCTCGTTCGCCGCCTCGTTCCGTGCCCTCTCCATCGTACTGACCGCGGCGGGGATCCTTCTCCTGACCCTGATCTCCGCCTGCCCCGAGCTCTATCGCGTGAGCTTCGTCGGCTCGTTCTCCTTCGTCGTGGGGGTCGGGCTCGGGCCGGTCTCGTGGGCCGCTCCCTTTCTCCGGGGCGAGCTGATGCTCGCCGGGGGACTCCTCGCGGCGGTCGTGGCCTTCTTCGCCCAACGGGTCGCCCGGAACGAGCGGGCCGGACGCGGTTTCCGTTTCTCCGGAGGAGTTCCCGAGCCGCAGCAGGTCCCCCTGCTCGCGGGAGGGTCGCTGGACGGCTACGTCGTCCGTCGGGCGCTGATCATCGCCATCATGGCGGCCGTCGGTCTCGCGATCGACCTCTCCTTCGACCTGACGCGGGGGTTCTGGGTCCTGGTCACCCTGGTCGCCGCGCTCAACGACAAGGGGGTCTCGGTGGTGACCGACGTGCTGGAGCGCGTCGTCGGCACCATCGGTGGCGCCGTGATCGGCTTTGCGGTCATCGCGAACGTCGGGGACCCGGGAGAGCTGCTTCCCCTCCTCTTCGTGTTCTGCGCCGCCCTGTTCGCCTTGCGGTACGTGAACCTGGCGCTCATGATGGTCTTCTCCACCCCCTACCTGCTCGTCGTCCAGAACATCCTCTACCCCGGAAGCCCTCAGCTCGCTCTGGCTCGCGTCCAGGATGTCCTGATCGGAGGAGGACTCGCCATTCTGGGCGGGGTCCTGCTCTACCTCGGGGCTCGTGCCGAGATCCCAAGGCGGGAGAGCCCCGACGACCTTCTCGCGGGTTGAGATGCCCCTGGGCAAAGGACCGGGAATCCTCGGGCCCTGAGGGTGTCCTCGTCCGGCGTCATGGGTCTCAAGGTCGGGGCGGCGGGAGGGGCTAACCGGGCCTGAGCCTAGGGTTGAGGTTCAGGGGGATGCTTGGGGAGCAAGCGGCTCAAGCCGTTCGGCCCCCTCCCGTTGCCATTCTTGCAATCGGCGGGAATTCTCCTGGAGTCGGACAAGGCGTGCCCCTGCGTCTTCAGCAAGGAGATTGCGGGTCGCCGCGATCAGCAATCGGTAGGGCGCCCGGCCTCGCGCCAGCTCCTCCGGGGAGTGGTAGGTCTCGAGCAGGTGGCTCTCGCCATCCTCCCAGGTCATGAGGCCAAAACCGTCACCCGGGACCCAAACGACCAGAATGGAGGAGAAGCCCACTCCTCCCTCCCCGGGGAGGTCCTCCCTTGCCACGACGAAGAGGTCGGGGGCGCTCAAGCCCGAGTCGCGGAACATCTCACCCATGACCTCCGCCCGTACGAAGAGCTTCCGAGCGTTCTCGAGGGGCGTTCCCGCCCTCCCCTCGAGAGCCTGGCGCGCGCGGAAGGAAGGGTGCCACCGGTGACCCTTCGCGGACCGGGGGACATCTCCCCCGCGGGCGCTTGGGGCCACTACCGACGGGTCCTCCCCCCCCGTCGTCGGGGCCTCCTCTTCCCTTCCGCGCGCCGCCCACATCGTGATCGTGACCCTCCCGTCCTCTCCTTCCGCGTGATGGACCTGGCTGCCGCTCACCTGTTGCACCAGAAGCCCAAGGGAGGCTGCGCCCACACCTTGGCAGCTGTAGTTATGCGCATGCCTCTACTTGAACGTGTTGGCCCCCGTCGATCGGCCCTTACGGGAAGGTGAGGATGGCCCAGGGAGGACCCTCCCAGGTGCCGACAGGCGTTCTGTCGCCTGTCCCCTCTATCGTTAGCTCACGCTCCGGGATCGCTCCTCCCTTTCGAACGTGATGACCACCGGCCGCGAGATCCCCACCGCGAGCAACGCCCCACCGGACAGGAGGAGGAACACGCTCCAGGCAGGATTGCTCAGCAGCGGAGGGCACCCCGTGTCCCAGGGTGCGCAATAGCTCGGCGGGGGCGCTGGAGTCCAAAGCAATCCTAAGCCCCCCACAAAAGCGCCTACCGCACAGAAGCAGCACCCCGCGGTCGCCCGCGCTCGCCACCCTGACAGCCAGACCACTCCCATCCCCAGAGCCAGCGCGACGAGCGTCGTGGCCAATGACATGGCCCATGGCATCCAGAGATAGGAAGGCCAGAGCTGGCCCCAGATCGCGATGAGGAACGCCGAGGTGAGCAGGAGGACGAAGGTCCATGCCCGGGCTTGCATCGAGACCCCGGAGGACCCTACCGTGTTCTTGAAAACAGGGGGACGACAGTGAAAGGCACCTCTTCGACCGAATCCCATCGAGCGGACGTCACGAGAAGGTGGCGTCAACCCGAGGGCCACCAACTGTAGAACGCCCGGGCCTCCTGCGAGAGCTGGCACTCCTCGAATAGGGTCCTAGCCACCTTCCATTCCTCATCGGCCCTTACCGCCTCGCCATGCCGCTCCTCCCACTGGGCGCAGAGCGAAGCGACCCGGGCGCGCCCCAGACGTGAGGCGCCGGGCCCTTCCTCCAGGGCTCGAAGGCGTCGAAGTTCCTCCAGAGACCCTGTCGCGTTCCCGAGGGCTTCATTCGCCTGCGCCCGCACGATGTGGACAGCGACCTGGAGCTCGCGAGGCAGGTTCGTCGCGCGGCCGTCCCCGATCCGCTCCAGGAGCTCGAACGCCTCCTTCGGTTTCCCGCAGTGGAGCAGGGCCGACGCCCCGAGCGCGTCGCAGTAGGGGGCGAGCGCGGCATATCCCGCGCGTTGGGCCTGTTCCCTCGCCTCCTCCACGAGGCGACCCGCACCCTCCCAATCTCCCGTGCGGCGCCCGTGCACCTCGGCCGCGAGGAGCACCGAGGTGGCTCCCCGAACTCTAAGGTCGAACTTCTTCGCGAGGGCCCCCAGCTCCTCGAGCGCGCGCTCGGCCCCCGAAAGCTCCCCCGCCATCGACAGGGCGCTCGCGACATTGTAGAGCGACGTGCTCAGGTTCGAGACGTCTCCGGTCTCCCGGAAGGCCTCGGCGGACCGACGATAGAGCTCGGAGGCCTCACGATAGCGGTCGAGGAGCGTGTCGAGGCGCGCCGAGGTCCCTATCCGGCGGCCATCGCTCCGGGTGTACGGTCCGTGGGACGGGAGGGGGCCCATCGCGCCGAGCGCCGCCTCGGCCTCCTGGAATCGCCCCATCTCGCCGAGGCACCACGCCTTGGTCACCTGAAGGTACTCCCGCTCCTCCCCCTCCGTCCCGGGAGGGAGCACCGCGAGCGTCGCGTCGATGACCCCGATCGCCTCCTCCTCCCGGTGCAAGTGGTCCGTGAGGAGCCGCACGTGCGCGGCAGCGAACGCCCCCCGGTACCCCTCGGGGAGCGCCTCGGGGTCCTTCGCGACCTCCGCTCCGATGCGGGCGAGCTCCTCGAGGGCCCGGTCCGGTCGTCGGCTCGCCAGGACGCGGAGCCGAAGGATCTCGGCCTTCCTCAGGGCCTTCCCCGGCACGCCCTCGAGGACCAGCCCTTCCGCCATGCGCTCGGCGGTGGGAACACCCGGCCCCACCCCATCGAGAAGCGAGCGGAGGACGCGGCACCCCTCCTCGGTGCAGGTCTCCTTCGGCGCCCCTGACACCTGGAGCAGGTCCTGGAGCCACCTCTCCATGAGCTCGACCCGCTCGGCGTCCCGAGCGCGGACCGCCTGCTCGATCGCGCGGCGAACCCACGGCAGCCCCTCCAGGGGAGAGGACGCCGCATGGTAGAGCCGGGCGAGATGCTCCACCTCCTCCGGTAGGTGGGCCGCCCACCACCCCGCAAGCTGCTTCGCCCGCTCCCGGGTGGTCTCCTGGGGCGAGTTCGCCCGGACGATGGCGCAGGTGAGAGGATGGTCGAAGCTCCAGCGCCCGTCGCCCCCCCGCACTCTCCGCAGGAACCCCCCGTCTCGGCCGAGCCGCTCCATCAAGGCGAAGAGCTCCCCCTCCGTCCCGCCACGTGTGGCGGCGACGGGAGCGGGGTCGAACTCCTGACCCAGGATCGCGGCCCTCTCCAGCACCTCACGTTCCTGCGGGCCGAGGCGTGCGAGACGGCGCTCGACCGTTCGGCGAAGGTCCTCAGGCACCCGTAGGTCCTCCCCGGGGACCCAACGGACCACCGAGCGGCCCTCCTCCCGCGTGACCCGTCCCTCCTCGAAGAGCATCCGCGCGCTGGAAAGGACGAAGTACGGATTGCCGGCCGTGCGTTGAAGGAGCTCGTCCAAGACCCCCGGCGTCGCGAGAGGCTCTTCGAAGAAGGCCTCGAGGAGCTGCTCCGTCGCCAGCGCATCGACCCCCTGAAGATGGAGGCGCCTGAGCAGCCCCTCGCGCTCCATGGCCGAGAGGACCTCCTCGACGACCGGGACCTCCCGCCCCTCCACGGGTCCCCGCAGATCGGTCCTCAGTGTCGCCAGGAGGAGCACGGGGCTTTCGCGCAGGTTGCGTACGAGGAACTGCACCGCCCGGACCGAGGCGGGATCCGCCCACTGCAGGTCGTCCAGGGAAATCATCACCGGGCTCCCTTCGGCCTCTTTCTCCAGCGCGTCCAGGAGCCGCATCCACACGAGCGAGGGCGGGTCCCCGACCCGGATCTCGATCGAGGTACTGGCGCTCCCCTCCCCCTGGACACCTCGGCCAAGGTTCCCTCCGGCGCCGTCGTCGAGGGTCGAGAGAAGGGCCGCTTCACGGGGCTCGAACGCCGCCGGGCGCATCGAGAGGAGGAGGTGCCCCCCGGTCTCCTGGGCCACGTCGCGCAGGAACTGGAGGAGGCTCAGGACCGGCCCGAAGCCGTTCTGGCTCGACAGGTACTCGAGACCTTCGATGGCCACGATACTTCCCTCCTCCGAACGGAAGTGCTTCTCCAACCGCTCGCCCAGCTCGTCAAGCCGCCCCGGGAGCACGGAATCCGGCCCCTCCACTCGGGAGAGCCAGAGCACCGTGGCGCTCGAGGAAAGCTGGGGCAGCCGCTCACGGAGCGTCGAGGGGCGGTCTCGGGTCACGAGGAGCGTAGGAGAAGTCCCTGACCACCCCGCAAGCTCGGAACGGAGGGGCCCTGTGGCCGAGCCTTCCTCGGTCCACACGCGGACTGTCGGAGGGCGGTCCGACGCTTCCTCCGACGGACCCTTCGTTCCCGCCGAGGTCAGAGGTGTCCTTCGGGCCTTCGACCTGCGGAATACCTGGGCCCATGGAAAGAAAGGGTCGAGGGATTCCTCGAGACAGGAACCCCGACGCACCCGGAACCCTTCGCGCTCCGCGAGCTCCTCGGCCCACCGTGCGAGGCGCGTCTTGCCGATCCCTCCCGGGCCCTCGACGATCCAGCAGGCCCCCCGCCCTCGCGCGACCTCCTTCAGCGCCCCTGAGAGGACCTCCCGCTCGGAGGTCCGGCCGACGAATGGGAGCTCCGAAGCGGCTCGGGGGCTCCACGCGGGTCCCTGCGCGCGCACGACGAGCGTTCATCCCGCGTGGTTGATAGACCTGCGTGGGAGTCAACCGCCCTAGCTCCGCCACCCTACCGCACCAGTTCAGGAGAGGCCCTGCCGGACCGAGCGCTCCCCGTCGGACCGCGTCGCCCACGCCAAGTTCTTCGTGTTCTTGGCCACCGCGAACCGCCCCTTCCGGTCCAGGGCGATGACCCCCACGGCGTCGCGGGGAAGGGTCGCCAGCGCCCGGTCGGCGGCGGCCTGGACCCCTTCGTGGCGCAGGTGATAGAGCTCGGCGATGGAACGGGTCAGCGTGTAGCGGATGATGACCTCCCCGATCCCCGTCGCGGAGAGGCCCACGTCGCGGTCCGCGTAGGTCCCGCATCCCACGAGAGAGCTGTCCGAGACCCTTCCCTCCATCTTCAGGAAGATGCCGCCCGTCGAGGTCGCGGCCGCGATCCGACCCCGTGCGTCGACGGCCACGGCGCCCACCGTGCCGTGCAGGAGCTCCGGGTGGACGTGGACCAGCCGCTTCAGCGGCTCCCACCAGGCCGGATGGCGCGAGGGCTTGCGGTCCGACCATCGTCCGTGCCCCCCCCGCCCGTTCACCAGGTCGCTGCGTAGTTCGCGGTAGAGCTTTCGACGGGCGGAAGTGCCGATGGTCTCCCGGGGGAACCCCATGGCCTTCGCGAAACGGTCCGCCCCCCGTCCGCAGAGCAGCACGTGGGGCGTCTCTTCCATCACCTTCCGGGCCACGGCAATGGCCTTTGGAGTGTAGGTCAAGTTCGAGACGGCCCCGGCTTGCTGCCGCCCCGTCATGAGGGCGGCGTCGAGCTCTGCCCGGCCCTGCAGGTTGAGGACCGCCCCGCGTCCGCAGTTGAACTTCCCGGAATCCTCCATCCATCGGACCGCGGCCACCGCGGCCTCCGTCGCGTCGTCGATCTCGCCCCATCCCGCCTCGAGGGCCCCGGAGAGCCCCTCCAGGGCCTCGGCGCCGTGCTCGGGGGCGATGCGTCCGGCTCCCCCGTGGACGATCAGCCTTCGCACGTTTCGATGGACGGGACAGGCGACTTAAACACGTTGTTCAGGGACTGACGCTTTGCGTAGGGCCCTTGCTCAAGGACGGAAGGACCCCCGGGATCTGGGCCAGGGACCTCACGACCGTCACGTCATTGACGTGGACCGCGTCGTGACGGTCGACGATCAACGGGACCATGCCCGCGGCCCTGGCCCCGCCAGCGTCCCGCTCGTAGTCGTCCCCGACGAAGAGGACCTCCCCGGAAGGGAGACCCAACTTCTCGGCGACGAGCTTGAACAACCGAGGATCGGGCTTGTCCCACTCCGTGTCCTCGACCGAGACCACGGTCCGGAAGTATCGCCCGACCCCCAGACGCTCCAGCTCCGCTCGGACCTCGATCGAGCTGCGGAGCGTCTGCCCGAGCACCCCCAACGGGATCCGCTCCGCTGCCAGGGCCCCCAGGCAGGGACGGACGCCGGCGTAGAGACCGAGGATGCGGAAGGCGTCCCAGTACTCGTCCAACCGGCGCAGCAGGTCCTGCTGGGTCTCCTCGTCCCCTGGCAGGGCGAGGGTCTTGAGGGCCTCTTCGAGGCAGTCGCGTCGGATCTCGTGGGTCCACCGCTGGCCACGGGGGAGGGACTGGTACTTCTCCCGCCAGTGAGCTCGTGAGGCTTCCTCCGCCTTGTTCAGGAGCACCGGGGTGAGGTGGAAACCCATGGGGTTCAGGATCTCGTAGAGGACCTCCTCACCGCTGCGCTCGCGGATGAGGGTCCCGCCGCGGTCGAAGACCACCGCCTTGATCATAGCCCCGGCGCGGAACGGCGGGTTCGTGTATATCTAAACCACGAAGGGCGGCGGAAGGGGCCTCAGAGGTACTTCTCGACCAAGTTCTCGGTCGTGTCGAAGACGATCTTCTGCCCCGAGAACGCTTTCTTGTTCATGTAGAACGAGGCCTTTGCCGAGTTCACAGCGGCCACCGGGAACTGCTCTGAGAGCGGGGCCACGACCATGCAGGTGTCCTGGATGACCTTCGCGCCCGCCTGACGGAGGACCTGGATCGCCGCGGCGTTCTCCTGGATCACCTTACGGTTCGAACAGACCCAGAGCTCCGTCCCCGGCTTCAACCTCCGCCCCTTCTGCTTCACCGCCTGGGCGATCTGGATGAGCTCGCCTTTCGTGCAGTGCGGACAACCGATGGCGACCAGGTTCGGGCTCTCGTCGCACCCCAGGCACTTCTGGAACTCCCCGACGATCTGCGCGTCCACTGAGAGGTGCTCGAGCCCTTCGAGGTCCTGTTTCCCGGCCTCCGGGGTCACCCCTTCCACGTGCATCATCGGCACGGCGCCCCATGCGGAGAGGCTGCTTCCGAGCTCCTTCATCGCGTCCACATCGGGTAGCGGACGGAACCCGCGGAAGTAGGGGATACGCTGCCCCAGGATCTTCCCCAGGTACGCGCCGACCACCGTGTAGCGCATGGGCCCCTTGGAGAGGTCCACGTCGACCACGACCTGGGCCCTCCGCCCCTCCGGGCGGTGAAGACCGTAGTCCGGGGTCTTTCCCAGGACGGCGCTGGCGAGGGCGCTGGGAGCCCCTTCGCGATTGGAGAACGCCCCGATGACGCTGTTCGCATAGATCACCGCCGAGCTCTCGGCCCAGGCGAGGTGCGCCCCCGGAGGCGGCGCGAACTCGGTCGTGTAGGGGGTGCAGGTGAACGTGGGGGTCGCCCCGAGGGTCATCAGGGCCTTCACTAGACGGTCCTGCTTCGCCCGGAAGTCCTCGTGGGTCCGGACGAGACCCGGTCCTCCGACGTCGTACCCCGCGGGGTTGATCGTGGTCCGGACCGCGAACTTGGCCCCGCCTTCGGCCATCTCCTCCAGGAACTCGGTCCCCGCGGAGCCCATGGTCTTGTAGGAGATCCCGGAGAGCTGGACCGAGTAGACGGGGAGGAGCTTCCGCGCCCCGTACATCTCCCCCAGGGTCGCAAGGATGCGCATGCATTCCTGCTGGCGGGGTCCCTTCTCGCCCCGCAGGATGGCCTCCTCGTCGCGCGTGAGCTCCATCGAGAGGGATTGGACACGGGCGCTGGCTAAGAAGGCTCCGTTCCGGCTCGGCGTTCCCAGACCGTTAAGGTCCGAAGGATTGACATGGTCTCACGCCTCCCGAATGCGTATGCGACCCCAGGCCGTGGGCGCCGGCATCGCCTTCCTGATCATCGGAGCGGTCTTCCTTTTCGTTCCGTTCAATGGTCAATCGGTCGGGGTCGAGACCATCTCCCCGTCCACGGCCCCTTACGTCTTCTTCGAGCCCGCCTACACCCCGGGGGCCCTCACCTTCGACGTCAACGCCTGGTCGACCACCTCGGTCTCGGTCCAGGTCTACTCGTGTGGTTCGGACACCTCCTGTTCGGCGGGGAGCCAGTACAAGACCGCCTCGAACCTCGTCGCGCAGGGCAGCGGAGGGAACCAGCAGAGCTTCGACCTCCTCTTCAGCGGGAAGGCGGGAACCGGCTACGAGGTCTACGCGAGCGGGAGCACAGTGCTCGACGTGACCTACAACGGCCCCCTGTTCGGGGGGTTCGTGGGGGCGCTGTTCGCGGTCCTGGGCGTCCTGGCCCTCGTCGGAGGGATCCTCGCCAAGCCGAAGAAGGCCGGCGCACGGGCCGCAGGCTTCGGCGGGAAGGCCCCCATAGCTGCCGGGACCCTGGCGGCGGTGCCGGGCGCGCCCCCTCCCCCTGCACCTCCACCCCCGCCGTCCTCGAGCGGCGCGGGACTGGCCGGATACTCGGGCGGACCTCCTCCTGGGGAACTCCGACCTCCGGGTGGAGCGTAGGCACGGCGGTCCCGAGACGGACCGACCGCGCCCTCCTCCCCATCTTCAAGAACGAGGGAGAATTCCGGGCCCCACCCGAGGAGCGCGAAGAGGATGCCGCCAAAGAAGGGACCGACAGGGTCGATGGGACCGTGGATGGCGAGCGTGGCCGTGATGGTCGCGGACCGAGAGAGATCGAAGAAGTGGTACACCGACAAGCTCGGGTTCTCCGTTCTCCAAGAGGAGGGGGGACACTGGGTCACCGTGGGTCGGAAGGGTCGTGGCGGTGCCATCCATCTCTGCCTCGGGTCGGAGATCGGAGGTCTCCCTCTCGAGCCCGGGAACACGGGAATCCTCGTGATGGTGGACGGCGACCTGAAGACCGAGTGCGCGAAGTTGAAGGAGCGCGGCGTGGAGTTCGTCCACGAACCGACGAAACAGCCCTGGGGGGTCTGGGACGCGATGATCCGCGACCCCGATGGGAACGAGATCCTCCTGATGCAAGAGGAGTGAGCTCAGCTTCGAACGCGGAGGGGGACCCGTCTCCAGGCGCCCAGAGGAGCTCTGCTCCGTGAGGGGCTCGAAGGTTCCGACCCCGACTCCAGTCGGCCCCCTGGGGTCGGGGGGGCCGCCGTGCACGAGAAGGTCCTTCTCGCGAGACAGGGTGGGCGAGCGATCCCCCGCGGGGGAGGGACTGGCCCCTCAGTAACCGAGCAGGTGCGGCAGATTGTACTGCACGATGACCGTGATGAACAGGATCGAGATCGTGTTGACCACCTTGATGAGCGGGTTGATCGCCGGCCCGGCCGTGTCCTTGGTCGCGTCCCCGACGGTGTCGCCCACGACCGCCGCTCTGTGCGCGTCGGTCTTCTTGCGTCCCTGGAGCTCGATGTACTTCTTCCCATTGTCCCAGGCGCCGCCTCCCGTGGTCATGAAGATGGCGAGCGGGAGGCCGGAGAGGATGACGCCGATCAAGAGCCCGCCCAGGGCGACGGGGCCTAGCAACATGCCCACCAGGATGGGGGTCACGACCCCGATGACCGCGGGAGGCATCAGCTCGTGGAGCGCGGTCTTGGTGACGAGGTCGACGCACTTCCCGTACTCGGGCTTCCCCGTCCCCTCCATGATCCCCTTGATCTCGCGGAACTGGCGCCGGACCTCCTGGACCACCGCCTGCGCGGCCGTCCCCACGGCGCGCATGAGGAACGCGGTGAAGAAGAACGGCAGGGTCGCGCCGATGATGAGACCCACGACCACCTGGGGGCTGTAGATCGCCAACGCACTCCCGCTGAAGATCGAGGGGTCGAGGGCGGCCCCCGCCTGGGTGTAGGCCGCGAAGAGGACCAAGGCAGCGAGCGCCGCCGAGCCCACCGCGTACCCCTTGGTGACGGCCTTGGTGGTGTTCCCTACGGCGTCGAGAGGGTCAGTGATCTCCCGGGCCTCTTTGGGAAGGTTCGCCATCTCGGCGATCCCTCCTGCATTGTCCGTGATCGGACCGAACGCGTCGATGGAGATGATCATCCCGGTCGCGGAGAGCATGCTCGCGGCCGCGAGCCCGATGCCGTAGAGCCCGAACTGGGCCCAGTTCGGCCCGGGGTTCGCAAGGACCATGACCCCGAAGGCGACGAGCGTCCCCGCGATGATGCTCACCGCCGGGATGAGCGTCGACTCCAGCCCCACCGCCATCCCTTCGATGACGACGGGCCCAGGGCCGCTCTCGGCAGCCTTGGCGATCGACTTCACCGGGCGATAGGTCCCCGTGTAGAAGTCCGTCGAGAAGATGATCACGACCATCACGATGAGCCCCATCGTGCTCGCGACGAAGACCGGGACCCATTCGGAGCCCATCAGCCAGTACGAGAGCCCCGCAAGGCCGACGATGCCCGCCCCCGTGGTGGCGAACATGCCCTTGTAGAGCGCGCTCATGATCTTCGTGTTCCCTTCGGAGAGGCGCACGAAGGGGAACCCGATGATCGTCGCCACGATTGCCCAGGCCCCGATGACCAGCGGGAAGATGACCGCGTTCGGAAGTGTGATCTTGAACGAGGGCAACGTCGTGTCGAACAGGTAGGCGAGGAGCATCGTGGAGACCGCCGTCACGACGTAGGTCTCGAACAGGTCCGCCGCCATGCCGGCGCAATCCCCGACGTTGTCCCCCACGTTGTCCGCGATGACCGCGGGATTGCGGGGGTCGTCCTCGGGGATCCCGGCCTCGACCTTCCCCACGAGGTCGGCCCCAACGTCCGCCCCCTTGGTGTAGATCCCGCCCCCGACCCTCGCGAAGAGGCTCATCAGCGAGGCCCCGAAGATGAACCCGACCATCTCGTCGATGTTCCCGCCGAAGCCGACGTAGAACCCGATGAGCCCAAGCAGGGCGAACCCGGCCACCGAGAGCCCGGTCACCGACCCCGCGTGGAAGGCGAAGCGCATAGCGGGGTCGAGCTTCCCGCCCTTGGCCACCTCCGCGGTCCGGACGTTCGCCCGAACGGACACGTACATCCCTACGTACCCCGCGAGGGCGCTCCCCGCGGCCCCCACGACGAACCCGAGGGCAAGATGGAGACTGAACGCCGGGTCCTTGGGGGTGTAGAGCCCACCGGCGATCAGGACCGCCAGGACCGCCCCTACGATGGCCACGGTCCGGTACTCACGTACAAGGAAGGCCTCGGCCCCCTCGCGGACGGCGGCCGAGATGGAACGCATCTTCTCGTCCCCGTCCTTCGCTCGCAGGACCCACATCGAGCGCAGCCCGGCGTAGCCCAGGGCAAGGATGGCAGAGACTACGACGAGGATCTCGGCGGTGGTCTGGGTGTTCAAAGACGATTCCCCCGTTGCTCGCGGGGCGGACGGACCCCCTTATAAAAGACCTCGCGGAGGGGGGAGGGCGCTCGACCTGCGGAGACGGCGCCCGGGGCCTTCTTCGGGTCGTACGGGGCGACGTGGGGCGAGCCCCTTGGGCCTTCCGCTACGTACATGGTGGGGGGGCCCTACTTCCCTCCCCCGGAGCCGGCTCATGTCTCCCCCCTCCACTCCTCCTTTGGCGTCCTCCTCGGCGCTCGCATCGGCGCTCGTCGGCCGGTCGCAGGAGCTCGAGCGGCTTCGGGCCGCGCTCGTCCGGGGCCGTCGCGGCCAGGGATCGGCCTGGCTCGTGGTAGGACCTGGCGGCATGGGCAAGACCAGGGTCCTCCGCTCCCTGGAAGATGAGGCCCGTCGCGAGGGGTTCCAGGTCCTCTGGGGGAATGGGCTCAAGGAGGCGGTCGGGCCCTTCTTCGCCTTCCAACAGGTGTTCCGCCGTTCTCACGTCGAAGAGCGAGAAGCCGACGCGACCTCGCGACCCCGAGGGCTGCCCCCGCCCCCGTGGCCTTCCTGCCTGCTCTTCGAAGAGGAGCGCCCTCTCCGCTTCCGCGAGGCCCTGCGGGAGCTCCCCCCATCTTCGAGGTTGCTGCTCGTCTCCCGCGAAAACCCCAGCGGAGCCGCGGAGCGCTCGAGGGCCCTCCCCGAGGGGGCCGCCTCGGTCTGGATCACCCGCCTCGAGGGCGAGGGCCGCATCTCCCCGGGGAACCTGGACGCCCTGGGGGAGGTCATCGTCCGCCACTTCCGTACTCGCCCGGGGAGCCTGGTCGCGCTCGAGGGCCTGGAGTATCTCACCAGCCAGAACGGCTTTCCCCCGGTCCTACGCCTCCTCCAGTTCCTGCGCGACGTGGCCCAAGAGCAGGGCGGACACCTCTTGGTCGCGGTTCGTCCCTCCACCTTCGACCGCCGCGAGATCTCCCTTCTCGAATCCGACTCCGAGGTCGTCCGGAGCACACCGTCACCCTCGAGCTCAGACCCTGCGGGGGACTCCCCGCTTGCCCCGGGAGCTTCGGAGCCTCCGGCCCAGACCCTGCTGCGATACTTGGGTCTCCTCCAGGCCTTCTCCCAGCGGGCCCCGGTCCTGCTCGTCGTCGACGACCTTCACTGGATCGATGCCCTCTCTGGCCTCGCCCTGCAGTTCCTGTGCCGGAATGCCCGCGACCTACCGGTCGTGATCGTGGGGGGGGCGCGAGAGGAGGAGCTGCCCTCCTCGTCGGAGGAGGAGGGGACCTCGGTCCGGGAGCGTGTGGAGGCCCTCGAGGGAGAGGGGCTCCTCCAGCGCCTCCCCCTGCATCCCTTCGAGGAGCCTGAGGCGTACGAGCTCGCCTCGCAGGTCCTTGGCGCGCCGATCGTCCGCGAGGGGGCCGAGCTCTCCTCGCTCCTGCGGAGGACGAAAGGGAACCCCTACTTCCTCCGGGAGACCCTGCTCCAGATCCGATCCGAGGGGGGGTTCGAATCGACCCCGGAAGGGTTCGCGTGGGCCCGAGGCACTGTAAGCTCGGGGCCGATCGACCGTGTCCCGACCAGCCTCCAACGCCTGACGCACCGCCGTCTCACGCAGCTCGCTCCCGAGCTGCGCTCGTTCCTCGATGTCGCGGCCGTCGCGGGGAGCGAGTTCCCGCTCGAGCCAGTGGCCAGCGTTCGGGGGATCTCCCTAGAGGAGGCGCGAAAGATCGTCCACGACCTTGAGGTGAGGGAGCGGTTGTTGGAGCCCTCCACGGCTGTCGGCTCGCCCGAGGCCGGGTGGACCTTCGCGCACCCTCTCGTCTGGGAGGTCGTACGCTCCGAGATCCCCTCGGAGCGGCTCCGTCCACAAGCCCTCTCGCTACTCGACTGGTGGGAGGCCCATCGCCCCGAAGAAGTGGAGACGCTTGCCCGTCTTGCGCACGACGCTCAGGACCTCGTGCGGGGCGCGGCGTGGGTCCGGCGGGCCTTCGACCTCTCCACCGCGCGCCTCGCCCCCGAAGCGGCGGGGGTCTACCTGGGGTGGCTCCACGAGCTGCTCCGCTCCTCCGGTCGCCGTCCCGCCCCCGCCGAGGTGCAGGAGGAGGCCCAGCGGGCACGTCGCTTGGCCAAAGCGGGAGGGGCCCGAGCGGCCTTCCGCTTCCTCGAAGGGCTCTCCGCCCCCGGGGACCTCGACCCCGAGAGCTGGTGGGAGGTCGAGTACAGCAAGGCCCGAGCCCTCGACCAGTACGGCGCGGGGGAGGTGCGTCCGGTCGTCGAGCGGTTGGTCCAGGAGATGGAGGCGGGGGAGCGCCCTCCCCCGTCTCCCCGGCTCGCGAACGGGATCCTCATGCTCCGAGGGTTCCTGCTCTTCACCCGATCCCGCTGGGCGGAGGCGCTCAAGTTCCTCGAGCAGGTCGCCAACGCCCCCCGAGCGGAGGTCGACCACGAGGTACTCTTCCGCGCCCTGACCGATATCGTCTATTCGGAGGTGCAGCTCGGTCGACCGGACCGGGCGCGGGAGGTGCTCGAGGAGGCCGACCGCGTCGCCGCGGGGGACGGGGAGGCCCTCGCGCAAGCCCGCCACGCGCGCGGGATGGTCACGGCCCACACGGGGGACCCCCGGCTCGCGGCCCGCTACGCCGAAGAGGCCTCGGAGCTCTTCTCGCGTGCGGGCATGATGAGCGCGGCCGCCATCGACGAGTACAACGCGGCCGCGATCCTGCTCGCCTTGGGCGAGCTTGACAGGGCGGAGCCCGCGGGACTCCACCTCTATGACGTGGGTAGGAAGTTCGCCCTCCCCAGGATCTCCTGTTCCGGTTCGTTCATCATGGCCCGGGTGGAGCTCCGCCGCGACCACACCGAGGAAGCGCTCCGATGGGCGGAGATCTCGCTCAAGGATGCCCTGCGGACGGAGCGACCCGACGACGTGCGCGACTGCCGGGGGCTCCGCGCCGAGATCCTCGGACGATCCGGCGACCTTCCGGGTGCGCTGAAGGAGTTCGAGGCGATGGACCGGGAAGGTCTCTTCGAGGGGGCCCTGCAGGCCACGAACGCGCTCAAGACCTACTCGGAGCTACTCGAAAAGCACGGCGACCGAGAGCGGGCCCTCGAGGTCGCCCGACGGGTGCTCTCGGCGGCGGAGAGCCTGGGGAACGCCGAAGGCGTGCAGGAAGCGAAGAAGCGCGTCGACGACCTTTCCGCCGCCGCGCCGAGCTCGTAGAGCGCCACCCCGGGCTCCCGAGCCTATCGATCGGCCCGCTTCAGGACGAGCCGTCCCTTCCTCTCCTCGAACGTCAGGGAGAACGCTTGGAAGATCGAATCGCGTCCCAGCACGACGTAGGGGATGCGGCCAGGCTCTCGAGGGACCGAGACGGGGAGGTGGGGGAACCGGTGGATCACCCGCCCCCGGTGCAGGACCTCGAGGGACAGATGTCCGTCGTAGGTGGAGAAGTCCCCTCCTCCCCCTCCCGCGGTCGGACCGGGGGTCAGGCGGAGACCCACCTCCTCGGCGATCTCCACGGGGACGAAGGAGCTCGTCGCTCCCGAGTCCGTGAGCGCGACCGTCCGGAGGGTTCCCTTGCGGCCCCTCAACCGGACGTGGAGCAAGGGGAAGGCCACACGACGGCGGTCCAGCGTGAAGAGCAGGTAGTCTTGGATGTACCGTCCCGGTTCGGGTCTCCGGCGCGCTCGACGCGCGCGCTTCGGCGCCATCCTTCCCTACCCCTCATCGGCGACGGGGTGGGTGCGGAGGGCGCAGCCGCGGCGCCCCCCCCCGAGGGAGGACCTTCATCACGAACGGCTCCTCCCGCGGATGCTTCTCGCGGGTCCGCGCGAGGCAGGTGCAGAGGTCCGTCCCGGTCTCCACGACGCAGTCGTTGACCAGGACGATCCACTCACCTCGGTGTTCCTCCATCCGGAAGTCGATCGGGAGGAACCTCTGGCGGCGAGAAGGGCTCATGCCCCTCTATGGACCTCCAGGAGGTTAATCCTTCCCTCGAGGAGATTCCCCTCCAGGAACGCCTCCCGGGGGGCTCACGCCATCAGCTCGCCCATCATTCATCAGCGTTCAGCTGGTTCTAGGCCTCATCATCTGGCGGCCGCACCATCCGCCGGCGAAGGGTAAAGCTGTCGCCTTCTCTTGTGGCTCTTCGGGGGGAGCCTCTCCCGCGGAAAGGCGCGGTCTCCTACCCTTCGCGCAGACGCCGATCAAGCTCCTCCCGGAGCTCGGGGAGGTCCAGGCCATGCCGTCTGGCCACGAGGAGCGCGGCGGCCTCGGGCCAGACCCCGAGCTCTCCCGCCAGCTTCTGGGTCTCCTCCCGCAGGGCTTCCATGCCCACCTCCGACCGGGCGGCCGTCGTCTCCAAGATTCGCGCGAGGAGGTCGGGTCGTGCGACCGCCGCCGCCGAGGGTCGTAGGTTCGGCGGAGGTCGGTAGGTGATCGGCACGACGATGCCCTCGATCTCGGAAGAGGCCACGAGCATCCCCTCTGAAGGGCCGTGCTGGAAGAGCCCCTGCCGCTGCATCTCGGCGACGAGCTCCTCCGCCTCGCTCGGGCGGAACCAGTGGAGCCGGGCGTAGAGCGCCTCGACGAGCTCCTTGGAGGAGACCGGGCGGCGCCCCAGGAGGTCCCAGAGCCGGGTGACTACGAGCCGGAGGTCGTCCATCGCTCCAAGAGCTCCTTGGCGGAGAATATGCCCCCGCGCGCACCCGCCGAGGCGAGCTCGCTCCTCGATTCGGTGAAGAACCGGCCTCCGACGAACGTGGGACCCCCTTCGGCCACACGCCGGACCAACGACCAGTCGACGGTCCTCTCGTCGCTCGAGAGGATGATGTGGGAGACCCCCGCCGCACGGGCCTCGCTGGCCAGTTCCTCTACGGGGGCGTTGTCGAGGCCTCGGTCGTGCGCCGCCACTCGTCCGTGGTCGTGGACGATCTCCAACGCCACCTGGGAAGTGAGCTTGAGCGATGTGGCGATCTCCCGCGCGCTGCGGAGCGTCGGAGTGCTCAACACCGCCCTCGAGGCCCCCGCCACGAGAACATCCATGACCTGGTCCGAGTCCCGCGCACCGGCATCGACCCACTCCTCCTGCCCCTTGGTCAGTTCCTGGAGGTACTCGAACTGGGGCCGTTCCTCCCGGACACCTTCGACGTCGACGACGTAGATACGATGGTAGAGGGCCAGCAGGTGGTCCACGGCGTCGAACAGGTCGACCGGGGCCCCCGAGACACCCATCAGAGCCTGGTACTCCTCTCCTCCTGCCTCCCCCCCCTCTTTCGGGAAGACGATGGCCCCGTGCTCCAGGAAGATGCTAGGGAAGAGGAGAAGATCCCCCCCCTTTCGTGGCCCTGTGGCCGTGGCCAGAGGGGTCCCTCGCGCGGCCTCGGGGCGGGGCATGCGTGGACGCCGAACCGGGGGTTTCCCAAGTAGGTTCCTCTCGCTCCGCCCTGCGAACCCTCATGAGCCCCCGCCCGGTCCTCGCTCCGCCAGGAGGAGGTGGGCAGCTGACGGTACCGGTATCCCGCAAGGGACCCGGCGCTGAGGAAAGTCCGCACTCCGGGGACCAGGGGGGTGGGCGCAAGCCCGCCGGGCGAGAGCCCGAGCTACGGAGCAGAAACGGCACAGCCGCGGGGTACGAGGAATCGGGACAGCCGAGGAGATTCCCCGCGGAAGTGGTGAAACGGCCGTCTCCCCCGGAGCAAGCCCGAAAGCGTGGCATGAGCTCGGTCCCGCAACCACCGAGATGGGCGCGCAGTCGAATGCTGTCGGAACAGAATGCGGCTTACGACCTCGACCTGGCCGCCCCGGCGCGCGAGCGCCGGGGCGTTACCGTCCCTGAAGGTTCCCGCACCGCGGTGCCGGGGCCTCGAGCTCCTCAACGCAACACTACCGTCCGTCCATCGGTTCCAGGACCTCCGCTCCCGGATGCGACCTTCCGTTCACCGATGTTGAACGCCCTCCTATCGCTCTCCCCTGACACTGGGCTCTCGGGGATCCACCACGATGTCCCGAGCGAAAGCCTCCTTCCGCGGATGGACGGCAAGGAGGACGGAGCCCCGAAGGTCCGGAGCGGCCGCTCGGGGCGCCTGCCATCGCACAGGCGACGTCGAGCCCATCCGTCCGCTGCACAACACGAAGCCTCTGCCTGAGCGTTCGCAGGTCCGAGCTCCGCCAGGGAAGTCGCAGTCGCGTGGAGGAAGACCCCAATTCAGCTCCCGGAAGGCTATTGCCCTCGCCCATCCCGTGCGCCCGGCCGTGGACCAACTGGACGGAGCCATCCTCCGCGAGATGTTCCGGGGGCGCCACCTGTGGGTCGGAGGGGTCGATCCCCGGCAGTCCGCCGCGGAGCTCGCCGAACGGCTCGGGGTCACTCGCACCACCATCTGGTCGCGTCTGAAGGCGTGGCGAACCTGCGGTTTCCTCGAAGGGTTCGACGTCGTTCCCAATCCCGACCTTTTCGGGCTACGGTTCGGAGCCGGCAGCCTGCGTGTGGACGATCCCGTACGTAAGGCGGCCATCTTGGAGGACCTCGGCCAGGTCCGGGGGATCGTCGGGGCTCAGGATACGCTGGGGCCCTGGATGGTCGTCCTCACGGCCTGCGCGAACGGAGAGGAGTTCCAGCGCTGCTCGGGGCTCCTGCGAGGGCTATCGGGGGTCGTCGAAGCGATCCCCCTCGTGACGTTCGCTTGCCCCGTCAGTCAGGGGCGGCCCACCCCGATGGACTGGAGGATCCTCTTGGAGCTCCGCCGATCATCTACCCAAAGCCTCACCGAGGCCGCGGACCAGCTCCGACTGAGCTCCAGGACGGTCCTCCGGCGCTACACCTCGATGGTCCGTAGGAACCTCATTTGGTACATTCCGCTCCTCGACTACACCAAGTACGGTGGGGTCGCGATGACAAGGTTCAACATCTATCTCCACCCCACATCAGACACCGGAGCCGTCTTGGAGAGGGTCCGGCGCCAATGGCCGACGCATGTGGACCTCGCCGACCGGAGCGAGTTCGCTCATGAAGCCGCGCAGAAGGTCAAGCACCTCGTGCTCTTCCTTCAAATCCCCTCGGCCGCGGGGGCCGAGGACGTCCAGAAGGAGCTTCTCGGATGGCCGGACGTGGCCGAAGTGGAGGTGCTGTTCCCCAGACGGACCTACCGCTACCCTAGTACGCTCTCCGACATGATCGAGAAGCGCCTCGCCGAGTAGGACCGAGGCTCCACCCGAAACGAAAGGGGTTCCGAGGGACCCGGGCATCGCGCGGGTCCCGCTGTGCTCGCAATTTCGGGAAACGGTGTGCACAGAATCCTGGGAACCGGCACCATCCCTCGGTTATGAGGAAGCCCGAGGGCTCGTTGGCAAGTGACCGGACGTGGGTGAAACTCCTAGTGCACCGGGATTCTCGCAGGTCGACTAGGGGACGTGGCGATCTTTCTTACCACTACGTTTGTTGAGTAAATAGGCATATACTTTCATATTGTATGGGTAGGGCAGCATGGCGACCGTGAGGGAGCGCACAGTCGGTCATCAGAAGTACTACTACCTAGTTCAAACCGTCCGGGTCGGCCACTCTGTCAGAACTTTGGAGCGCTATCTGGGCAAATCCGTCCCACCAGACCTGACCACGGCCCGAGCTGAACTGGAGCGCCGAGCTGACTCCACCAAGTGGTATCCCATTCTCGACAAGATCAGAGGGGAATACCGCTCGGAGCTTCGAAACACTCCAAGGACGGTTCGGGAGAAGGCGCTCGAGCAATTCATCGTCAAGTTCACCTACGACACGAACAGGCTTGAGGGATCCGCGTTGACGTTTCACGAGACGGCCCTGTTGCTTCGCGAGGGGGTTACTCCACGGAATCGACCGATATCCGATGTCATTGAGACTCGGGCGCATGCGGCCCTGGCAAGGCAGGTGTTCGTGGTCTCGGGGGACCCGTCCCTGACTCTCAAGCGCGTCATGAGGTGGCACACGGAACTTTTCAAGGAGACGAAGAAGGACATCGCGGGAAGGATTCGCACCTACGCCGTAGGGATCTCGAATGGCCGTTTCTCCCCCCCTCCAGCGGGCGAGGTACCGCACTTGCTGCGGGACCTGTTCTCGTACTACTCTCGAGAGAAGCGAGCAACTCATCCTGTTGAGCTAGCAGCGGTTGTTCACTATCGGTTCGAGTCCATTCACCCTTTCGGAGATGGGAATGGGAGGACCGGGCGGATGATCTTGAATTTCGTTCTGCACCGTGCGGGATACCCGATGATCGATCTCCGGGCTGAGCGGAAGCGACGGTACTCTCGAGCGATCGAGCGGGCCCAAGTTCAGAGAGATGAGCGCGCCTTCGTGACCTGGTTCTTGCGTGAGTACTGTCTGGAGTGCAAGCACTACCTGACGGTCGTTTGATTGAGCCAGGGATACTGGATGAGCACCCGGCCTCTAACGGAGGTGCGATTCCTCTTGCACGTTCGTTCCGGTCACCCACCGATCTTGCCTCGCTCCTCAAGTTTCAAGTAGACGTATGACGCTCATGTATTACATGACAGAGTTCGAGGTTGTGGGTCCCGTGAGGAAGGTCGGCAACAGCCTGGCCGTGATGATTCCCGCTCGAGCGGCGAGGCGGGCGAAGATACGGGAGGGAGTTCCTGTTAGAGCCCGCGTCTCAGTGGAAAGCGTGGAACCTCTCGGTCTGCTCAAGGGCATCGCGAAGGGCAAGTTCGAACGAAAGAAGGAGGGGCTCTGGCGTGATCGGATCTAGGGTGGCCTTCGACACTTGGGCCTGGTGGGAAGTCCTGAAAGGCAGCGAGATCGGGGTGGACCTCCAGCGCCGCTACCTAAGCCGAGATGGTGCGCGCGCGGTCACTTCGGTCATCACCCTCGCCGAGCTATCGGCAAAGCTGGCAGATCAAGGATCCGAGCACGCTATCGCTCCGATGAGCGCGAGTCTTCACCACCGGGGGGAGATCATTGAACTGACGGAGGGCATCGCACTGTCGGCTGGAACCCTGCGGAAGGAGCTGCGCAAGGCTCACCGGTCAGCGAGCCTAGCTGATGCCATCATCCTCTCGACCTCTCGCAAGGCCGGGGCCAAATTGATCAGCGTGGACCCCGCTTTCAGGGGACAGAGGGACGTTTCCCCCCGTTGAATCCGCAGCGGATCGCCCAGACAATCGCTCTCACCACGATTTCGGGCACATCCCGCGGTGAGGGCGCACGGATCCTACCCAGCACTCGCGGCAAGCTAAAGCAAATTGAGCAGCGCACTCAAACTTGCGCGCCTTTCCTCCTCCATGAGACGTGAGCACGATCTGGTCAATTGGCGTCCCATGCCAAACGTATTAGGCCTTGGGGGATTCCCTGTCTGCGGGAATAGTCGTTGAGTTCGAATGGTTTGGTGGCTGGAACGACGTGAGAATGCTCGAGGGGAGTGGACGGTCGTCGACCTTACTCGCGGCTATCGAGTCTGTGCTTTCAATGGCCCACGACATGGAGGAACTCATGTTCACCCTTCGTTGCGAGGAGGCGAGTCTTTCCCTATCCATCTCTCCAGTCCAAGCAGCGCCGAATCTCTAATGTGAAGGTATGCCAGGATCTCAAACAGACTTGATTGGGAACAGTTCAGGGAGGTCTACAGAGAATGGAAATCCGAATTGAAAGAAGGCTGAGAGGAAGTGAGCTCAGGGAAGAGATTCTGGCTCGGTACGGGTCCCTCCAGCAGCTGACTCACGTCGCATCCCGCAAGGGAGCTTTCGAAGCCCAGAACGACTTGGCTACTCTGGAGGAGTTCGAGGAGGATCCCGCGAGACTCACGCTGCCGATGGTCGTTACGACCGTTGCAACCCTTAGCGCAAAGGACCTTGAGCGCCTAACTCCGGAGAGGCTCAGACTTCTGGAAGTTCTCGCCTCAAGACGGGATACGCCAAGCCTGACCACGCTCGCCCGCCGTCTCCACCGTGACAAGAAGAACGTCAGCGAGGATCTGCGTCTGCTGGCAAGGTTCAAGCTGGTCAGTATCGCGAGGCGTGGAAAAGAAAGGTTGGCCCGCCCGCTTGGATCGGAGATTCACATTTTGCTTCGGGGAGCCGCCAGCTAGGCGAGGATGCCGAGGCTCGGGTTCGGACCAGCTGTGCATTGCGTGTTCCACGCACCTCTCGGGCGGCACGATGACTAGCAAGCGCTAAGTGCCGGGGGCGGGATTTGAACCCGCGAGAGGATCGGTGGTCCTCGCCGGGTTGGAGCCGCGGCTCCATTACCTCAGCTCCGGCCCGGTCCCCTTGCCACTCGGGCACCCCGGCACGACGGACGCTCAAACCAAGCCTTGCTGGGGATTCCTCCCTGCAGCGTCCTCGGGTGCTCTCCTGATGGTCCCGGTCATGGGATCGTACTTTCCGCCAGGTACGTGGTCGCGGTCAGGATCGCGCGGACCCACCTTTCTCAGTCTCACCTCGTCGCCGACGATCTCAACAGTGAGATCATCTCGGTGAGACCACCCCATTGTGCGGACCAATCGGATCGGGACGCTAAGGTTCCAACGCTCCCATTTCGGACCATCGCCGCGACCACCACAGTAGCTTCGGAAGAGCCGCATGCGCCGATGGTGCAGATTCCCCAGAAAAGATTGCGGGGGTAGAGGGTTCTGAGTGACATGTGCTCAGCGCCCTCGCGCTAGTTCGGCCGTAGCAGCCAGTTGCCTATTGCAAGCGCGACGGCCTTACCCTTTCTCGGCTGAGCTGGATGCAGTCATCCGCAGGACTCGAGGGGAAGCTCGTTGGCCACGTCGATCCGGCGACTCTACGTGGAGGAATGATAGGCCCGAGAACGTAATGCTGGTGCAGGGTTCACTCTCGGGTAGAGCGTCACTCACGGAGCCTGGTGACATGAACAAGTGGGGCAGTCTCGCGAATGAACCTCTTCTCGAACAGATCTTGCTGCGGTATCTCTACAAGGAAGAACTAGAAGATCTTCTCAGCGACCTCGCTGACAACACCTCCGGCCCGGTCGCGGAGCTCGCAGGGCGACTCCTGGAGAATCCACACTTCAAGCCTGCTCATGCAATTCATCGACTCCGCGTGTGGCAGCTCAGAGATCTTTGTCGTCAACGTGGCCAATCCGACGAGGGAAATCGTGGGGTGTTGGAAGCTGCGTTAGTTGGGCTCGTGGAGCGGGAGGCTCTGGACGCGAAAATGAAACACGTCGCGGGGAAGCGTCGCCGAGCTTCCGTTCCCGAGGGGCTGCTGCACCCCAAGATTGCAGCGGTGGCGGACTCCAGATTCAAGTCGGGGCATCTTGCCGATGCAGTCGAGGCTGCCTTCAAGGAGGTGAACACCCGTGTCAAGAGTCATGTACAACACGCAACGGGCCGGGAGCTTGACGGAGCGGACCTGATGAACTTCGCGTTTTCCCCGCGGTCTCCAATAATTGCTCTAGCCCCTCTGGAGACCGAGAGCGGAAGGAGCGAGCAACAGGGCTACATGTTGATCTTTGCCGGGAGCATGCAGGCCATCCGAAACCCCAAGGCGCACGCCAACATCGTCATCGATCAGAATCGAGCCGCGCAGCACCTGATGCTTGCAAGCCTACTGATGTCGAAGCTTGACGAAGCAAGGGTCCCTTAGCAGGCTACAGGGGCGAGGTCTTCGCCCGCTTCCGGAATGCGAAGAATGCTAACGGACCGAGCGAGGGAGGCTCCGGCTACGTCGAACCACTGCGTCTGTAGAGTCCAGGCGCAAGTCGCTCGACCAGCCCTTCTCGGCACAGAACCTGGAGCTGCTGGCGAATCTTGGGCTCAACGTTTCGATTCCTCGGATGAAGCTCCCCGAGTTCCACCGCGTAGGAATAGATGTCGGCCAGCCTGAACTCGTCGGAGCCGAGTTTCAGAACGCATGACAGCACGTCTCGGAGCCAGCCGGAGTGGTTGTCAAGCGAGGCGAGCCTAGCATACTTGCCCCACTGACGACGCACTGACTCTCTGTCAAGCACATTTCCCGATTCGATGATGGGAATGAGTGCCCCCCGGGGAATGGCACCCAGACTGACATTGCACCCCACCCAGCCTGCTCTCCGGGCGCTTGGGCCGAGCGGATTCCGGCGGATCACCGCTAGGGGTGAAATGAACCGCCGGTGTACTCCAAAGAGATCTAGGACCAAGTGGTGGCCTCGATCATAGTGCATGAGAAGGAAGTTCGGCGCGTCTCCCTTTAGAACAGCATCGTAGAAGGTCGAGTACGCCCCGTCTGCGACCATCTTACCGAAACTGCTAGCTCGTGCCTTGAGCTGGTACGGCTCTTGGCAGGCGGTGCACCGGAAATCCCAGACAGCTTCATTGTTCGGCAGACGCTCGAGCGGGGTGTGCAGGCAAGAGACACAGTATCCCTCTCGGGCAACCCACTCCTCCGTGAGAACACGGGCAATCTGAGTGAATCCGTGGTAACCTTGGGCGAGGTGGGAGAGGAGTCGCAGGTCCATGGTTCGAAATACCAGACCGTGGATCTATGCCTTTCGGAGTCATCCATGGTGAGGTGACCCACGCACCGTTTCAGGGGTGCAACAAGGATTGCGCAGCGGCATCCCGGTCCGCCCGGGAGCCCTTGTGGTGCGGCTCATCTCGTGGGAAGTCATAGTCTCGACGGACCGCAAGCGAGCTCAGGAAGAAGTGGCCGGAACCTTCGTATTCGACGCGAGGGATAATCGCCCGACGTCGAACCAAGGCACTTCCTCCATCATCGAGGCCCCTCTGTCGATGAGCAATCCCCGGCCGATGCCCGCCAACGAGCCAGTTACTCGAGCGTTCGACTCTCCATCGATTCCCCGCACGATAGCCTCGACTTTCGGGGCAGGATGACCATCGAGCACGTATCTTCGGACGGCGGAATCTTGAGCGTCCGCCATGAGCGGAAAGTAATTGACAAGAGCGACGAAGGTACCGAATGCCAGGAATCCCGATCCGAACCCAGGTTCGACACGTAGGTAGGGCGATTCTCCGATAGCCGGCCGAGGGGGCCAAACCCCCCGAAAGTTTTCCTACACTCGAGAGAGGGGGGTCGGCCCTACAGGAGGCGGGACCAGCCCCCGAGGAATCG
>JAGWLG010000124.1 GCA_028864975.1 Thermoplasmata archaeon | reverse complement strand
TACGGGTACAACATCGGCGGCAAGGAGCTCATCAAGATCCTCCAGGTCGGGACGCGGACAGGGCCCATGGTCGCCCCCCCCGTCGCCTGAACCGACCGCGCCCTCGGGTCCGGGTCCCCCTCGCGCGAGCGGGCAGGCCCGCCGCCTGGCGACCGTAGGGAGAGGGTGAGCCGCGAGACCCTGACGAACGGCCAGGCACCGGGGGCCAAGCCTACCGAGCGGGGTAGCGTTGCGCGGCCTGGGGGGGACCCCCCGGCTGGCCTCCGCCATAGGCTGCGAAGTACCCGCGGTGCTGGAGGTCGACGCGCGGCGGAGGCTCCCGGTCGATGGCCGCGCGCACGTCGGGCAAGAGCAGCTGGCTCAACGGCTGGCAGGTCGCCAGGTGGTCGTTGCACCCTTTGATCAGGATCCCGGCCAGACGACGGACCCCGGCGTGGGGGTGGCCGAGCAGTCGCACGAGCTCGCTCTTGCGATTGTAGAGGGAAGCGCGCTCGAAGTCTCGGGCCGAGAATGCGGGCTTGGTCCGACCGACGAGCCGCCAGAACTGGGGATCGACGCGATTGAGCGTAAGGAGCAGGATGAGCACGAGGAAGGCGAAGGAGTCGCCGATCGCCCCGCGGTCCGGCTTCTTCGGCCACTTCGCCCTCCCGCTGATCACGTCCGGATGCTGGAACTCCGGCTGACCCACGATGGGTGAGGGAGGAAGCTCTAGGCCACGGATCCACAGACTGTCGTAGTCGACCAGATGGATGTCGTCCTGAGAGTCGAGGAACAGGTTGTCGAAGCTGATGTCCCCGTGGGAGATCCCGGCCTCCTGGAGGTGGTCGGCGACCCCGATCACGTTCATGACCAGTCGTCGGTAGCGCCAGTCGCGCTCGGCCGGCTCGAGGGTGTCCAGCATGCGCATGTGCTCGTCCAGGGAGGTCCCCACGGCCCGTTCCATCACGAGCGCAGGGAACCATTCCGCCCGCTTCTGACCGTTGGCGCCCGCGAACATGATGTGGGCGCCCTGGTGATAGTACCAGGTCCCGACGAACACCCCCTTAAGCGAAGGCGGTGACTGCCAGACCCAGCGCGTGATGGCCGCGTATCTCGCGTCGGCCGAGGGCAACCATTGGGTATGGTACAGCCGCAGGATCATGGGGGTCGGGTTGTTGTGCCCGAAGAGGAGTTGGAAGACGATCGCATAGCGCCCGCACGACCGCCAGGGTGGGCGGGAAGGGTGGGGGAAGGTCATCGGACGGAACCGGACGTCCAGGGGGATCGCCCCACGCAGCGGGGGCGCCGCCGTGTGGGGCCAATGCGTGAGGGCCTGGACCACTTCCGACGGGGAGGGCATCTCACGTCCCGGGATGATGACGGGCTTGCGGCGGCCGAAGATCCCTCCTAGTCCGCCCTTCTTCGCCGTGGGCGCGACCCTGCGACGCACCGCCGTGGCGGGAGGCGGTGGCGGGGGTGGGGGAACCCCTGGAGCCGGAGGGGGCGGACCGCCGCCCGCGGGCGGCCCTCGCACGCCTCCACGCATCCCGACCGCCATCTCCCGTGGGCTGAGAAGCCCCGAACCTCGTGGATAGGAAATCGAAGGGGGCCTTGAAGCCAATGGGGGCAAGCG
>JAGWLG010000032.1 GCA_028864975.1 Thermoplasmata archaeon | reverse complement strand
CCGGAGGGGGGCTACGTCACCGTCTGCACCCCGTGCTTCGAGAAGAGGGACCAGTCGAGGATCAGCGCCGAGCGGCGCGAGGCGGACAAGCCTCTGGCCAAGAGGGGGAAGTGAGCGCGCGACGGCGGGCGTCGGGGACCTGGTCGACGGGCCCTTGAAAGGGGACGGGGCCGAACCGGGGGACCTGGTCGGGGGTGGCGAAGTTCTCGGTGGCGGCGCGGCGGTCGGAGTGGGTTGAGGCGAGCATGGTTCCTCGGGGACGAGGGAACCATGCGAGAGAGGAGGTGGGTCGATTTTCGGCGACGGCACCTGGGTCTATTTTCAACGATTGCCTACACTACTTCTGGTTCGCGCCAGCCGCTTCACGGAGTTCCTTCGTTAGCAAAGCCAACTGCTTGCGCTTCCAGGACCGCTCGGAGAGGAATGAGAAAGGGTTCCGTGTGCCCCATGTACCCCTTTTGAATCCTATCGCATCGGTTCTAAGGGCGATCGACTCGCTGACTGTCGACCCGGATTCCTTGGGTCGCACTTCGTAGGAGGAGAACAGGCACCGTGTCTCAGATCCGTGGACGAAGTGTATATGCACCACGGCCCGTCGTTCTCCAGAACGACAGGAGTGAATGGTCATGGTGGTCTTGCCATCTGCAGCCGTTGCTTTCAAATCTGCACTGTCCAACTCTGCCTTGGAGAAGGTCACTCGGTAGCTTGTCTCAGGGGTGTGTCTAATCTGTGCAGTCCTGAGCCATTCGAGTGCAGGACCGACAGAAAGGCTAGAGTCGATTTCCACCGAGGACTCAATGAGAGCTGGGCCGAACCGACGGACGCAGTCCTCTAGTCTACCCCCCAACGCCGGAGATTCTGCCTGAGTGACGACTTCCTTCATATGCAGTGGTTCACCGCGGTACAATCGTCGTAGTATCCGGTCGCCGTCCCAATCCCTGCCAGTATTCCTTCCGCAACTAGTGGCCATCCCTTCACTGGCTCTTTGGGGAAAATAAGCCCTAGGAACTGGGCATCGATTGGCGGGAAATCAGAGAAGAGAATACCCAGAGTCCCATAGATGAATTGGACAAACTTGTTCGGCGCCACGAATCCCAAGAAATCCAATAGCAGTCCGATGAACTGCCATGCGAACTCGGCAAGAGGAATCCGCGTTGTCTCTGCCTGGAATCTCATGACGCTGGGCAAGAAGTTCCAGGTACCAGTGAGGAAGTTATCCGTCAAGGTTTGCTTGATTGCCCAGAACGCGAGGATCGTCCCGCCGATGTCGATTGCAGTCTGAAGGACATCCAGCGCAGTATCGATTTGAGTCGGCGTAGCGAGGAGAGGGTCGAAGAGGGCCGGAATCACCGTGTCGCCGGTGTTGGCGTGCCATCCAGTCAGTATCCCCTGAAGCTGGCTCGTCGAGGGGAGGGAGAACCCAGACGGCGGACTCACTGACAACTGCCCGATTCCAATTGTATTGAGGGCCCCCGAAAGCAGTTGGAAGACATAACCCAAGAGCGTGCCTACTGGAGCTGCGATCATTCCCGTGGCATCGCTCACGAGATTGTTTGATCCTTGGAAGCCGAAAATCCCAGCCAAGGTGGAGACGAGCACCGACGGGTCGAGGAGGCGGAAGACCGGCTGAAGAGTAGACATCACGGCTTGCATCCCGTCCATCAGCGGGTGAATGAAGCCGAAAATTGAAATGATTGATTGCACTACCAAGAACAGGCTTGGAAACATGGTGCTGAACGCCACCGAATTGCCGGAAAATCCGACGACGTTGCTTAGGGCGGTATTGATTTGCGTACCCACTGTTGCGGCATACGCCTTCAGAGCATTGATGATCGGGCTGAACGCTGCGGCGAAGAAAGCCTTCGCTGCGGCGAGTAGATAGGTCACGAGTTGAGAGATGGCATCCTTCATCGCTTGGTAGGCCATCTGGAGGTAGTGGAACCCCGCCTGGATCAGGCCCGTGATCCCCACCTTGGCGAGGGCCGCCGCCGCGTCAGCTACGTACGTCGCGGCCGCAACCACGGCGTTCCAAATAATCGAGACAATCGTCGTAATCCCGTTAACAACAGCAGTGAAGACTCCCACGACGGAATTCCATAGGCAGGTAGCCGCGCCCAAGAACCCAGAGCAGTCTTGGGCGGGGGGGGCAGGCGGCGGGGGAGGTGGCGGAGTGTACTGTGATGTGGGAGCTCCGTACGATCCCACGTTTGGCAAAGTAGGATTCGCCAGTGCGGTGACAACGTTCTGGGAGAGATCTAGCGTGGAAAGCTCCTGAGTATAGTCGAGAAGCGTCGCCTGGACGTTCCCATTGGTGTCGAGCAGCAAACCAGCGAGCAGGTCGCTGACGTCGTATTCCTGGTAGATATTGTGGTCGTCCGTGTTCAGGATGAACACAGACTGGACCTGTAATGCCTCATTCCCGGCCTCCACAGCCGGGTTGGTCGTAAGTCCCTGACACGCGGATGTGACGGAATTGCCGCCTTGACCGCAAGTCTGCGAGCCTGAGGATTCCACGGTGATGAATCGGTCGCCCGAAGTCTGGGTCGAGTCCACTCTTGGAGCCCATCGGGTAGAATCCCAAGTGAACACGGGTTGATTATGGAAGCCGTACGGAGGAGCAGAGGGCACAGCAATCGGGACTGTCGCTCCCTCGAGGAGGGTCTGCCCAAGCGCGGAATCCAGGAATGCCTGCCGCGGAACGAGGATGTTGTTCTGCCCGCACTGCAGGGTGAACGTGTAGGTCTGCTGGGAGTTCGGGATTGGGACGTTCTGCCAGTCGACGGGGTTCACACATCCGCCGTATGAGCTCCCCTCATAGTTGACTACCAGGAGGTCGAAGTCCTGCTCGCCCGTGTATCGCTGAAGTCCCACCGGGAGATTCGAGAGCGTGGACTGGTCCGCCGGGACCCAAATGCTGGTCGGTCCGCGCAGGCCTACCGTCATCACTTGATAATCAACCCTTTCACCATCGGGGAATGGATATCCGCTCCCTGTCGCGAAGTACTTCTGGACAGGATTTCCCGACAGGAAGCTCGAGGCAAGGTCGACTGATTGCACCGGGCCCGTCACTCGCTGTGTGCAGGTCTGGGCACAGTTCTGGCCGCTGGTGCCCTCATTCGCCACGATAGACGCGTTGAAAGTTACCCACTGCCAGGTATCGTCCACCGCAAATGTGTAGGTGATCTGGGGCCCTCCGAAGCCACCGCTGGCCACTCCACTGGAGGAGAACTCCGTAGGGCTGAATCCCGTGTACACGTTCACGCAGAAGCATTGCGTGTAAAAGGACGGCTGCTGTGCCTGCAGGTACATCGCAGTCCCCTGGCCGTCTTTCAACCCGTAGACATTCCAGTACTCATGGACTTGGAAGTACATCGGCCCCAGAGGATCCACACGAGAACCGTCCGCGACCCCGTCGCCGTAGGTACTTGCAGCAAGTGGATTGGCACCCCATGTCAGCTTCCCTTCCACGGTCACCGTCCAACCCAAGTTCTGGGTGTAGCTAAGGATGGCACGGAGCCATTCCGTATGTCTCGTGCCTTCCAGCATCTGGAGCTCATTCAAATCAGAGAACGACCAGAGCTGACCGGATCCCCAAGGCGAGCTGTCGGGGCCGGTAAAGGGATACGTCGCCGACGCGCCGACTTCCGTGAAGTTCGTAGGTGTGGGGCCGTTAGGGTCGCCAGGAGCGACTACCCCGACGCCCTTGAATTGCGGCAGACTGAAGGGATCGAAGTTCGTCCCCTCCTCGTTCCAGCACTCAAATCCTGCGGGACACTGCCCTGAGGGGTTCGAGAACGTCAGATCCCAGGTGTCCAACATGTGGCTGCCAGATGTGTCAATCCTATTGGGATTGAGGCCGTACTCCTTCTCGAGGAGGTCATTGACCAGACCGTTCGTTGCGTAGCTGTTGATGTCAGCCGTGACGTGATCGTTGACCGAGCTCCCATCGATGGCCGTGTACGCTACGGTCCACCCCGTTTTCTTCTCGGCATCCGAAAGTCCGTCGCCGGAGGTGTCCTTGAGATACGTGAAGGAGAACGGATACGCAGTGACTGCGAACGTTCCTTGGTAGTTCTGCAATGTGAAGTTGAGCGTCATCGACAAATCGTACGTGAGACCAGGTGTCAAGGTCGTCAGGTTCTCCAGGAAGTTTCCCGATTGGGTCGATAGTTCGGCTAGAGAAGTGAGCGGAACGTGCACGAACCCGCTCGGGGCACTTTCTGGAACGTAGACCATTTCCCCCCCGGAATAGGTGAGGCCCGGGGCGGCGAGGAACCATGATGGGAGCCCCCACGTAATCCACGCTCCCCCTCCCTGCTGCGACACTGAATCGTACGGCAGGTCCTGCTCACTCAACGAGACTTGTCCTGGGGTGGCAAAGGTGACAGATGCGTACGCCGTGTTTGAGTAACAAGCGTAACCGTTGCTCAGGCTGTTCGACACTATCACCTGAACTACGTCGAAATCCGTGATCCCCCGAAGCACTACGCTGAAAGCCCATTGATTCACACCCGCAACCTGACCCGGGATAGCACCGAACGTAACGAACCCGGGGGACGCCAGATCGCGGACCTCGGCCGTTCCTGCCGAGTCGACGTTGGCGGTCCAGGAGACCTCGTAAACACCTCCCTCCAGTTCAGAAACCATCGGTTGGCTCAGAGAAGGACCCGCCGAAACCAAGAACGTGCAAGCGAACGGTTGCGTCGCTGCCGGCGAACTAGTGGGACCCCCGGCGTGGACAATTTGGTCCCGAGGCGTTCCCTGAGGAATCGTCCCGGGAGCGTCCGTTGGGAAGTCGGTACCCACTTGGGTCGAGCCAGTGAAACTGACACGGTCGTACGATCCCACCCCGGTCACGGGTTGGAACCAGTAGCTTCCAGGACTGTCGAGGGGCTCTGGTGGCGCGGGCGTTAGGGGGGAGAATCCTTGGAGATTCGTGTACGGTGTGTATGTGGTACCCAAATTGTCCGTTAGTGAGGGGCCAACGGAAACGTAGGCCGGTTCAGTGTTGTTCCACTGAAGCGAGACCCCCTGGACACCAGGAACCGGATTCCCGTTGGAATCGAGGATGGTATGGAGCTGGACGATCTCGGGAGACCCGCCGGTAATCGGGCCACCATAGGTCCCATATTCCACCTTGACTACCGAGCTGAGGGTTGGTGACGTGAGGGTCTGGCCTGTCGGGGAAGAGGCGGTCAAGACACCCTGCACGTGATAGCAATCATAGTAGGTCGTGGTCTGTGTGTACGCGCCTACCACCGTGGCTGTCCACGGGGTGAAAACGTGAAGGCCCAGGTCGGTGAGATAGGCGTTCGCCGTGCTCGCCGTCGTATCGAATGTCGTGGATGGCGGAGATGAACCCAACCCCGCCGTCACTGATACGGAGAAGCTGGTCGCGGAGTCCTCTGTTAGATTGCCGTCGAGTACGACGACGTAGTTGAACCCTGGTGAGTTTGCAGGACATTCATGGATATAAGCAGGTGGACCAAGGTTGATCTTGAACCCAGGGCGCTGAAGGATGGTGGGAGGGAAGTACCAAGAGAGCGAGACTTCGGACGTGATGGGGTTGATGTAAAGCAAGGTGCCGCTGACTGACGCGGTGCCTGAGATGGTGGCGTCCCCCGGGGGCGGGCTGAGAATCCCTAGCCCGAGCGATTCGAGCGTAAGGTCAACGTAGTCAGGAAGGAACTGGTTGGGTGCAAGAGGTCCCGTCAGGTTCTGTATCCACTCATACAGTTGTGGAAGGGCCGTCGAGACGCATTGAGACGTGTTCAAGAGGCAATAGGTAGAACTTTGAGGCAAGAACGACGCGTTAGTCACCCTAGGGTAAAGCTCCAGCAGCCCCTGAACTGCTGCGAGATAGTTGCTGTCGTTCACATAGCTGACCAACCCAATGGCCAGGCGGTTCAAGGCCGAGTCGTGCTCGGTGTTGGAATCCTTGAAGTCGAGTCGCTCAAGCTGAGCAACCTGAACTCGGAACAACTCAGACAACGCTAGAGGAGGAAGGAAGGCTCCTGAGTAGCTCCCAACACCCAGGGTGCCAGACGGGTTGACCGACCACACGAGTACGGGACGCTTGAATGGGTCCACGAGCATGGCGATCGGACCCTCGGCTGGGGGTTGCTGACTCCCGGGTAGGGCGGCGGGAACGGCCCACGCGTGCCCGTTCAGACCGTAGACCCCCTGATCAACGGACCACTCTCCCTGTCCATCCTCTCGCCAGGACACGTACGCGTACCCATTGCCGCTAAGTACGATCTGAGGATCCATGGCCGAACCCCCGTTGGGCACGGGGGCGAGCGTCGTGTTCCAAGTCTGGCAATCGTCAGGCGTCGCAGCGATGAGAGGGACCACCTCTCCACCGATACTACTGGTAACCACGGCGAAGATCTGTGAGCCCGTCCCAACGGCTGCAATCTGTCCCGGCTCTCCCCCCGGGGTGTCTACGCGGGTCTGCCCGACCGAGTTGAAGATTGGATTCACCGATGCGAGGGAGACATTGACGAGGCTGCGGTTGGAAGACTGTCGAACTTGAGAGAAGCTCACACCGCCGTCTACGGAGCTGAAACAGACCATGCCGGTGCGAGTGTACTGCTCGTCTCCCGGCGGGTCAATGTGGAAGGTCCCGGAGACGAGGACTCCCATGAATGAGGAGTCCCAGACCGGGGTCGCATTCAGACCTGGGCCGAGGCTGACGGATGTGTTCGGCACACTTCCGAATGGGATCATGGTCGCGAGCACGCCTAGAGTCGGATCCTGGGTCGTCACAAGGACACCCAGCGGGCCCAATGCCATGTGAGGGGAAACTCCAGACACATCCCCCACCGCTGCCCAAGCCGCCCCCGCGTCTTGAGAAACGGCGATGTGCGTTGAGCTCGCCCCAGAAGCAACCACACTCAACTGAGAACCATTCACGACGAGGTCATCGCCGGTTACTCGTTCGTAGAAACCCGGGATCGGAGCTGGCTGCCCCCACAGAATGGGCGTATTGGGGATGGGGCACTCGCTGTGGCAGCCCGGAACGGACTGGTTCGTGATCTCCTGAGCGAGCGTTGGCGAGTAGACGCCGGATCTGAGATAAAGTCGAGATCCGAGAAGGGAGGCAGAAGTGCCCGTGGTATTCAATCCCGAAGACAACAACGGAGCAAGACTGACATTCCAAAACCTCGTGGAGGGTTGTTGAGCGTTGAAGTTGTGGAACAGACTTGCGCTCTCGTTGAACGGACCGGAGAGGTTGATGAAGAGCCAGGCAGGGTTTGCGCCCAAATACCGACCGTCCACAAAGCCCGGAAGCTGTGCCAGATTGATGGAGTAGTTCTCATGGGGGTTGACGTTGGATGTCGCAAGGTGTAGAATGTCAGGCGCTCCCGTATCGCGAATGTCTGTGCCGTTCGACATGACCCCGTCGGGGCCGACGACAGCCACGGCTACGGCGTTGTCGGGACGACCAGCGACTCTGAGCGACAGGTCGACGGTCACGGGATGGAACGGGTCCCCTGCACTTAGAAGAAGGTAGGACGGCACGCCTCCGAGTGCGGTGGTGCCAAGGCGAGGGAAGGAAAAATTGCCCGGCTGGTAGAGGGTGTCTGGAGAGGGGTAGTCCGATACCGGGAGGACATATGGTGGGGTGGTCGGGTTCATCTTAGAGAATCCTGAATCCAGTGGACCGGCCAGACCGGAACTTGCCTGGTGAAACTCAGTCGGGACCGCAGACACTAGCATCAGCCCCGCCGCGAACCCTGCGAACATCGCCTTCCCCTGAGGGGAGAGGATGAATGGACCCAGCTTGATCTGGATGCCGGCGGCGTACTTGTGTAGGAGCTGGCGGGCTCGCTCGGCCTTCTTCGTGGCGCGAGCGGCCGCGACGGACACGGCGCTCCTCGTTCGGACGGCTACACTCGCTGTGCTCCCTGAGGTCGATGCTCCCATGGCTCCAAGAAGAGAGCCCGGTGCGTCATCCCCCTCAAGAAACGCTCCAGGTCCTCGCCCCCAAGTAGAGAATGACCGGCGACGCCCTATTTATGCGTACTCGCGAATTGCGAGGAATGTGCACACCGGTCCAAGTGTGCACACCGGTTCTGCCAAAGATTCTTGAACCAGGGCAAGGATGTACGGCCGCATGGCACCTCGTCTTTCCACGCGGGCGAGCCACCCTAGGGCCAATCGAGAGAAGTACACCTTCTCGCGGCTGCATCGAAGCACCCGAGAGCGGCTACGGCGACGGTTCGGCCGGGGGGTCTCGGTCGACCGAGCGATCAACGCGCTGCTGGATTTCGAGTCGGCCAACGCGGGTCGGTCCACACGCTTGACGCCTCCAGCGCGGCGGACGAGGGAGAATGCCCCGGAAGGTCTCTCCGAACCGCGAAGGGTCGGCCGTCTCCGGCCCGAGCTGCCCGACCCGAACGGATTCGTCAGGAGGGACAGGACCTCCGTGCGGATTCCCGTCGTAGTCTACCCTGACGCAGCCCACTAGCCGTTGCGCCGAGAACGGATGCACCTCCTCTACCGCGCCCGCACTTTCTTCCCAGCTCCCCTCTCGATCGTCGAGTCTCTGTGGCTGCGCTGCTCGCAGCTCGGGGACTCCTTCGACCCTCCCCCCGGCTCGTGGGACGAGGTCGAGCGGACCTCGGATGGCGGCGTCCTCAGGACCATCCACCGCCCGCGCCTCGGTTGGACCTACCACTGCACCGCGCGACGCGAAGGGCCGCGCGCCCTCGTCCTCGACGTGCGGATCAAGAAGGGGCGTCTTCTCCTCGCGCACCTCCAGAGCACGGAGGCGATCTTCGCCGCCGGCCATCAGACCTCTTGGGACGTGGCCTGGGAGGGCGAGCCCGGACCCGGCCTCGCGAAGCTCGCCTGGGGTCGCGTTGCGGCGCGTCTCACCCGCGAGCTCCACGCGGAAGCCCGGCACCGCGAGCACCGGTTGATCGAGGAGGTCGTCAAGACACCCTGGGGCCGGGCCGCGCTCGCCCGCTCAGATCCGCTCACACCTTCGATCTGACCCGAACACGGCGGCCGAACCGAATTCGAGGATGACCTCCTCGAGGTACGCTCGCGCCTCCCGCGCGTTATCGGCCTCGTCCCGTGTCCGGAGGTCCCAGTCCGGCGCGTAGGGCCGCGGGTCGGGCCGGTAGGCGTTGCACCCCAGGCACCCGTTCATCCACTGAGGGTTCGCCCTCTGACACCCCGAGCACGCCCAGCCGTCCGAGCGGCACGCCTCCCAGCACGGCCCGCACGTCCTCGCGACCACTCGCCCTTCCTGGACCTCGAGCGCCCCGCCCGACGCGGGCAGGACCGCCCCGCGTGCGAACGGCTCCTCCCGGCCGCACGTCCCGCAGCGGACCCTCGCTTCCGCTTCGAACCGCTCCAGGGTGAGCTGGATGAGCACCATGACGCCCTCTCCTCACGAGGGAGGAGAGGGCGCGGGTCGCGCCAGCGTCACCCCTGCGCGGAGGTGGTGAGCGAACCACAACCGCCTTGGTCCGCGGTGTCTCGGGTGGATCGTGATGGAAGGAACCGCGCCTCCTTCGAAGCCCAAGAAGGAGCCCAAGGTGGAGGCTCCGCGCGCCATGGAGTGCGCGGACTGCCACAAGAGCTTCGCCGACCGCCACGTCTTCCACTGGGACGTCCACCTCCCGGAGGGGGGCTACGTCACCGTCTGCACCCCGTGCTTCGAGAAGAGGGACCAGTCGAGGATCAGCACCGAGCGGCGCGAGGCGGACAAGCCTCTGGCCAAGCGACGGAAGTGATCACGCGGCGGCGGGCGTCGGGGGCCGAGTCGCCGTGCCCTTGAAAGGGGACGACGCCGACCGGGGGGACCTCTCAGGGGGTGGCGAAGTGCTCGGGGGCGGGACGGCGGTCGGGTTGGGCAATCAACGCTGACCTTCTCTTCGAGGTCAGCGATGTAACGCAACCACTGGTCTAGGGCGCGACCGACACTACAGCTTCGAGGATTCTCGGAAGATCCTGAACGGTCGACATCATCAGATGGTCGATGTCTATCGCCTTCGGGTAGCGAGAGCTCGTCGCGAGAGGGATCCGGGACGGGAAGCGGTACCACTCGTCTCCGACATTGTAGTACCAACCATTCTCGGAGTCCCCCACATGGACTGGGACGAGATTCTCATGCTTCGCCTCGTTCAGGGTTTCGCACACCCTCGGCAGCCACCAGTGCTCGTCGTGTCGGAAAGGCTGTGACTCCATCAGAACATCCACAACCTCTTGAGGCGCGTACCTCCAAGTGCCGGTGCCGGGAACTTGACGGCTCCTGAAGTCAGCAGGCATCGTCAGGCGTTCGCTGTAAGGGAAGTACACCTTCGGGGTCTTCTCGGGGAGAGGACCAAATGTCACAAGCGACCGATAGAGGTGGAAAGCGGCGTAGTCCAGCGCGGATCGACAGTCTTCAAGGAAGTGCTTGAACTCCAACGTGGCCTCCTCCAGGTCATCGATGCTTCCGTCCCGAGACTCGCGGAACCCCACATCGTGTTCTCCGAACGACTCGGTCTTGATTCTCTTGGGCACCACTTGAGACGGGAAGAGTTCCCCGACACGCGAACGGTGTCGCTCGGCGTGCCTAGTAAGCGCATGAGCGGAGACCAGCCACGGGGAAGTCGGCGGTGACATCGGGGTAATGTGGCGTCTTGGCCTGATAATGGGTGCGCGGGCCACTCGCGGCATCATATGGCCCTCCGCTGGTCAGGTGGACGAACCTCCACCCCGGGTACTGCCAGTCCCATTCCACGACGAGCGCGTCGTGCTCCCGCCGCCTCTCCCGCTCCTGCAACCTCACGCGTGGATGACAACCCGGTCCTCGAGTTGCGGCGCGGGGACCCCGTAGCCGGCGTGGATCGACCAGTCGTCGATCCGCTCGAACGTATTCAAGAGCGCCTCCAGGGCGTCGATGTCCGCGCTCCCGCACTGACGTAGGCTCTGAAGCCCTCGCAGCTCGCAGAACCGCTTGGCGGCCTTGTCCTTCGCCTGGCGCCGCTTCACCGAGATGTCGGTCACCAGCTCCGCGAGGGCGCGGCGGACCAGGTCGTTGACGGGAGAGTCCGTTCGGGAGGGGACGGTCGTGCCGTCGGCCCCTCCCACGCCAGCCTCTTGCGCACGAGGGCAGGCTGGCGTCTCCCCCTTCGCGTGGGAGGCCCGCGAGGTCGCGACCGAGGGAGGAGAGGACCGAGGAACCGAAGGTTCAGAGGGAGGACTCGCCCGTAGGGTGAGTCCGGAAGATGCCGCGGAGGCCCCTTGCGGGGCCCCGGCCGACGTGGCCGGGGAAGAGGTTGGACGGAGGTACTCCGGGCCGGGTATCCCGAGCTCCCGGTGGAGCCGCACCAGGAGCGCGATCTTCGCCCGGAGGTCCGCCTCGATGACCGCGTTCACGCGGACCCCGAGCTGCTCGGCCGTCTCGCCAGGGAGCGCGTAATCGGCGTACCCGGCGCGGACCGACTCGAACTTCCCTGCGTTCACCGTGAGGCCGCCCGAGGACCACGCGCGGCCCGCCTGGGGAGAGGGCGAGGAATCCGCCTCCTCGCCCCCAACCACCAAGAGGGAGGGGATTCCGAGCGAGGACTTGCCCGACGGCGTGGCCCGGGACGTCGGGTGAGTCCGAAGGGAGGCCTCCTCCTCCGTGTGGGCGGCTTCCGAGGCCAAGAGGGCCAGCGGGATGGGCGGGGTGGGGGCCTTCGGGGGCCTCGGCGGATCAGGAGCACGGGGCGGGGCGGCGGTCGTCGCCGGGAGGGCGCTCGCGGGGGTGAACGAGGACGGGGGGCAGCCGTGCCGTCCGAGTGAGGACGCGTCCCGAGGACCCTCGCCCCGCAGGGATGCGTCCGGCAACCCCGTCGCGTGCCCGTTCCCACCGTTGGGCGGGCTCGGGGTGGGCTCTGCGTGCGCGATGCCCCCGTTCTCCCTCCACCTGCCCGCATCGGGGGCGTGGGACGGGAGGTAGGTGAGCCGGGGCCTCGATGTGTCGAAGTCCACCGTGACCTTCACCTCGGGGTTGGCGGGGATCGGGGTCTTGCAGCCACAGGCGCATGTGGCCGGGAACCTCGTTCCCGTCAGGGTCCTGAGCTTCATGCCCGGACCTCGTTGTTCGGCGTTCGTTGGCTCTGCGCGGGTGGGTTGATGTTCTCCGACATCGGATTCCCTCGCGAAGCCGGGGAATCCGATGGTGCGGGGTCGGTCTCGAGCGACCGAAGGAACCTCGCAGGACTTCCGTCGAACCCGACGGCATGCAACTGCTCGTCGATGGGATCGTAGAAGGCGATCATCTCCATCTCGAGGCCCTGCTCCCGGAGCAGGGCCTGGACCTCGTCGGCGACCTGGTCGACCCAGGAGTCGTCGGTCGGGGCTCGGTCGGTCGTCGCGGGTCGTCGGGCTCGGTTGGGTCGGAGGCTGTTCGCTCTCACGGTCTCCCTCGCGAGCGATGGGAGCCGTGGGAGCGGGGTTCCGGGCTACCCCGTCCGGAGGCGGCTCACCATCATCTGGCGAAGGGTCCGGTAGTCCGACCAGAGGGAGATCCTCACGCCCCACCCCTCCCAGTCCAAGGAGTAGGTCGTCCGCGCGCCGCTCTCCCGGAAGATGACACGGTCCTGGTCGGGGTCGAAGAAGGCGGCCCCGAGCTCCGGGAAGATGCGGAGGCTCGTGCCCTGCACCTCCCGGTTCTTCACCTTCTCCCCCAGAACGCCCAGCTCGATGTAGAGGCCCGAGAGGTTCGCGTCCCGGGGCCAGTAGGCGAAGACGTGCTCCGTCCCGAACTCCACGAGGATCCGGCGGAAGAGGTCGTGGCGGTCCTCGGTGGGTCGCCGGCTCCAGAGCTCCATCATGGTGGCCATCGCCCCCTCCTTCTCCAGTTCGTGGGCGAGCCCGCGACGGATGTCGAGGGGCCACAGGATGTCCGCTCCCTGCCGCTTCCAGTCGGCCGGGAGCCACTCCACCAGATAGTCGGGGAGGCCGGGACGGGCCTCCGGCAGCCACTTGGAGGGTCCCAGCAGGAAGACTCGCATCAGGCCTCCTGCCATCGCTCTACGGTGGCAGGAGGCAGGAGCTTCCCCTTGCGATGGACGACGTCCGCGATGTCGTGGGTCGCCCTTTCCAGGACCTCGAGGAGCGCGAGGCCGGCGGGGGTCGCTTGGAGGACGACCTTGACGCCCCAACCCTGGGGGGTCCGCTCGGCGCGCGAGCCCTTCTGGACGGCGAGGTCCACGAGCCCGTAGGCGTCCAGGTGCTCGACGAGCTCCCGGAAGGACTGGGGATGGACCGCGAGCTTCCGGCGGACCTCGCTGGGGAGGTGAGGCTCGCCGTCCCGCAGCTCCGCCATGACCTTCCGGGCGTCGTCGCTCCGGAAGAGGTAGGTCAAGGGGTCCCTCTCGAGCTGCATGGTCCTCTCCTCTGGAGTCCTGACGCTATCGCCAATGGCGCCGGGGTCGCATAACGGTTCTGGTACCCCCGTGAAAGGGCTTGGTTCCATGGCCGGCTCCTCTCGAGAGGGAGAGGAGCCGGCTCCCGGGCGAAGGTCAGAGCTCACGCTCTTCGCATTCCTCGGCGAGGCGCCGCGTCCTGACCCCCCACCCGCCGAGCACGGCCACCAGGAAGACCACCAGGATGACGGCCGCGGTCCGCCCGAGGGCGATCGTCGTCCGCTCAGCGGGCGACCAGGTTCGTCGTGAGGAGGAAGCTGGAGCACGAGTGGCACGTATGGATGAACCGCCCCGACGCCCTCGCCACGAGGGCGTCCACCGGCCGCGCGGCCCAACAGGACGTGCAGACGCCTCGCCCGCTAAGAGGGCGACCTCACCCAGCTCACGCTCCTGTTAGCGAGACGGTCAATCACGCCGAGCACCCGCGATCCGCCTTGCGTCGACTCGCGGACGCCACGCGAAATGTGGCCATCGTCGTAGTGAAACGGCGTGGGGACGAGTATCCTACGTCGTCTCTGAGCGCTACGCTTTCGCACGTTCGTCAGGCCGGTACTCATCCTCGGACTCGGACCCGGCCCTCCGTCCTCTCCTCCTCCTCGCAACGAACACTGCCAAGAGGACCACGACCGCGAACGCGCTCGCGACAAAGACAGCGCAAACGATCGCGGGCGGCAGCCCGAGGACGAGCGGTGGAGAAGGCTCGGCGACGGTGATGGAGACCGAGCTCGTAGCGACCCTTCCGCGGCTGTCGTTGACCCACAACGACGCGGAGTAGCTTCCAGCTCTAGTGAATGAGTGAATCGGGTTCCGAACGATGGATGAACCACCGTCACCGAAGCGCCATGCGAAAGAGAATGGAGGGTTTCCCCCGGTGGCTGTTCCGTTGAAACCAACCATGAGTGGTGGTGCTCCCGCATCGGGATCCGCCCCCGCGGTCGCCATGAAGGGCATACTGGGCGAGACCGCCATCAGGAAGGACCGATAGTAGCTCGCGACGGAAACATTGACCCAGGCCGTCGCCGAGTACGTGCCGGGACGAACATAGACATGGCTGGTATTTCCTGAGAGAGAACTCCCTCCATCCCCGAAGTGCCAGGATGCGGTGTAGGCCTGCCCTCCTCCCTGACCGTACGCTTGGAAGCTGACACTCAGCGGGGCGATACCGGTCGCAGGGCTAGCTGAGAAGGAGACCGTCAGCCCCGGGTCGACCGCGATCACGAGGAGGTTGCTCTGCGCGAGGATGCCCAGTCGATCACTCACGTTGACCCAGGTATTGTAGTTCCCAGGGTAGAGGAACGCGTGGGTCGCGTTCTCGTTGGTGGACGAGCCGCCATCCCCGAAGTGCCATGACCATCGAGAGGGTGTCACTCCGCCCGTCGTGTTGCTGGTGAAGGCGAGGATTAGGGGCGCGGGACCGGAGGTCGCTGAGGACGTGGCCTGGATCTGGAGCGGGAGTGCGAGCACCCACATCCAGTCGTTGCGGGTGAGATTGGTCGCCCCTCCCCACAGCAGCATCAGTCGTTGGATAGGGTCCCATGCGAATGAGGGGGCGAATGCCGCCGGCGCCTCGTGGGCCGTCGCGAGCGGGGTCCAATTCCCGTTGGTCAGCTCCCATAGGGCGGTCGTGAAGTCCGGACCCGCCGCACCTCCCCAAAGCATCAGCCGCCCCATCTGCGGGTCCCACCCTATTGCGCTCCCGTAAGCCTTCGCGTAAGTCGTGGTCGGGTGGAGCTGGTACCAGTGCTCTCCGACGAACTTCCAGGTCTCGTTGTCATCTTGCATCACGAGGGCATTGAGTGTCGGGTCGAAAGCCATGGAGGGGTTGATGTCCGGCGGAGGGGCTTGGGTATAGGGCGGAACCTCCGTGGCGTCAGCCCAGCTCCCGTCGCGGAAGATCCAGGTGAAGTTGGAGTTCCCTGCGGTGGAATTGGCAGGTATCCGTGCCGGCCAGTTCGACCACCCCCCAAAGAAGACCATGTACCCATCGAACGCATCGTACGCGAGGGCACCGGCTTGTTGGGGAGGTGGTTGGTTCCAAGCCGCGATGCTCAGGTTCCTCCAGCGCCCCCCATGAAACTCCCAAGTCTGCGCATACGGGATGAGACGGTGTGTCCAGTTGTGCTGGAGGGCCCCCTCGAAGAGGAGGACGTACCGGTCGACGGGGTCATACGCCATCACGGTCGTGCTGTTCGCGCTGCCCCGGACGATGGCCGGCGGTGCGACACCCGCGGTCGAAGTGATGTTCGTCCAGTTCAACCCGGAGTAGGTGTAGGTGTCATTGGGGCAGACAGGGTAGGTCGGATTGCCTCCCGGGAGACATCCACCGAACTGGAGGTCATACCCATCCGCCGCGTCATAGGCGAAGAGGCCTCCCACCGGCGCGGGACCGGCACTCTGTCCCGTGATGTTGATCCAGTCCGGGGAGGACTGCGAAGGGACCGCCGAGGCCCTCGAGTCGCTGACGGGAACTGAACGGGGTTCCTCCACCACACGAGGCCTCGCGTTCGCGCCGGCCCCAGCGTTGCCGAACGGGGAGACCAGGACGATGACCATGACCATCGCCGTCACGGCAGAAGTAGTGGCCGGCCAGACGGAGGACGACCGCCCAGGGTCGTTCGCACTTGTTCTCACGCCTCGAACATGCGGTCCCCGGCTCTGCATGGTACCTCCGTCGGCGCTATCGGGTGGACTTCCGCATGGGGTCGCTCCCGGTCAAGCACCCGCGCTCTTCCTCGGATCGATCGGAGAGGTCGGCCTCGCTATGTCCTCCCTCGGGGGGAAGGCTCTTCGGGCGGGAAGAATGATCACCAACCTCCCTTACAGCTGCGGGTCTCTCCTTCTGCCGTCGGTCCCTTCGTCGCAGGAGAAGTAGTGCTGCAACCTCCGCCACCAGTACAACAGTCAGGGTCTCGTCCAGCACGAGGTACGGTGGCGCGCTCGCCGGAGGCGGTGGGCGGACGGTCACCGTGAGGGAGCTGGTGGCGCCCGCGCCCCAGCTTTCGTTCACCCACAGTCGGACCACGTAGGTCCCTGCCGTGGCGAACCTGTGGCTGGGGTTCCGCACGCTGGAGGATCCTCCGTCCCCGAAGCGCCAAGCGAACTGTAGGGGAGGGACCCCACCCGTAGCGGTCGCGTTCAGCGCGACGGAGAGGGGGGAAGTCCCGCTCGTTAGGTTGGCGGAAGCGTCGACGACGAGCGGGGGCGGTGGCTGCGTGGCGACGATCGAGAAGCGGCTCGAGTAGGTGGCACCGGAGGAGAAGTTGATCCACGCGGTCGCCACGTAGGAGCCCGCCGCACTGTAAACGTGAGAAGTATTCCCGACGGAAGCCCCCGTCCCATCCCCAAACCACCAACTTGCCTGGTAGGGTTGCGTTCCGCCGTGCCCGTACGCCTGGAAACTCACTTGAAGAGGCGACGGCCCGGACGTGGGGGACGCGAGGAAGCTGGGCACGAACGCCACAAGGACCGTGATCGTGAGAGTCGCACTCTGGGCAAGGGTCGAGAGGCGATCCGTAACGTTGACCCAGGCAACGAACGTCCCCGGCTCGAGATAGGCATGGGTCGTGTTCTCACCCGTCGATGAGCCACCATCGCCGAAGTGCCACGACCAGTGGGAGGGCAATACGCCGCCGCTGGCTATCGCAGAGAACGCGACCTCCAGCGGGGAGGGCCCCGAGCTGGAGGACACCGCACCCTGGACCTGCAACGGGAGGGCGAGCGCCCAAATGCACGACCCGCAGAACCCAGTCCCTTCGTACCATGCGCCGCCCCAGAGGAACATCAGCTTCTGGGAGCTGTCCCATGCAAGCGTGGCGCCTTCGGTCGGAGGTGGCGAGTGGGCCGTGGCGACAACCGTCCAGTTTTGATTGACGTAGCTCCAGAGCGTCGAGACGGGCCCGAGTGCGTTGATCCCGCCAAACATGAGAAACATCCCCAGCTGCGGGTCGAATCCGAGCGCACCCCCTATGGTCTGCCCATAGCTGCTGTAGCGGTTGAGTTCCCTCCAGTGGCCGCTAGCGAACTCCCAGGTCTGGTTCCAGTAGTCAACGCTGTTCCCTCCCGCTGGGACCTGGGCTACGACGCCTCCCAGGAGCGGGTCGTACCCCATCGTCGCGCCGGACGCACCGTATTGGGACGGAGCTTGGCCGGCAGAACTCGTCAGATTCGTCCATGTTCCTGCCCCATAGACCCATGTATCGTTGATCCCGTCGCCTTGGGTCCCACCGTAGCCTGCCTTCGAACCCCCGAACAACAGGACGTAGCCATCGTGCGTGTCGTAGACCATTTGTCCGCCCCATCGAGGGGAGGGCTCTTCGCCGAGTGTGGAAGTGAGGTTCGTCCAACGTCCGGCATGGAACGACCATGTCTGAGGGAACGGAACAATCTTGGACGGAGTTTCCACTATCCCCATGTACAGCAGTAGGTAGCCGTCTGCAGCGTCGTAGACGAGGATTTGCGGGCCCCCCCAAAGTTCTCCCGGGGGCGGAGTCCCGGCGGTGGAGGTGACGTTCGTCCAGTTGAGACCTGAGTATACGTACGTCGAGGCCGTTCCGCCGTTCCAGTTCCCTACCTGAACGTCGTAGCTGTCCGTAACGTCATAGGCGAAGAGACCCTGAGTCGGGGCCGGGTTTGCACTCAACGAAGTGAGGTCTGTCCAGTCTGCTGAAAGGGCCTGACCTTCGTACTTCATCACCCCACTGCCGGTCGTATGGTCGGCACGGCTGTTTGGAAGACCCACCGTGTTCTGCGACGGGTTCCTCTCCACGATAGAGCCGGTCCCACCACAGATGTCTAGCATGAGGACCACTACTGAGACCGATACGACGACCGTGGTGATTCGAGCCGTGTGAGGCATCGCCGCCCTCCGGCAGAGTGGGAGGGTCAATCAAGCCGACACTTGGTCGGCCCTCACCGTCACGGAACTATCGTACTCACTCAACAAATACTTTCAGTCAAGGAGCCGTATACTTCCAGTCATCGTTCAGGCGTGTGCATGAACTTGTTGAGCATCCACCGAAAACCAGGACGTAGGTGGGGTTGATCCCATAGAAGGTAATCGATGCCGACCACCGAGAGCCCATCGAGCATGCACCCGTCCCACTCGCCGGACAGACTTGGATCCAAACATTGCCATTGAACACCCAGGACTCACCGAAGACGGTCGATCCCATGACCCCCCCTGTCAGAATCGCCCCGCCGTCGCCACCACCCAAACCGAAGTACCACGCATTGAATTGCAACGAGGGGTGAGAACGAGCCGTGGGTGTCCCCGCGCTTGGGGTAAAGAACTGGAACCAAGTGGCGTGCAAGTAATCGAACCCGAAGGTGTCGCCTAGGTAGTGGTTGTTAACGTCTTGACCTCCGAACATCAGCAGTCCGTCGCTCCCGTTCAGGTCGACGTCAGGAGTGATAGCCGCACCGTAGCGCGCCACGGGACACGGCTTGCACCTCAGGGTACCGAGGGCCTGGGTATGCTGCGTCCACGTACCGGCGTGATAGGTCCACGTGTCGCCGTACGCTGGATTGGTCGAGGTGTTCCTTCCTCCGAACAGGAGGACATCCTGGGTCGAACTCTGGACCTCGTCGGCCATCATGGCCCAATAGCGGCCGGACGGATGCGTCCCAGAACCGCCTTGAAGTCGCGTCCAGCTACCTCCGCTAAACTTCCAGGTGTCGGGGAAGACAGTAGTCCCGGAGACACCCCCGAACAGGAGCACGTAACTGTCACCCCAATCATTGAACATCATCGAGTAGTAGCGAGCGGCGGGACTCGTCGAGGGTGACAGCTGGGTCCATCCTCCAGAGGTCGTGTACTTCCATGTGTCCCCGAGGGCAGCTCCGGTGCTCGATTGCCCTCCAAAAAGCACAACGTAGGAGTCGTGGGCGTCCCAGGTCATCGCAGCGTCACTCCGTACGCTGAGTGGGGTACTCGACTGGATCTGTTTGTATGTCCCGACCTGGACCCACGTGGGAGCATTGGCAATGGCATTGGTGAGGTTCCCGCCGATCTCCCACGTCTCCCCGCTCCCGGCATCCCCACCGAACATGACCAGCATGTTCTGAAGGGAGTTGTTGAACGTGTTGAAACTGTACATCGTCGCCGAACTGCGGGCTGAAGGGGCTGGATCTCCCGTGAACGCGGGAGTGTAGGAAGACCAGTAGGTGGGAGATCCGACCCACCAGTATGCGTCGCCGAGGTCAGCTCCAGAACCAGAGACTCCTCCGAAGAGGAAAACGTGCTGGTCGGTCGGGTCCCACCCCATGACAGCGTCGTACCGGGCTGACGCACCGCATGTCGTGGTGCACTGCTGCGTCCAATGAGCATATCCGTTCGAGATCGTGAGGTTCCAGGCATCCGCAAACGAGCCTCCCCCGCCACCAAAAAGCAGCGTCCAGAACTGACCACTTTGGTAGTTGAAGGCCATGGCCACGGAGTAGCGGCTCCCTGGGTTTGGACTGACCTGCGAAATGGAGGTCCACCCGTTACCATTCTTGTACGTCCACAGGTCGCCAAGGGTGTGGCCGCCGCTGCCTATCCCTCCATAGAGAATGTTCGCCGCTTGGTTCGAATCGTAGTCCATCGAGGCATTCTCACGAGCCGAAGGGCAGCTCCCCGAACAGGAGAAGCTTTGCCAATTTCCTGGAGTCACGTCGAACAACCATGTGTCGCTGAGCAGACCCGAGCTTCCTCGCCCCCCAAACATGACCACGTACTGTCCAAACCAATTGGACGCCATGCTCGCGAAAGCCCGTGCAGGGGGGACGGTGCCTGGGGTGATTTGGGTCCACGTTCCCGTCTGAGGATGGAATGTCCAGGTGTCGCCAAGGACGTTGGTTGTTCCCGCCGTGTAGCCACCGAACAGAACAACTTCCCCATTCGCGTAGGGGACGAATGCCATGCTTGAGCCGTAACGGGCGCTCGGCGGGTCGGCGGGAGCTCCCTGAAGTGGGTTCTTGGGATCGCACACTCCCGCCGCCGCGATGGTCGCGTTGATGGTTCCTTCGCAGTTCGGGTTAACTGGGTCGCCACCAGTCCCCCCGGAATCCCCGCCGCCAGTTCCGTTGTCCAGCATCAGCGGGTCCGTACTCGCCGCACTACAGGAGGCGCTCGTCCCACCGGTGGAACTGCAGGTCATGGACGAGCCATCAGCCGGTCCCGACCCCGCGGCGAGAGACTTCTCGGCGGATGCCATCGCCTGGGCCCCTTCAGCCAGTTGCGTGGAAGCTGCGTTCGACATGCCCGTCTGCGAGCCATGCCGCGTCGCCGTCGACTGCGCCGTCGCTCCGGGAGGAAGGAGCATCAAAGCCATCACGAAAATCGTCGCCCCCCAGGTCCAAGTCCTCGGATTCCGGACACGCCGCCGCCGAGCGCCGTCGCTGGGTGCAGAAGCCCACATGGCCGACGGTTAGTAAGGGCGAGCAGATAGCCGAGGCAGCGGAGATGACGCGCCTAATGAATCGGAGATGCCCACGGATTTCCAATAATGCGTGAGAGAGGACAACGCAGCACAGCGACCTTCACGAACGCCCACGGAACGGAAATCCATCGGCCCGGGTAGGTTCCCAGACGCAGGTCGGTCACCCCAAGTCCGCTTCCGCCGACCCCTCGGTCGACTCTTGCCTGGAGGATGAAGGGTCACGCCGGGGTACGCACGACGGATTTGGAGGAGCTTCCGTTCATCCGATCGAGCTTCTCCCGGACCGCTTCGCGAATGAAGTCGCACTGGTCCACCCATTGGTTTGCCCCTTCGATCGCCCGAACCATGTCGCGGTGAAGCGCCGCGGGGAATCGAGTGGTCACCGGGACAAGTCCGACCTTGGTAACCTTCGTACCGGGCATGAGTGCTCCAAGAAAGGAGGGCCAGACTACTCGAGACCCTTCCTGGCCATACCCTTTACGGTGGACGAAACGAAGTGGGAGAGCCAGCCTCTAGGATCTTGGAAGCCTTCACTGGGCGATGAAGGTCGCCAGTCCCTCTGCGAGCATGTCAGTGGAAGACCACGTTCGTCGTGAGAAGGAACCTCGAGCACGAGTGGCAGGTGTGGATGAGGCGTCCCGACGCGGAAGAGACGAGGCAGTCGACCGGCCTCGCCGACTCGCAGAAGAAGCAGACCTCGCGGCGCCCCCGGCGCTTCACCTCGGTGAAGCGCTCGAAGTCCCAGACGACGGACCGCTGCTGTGAGTACATGCTTCTACCTACATTCTCACACATTCAAAGGCCCATGCGTGGGTCGGCGACGGATGCCGCCGAGGACGTTCGAGGGGACCACCGTCTGCCACAAGGCCGTGCCGAAGTCGAAGAGGTCGAGGGCGCTGCGGGTCGCCGTCCCCGGGATCATCGTGACCTTCATGGAGCTCCAGCCGGGGGACGCCCTCCACTGGGTCGCGGAGACCGCGTCCGGGAGGGTGACCGTGACCAAAGTGCAGCGCCCGTCGAGGAGGTCGTGAGGGGGAACCGATGCTCAGCGAGCGTTCACAGAACTGCCGTGCCGCCATGACGGCGGCGCTGCGTTCGGGGGGTGATGGCCCCAGCGAAAGGGGAGCCGGCACAGGTGGAGAATTGCTCCAAGTCATTCATAAAGTACGATGGTCGCTGGACCCACGAGAGCCCTCCCCCCCGAGAGGACTCCCCCTGACCTCGCCTGGAGCCTCCGCGTAGGGAGGGCAGGTCGGCATGGACCCGCTCCGAACCGTCCTCGACGTCGCGGTGATCGCCTTCGGCGCGGTCGCTGCGGCCGTGACCCTCGCGACCGCCGCGAGATACCGCGAGCCCAGGTTCTACGCCGTGGGGGTCTCGCTCGCGGTACTGGGCGCGATCGGAGCCGTCGGTCTCGCGGACCTCCTCTGGAGCGGCAGCATCCCCGACGCGGACCTCACGGCGACACCGGCCGCCCTCCTGGTCGTCGCCGAGGCGATCTTCTATCTCTCGCTCGTCGCCGGTCGCCACGACCGAGAGCGTGAGCCCTCTTCCGAGACTTGACCGCTTCTCCCGTCCGACAGCTCATTCTGGAGTTCGTCCGAACCCACCCCGCGGTGGGCGCCCGAACCATTCAGCGAGCGCTCTCGATGGGCTCCGGACAGGCCGCCCACCACTTGGAGCGGCTGGTGAGTGAGGGGCTGCTCCGGGTCCAGCACCAAGGGAACCGCCATCACTACTTCGACATCGACTTCCCGGAGGAAGCGGAACCTCTCATCGGGGCCATGCAGAGCGGCGCACGCCGAGCGATCCTCGTGGCGCTCGCGCGGAAGGGAGACCTCTCCTTCGCCAGGCTCGCGAAGGAGTCGGGGGAGCCGAAGCACGCCGTCGCGTGGCATCTTCGGACCCTGCTGGCCCGGGGACTCGTCGAGAAGGTTCCGAGAGCCCCGTCGCACGTCTATCGGGTCCCGAAGAGCGACCTTGTCCTTCGGGTCTCCAGGATGTACCTCGAACCCTCCGAGGCCCGCGTGACCGATAGCGTCGCCTCTCTCCTTGGCGGTCTCATGAAAGAGTAGGACCCACCGCCCCGCGGGCCCCTCACGCCCACGCGCGGGTCCGACGGTCCGTGTCGGCGACCGGGGAGAGCCCCTCTTCGATGGGTTTGCGGCGAACATAGAGACCGAAGGCGCCCATGACCACCGCGATGGCGACCACAGCGATGATCGCGACCCACGTGGTCAAGGAGAGCGGAGGGGAGACGGGGACCGAGGCGGGGCCGGGGTGGAAGATGACCCAGGGGTCGTAGGAGAGGCCCGCGTAGCCTCCTGGGCCCGAAAAGGTGAGGAGCAACGCCGCCACGTCGTTCTGGCCGCCCACGGAGAAGATGCCGGCCTGGGTCGAGACGCCGAGGGTCCCCGAGCCGCCGGACGCCACGGCGGCAGAAGCCCCCAGGACCAGGGAGGCCTCCTGGGAGTTCCCCGACGTGGTCGATTCCACGAGGCTCGAGGTCGAGGAGGCGAACGAGAAGCTCGAGTCAAGCGGAGCGAACGTGTCGAGTTCCACGCCGAGGCGGTCATTCGTGTTCACCCAAGGCCAGCCCGTCTCGTTCACGTCGAACTTGACCTGGGTCAAGTTCGCGGTGTCGTTACGTAGGTGGAAGACGAAAGAAACGGCGACCGTTCCGAGCGCGGGGCCGCTCCCGCTGATGTGGGAAGGCCCCGGGCCGAGATGGGTGGCGTCGGGGGTCCACACACCGGTCGCGTTGGTCGGGCTCGCCGCGTAGTACATCTCTAGTATCGTCTCGCTCGGGGAGGGGAGGAAGCGGTAGCTCTCTCTCGACAGATTGCTCATGTTCGCAAGTGCGACCACCTGGCCGGAGGGTTGCACCTCTGCAATGGACGCGAGGCCCATCGGCATCAGAAGCGAGTGCCCGGAGAATGAGTCGGCTACCGATAAGGTGGTGCTGGATGTGCTCGCGTTCACCCATAGCCCGGCGAGGTTGGTGGCACAGACCTCTCCGGAGCATGGCGAGGAGGAGAGCGGTGAGCCCACACTCAGACCGGATGGCATAGCGAGGCTGGCAAGGACGATGAAACACGCGGATTGCGACGCAAATGCTGGGTGGTGAACAGGCCAGAGCCTGCTAGCCCTAACCACGAGGTCCCTGGACGCCAGGGAGTTTCGCCCCATGTGAACGTGACGAGGCCGCGGGTTGATGCCTCTTATGGTGCGTTTCTCGACCGAGGAACATGCCATCCCCGGAGCTCCGAGCTCAATCAGTGAACCCAGATCGAGTTGATCGTGATGTAACCATATCCGTCGTTGTCAAAGTCGAGCGTCGAATAGGCGTGCGCCGAATAGTAGGGGGAGACCCCTGGCATGCTGACGTAGACCTCGGCGTCCACGCTCCCTCGGGGGAGGAGCACATCGCCATATGCGATGGAGACGCTGGTGGTGAAGCTCGCTTGCTTGCCGCCCCCGTTCTCCACAGGAGCCGAGCTTTGATTGCACCAGCCATTGATGGTCGTATTGCTGAAATCTCCGTTCGAGGACCAGCCTACGCCGTGACCAGTCGTCTGGTCGTACATTGCCGTGGCGGCTTGGATCTGTGCGGTGGTGTACGGCGACCCCGAGACCTGGCAGTAGGTTCCGATGCTGAACTCGTCGTTGAACGTGAAGTTCGTTACGACGGTGTAGGTCGCGCTCCCTGCCTTCCAGGCCGTGAACTGGCCGCCGTGGGTGCCGATGTTGAGATAGATCTCCCCTACGTTCGTTGAGCAGCTGCTCGACTCGTCGGCCCGTGTGGAGGCCTTCGCGTACAGTCCTCCGCCTGAGACGCTATCGCTGTAGGAGTTCGAGTTCGCACTGTAGCAAGCGGCCTGGTTGGCGTAGGTAGTGGTCCAACCGTTGCTCCAGGAAGAGGTCGTGAAGTCCCCGCCGCACCAGACATGGGTCTCGTTGCCGCCGAAGTTGCAGTAGTTGGGCGAACCGGCCCTTGCGAGCGGAGCCGTCGTGGAGAGGGTCGCGAGCAGCAGGAGACCCAGCAAGGCGAAGAGCCACCCTCGGGGAAGCCAGGATCGGGAAGCGTTCACGGAAGCAGGTCCATCGCTCATCGGCGTCCAGTATCCTCGCGGGTATTCAGATTAACCGTCTCTTGACACGGGCCAGCGTGGTAGAGTTTTGCCCCACAAGCCAGCTATGCCTTTGTGCCATCGCTGGGGTGGTGCTTCCGGGCGGGGCGAGAGCCATGCTTTCGGACTCCACCCGACCGGAAGCGCCCCGCTGCCAGGGGCGGAGGGCGAACATGAGCAGCGCAGGCGCCACCCTTTCTCCCCACGGCTCGGTCCGACGGCCCCATCCTCCTGCGTCCTCACCCTCCACCAGAGCGTGGCTCGCGTCCACGTTCCAAGCGAAGGGGAGACAGGTGCTGTTCCTCGGGACCGAGACGGCTTGCCGGTCGGCCGTCGCCGACCCGCGATTCCTGAGGTCCGTTCCCCGGTTCCGCCAGTGGACGTTGCGACCCTTGGCGAGCGTCGTTCGGGCCGCGGCGCGAGGGATGGGCGACCTGTTCTCCCCGGGAATGGACTACAGCCCCGTGCTAGGTGCCCTCTGTCTTCCGCCAGGCCTGCTGACCCTGCTGCTTCGGACGGACCAGCGAGGAAAGCACGCGCTGATCCTCGAAGGGCTCCCTCCCGTCCTCGATGAGGATTCGGAGATGGGGGTCCGGGGGATCGAGATGCTCGCCAATCGGACCCTCACCCACTTCGCAGAGATCGCCGCGCCGTCGTGAGGGACCCCCGGGTTCGGTCCCCCCGCTCCTGTGGTCAGCCTCGATGCTCTGCCAGGAACCTGTCGACGGCTCTCTGGGCCTCCCCTTTGATCTCACGATATAGGGGGTCTCTCGGGTCCAGGTCGACCGTGGGGTTCTCCCCCGAAGCCCTCCACAGGTCCGCCTCGTAGTTCGTGTGCTTGTGGCGGATGTAGGCTCGAGCCGCGAACTCGGCCCTCTTCGACAGGGGCAACGTCCTGGTCCTGCCCACCCGGCCGCTCCCGACCGGGGTCGCCCGCGCGGCGGCCCCCTTCGCGATCTCCCTGGCGAGGAGAGCGTGCTCCGGGGCGAACTCGAGGAAGGCGAGGATCTCCTGCTCAAGCTCGGCCCGATAGCGCTCTTCCGCTCGAGCGCGAGTGCGCTTCCCGACCTCCCGCCGAGCCGCTCTCGAGCCCTCGGTCTCGGCAGCCTTCGCCTCGGCCTGCTGGACGCTCTCCTCTGGGCAGAAGACGCCCAGCGTCGCCGTGTAGCCCTTCCTCCTCTTCAGAAGGACCCAGTGCGGGCCCTTCTTCGCCTGGCGGGTGACGAAGGCGTCCCCCGAGGGCAGGAAGACCCACCCCTCCGGGAGCTCCACCTCGCCGTACTCGGGATTCCAGTAGCCTTCCCGCTCGCGGGAGTGCCAAACCGGGAGGCCCTGCACCAGTCGGGGCGCGGGGGCGCGAGCCATCGCCTACCTGAGGTCGCGAGGGCTGGATGCGGTCACTTCCGTGCCCACCCCTGGCAGTGGAGCTTCGCGTAGGCGTTCACCCATGCCCACCAGGCCTCGGGGCCGTGGCGCATCGCCGCTTCGCGGACGCGGAGCCAGGCCGCGACGCGGGGGGCCGCGTCAGCCATGAGGGAGCGGACCTCGCGCGAGCCGAGGGCCTTGCCCTTTGCCCGGAGGTCCTCGAGTCGCCCGTTGCCGAAGCAGTAGGCGGTCATGGCGTTGGCCTCCGCGCGGTTCGTGGGGCGCTTGGGGTCGATGCCGGCCCGGCTCAAGGCGGCCATCATGTCGCCCGTGAGGAGCCGCCTCGTGGCCGGGTCGAACCCCTGCTGGATGATGGCGGCGCCGGTGGCGGTCAGCCCCTCGCCAACGCCCTTGAGATGGTCGGGGAGGTCCTTGAACGAGTCCCTCTGGCGCGCGAGGAACTCCTCGCTCTCCTTCCTCCACTCGGGGGCCGGGGGTTTCGGGGCGACCCAAGGGAGGCCGAGGTGGGTCGCCAGGGCGGCGAGGAACCTCTCGCGGTCGGCGCGGGTCAGAAGGTCGAGGTCTTGCTGGTCGATTGGGTACGAGCCGTCCCACAGGAAGAAGGCCAGCCGCACGAGGGCCTTTTCGCGGTCCGGGCAGCGAAGTCCCTCGACGGCCCGGTCCAGCCCGATGTCCGTGACCAGTCCCGCGCCCGCCGCGCGGGCCTGGTCCACCACATGGTTCAGCGTGAACTGGAGCCCCTCCGCATCACCGGCGAGGAGGGTCTCGACGGCGCGGTAGGCGGGGAGCTTCCGGTCGAGCGACATCCTTCACCCTTTGCGCGTTCTCTTGTCGTGCCCTTCGACCAGGACCAGAACGTCCAGCCGGGTCAGACCCTCAGGTGCATATCCACTCGAACGTCATGCTGCTGTCTCGACCAGTAGTAGTCTCGTCCCGCCTGGATCACGTCTTGAATCGGCCCCGCGGATGGGTGTCCGTACCTGCTATGGACGCTCGCGGAGGCGATGACCTGCTTGAGATTGGGAAGGTCCTGTAAGAGCCTGGGGTTCCACGAGCTCCTGGCCCCGTGATGCGGCATGAGCAACGTGGAGATCAGACGCTGCTCGGATGCAAAGTGAGTCATCTGCTGCAAGTAGAGGTCAGAGTACAGGAAGTGAAGATCTCCGGTCAGGAGTGTGCCGAAGGGCTCACCGAAACTCCCTCCGAGGCAAGGGCCCGAGACGAACTTGCAGCAGTTAGGTCCGGAGCATGAAGTGTGGGCATCACCCAGAGCCTGGTTATTGGGGCCGTGGTACGTCACGAGCGAAGTATTGTTGACCTTCCAATGCAATTCCCTGGATGAGTCCGAGAGCTTCTCGTAGGCTGCCTCGAGGCCCTTGATGCCCGCAGGCGAGGTCAGGAGGTCTGCCAGTGATCTCCCTCGGAGGAGGGCATTTACATCATTCCGAAACTGGGCCAGTGCGCCTTGATTGGGAGGCGCGGAGAAGAACTTGAATCGCCAGTAGGGCAGACGCAGGGGACGCGAATCGGTCTTCAGGAGTACCCGTTGATCGAGCTTCAGAGACTGCCATCGAGGTAGCCCGCGCTCCCCCGCCAGAGTGCGGTCTCGGTTCGGGTCGTCCTCGAGCATACTCACAGCTCTGTCGAGACTTCCCTCGAGATCCTCCTGAGGCGGCCGATCCGGGTTGTCCTCTCTCCCAGGCCTGCCTCCCTTCGGTTCAGCCCCGGTGAGCAAGACCACGTAGCGGACCCCAAGTTCAGTTGTGGCGAACAACACCGGGTCCGCGAGGAACGAAGGAAACCACGCCTCGCCTCCCGAGCTCTGCATGAAGACCAGTGCGCGCTCCCACTCTGCCAAGTAGGGAAGGAACAGGTACCGTGTTTCGACATCTTTGAGGAGTTCCGGTAGTCCTGCCGTGTGGTCATCGTGAAGGTGAGAGATGAACAGCAGGTCCAGTTGCTTCTTCCCGCCAGACCCTCGGGGAGGCAACGTCCCCTTGTATGTCGAGATAGTGCTCGCAAGGGTTGGGTGCCCCTTGCCGTCGTCACGCACGCCACAGTCGTAGACGAAGTTGACTTCCCCCTCATGATGCAGGGGCATGACGGAGCCCGAGTAGAAGAGCCCCTGTCCCACCCCGTGCGTGACGAGCTGGGCGTTGACCATCCGATTCATCATTTCCTTCTCCAGCGAGGATGCGCATGGCCGAAGACATAGACCGCGCCACCGGTAACCGCTGCTGATGCAATGAGACTCGTTAGGCGGTAGTCAGTGTTGAGTGTGGTCAGCCCGAGCACGGCGAAGCCGAGCACAGTCGTGCCGAAGACGAAGATGAGGTACAGCACGTCTGCGGATGTGACGACGTCGTTCGAGCCGTAAGAGGCGCTGATGAGCTTCGTGAGGCCATACTTTCCCTCCAACATGCAAGCTCGGTGCGCCGCCGCGCGCTGCACGTCTCGTGCCTTCCTGTCGAGGTCGAAGATTCCAAGGATCAAGGCAAAGCTTGCGATCAGGATTCCGAGCTTGACAGAGTCAGGAACGATCGCCGAGGCCGAGCTCAGGGGGAACTCTATGAGACCTTGCGCTGCCAGCAGGCCCGCGACGAAGCTCAGACCGTACTGTCGGAGTGAGGCAATCTGCCCGTCTACGGTATCGATGACGTTGCGTGCTTCCTTCCATTCGTCGGTTCGACTAATGGGGGCGTCCGATCCATCGCCTGCTCCAACCCCGTTCGTCACAAGCCCTCGAAAAACGAGATGGACTACGGGAGGAGGCTCGTAAACCTATCGACACACGAAACTACCGCGGCCGCGCAAGCCGCTCGATCACGACCTTCCCGTGGACGTTCGTGGCCGTCTCTACGTGGCCCTCGCCGATGGAGAGGACCAGGACCTCACCCGGGGCGAGAGCTTCCAGCGGGACCCAGGTCCTGGACGGAGGAGCCGCCGCACCCCCTCGGTCCGCGCCGGTCGAAGCGGGAGCCGAGAGCTCCGGTTCAAGCCCCTCGCCCACCCTGAGCCGGTCGATGGCCGCGCGGAGGAGCTCGCTCGCGTTGATCTTCGGGTGCGCGCGGAGCCAGTCGTAGCCCGGACGGTCCAGGGTGGTATTGAGACGGACCCCACCTCCGTCCAAGGGGGCTCTCGTTCGGTGGCGGGGAGCGTAGACCCCTCGGTCCCATTCGGCGATGCGCCCGGCGACCGTCTGACGCAGAAGGGCGCTCACGTTGAGGATCGGATGGCGCGCAAGCCATCGCGCTTGCTCCCCGGAGATGGTCACGCTGAAACGGACCAGCCTATGTGGCCTGCGCCCAGCCATCGCGTTCATGGGGCGCGCGGTTCACTCCCTCGGCCGTGCGTGCCGCTCGAGGACCACGCGTCCATGCACGTTCGTGGCCGTCTCCAAGTGGTCCTCTCCGATCTCGAGGACCAGGACCTCGCCCAACGAGAGGCGGTGAGGGAGGGGAGCGGAGGTCGGGGCCGATGAGACCGGGGTCGGGGCCGTCCAGGGTGAGGAGCCATCCCGGTCGACCTCGGCGATGACGCCGTTCACCAGATTGCGGAGGGTCGCGTCGATGTCGATGTCGTCGTGCGCACGGAACCACCGCAGATGGCGGGGCTCGAGGACGACCGTGTACGGCTCGAACGTGCCCGACCCCGTTGGCGGGGCGGTCCGCGTCCGGGAGGAACGAGGGACACCGGCAGGCCGAGGAGGCCGCGTGGGAGGAAGGAGCTCAGCGAACGGGCCCGGGGTCGCGCCGCGGGTCCGAGCCAAGAGGCCGCGCGCAGCGGGGGAGCGCCCGGCCTCGCTCCCCTTCGCCGACGTCAGCGCGTAGCGGAACACCCCGCCCTTGCCCCGCACGGCCAGGACCTTCTGGGCACCCCGCAACGCGCTCAAGGCCCTTCGGACCGAGTTCGGGTGGATGGACCTCCCCTTCGCGGCGCTGACGGCGGAACGGAGACGCTCGAAGGTCTGGGGTCCCGCGTCACGGAGGGTCGAGAACACGAGGTCCCTGACAGGAACGTCCCCTGCGCGGATCGGCGACTGGGGGGTGGGCGACGGCCTCGCCGCGGCAGTTTGCCCCTCCGCGACGAGCTTGTACACCTTTTCGTGCCCGCTCTTGCGCCCCTTCACGACCCTCTGGCGGACGAGGGTCTTGAGCGAGGAGCGGATGGTCTCCTCGGGGAGGCGCTTCCCCGCGAGCTTGCGGACCTGCCGGATGATGGCCGCCGTGGCGACGGCTGGGCCACTCCGCGTCGTCTCGAGGGCTTCGAGGATGAAGTTGCGCGTACCGTGTCGCTTGGTCGGGACCCTTCGCTTGCGGGCGGGCATGCGGCGGCATCGGGGAGGGGGTCCTTAAAGGACCCCCTCGCCGGGCGGGGTCCTCGACGTGTCGGCCGTCCGGGAGTGTCGTGCGCGAGGAGCGCGAACGGCAGGCGGGTGTCCGGAGCGCGGACCCCCGACTCACGGAAGGGGCCAGGCGCGGCTCGCTGCCGGACGTAGGTAGAGCCAGGTCGCGAGCATGGTGATGACGGATACCGTGCCTACACCGAGCAGGAGTGCCCCTTGGAAGACGAGGGGGACCTCGAAGCCCGCCCAGGCGTAGCAACCTCCACACAGCTGGGAGGAGTTCACGATGAAGAGCACATGCCAACCGTTCGGCATGGTCACGGTCACGTTTCCGGCATCCTGGACCGTGAAGGACCCGCTCATCGCCGGCCGGCATTGAGCAGGGACCAAGGTTGAGGTCCCGGACGGGCAGAGGGCGAGATCCATCGAGATCCCCGTGATCGCAGTGTTCGTGCTCGTCACCCAGGCGCCCCATGTGATGTAGGCCACCGGTGGGCCGAACGGCGACCAGGGGACCGGGCGCGAGTTCAGGACTCCCGGTCCCCCGGGCTCGACCGCAAGATTGCTCACGCGCCAAGGGTTGAAGGAGAGCGCGCCAAGCGTGAGCGATAGCACGACCAGGAGGAGGGTCAGGATACCCACCACGCGGAACCAAGAGGGATACTGCTTCCACGTCGTGCCAGCGTTCGCGGGAGTCGCAGACCGACGCTTGCGCCCCTCGACGGGGGAAGTGAGCGAAGGGAGGACCTTGGGGGAGGATTCCCCGACGTTAGGCTCGGCCCCCACGGCCTGGGTCAGCGCCGAGAGGACCCTGCTCGCTCCCGGGGCCGAGGAAGGGCTCGGCACGGTCTTCCAGACGGAACGCCAGGTCCCGGTCTTCGAGCCGGTGGTGCGACTTCGCACGGTCCCGACGAAGATCCGGAGGTGCAGGTTCCCGGCTCCCATCGAGGGGGAAAGCGCCTTTCCAAGCCGAGTCGAGGCCGGGTCGAGCCGAATTCGGAGGACCTCGCTCTGCCAGAGGGACCGCATCGATAGCGTCGTCCCGAGGCCAAGGCCAAGACCTATCGCGATGGGGAGGACGAAGAGCAGGGGTGCAGCAGAGAGGACGATGGCCCAGAATACCGACGGGATGAGGATGAGCGCCGTGCTCCCCAGACAGACGGCGAAAAGCACGATCCCGCGGACCATCTGCTGCCGGGTCGACCCCTCGTCGAGCGAGAGGTTGCGCTCTCCGAGGGCAGCATCGGGGCGTTTGGGGATCTCGACGGGCGTGTACCCGAGGTCCTCCATCGCCCGTCGGGAGGCGGACACGAACGAGGCGGGGGGGATCCATGGGATGGTTGCGTCAGCTTCGGGGGCAAGCTTGGAGGACGTCGCAGCGCTCGTCGACCACTTCCCGGGCGAACGGGTCTTGCGCTTGCCGGCGGCCCTTGTCGGGGATAGGGGACCAGAAGGTTGGTCCTGGTGGAGGGGGGTTCCCTGGGACTCCATCCAGGGAACGAAGGCTCCTTCTCCAAAATGAAACCTCCTCGGGGCCGTCCGACCGAACTTGAAGCTGGGTTGGGGGCACCGTCGCCTGCCCATCGCTCACAGCAACGGGGATATCCTCGACGGTAGAACGCTGCGCATGGCGACGGACGACCTCTGGGTCGTGCTGCACGCGACGGTCCTGAACGGCCCCACCCTCCAGGTCCCGAAGGTCGTCGCCGAACTCATCGGCCTTCGCGCCGACCTCCCGAGCCCCGGGAACGGCATCGCGTTCCTGGCGAACGGGCCAGGCGTGCTGCAGGTCATGGCGATGGCCGACCCCTTCGTGGGGGCCACCAAGGAGAGCACGGACGCCTTGGTCGCGGTCGCGACGCCGACGAGGAAGCTCGTCTTCAGCCTCCCGAAGGAGGCGAAGAAGCACCTCGGTCTCGGCAAGAGGCCGGTGGTGGCGTGGGCCGTCCCGGAGCGCGAGTGGGAGGAGAACGCGCCCCGGGCCCGAGTCTATCTGACGAACGCGTGCATGGGGGGCTCTTCGCGCTTCCGGTGCTTCCGCAGGACCACCAGGATCACGACCACCGCCACGACGGCCGCGAGGAGGCCGGCGGCGAGGAAGTACGGAACCAGAGAGATGACTCCCACGTGTGGACCGCAGCGAAGGCTTGAGTCGTCGATGGTGATCGTGACCGTCAGGTTGGCCCAGGCCAGTCGACCCGCCGAGTCGTTGACCTTCAGGGAGATCAGGTAGACCCCGTAGCCAAAGTAGGTCGTGAAATTCCTCGAAGAAGAGAGGAAGCCAGAGGCTGCTCCCGGCTCCGTCCAGCGGAAGGCATACGGGGGCGACCCCCCGCGCGCGTTTCCTGTGAAGTTTTCCTCGTAGGAGGTGGAGAGCGCCGACGCCGAGACTGCGCATCCGGTTACGACACTCCCCGTCAACGAGGTCGCGTTCGCGAACGCGACCAGGGGAGCCGGGGCGGGTGGCGCGCTCACCGTGATCGCGACGGCGTTGCTCCCGGCGACATGGGACGCGGAGTCGGTGGCCCAGACGCGGTAGGTGTAGGTGCCGGGGTGGGCGAAGGCGATGGAGGCCGCCGCGCACCCTGTCTGCGACGTGTTGGTCCCGTTGAGGGACCAGAGGCAGGTGTAGGGGGATGCCCCGCCCGAGATTGTGGGCGTGAGGGTCAGTGAGCCTCCCGTGGACACGGTGGTCGCGCTCGCGACCAACGAGACCGTGAGCGGAGGGTTCGCCGTGTAGTTCACCCAAAGGGTGCCGTTGGCCGATACGCTCACGTTGCCCCAGGGCGAGGAGAACGTCTGGACCGCGCCGGCGTCCGAACGATATGTGGACCTCGAGAATGTGTGCCCAGTGCACGTCAGCGCGTGGAGCGGGTAAGTTCCCGCGAGGAAGGAGACGGAGCTGCCGTTCGCGGCCGAGGAGCCGTTGAACAGGACGGGGGAGCAGACCGCGTGGTTGATGGAGAAGGTCAGGACATAGCGCGTTGGAGGCGAGGGGAGGACCTGCACGAGGACCGGGTGGCTCTGGACGGTCACACCGTTCAGCGTCGCGTTGACGAAGAGATAGGTGGTGCCTGCCGTACCCCCGGCGGTGAACAGGACGACGGAACCCGTGGTCGCGTTGAACGAGCCCAAGGGCCGGTTCATGGCCCAGGAGTACCGGGGGGGTGAGGGGCAGGCGCCGCCGAGACAGGAGGACGCTGCATCGAATCCTTGCCATCCCCACGGCGGGAGGGTTGCGGTCGAAGGGGCCACCGACACCGAGGAGAGAGGCCCGACCGAGATGGTCACATTCAGGAACGCGTACGCGCGGGCCCCTCCGGTCGCGTTCGCCCAGACATTGGCGGTCCACAGCCCGACCGAAAGGTAAGTGTGATTGGTCAAGGCGGTGGCGGCGGCTCCACCGTCCCCGAACCGCCAGGAGTACGAGATCGGTGGGGTCCCGTAGTTCGCAAGGCTGTGGAAGGCGATGGGGGTTCCGGCAGCGGCGACCGCCGGGGATGCCAATGCGGTGAGCGTAAATGCGGAGATGTTGGAGGCGAAGGTCCAGGTGTCCGAGGCGTCCAACGGGTAGGTGTAGCCACCAAAGAGAACGAGGGCATGATCCGCAAGGTCGTCGGCCATCCCCGAGCTGTAACGGCCCGTCGGAACGATGGTCGGCGATTGGAGCGACCAGTGTCCTCCTGAGAAGAACCACGTATCCGAGTAGAGGAAGTTGCAGTGATTGGCGGGGTCGTTGTCGTGACACCCCCCAAACAGCAAGACCGCGCCCGCTTGAGTATCCCATGTCATTTGATCCACCTCAAGGGAGCGAGGCGACGGTGGCGCTCCCACGGCACTGGTGATGTTCGACCAACGGCCCCCCGAGAACCTCCATGTGTCGCCGGCGGACCGGTTATTGTTCCCGAGCTGCCCCCCGAAGAGGACCACGTACCGATCTGCTGCGCCATCGAACGCGATGCCAGCGGCCATACGATTCGAAGGGGCGATTCCGGGAGAGAGCTGGGTCCAGTTCCCGGCCGTGAACTTCCACGTGTCTCCTAACATCCCCCCACAGAAGCCCGTGATGAACATTGGCGCGCAACCGCCGAACAGTACCGCGTAGCCATCGACCGGGTCGTAGGCCGCGCTGTAGAATGACCGTGCACTTGGTTGCACCGCGGGGAAGAGCTCGGTCCAGTTTCCCGCTCGAAAGATCCAGGTATCCGAGTAGGCCGTCCACTGGTTCAGCCAGAGGGGAGGGCCGATTCCGCCGAAGAGCAGTAGGTAACCGTCCGAAGCGTCCCAGACCAGCTGTGCTCCCCAGCGCACCGATGGCCCATGACTCGCACTCGAGATCTCGGTCCATCCATGAGTCCCGGTTCCTGCTCTATACGCCCAGGTATCGTTCAGAGTGACCCCGCTCGTCGTGTTCAGTCCCCCGAACAACACAACCTCGCCATCGGCGGGGTCGTCGGCCATCGCGGGCGACTCGCGCGACTGCAAGGGACACCCTCCCGTATTACACACCATGGTCCAGTTCGTGGACGCTGACGTGTTGACCATGAGGCCTGGGACCCAAGGAAGGGTTGCCGAAGGGACTGGGACGGAAGCGCTCGAACGTGGACCTTCCGCGCGAACGGGGGCTGGGGTCTCCCGGGCCGTGCCGTGCAACGAAGATGGAGGCAAGAGGAGGAGCAGCACCGCGAGGGTCGGGAGGAACAGTGACGCTCGTCGGAGCCTCAATACCGCCCGCCGCTTGCGGGAGTCCCCGCCCACGATCTTCTCGATGGACCGCGTCGTATATGTTCCCTCGCCCGGCGGGCGAGGGGCCTCTTCGAGGTGAGTCTCGGCGGGGCGGGAGGGCCGCCCCCGCACCCTTGAAGAGCCGGGGGGCGGCTCGCCCCTCGTGCCCCGAGGCCGCCCCCCCGCGCTCACCCCCCGCCAGGTCGCGAGGGTCCGTCGGCTCGCGCGCGGCGGGGCGCGGCGCGACGAGCTCGCCATGGCCTTCCGCGTCGGGAGGTCGACCATCGTCCACGCGATCTACGGGCAGAGGGCCTACGCGGCCCTCCGACGCCCCCCGCCCCTCCCGCGGGGAGGGGCGGTCGTCCATCCCGGGCTCTCCCCCGCGAAGGTGCGAGAGGCGCGGAAGCTGGTCAGGGGGGGAGAGCCCCGGGGGAGGCTCGCTCGGCGGCTCGGAGTGTCGCCCGCGCTCCTACGCAGGGCGCTCTACGGGAGGCCTCCGTACGAGGGCATCGCGCGTCCCCCGCCGCTCACGAACGCGGAGCGGGGCGACGCGTCGCTTCCCGAGCGCGAGTGGGCGCGGCGGCGAGCCCTCGCGCTCACGTGCACCACGTGGGACGAATACGCGAGGAAGCTCGGGACGAGCGGGGTCAACCTCGCGATGGCGAGAAGGCACGGGGTGCGCCTCCTCTGCGCCATCTGCCGGCGGCAGCCCGCGACGACGATGGCGAGGGGGGAGAGGACGTACCGCTCCTCTCCTAGGGGGGAGACGAGGACGCGGGCGGCGTTCGTCGGGGCGTGCGAGGGGTGCGCCCGCGCCGAGAGGGGAGCGGGACGGGTCCGGACTCGGCCAACGTCTGCGCCGTGAGGCGGGTGGGCCTCGTGGGGGACCCGCGGCAGCTCCACGCGGTCGAGGCGGGGAACCCCCTCGCGGCCATCGTCAGGGACGGGGCGCCGACCGCGGTCATCGGCGAGGTCCAGCGCCAGCGCGACGAGGACCTCAAGGCGGTCGTGGAGTCCTTCGCCCGAGGCGAGGCGGGGTGGGGGGCCTTGCGGGCTTCGGGCCACTTCGTGTTCTCCGAGGACATCGCCCGGTCGGCGGCCCAGGACTATCTCACGAGGTCTCGGGAGGAGAGGGAGCGGACGCTCGTCCTCTGCGGGACCAACGCCACGCGGGAGGCGATCAACGAGCAGGTGCGGCTGGGGCTCCGGCTGGAGGGGGCCCTCGGCCCGGACGTGAAGGTGCGGACCCTCCGCCGGCAGGACCTGACGCGGGAGGAGCTGCGACGCCCCTCGAGCTACGCCCCGGGGGACATCGTGGTCCCTCAGAGGGACCACGGTGCACGAAGGACCCCGTCCGCCCTCGAAAGGGGAGTGGAGTACCGGGTCGTGGAGGTCCGGGGGGAGACCGTGGACCTCGAGAACCGGGTCACGGGTGAGAGGTCCTCCTGGGAGCCCTCGAAGGCGGCGGGGGTCCACCTGTATCGCGAGGAGCGGACGACCCTGGCGGAGGGGGACCGGGTCGTCTTCCGAGAGAACTCGCGCGACCTCGGGGCCGTGAACGGGGACCGGGGCACGGTGACACGGATCGGCGACCACGACCTCACCGTGCATCTCGACCGTGGGGATCGAGAGGTGACCCTAGACGTCGATGGCGGCGCCCGTCTCGAGCACGCGTACGCCACTACCGTCCACCAGGCGCAGGGGCAGACTGTGGATCACGTGATCATCGCGGGGGAGACCGGCAAGCTCGCCTCGGCCGAACAGGCGTATGTCTCCTTTTCGAGGGCCCGGGAATCGGCGGTGGTGTACACGGACTCGCCAAACCGCCTGCGCGAGGCATGGGGGGAGTGGCGGGGAAAGGAGAACGCGATGGAGCACTTGGACCCTCCGGTGGACAAGGTGCTGGAGGAAGGAGCGCTTGGACTGGGATTCGGGGGCGAAGAGGTTCGGGCACCCGCCCCTGGGCCGAGCGTTCCTGGAAAGGGGGAACGCGAAGCTGAGTTGCCGAGCTTGTAGACGAATCTCGCTCGGCGTTCGGCACCAGCGGCAGCCACAGTGACGCCCGCTCTATGGATGGCCAATCCGTAGGGGGGAGGCGCGCGCAGCGGGGCGGCCCCCCAGGGAGACCGCCGCGCCGGCCAGCACCCCGGTCGACGTGAACGGGGAGGGCGCGGTCGGGCACTCTTTCGCCACACCCCCCTACCCTACGGAGATGCCTCTGCGCCACTACAACGAGAAGAGGCCTCACTCACCGCTGGGGTATCTCACGCCGAGCTAGTACGCGAGGAAGAAGCAGCGGGAGGCAGCAGCATGAACAACGCCGAACGATGAGGAGGAGACCTACGTCCCCCTGCCCGCCCCCCACCCGACGTCGGTGGACAAACCGGAGGGATGCACATCAGCTGCCCTCCCGAGTTTCCTTCGACGTCGGCGCACAATCGTGAAAGTTGCCACCCCCATGATGACTGCCACCGTGCCCACAAGCGACCAGAACACTGGGTCAGGAGAGTAGACTGCGGTCAGCGTAGCGTTCCCAGTCAGGGAACTACCGTCCGAGCTCCATCCACTGCTCCCGAGAACCCAGTGATCGAATACGTAACCCAAACAGTTGTGAGCTGAGCGATAGGTCACGACGGTCGGCCCCCAGTAGCTAATTCGCGCTACGTCTCCATCTCCGTAGAGAGACCCGCCTTCACCGCCTACCGTCATCCCCGCCGAGATGCCCACCACTTTGCCACACGAGGACGGGCTCACGTGGACGACGACGGACGCGATTGGCTCGGTGTATGCAACCCAAACGTCTCCCGGTCCCGAAACGGTCAGGGTTGTGGAGGGAGACCCAAAGGAGGCTATCGAAAGATTTGAACTCCAACTCCACTGGTAGAATGACCAGCCCAAGCACGCGATGGGAGCACTGAGCGGGTGAATCCCTGTTGCCAGGTTAACCACGTCTCCCGGAGAGCTGGGGCTCACTCTTGTGCCGGAGACGCTCACGGAGCAATTGGGTCCGGTCGCAACGAAGGTTACTGGGAAGGAGTTGCCAGTGGGACGTCCTTCATAGTTCGGTCCACGTCCGATGGACACGAGACTGGACTGGGTACCACCACCGGGCCAATCCTTGGCGGAGCCCTCAGCCCAACTATCCAGAACCCGTGTGTCAGAATGGCCTCTCGGTGACGCACCTACCCAGAGAGTAGACGAGGAGGGCAGGACCAGCGCAAGAACCGAGAAGGCAAGACAGATGCTTCCAACCTCTCCGGCCCTCCCCGTGCTATGCCTCATCGACCTGCCTTGGTTGACTCATGTCGGCGGTGGTGAAGAACCCTTCCTTGCGGGCCTTCAATCTTCCAACTCCCAGCGTCGAGAGCCACTGGAGTTCATGATCGCAAATCAGATTCCACCAATTGTGGCTGAACTGCGAAACTAGGGTCGGCGCCATGTTGTGAGAACTGTCCCCATGACACAGGGAGCGCATCTTCGAAACGAACTAATAGGCCATTCTACGTATTCATCCGCATGGAGGGGGGAGTTTCCCGTGGGAGCAGGAGCGATTGAATGGAAGTTGGGAGGACGTAGTCTTGGAGTCGGCGTCGTATTCCTGTTGCTAACCGTAACCGTTCCTGCGCCGCTCGCGGAGGCACACGCGGTAATCCAAGCCCCTCCGGTGGGGGAGTTCGTCTGTCTACCCCAGCAGACCGCGTCCCCGTCCGATTCGAGCTATTGGATTATCCCCGGGTCAATCCCTCGAGATCTCCACACCGCGCAAGAGTCCTATCCGGTGGAGTCCTCTGAGCAGATTGAAGTCTCACTGGACCTCGGCTATCGTTGCCCAGAAGCAGCCGCTCGATTCGTCCAAGCCCTGGAGAACCCTGCCTCCTACGTCTACTCGCAACCGCGCTCGCTGGCCGCTTTCGACAACACCTTCGGCCCTTTGGCAAGTACGGTCCAATCGCTGGCCGCCTACTTCTCCGCCGAGGGCGTGCAGTTCGTCCCTACGGGGCGGCAGCTAGACTATCGTGTCATTGGCAATGCCGCATCGATAGACAGCGCGTTCCATACTGTCCTCTGGTGGTATTCGATCAATGGGACTGAAGCCATTGGGGCTCTTGGCGGTCTACAGGTCCCGGCCTCACTCGCGGGAGACGTGTCTGGCTTGATCACGATCTCTGATTACTCTCCCGAGAAAGTGTCAGTTCTGCAACTTCATGCCCCCCCGACACCCGGTGAGGGCACTGGCATCCCTTCGGGTATCATGTTCTCGACTGGGACCGCGACACCATCGGTGTCCAAAATCTCAACCTTGGCAGTCGGTCAGAGTGTCGGCACTGACTCGAGGGTTGGACCTGCCGTTCTCGAACCGCCGCCACACTCCGACGGGTCGATCCCCTGTGTCTCACCCGCGGGCTTGGGGGAGAGCGCGATGTTGATGGAGCCCAGCTACGACACCGAGGCTGGAGCGCAGTTTCCGGCGAATGCCCAGGTTGAGATGATGACGACTGTGAAGAGCTCGTCTCCTCCCTTTAGGTGTCGCTACTAAATAATTGACTCATTTCGTCCGCTTGGAGCGCGGGCGAATGGTGTAGTTCCAGTCAGCGTGGAACCGATGGGGCACGAGTCGTAGCGTGGCCATCTGCTCGTCGGTCACCCGGAC
>JAGWLG010000063.1 GCA_028864975.1 Thermoplasmata archaeon | reverse complement strand
CACTGCGGGCTTTCCCACAATAAACTGGACGGCCTCCGTCTGATGCGGGAAGGCAGAGGTTCTGGGTTCAAGATTAATTCTGCGCTCAGTCATCGGGAAAGAGCTCCTCGGGGACTGGGATGCACCGGAGAGACAGGTGCCCTTCCAGACCGAGACCCCGGATGACGGAAACCAACTCTGTCTTGCAGCTCTCGGGAACGGCCACTACGACGACAGCCCCCTCGACTGATGCATAGTCCGAGAGCTGTTCCCTTGTACGAGAGCTCTTCAGGTCGTTGGTCGTCTTGGCTTCACCGATGAGAAGGGATGGTGGAAGTGGCCGACCCCCGAGCAGATCAGGATGGTGCCGTCGAATCACCGGGGGGATGGGCACTTTCTTGCCCTGGGTCAGGTAGTAGTTCGCATCCGAGGCCAGCACATCGTACCCCCAACGCTGTGCCACAACGATCAGCTCCCTGACGAGGAACCTATGAACTCTTCCGGCCACGTGACCTCGGTTCGACCAGGCTCAGAACTTCGCTGACCTTGTCCCGAAGGCTATGGAGCAGCACGAGCTTCTTGCCCCCCTTCGCCGACCGAATCTCGGTTATCTCGTACCGGGGCATAGCGTCGAGTTCCTCAATCCTGGATTCCGCCTGAAGGTACACCACAGGTCCTGAGCTGACCCCCGCTTTCACCTCGAGACCGCCCATCGATTGAGGCAAGGTCTCATGTAGGGCATGTGGTGTACGTACAGAATGGGTCCCCGTGACGTTCAGGAAGGTCTGCCCCAGCCACAACGGCTACCCCGGCTACTACGCCTACGAGTACGAGTCCTACTACGATCCGAAGCTCAAGCGTGCGCGGCAGCGGATGGTCCGCTACCTCGGCCCTTGCGACAAGGAGGGGAACCTCCTGAGGCCGCCCCGCTCACGCTTCGAGGGGACCACCACCTTCCTCTCCGGGGGCCGACTCCTGGCCTTCTATCCGGCGGTGGTCGAGCTACGTCTTCAGGAGCTCGCCCGCCGGGCCCTCCAGGTCGACGAGGAGGTCGCCGCGCACTTCGTGGCCCTGGTGCTCAACCAGATCAGCGATGGCGTGGCGGACGAGCACATGCCCGAATGGGCCCAGGCGGGTCCCCTGCCCCACCTCCTCTCCTTCCCGGCGGACGATCTCACGCCCGAGACCTTCAAGCGCGTCCGATCCTCTCTCTGCGCCCTCTCCCCGAAGACGAACACGATGACGGATCGCGGCGTCGAGCTTCAGAAGGCCCTCACCCGGGCCTGGCGCTCCCGCACTCGGGAGCGCCCCGGGGTCTACTACGACGTGACGAAGGTCGACTACCACGGCTGGGCCAACCCGCTGGCCGAGCCGGGCCACGACGCGAACGGAGGGATCTCGATGGTGATCGGGTTCGGCCTGGTGGTCTCCGAGCGCGAGCACCACCCCTACCTGTGCCAACCCCTCCCCGGCAGCCTGCACGACTCGGTGAGCGTCGAGGACGTGGTGACCGTGCTCCGGGAGCGTGGCTACCGCAAGCTTCGACTGGTGATGGACCGCGGGATGCTCTCCCAGGAGAACGTCGAGCTGGTGAGGGGGGCGGGCTACCACCTGGTGGGGCTGGTCCGAGGATGGGACTGGGAGACGATCGCCCTCGCCTCCCGCTGGTCGGAGGAGGAGATGGAGCGGCACGAGAACGCGGTGGAGACCTCTCGGGGGTCGGTGTACACCCGGGCGATGACGGTCCCCCTCTTCGGGCTCCCGAAGGTGAGGGTGGCCGTGGTGGTGAACCCGAGGAGGAAGATGGAGGCGCGGGAGGCGAGGGACCTGGCGCTCCTGGAGTGGGAGAAGGGAACCTTGTCGAAGGAGCGCATCGAGGAACTCCGGCGGGAGCTTCGGGTGCAGAACCCGAAGCTGAGAGCGAAGAAGCGGTACGCCCCGGGGCTCCTGATCAAGAGCGCCGGGCGACGGGGGGCGGAGGTGGACCCCGAGGCGGTGGAGCGGGACCGGGCTCGGGACGGGAGGTTCCTGATCTTCAGCACCGACCTCTCCCTGAACGGCCCGGAGATGTACGAGACCTACTTCGCGAGGGACGGGATCGAGAAGGTCTTCCGAACGGGCAAGGGGGAGCTTCACCTGGAGCCCATCCGGAAGCAACGGTTGGACCGGATGTACGCGAGCGCCACGGTGCTCTACACGGCGTGGCTGCTCTGGAGCTGGACGGAGCGGACCCTGAAGCGGAAACTCCCGAAGATGAGCCTCGCGGAGGCGCTGAGGCTCCTCGAGAAGGTGCCGTGGGTGAGGACGGGCGCGGGGAAATCGGTCCGAGAAGGGGTGCCCCGCCTCTCGGGCAAGCAGGAGGAGGTCCTCACCGCCCTCGGGGCGACACGCTACCTACCTGTGGTGTAAGTCTCACGGAACCCAGGCCCGAGTCCCCCGGGTGGGTGCAACAAGCCGTGCACGTAATCTTCGGAGTGCGCGATTCTCTACGCTTTAGCTGGGGCGGTTCATCCCCTCGGCGGAGCGAAAGGTTCTCCTCGAGGAGCCGGGGTCCCCGGAGTACAGGTGCAACGAGGTTCTGCTCGGAGAATCACCCCTGCTGTCCAGGTCGAGCTGAGCCACTGCTACGCACGGGGAGGGACCTGTTCCGACGCGCGCTGAGCCCGGCTTTGTTGGCAGGGTGGGGGTTCGACCAGGGGCAAGTGACCTTGCGCGTCCTGCTCGCGAGGAGCTTTCTCGTGTCGCGTTCCCGTTCATTGCGCATCACGCCAAGAAGATCCTTGCCCTGACACCGCCTGGGGAGGTTGATGGCCCGACCCGACGGATCCCCCCATCAGTTCACAGGACCTGAAAGTGCCGGGCTCTCCCCCCATTGCGCCCTCTCCGGTTGGGTCCGCTAGCGAACCAAGGGCTCAACCCGCGGAGGCTTCCTCGCCGACATTGGGCGCTCGGAATGGACCCGTTGTTCCCTCACGGGCCCTTTGACCACCCCGCACTTGCCCTCGACAAGCCCCGGAGGAGGAACTGATTAATAGTTATACATCTTATCGATTAGTGTTCAGAACATGTTCATTGGGAGGGAAGCCGAGCTGGCGCTGCTCGTCCAAGCGCTCACGTCCCGCCGACCGCAGTTCGTCCGCGTCCTCGGCCGAAGAAGGGTCGGCAAGACCGAGCTCCTCCGCCAGGCTCTCGCGAAGGCCCCGGGCCTGCTGTTCTACGTTCCTGAAGCAGACCTTCCCTCCATCCTGGGGACCTTGGGTGATCAGATGGTCTCCCAGACCGGTGGACCGCCCAGGCCCTACCGGAGCTTCTTCGACTTCTTGGACCATGTCCAGGAGAAAGCTCCCCGGCTGGTCATATTCGACGAGTTCCAGCACCTCATGGAGCTCGGCAAGGGCGTCGAGAGTGAGCTGCAGCGCCGGTGGGACCTCTCGTGGCAACGCAAGGGCCCCCACGTGGTCGTGTGTGGAAGCAGCATCGGAATGATGCAGCGTCTTGTGTCGGGGAGGGCACCGCTCTACGGGCGTGTCTCGCTCCACCTCCAACTCAAGCCCCTGACGTACGTCGAGGCTCGTCGCTTCCACGAGGGCAGGCCGGAGGAGGAACGCATCCGCCGCTACGCCGTGTTCGGCGGCATTCCGTTCTACCAACGGGAGTCGATGGGGGGGAGCTTGGAGGACGGTATCCTCAGGACCCTCCTCATCCCTCAGGGGTCGCTCCTCAACGAGCCGGAGTGGGTTCTCGGGACGGAATACCGAGAGCCACGTCGGTATCAGAGCATCCTGGAGCAACTGTCCCAAGGTCCCCAATCGCTCCACGCATTGGAGTCCAAGCTCGGTCTAGCGACGGGGGGCCTGAGCTGGTACGTCCGCTCCCTCGAGCACGACCTGGATCTCATCCGCCACGTCGAACCCGTGCTGGGGAAGAAGCATCTCGGGAGGTTCGAGATCTCCGACTCCTTCTTCCGGTTCTACTATCGGCACATCCTTCCGAAGAGGAACCTCATCGAGATGGACCGCGGCGCGGAGGCGATGGCGGACCTCCTCCCTCAGATCGAGACCTTCGTGGGGACGACGTTCGAGGAGATCGTCCACCAGACGCTCTGGAGGGCGAGAGAGGTCAAGGGTCTTCCCAACCACCCTCGTCAGGTGGGAAGGTGGTGGAGCCGGCTGGGAGAGGAGGTCGACGCGGTCTGCGTTTCGGACAATGAGGTCTGGGTCGGAGAGGTCAAGTGGGGGACCAAGACCGTGAGCGACGAAGTGGTGGCGAAGCTCATGGAGAAAGCGTCGCGCCTCGAGATGCGCGGGGGGCGTGCGATCCGCCCGTTCATCGTCACCCGTGGAGACCTGACCTCGAGTGCCCGGAACCTGCTGGAGAGGCTGGGTGGCTTCTGGCTGGGGATGAAGGACCTTCAGCAGCTCATGGAGGAGGAACAGCCCCGCTGAGCGGTCACGCTCAGGGGGCTCGAGCAACGGGGATGGCACCGACCGTGGGAAAGGATCACCTCGGTGCAGGGTGGGTTGCACACAAGGCCATCATGGCGGGTGCGGGTGAAAGGCCGATGGCAGGCCCGCGGAAGTGCGCGCAACGCACCGTGCGCGTCGTGCTCGCAAGCTGGCTTCTCGAGGTCGGATCTGGGGCGGTTCATCCCCCCGGTGGAGTGAGAGGTTCTCCTCGGAGAATCACCCCTGCTGTCCAGGTCGAGCTCAGCTCGCGCCCGTAGGGGACGAACAGGCATCCGCCTCCCATCCCGCTAGGGTCCTCTCGGCCCCCGAAGACAAGGCCATGTAGGCGCGTTGCCTTGCTAATGCTCGAGGACTCGGGAGTACCCCGTGCGGCACGTCATACGCCCACGATCCGAGAGGATGTATGAGGGGGTCCGAGCCCCGACCCGCTCGAAGGGGCCTTGGGTCTCGCGAAGACTGTCCCGGTTCTTCATCCTGGCGATGAGCGCCGTTCTTCCCGCCTTGACGGTGGGCACATCGTACATCCATGGCGTGAGCAGCGGCTCCCTTACTGCCAATTCGAACAGTGTCAATACACAGGACTGTGGGTTCACGACGAACACAGCCCCGCCATTCGACTCGAGCTATGTCACGGTTTCCAGCTCTTCGGGTTCCGTTGGGACAAGCGGTTACCTGTACTCGACCATCACGGTCCAGCTCAAGGACGCTCCCCTGGGAGCTTCCTACTACGAGTACCTGGATGGGGAGTTCGATCTCGGGTGCGCGGGCACGCCATCGAGCCCGCCTCTGTCGGCTCAGATCTCAATCGGCTACTCTTCGCTCAGTGCTTCGGGGGCCTCGTGGGGCACGGTCTCCATCGAGAAGGTCTCGGGAGTCAGCTCCGCGACGCCCATCGGATTCACGTACTGTGGCGCGAACAATCCTTCGGGATTCTGGCCAAGTGGATCGGACCAATCGTTTGGCTCCGGGACCTGCACTGGCACGAATGGCGCGAACGCCGACGTTCAATGCGTTGGCCCGACAAGTCCTAACTACTACCTCCCAGAGGACGGGGACGACACCACCGCTTCGAACTGGCTCGTCTACAACTGGTACTCCGCCTCCACTTCGCCCATTTGCACCAGCCAAGCCTCATGGAACGGCGCGTTCGTTCCAGCCGCGAGTATTCCCGCCGGGACTCCGGACTGGTACGGCGTGGTTTCCATCGCGTTCGGAGGCACGACACCCGCGGCGACGGTCTCTGGGACCTGGACGCTCACCGTCACTGTCTCTTAGGGCGACTCCGACGCCATCGGGGCTGAGCTCGCGGGGGGCCAGTAGAGGATCAGACCAAGGTGTACTGTGAGGCGGGCTCGTTCAAGGTAAGGTCCCAACCACCGAAGGCGACAACAAACTGCAGGCTACCATCGTAGAACGCCGCCGCCCCGAAGAGGTCGTCAGGAGGAGGGGAGAGCGTCTCATAGGACCATGTCCCGATTCCCGAGCCTGGGGTCACAGAAATGTACCAAACCGAGTAGGTCGTGGTGGAGATCGGCGTCGACTCCGAGCCTCCCGCAACGGACTGCCCGACCATGTAGACCAACTGGTTGTGAAGGGTCGTGTCCTGCCCGGCCCCGGATCCGGCCGGAATCTGGTCGTAGGCCTCCATGGCGGCCTCTGCCGCCGGGAAGCTGGTCGTGGCCGCGGCCTGGGTCCACGCTCCGTTCGTCCCGCCTCCGGTTTCGTTCACAGAGCCGGTGATGTACCATGTGGTGGCGATAGAGACCTCCCCGGTATTCAGTCCCACGCTTGACCTCGTTCCTCCGGTAAGCACGAGAGTACACGCCGAGCTGGTGCAGCCAGGTGCGTTCAGCTTCGCATAAGCGAGCCCCTCCCCACGCGCATACTGGATCGGTTCCCCTTGAATGAGGAGCCAGGTGTAAGCCTTGTAACCGATCGAGTCCGCAGTCGAGGTCGTGTTCCACGTGACGCCCGGGTTCATCTCCCACCAACCGAGCGTGGCCAAGGAGTTCCCGACGAGCTCCCAAAGCGCGTCCGTGCAGTAGTTGCCGACGTCGGGGGTGTTGGTCTCCCAGATGTAATCAGTGGATGTGCAAGGGCCAAAGTAGCCAGTGCTCGCGTGGGAACTCCAATAGTCCGCGCCGCCGTAGAGCAGGACGCAGGCTGAACTGCTGCTGCACTGGGTATGGTCCGGGTCGTAGACCATGCTCCCCCCGTACTGCCCGAAACCCACGCACTGATTGTCGGCCGCCGTGGTCGCACAGTAATAGGTAGGCGCATCGTACGTCGTCCCACCGGACCACTGGTACTGGCAGTTCTTGTACCAGTAGTAGTAGCTCCCACCGGTCGCGATGTAGTCATCGGCGGAGCCGTACGGATATCCTCCACTGCAGGTGGCAGTTGAGACCAGCGACCACGAACCGGTCCCGAACGTACCCCCGGGGGTGAAGGCCCAAACGTCGCTGAGGACAGTGTTCGTCGCGGTCGAACTGCACAGGTCGGGGTAGGACGACGAGTAGGCGGTCGTGCATCCTCCCACGAGGAGGAACACCCCAGAAGTGCCAAGGCTCGGATCCCACACCATCGATGCGCTGAAGCGGGCCAACGGCTCGAAGGAGTAGCCTCCCCCGGAACATCCGGTCGCTACGTCATACGTCGCGCTGGGGGTTTGGTACCCACACGGAGTCCATCCGCTCTCTCCGGAGATCTGGGTCCAGCAGCCCGATTGATACTCCCACGTATCGCCAAGGGTGGTCCCCTGGTTCCAGCTCTGCCCACCGAACATGAGGGTCAGACCTGTGGAGGGATTGGTGGCGAGCGCGGAGAACTCGCGCGAAATGGGGACCGTGTAGGCCCATCCCGAAGGCGGGGGGCTCGTGCACCCTGCCCCGGTACCTCCCGAAATGATCGTCTGCACCTGTAGGACCGAAGCCGCCCCACCTCCGAGGTATGATGTTCCCATGGCGATGCCGGAGCCGAATGAGAAGGCGACAACGAGCCACCCCACTCGAGCACGTGGATACTTTCGTTGCATCAGATGCTGTCGAACCTTCGTGTGTTGGTTTCCGGAAGGGCCGCCGTCGGGCTCTACGGAGCTCGAGTGAACTATGGAGGAACGAGAAGCGGCGGATTCCCGGGCATGCTGACTCGGATGCAGCGCGTCCAAGGTCATGCCTATCCTGATTGATGCGTACCTCGTTAATACGCCTGACGCCCCCGGGAGGGCCCGAGCCTCTGAGTTCCGATGTCCGACATGAGCTGGTTTCCGAATCGGAGCATCGCTCGTGGCCGACGGTCTACTTGCTGGATGCCGCGCCCGGCTGACGATTCGACCTCTGGTGGATGGGAGGTTCTCCCCAGACGGTCAGGAGCCACCGAGTAGCGGGTGCGTGCCACCCCCCCGGAAGTTCCCCGATGGACGGAAGCCCTCGGGGGGTAACTTGAAACAGGGAGTTCCAGCCGAAGCACTCTCCGACCCATGCGGGGGTCACGCGACGGCCGTCCGAGCGGCATTCAGAGTGAACCTAGACAAAGATCCAGGTCGTCCCCTGCTCACCATTGCCCGCGTTGCCACCGAAAAAGACGATGTAGGTGTCGACCGTGTTCGCATCATATGCCATGGATGCGCTCTGAAGGCCCGGCGGATTGGAAGAGCTGACCTGGGTCCAGGTGTCTGCAGCGAAGGTCCAGTAAGCCCCCGAGTTAATGGTCGTACCAGTGTAGCCCCCCGTCACCAGGGAATCGGAGTGGGGAGGGTCGTACGCCAAGGCTCCAAAGGCGGTCAGGGGCGGCTCGTTGGCGCCTGTGCACGACGCAGCGGTACACTGGGTCCAGGCCCCGGCCTTGAACTTCCAGGTGTCCTGTTGATACCCCACTCCGTTCAGCCCACCGAATTCTAGGACCTGATTATCCTGCACATCGTCCGTTATCTGTCCATAGCTTCTG
>JAGWLG010000009.1 GCA_028864975.1 Thermoplasmata archaeon | reverse complement strand
ATGAGCTTGAGGAAGAACCGGAGGTCCACGAGGTGGGATAGGAAGGATTCCTACATATTCTCTACGGTTTTCCTACACTCAGGATTCTCCGAGAGAGGCCGGGTCAATTTGTCGAACCCGGGTCCGAAGACAAGGTCCTGCCAGTTGATGCTAGTACCCGAGGTCATCAAGTCGAAGACATTCGTGCCGGCGACGTAGACGCAGGCTCCAAGGTAGTTGAGATAGAAATTGAGGAGCATGTAGCGATTTGAGACTTTGGAGCGGAATGTGGCATCGGATGCCACCCTCGAGTGGAGGAGGTTTGGTAGGGCGTGTGCCCCCAAGAGATGGATTGCCACGAACCCAAAGATCACGATGATTCCAGCCAACTCGAGTCGGTCAACCGGGCTTGAAGCACCCAATGGGGGGACCAGAAAGATGAGCAGAGGCAGAACCGCGAGAAGAGGGGGCACGAAAGAGAACACTCCCCGCCCGTCGTTGGTGAGGCTGAGGAAGGCCGCATTCACCTCCGGCGATATCCGACGCAGTCTCCCGATCCACTTGTCCCTGCTCGATATTTCCTGGAAGAACTCCCTCATCCATTGGAGAAAGAGAACCAGGACCGCCCCAAATGCTCCGATGAGGGCTGCAACGTAATCAGCAGGAATTGCAGTCATGCAGTGGGATTGACCAAATCAACGTCTGATAGCACTTTCGGACGACACGAGGCCTTCGGCATCGGGAACGTCGGTCGTCTTCCGTGTACGGTTGGTGCAACGGCTATTGTGCCGATTGGGCCTCGCTCACGCCAGGAAGCAGGGGAGACACGCCTGCATCCAAGAGTGAGCGGTAGGTGCTGTCCATTTCCACTTTCGGTGACTCCGGGACGAAGATGCAAATCCCATCCCGGCCTCTAGTGAGGAGCACGCGGTATGCATTCAGGCGTAGTCTCAAGGCATCCTCGACCCCCTTGCTCGGCTTGGAGTCGGAAGTCCACTTGGTCCCGCTCCAAACGAGGTCATCCCCCCAACACACTAGCGGAAGATCCAGTTCGAGTCCTTGACAACCAAATTCCGTTACGACGTCCTGGAGCTGGCAACACGACTTCGGGGCTGTCGGAGCATCGTTGTACCAGGCCCCGTGGTTGACCACCTTAGTCGACATCCAGTCGTTTCGAACCCCGTACCCCGAGAGATTGCGCGCCTTGGAGGACGCCAGGAGTCCCCATCGATAGCCGTCCCCTTCACCCCTGTATCTCTCGTGAACGTAGGACTTCGCGTCCTCCAAGCTACGAGTGGCGTAGATTGGGAACTCCCTCAGTCCAGAGCTTACAACGTTCCTGGCCTCCCCCAGGCGACCTGACAGAAGTAGGGATGCCCAAGCCGCCGAGCCCACGGCCAGGTGGCTCCTGATGCTCTGGGTGAGGTCGAATTCGGGAGCCGAATCGTAGCTGGCACCCACAGCTTCGAATCCGGTCCTCCAGCGTTCAGGTCCATGAACAAACCAAGTCGTACCATCCTTCTTTGAAACTGCATCAATCCAAAGTTGAATCCCCCCCTCCTCCCCGGAGTGAATCTCCTGGCCCTCACCGAAGAGCCCGACCAGGGTGCACCAATCGCGAACTTTCTCGCAGCTCTCAAGGAGAAGTTGGGGTTCTGAGCGATCGCCGAGGAGACTGTCATGGCTGTCGAAGACCTTTCGATGGTCCCACGCCCTCTGCGCCTCGTCGAAGACGACCACATGCTCGCGGGGTGCAAGTGCGCCCTCTTCGAGGTTCTTGCGAAGATACGTCCAGATGTCCGTAACGAAGACTTTGCTTCCGAGCGCATGTCGGAGGACCTTTACGAGGGGGCCGTTCCCGGAGAGAAAAACCGCGGGCGAAATGGCTCTATTGGATGACCCTGCAGTTGCGATGATATCAAGCCCTGGATGGTGAACCAGCTGGAGTCCGGCGAGAGTCTTCCCCGAGCCCGGCACTCCGGAGAGCAGGATGAGGTGGCGCTGCCCGCGCTGGGCGGCCTCGCGGCATACCCCTAACATCCTCTCGATCAGGTTGGGAATGCCTGCCTCGGAGACCCTCCGTATGAACGGTAAGGGGGAGCGTTCGAAAATGAGACGAGCGGACTCGACGAGTTTGGGGAGCGGTACGAACTCGGAGCGAACCCACTTCTCAATGTCCGCTCGCCCGGCAGCAGTACCACCGGTCAGATCGAGCAACAACGCTGCAAGCTCGTTTGGTGGACAGATCCACGTGGACCCTTGGTGGAACCTCCCGCTACGGAATCTCATCGGGATGAGCACCGGGATTACGTGGCGGTTTTGGCTGGCTTCGTGATAGCCCTCGAGATCCCGAGCATACCCGGCGACTTGGTCGAGATCGGCCTGTCGAACGTGCGCCGTCGACTTGAATTCTAGGACGACCACCGAGCCGTTCTCCAAGACGACCACGTCGGGCCGGCGCGCGCGGTCGACAGAGAGCTTGTACTCCAATACCGCCCCGAAGCCACTCGCAACGGGGCTGGCTCGAATGCACTCGCCCGCCTCTCTTTGGAGGGCTTCGAGACTGTCCCGCCAAGCGCCGAGTTGGAGTGGTTCCTTCTCTCGGGTGAATCGTGTGAGGTGCGAGAAGAGCGTGCGGTCCGGTAGGCCGACGAATTGATCGAAGTGCCCAGCCCAAGCACATCGTTCCTCGAGCATCAAACTGCTTCACCCGAGCGTTCGTCCGTGATTATGGTAGCGCCCGTAGTTGCGCCAGTGTCAAACCTCGGGAGGGAGATCTGGTTTACATGTCGACACGGTATCACATGAAGCGTCGAATGGACTTGCCCCCCATAAGGACCTGGCGAACGACTTCGGAGAGGAGAGCTCGTTCCTCCTTTGTGAACCCGAGGGTCATGATCTCGATGATTTCTAGATGAAACTCGAGTCCATGCACACGCTGACGCCCTTCCGACTTCCACCAAGTCATTGCGCGGTGCGAGAGGTCCGATCTTGACTTTCGAGCAGCCATGTCAGCCAACGCGATCGCTGCTCATGAGATCTGCCCGATCCGGACGCCCAACCGTGCGGGTGCAACCGCAGCTTGTCCGTCATCGCCCGCGAGCCTCGTCAGACGAAGGGAAGAGTCCATCCGATGTGCTCCTGGCCTTCACTTGGAAGGGGATTCCTTGCTCCTCGAAAATGTCCCTCACAAGTCCAGGACCGGTTGCGATGGCACCATCCTCTTCGACTTCTCCAGGCCACGGATCATTCGAGATGTTAGAGAGCTTCTCGGAGAGACTCTTGCACTCCGCACGGGCTTTGTGGACCGCACTGTCTGCTAATCGAACCGCGGAGCGGGATGGCCGGGAAAAGACGAAGAGCTGGTAGTTCCCATCCACATCCCACAGCCCAGTTACTCTCTTGGACCGGTCCGCATTGAAGAGCTCGAACTCATCCTCTTCATCCAGATCCAAAGTTGGGATCAGGTCGGCACCCGTCGTGCACCCCTTCCACAGGTTTGGCGGCTCCGGCACGTTCTCGCTCATTCAGTCGCCCCAAGGGGGGAGGACGCGGTCGGCGGAAATGAGATCTTCTCCATCAGACAAGGCCTTGAGGTGGCTGCAAGCATGAACGGTCTGAACGACGTACGAATGGGGGAGGAAGAGCGCGCGGTAGCCTGGATTCGGGGTTCCTTCGCCCCTAAGCCAAGCCCCTGAGGATTCGAGCGTCCTCGCGAATCAGTTCCTCGACTCGCTTGAGCCGCTTGCGTTGGGCTGGCGAGAGAGTTGATTCCAAGCCGGCCACGTATTCCTCAGTCGTCATGCCGTCGCGTTGGCCCGCATGAGATGGCTCACTCTCGCGCTCGTGACCCGCGCGTGACGGGCGACCGACTGACATGACCCACCGGCCAGCGAATGGAGCGGCCTCCCAAGAAGTCAACCCATTGAACAGCGCGGGCCACTCGAGAGAGGCCGCATCGAGGAGCGTGCCATTGGACTTCCGATGCTTCCGACTCGGACAGCTCAGGTGCAAACCGACTTCCACATCTCGGCGCCAGCTATCCAGCGCAACCCGCGCCCAGACAAGAGGAGGTGCAATCGGCCTTGCGAATAGATGAGTTCAACGTACCACATTCGCATTGGGAGCTCTTGCTCCTGCCCTTGCTTGGAGACCGATCGGATATCCGTGAACGCGCGCTTCTCCGTCTCTCCAGATGGTCAGTTCGCAGTACGGACCTTATTGGTATCCTACAAATAGGAACCCAACTGTATCCTATCTGATGAAGATGCGGCTTGATCCAGGTCTGGAGGCGTTCACGGGAAGCCACACTCGCCTCGCGACACTTGCCGCGCTGGCCAGTGCGCCAGACCCCATGACAGGGTACCGAATCGCAGTCCTGACGGGGCTTCCGCGAGTCAAGGTCTACCAAGAGCTTCATCGTGCGTCGTCAGCGGGCATTGTCAGCAAGGACGGCAGAGGGTATGCCCTGGTGGATGCGGACCTCGTCCAGCTTCTTAGGAAGCGGGCGCGAATGCTGTGGTTGGATGATTGGGTGGCAGAGAAGCAGAGGCTCAGGCCGTCCACCCTCGCTATCGCTGCCCAATTGCGAGCCCTTCCAACCCCTCGCGGCCACACCCGGCGCGCCCTGACCTATCGAGGGAAGCCTCTGCCCATTCGACACGCGTCGAAGGACCGAGTCCTTCAGGCAGCGGGATTGAGGGGTTCCGAGCATGGTTAGTCGCGAGGAGTTCGACTCAATCCTCTCTAACGAACCGCGTCCAGATCGCCGAGTTGCCTTTCTCGGCGCCCTCTTGGCGACGGAATCGGGATTGGGTGACCGGTTGGTGATCGTTGGCGGCTCAGCGATTGAGATCTACACCGATGGGATGTACGTTTCCGGAGACGTGGACATCGTCGGGGGCAAGACACGGCTCGCCCCGATTCTTTCTCAGTGGGGATTCGACTTTGACGGGCGCTATTGGACTCGCAACGACCTCAGCCTGGTGGTCGAGCTTGGACGAGACAAGTACGCCGGACTTTGGGAGGCAACCACGGTCGTGGGGACACCGCACGGCCCGGTCAGGCTCGCGGCCCCAGAGGACCTCATCGTCCGACGTCTGATTTACGCTGCTGGAGACTACGGCAAGAAGTCCGCGCACGCCCTCGACGAGGCGGTCATGCTCTACCTTCGGCTTGTCGATCGATTCGACACTGAGTACCTGGAGAGCGAAGTAGCTCAAGAGAAGGTAGTCCGGGAGTACGAGCAAATGCTCTCACGTGCCCGCAAGGTCTCAGATTCTCCGCCGGCGCGTCGCCTGCGCCTCACGAAGCGCTGACAACATCGTCGTCTGACGTAGCGTGCAATCACAGTTGCATCTCAGCCTACGCGCCTCAACGGTCCGGTTCTCCCCCCGGCCCATGAGGTGAACTTGTCCCCAATCGGTGGCCACCATGCGCCACATCTCATTGATGCCCGAACTCCTAAGTACATGGCCATCATTGACCATCATGATATGGCACCCGACCGGCTAAGTTCCATTCCAGCGCACGCCCAAGTCATCGAACGTCTCCAGAAGCTGAAGACGGCCAATCAGACTTGGGACCAGTTCCTACTGGACATGGCCGAGGACTACGTACCCCCGGGGTGGTACGAAGAAATGGAGCGACGTCGGCACTCCGGTGAGGACGTCCCAGGCTCCGAGATCATCCGACGCTCACGTGCTCAGGCCAAGAAAGGCTACTGAGCATGATCCATCGTCTGGCATTTCGTTCGCCGGCCGACGAAGAGTATCTTGCTCTCGACTTGGAAGTTCGCAGGGTCTTCGAGGAGATTCTCCCAGATATTCTTCATCGCCCGTTTCGGTCGGGCCTTGGATACACGATTCACGGAATCCGGGATCATCCCCTCTTATGGGAGTTGAAGCTCAATGAGTTCCCTCCCCGCAGGTTCAGGGCCATCTTCGATGTGGACGGCGAAATCGTCAGGTTTCTGGGCTTAGGGCCGCGTCCAGGATTCTACTCACGCCTTAGAGACAAGGACCGACTCCCCCCCTCCAGATTCTGAACCAACTCAGGTCCGGTGCGGGTTTCCCGGCACCCTCCACCTCGACTCGCGGCGCAATCGCAATTGCACCCTGCCATGAACACTTCACGAATGGTCCTACCGGGAAGGCGAGCTCTCCGCCCGCCCATGACAACGAGGTGGCTGGACCCACGTCGCGCTGCATCCTCAACCCCCGCGACGCCCGATCCCGGACTTCCAGCACCTTGAAGGGGCGTCGTCCGGTTCCGCGACCATGCGAGAGGACGACCTAGCAAAGGAATTCGTGAAGCGATGGGCTCGGATGACCATGAGCCTGGCCAGCTGCCAGTCCGCCGTGATGACCGAACTGGCCAACGAACCGGCGGCCCGCCAACAGGCGCAGACGATGTTCGGTGAGTCATTGGGGTCGTCAGAGGAACGTCGGCGCATAGCTCTGCAGCTCGCGATCGCGTCCTTTCAGGTGCCCTAGAACGGGCCTCCGACCCGGAAGGCCCAATCCAAGGGGTCGCAGACTTGGGTCGGTTTCCGAGTCGCGTGTGCATTCGGGACTGCACGAGGACCATGCGCTCTGGTCGGAACATGCGATCGTTCATGGACCCAGACGCAGGCGACGCAAGAAGGACCTCACCCAAGAGCTGGATCGGACCGCGGGTAACGGTAGCGCGAACCCGCAACCTGCACGTCAGGATGGATTCATGGCCTCGACATTCGTTGCCGCAGGCCGACCGTCATGGGTGCGATCCACGCATGCGAATCTCCGGGCAGCATCTTGAAGAGCCGCTGCCTTCCTGCGGCCGAACGCACATCACGAGGTTAGCCACGTGGAGAAGCTACCGTCCCCCTACGACCAGGACGTTCGGCTCGACCCCGGAGAGAAGTTCATCGCTTGCTGGCGAGGTGTCCCCGTACGCCTCTCCGAGAATGGCGAGATCGATGACTCGATTTGGTACTACGGCCGCGTACGTCGGATCGACCCTGACACCAGCCACGGGCTCCTGGTCCTCACGAGCTGGAACCTTCGTCACTACTTGGCGGACCTGAGTGGCGGACCTTTCGGAGGCATCCGGGAGGAGGGTGCCGACGATGTGACCATTCCTCATCGGGACGTCCTGAAGATGGACATCCTCCAACCGCCGGGGGAGAGTCGCCGCCTGTTGCGGGTGCGCATGCGCGGGGAGGCTCTCTCCGATGGTTCCGTCGCTCCGACCGAGGAGGGGGAGTCACCCGCGGAGTACTTGTTCCTCCTGGACGATCGTGAGGACCCGACGGTCGTCCTCGCGGAGATCCGGAGCGTCTCCGGTCTGGTCGCCGAGGAGATCTCAGAGGAAGAGGAGCGTGAAGGGGACGAGGGAAGCGGAGAGTCCCCGGAGAAGCCCCCGAAGGACGATTCTCCCATCCGCTTCCACGCGGAACAGGAACCGGACTAGACGCGGGATCCGTCCTCCGAAGTACCTCCACTGAAGGGAAGGGCTACTTGAGCGCCTGGGCCCGGGTGCGCGACCTCGGAAGGGTTTGGACGAAGCAAAGTGGGTAGTGCCCCCCTAAACGACGCGGAGGAGCTCGTAGGGAACATGGTCCTGACCCGCGGCGAGCAGGAACGTCGGGGTCCATGGCGACCTGCCGTGGAGAAGGATGCGGCCCTGGCGCATCCGGACCCTGATGTGGCTTGGTGCGACGCGGCGGAGCGCCTCGAGAAGACGATCCCCGCTTCGTCCAACGAGGACGGTGTGCATGGCCTTGTCGCGAACCAGCCTACGGACGATGGAGGGAAGTCGCTCGATCATGTCGGGCCCCACGGGGACCTTGTAGGCACTGGTGAGCCCGTGGATCCCCGAGAGGTGAAAGAGCCCGAATCCCGGGGCTCCCTGGCCCTCACCCTCACCGAGGAACGTGTCGAGCTGTTCTTCCCACTTCGATCCGCCGCTACCGTTCGTCGGCCCGATGTGGATGAGCGTGCGATCGAACGTGGGAGCCAGGGTGGAAGCACCGTTGCCGTCTGTCGGAGTGACAAAACGCACATGGTCGAGGTACTTCCTCTGAGAGAGGCTGGGCTGGACGCGACCCCATAGGACCTCGGGATCGGCGTCGGTGTCGGGAAGGATGAGGACCGACCCTCCCCGACCGGCCACCTGGGCGACCGTGGGAGAGAACAGGAGGTAGGGGACCGACTGCGGGACGTCCGAGTCCAGCTCGAGCATCGTGATGCTGCCCAAGGGCAAGCGACCAAAGCCGTCCGCGTAGCTGCTCGACCCCGGCCAGATGTGCCCCGGTATCGCGTCGGGTTCGGGCTCGGCCCGTCCCGACGGGAAGCTCTCGGGGTGCCGCATGGGCTCGATACACTCGAACTTCCCACCCTCCAGGCTGAACGGATACATCGCGTTCGCGATGCGTATCCCGCGCAGCTTGTGGAAGATGAGCCATCGTTCCAACCTTTCGTCCTGGAATTCGGTCTTGAGATGCACGACCCCGTTCACAAGGTAGTCCAGGGGGGTCTGCCCCTCTCGCTCGAGGAGGAGGACCAGGTGGATGGGGGCCGAGCCCATCCGCTCGAGCAGGATGCGCTCGATATCGACACGGCTCGGAGAGGCTCCCCCATCTTTCGAAGCGCCTCCCAGATAGGATTCCACGAGCGCGTCCCAGGAGTCCACGACGACGATGGTCGGAGCACTTTCGGAGGCCGCGCCCCAAGCCTGCTGCATCGGTCCTGGAAGCCACAGGAATCTCCGGAGATCTTCGGAGTCGGGCTGCGCCCCCGTGAGGAGCTCCCGTATCCTCGGCTCCGCTTTGGAGGTGGACCTCGAGTCCCCCGTCGCCCCGGTGGTGTCGATGACCTCGATGCTCCGGTGTCCAGATTCCCCCAGCCATGGGAACTCCTGTTCCAACTTCGCCGCCGACACCCGACTGGTCACGAGGACCCGCTTCCCTTGGAAGCCCTGGAGGAGGGAGATCGAGAGGGTGGTCTTGCCAGAGCCCGGAGAACCCCGAAGCAGCAACGACTGCGGACCTGGTAGAGAGAGGAATTCGCTCAGCTCGCTCGGGAGTGGCAGATGTGCGCCCATGTTTGCCTCCAAATCGGTTTTGGCCCTCGACCCGATGCGCATTAGCACATCGAATTGACTATCAACGCGAAGTGGAGCGGCCTTGACCTACAGCCTGCCCGGGCCTCCTAGGATTAACGGTCCTTCACCCTAACCTGGAACACCCGAGAGTCGAGGAACGGGTCGCGCCTTGATCCGACAGAGCGCACCACGCAATCGGCCTTCGAGTTCCATGCAAAGAGGAAGGCGCCCCATCTCGGGTCGAAGAATACAGGGTTGCCCCCCACGCGTCCTTGTGATCCACCCGTCGACTCCTACGTATATCGTCGGCCCGCGACAGCCCTCCGCCCCGCACTTCCCACGCCACTCCGGCGGGCCTCAGATTTCCTGGGCGCTCTCCAAGCGACCCCGCGACTTGCCGTCGTGAGATCACCAGGAAACCGGCGTTCTCAACTTCCTCTTCTTCTCGCTGGAGCTGGATCTCCGTCGAAGATCGGCCATGATCTTCTTCCAGCGTCGTTCCTGCTCGGGCGTGCGGGGAAACTCGGGAGTGTGACCCTCGTACCACCTGGCGATCTGCTCCGCCCTTTCGGGGTCGGTCGTGAGGACCGCTCGCCTCCAAGACTCGATCGCTTCGACCACGGTCGATGGGACGTCCTTCCAAACGGTATCGAACGAGGCCAGGGGAGTGCTCGCGCGTTTCGCAAGCCTTTCTCGCGCCTGACGCTTCCACCGGGCTGCCGTCTTGGTCCATTGTCGTGACTGTCGGGCGAGCGCTCGCTTCGTCGGGCGGCGGAAGTACTGTCGCAACTCCTTGCGGACGTCAGGATGAAGGATCGGCGCCACCTCGGGGGGAAGCCTGACGGTCACCTCGAGCCCGTCCTTGGCGGTGTCCAATTCGACGGCCTTGCAGAGTCCCCGGTCGATCCGCAGGAAGACGCCCTCCTCGGCGAAGGGATCCGCGTAGTCCACGTACAGGTGATAATCCTCGCTCCATCGGATGCTGCGTTTGGTGCTCACGGCAGGACCATGCCTTCCCGGCGATAATCAATCCATCAGAATTGGGTGAAAATCTGGTTTCACCCAGAGGGGCGTCCCCGTTGATGGGGACCACGGTTTCAGCTCCTCCCGTGACATAAATATGAGCGGCCCGCTGACGGTCCATGTCGACCAGACCCTCGGTCGCGCCGGAAGCCAAGTTCGCCCGTTCGATCTTGAATCAGTACCTCAAGGTCCGTCCAGGAGAGAACGTCATCATCGAAGGCTGGAGCCATTCCCTACCGTGGGCAACGGCGCTCGCGCGTGAGGTGCGACGCCTACGGGCGTACCCGCTCGTCCTCTACGAAGATGAGGAAGCGTTCTGGGATGGTCTCGCCGCGAAGCAGGAGACGCTCTACGGCGCAGAACCCGCCCACGAGTGGGCGGCGCTCGGCAAGACCGACGTCTACGTTCACATGTGGGGACCGGGGGACAAGCTGCGCCTCACGAAGCTGGGGCCTCGCGCGGAGAGGGCTTTCGCGTGGAACGAGAACTGGTACAACACCGCAGCGAAAGCCGGGGTGCGCGGGGCCCGCCTCGAGATCGGACGGCCATTCCCCTCGCTGGCCAAAGCCTACGGGGTCGACGAGGAGGCGTGGACGAGACAGCTCCTCGAGGCCTCGATGGTGAACCCTGCCGCCTTGCAGCGAGCCGCCGCACCTATTGCTCGGGCCCTGGAGCGGGGGCATCGCGTCCGGGTCCACGACGACCAGGGGACCGACCTCACGCTCGGGCTCTCGGGGAACCGTGCGGTCATCGCCACCGGTACACCCACGGCGCAGGATCGGAAGAACAAGTATCGCATCCTGAGCAGTCTCCCCGCGGGGTCGGTCTCCGTCGCCCTCGACCCGACCGTCGCCGAGGGAACGATCCGCGCGAACCGGTCCTGCTACTCGGACACGACCAAGGCGACCGGAGGGGTCTTCGAATTCGAGGGGGGGCGCCTGGTCCGACAGCACTACCGGACGGGGTGGGACGAGATGTTCAAAGCGCCCTATGCCAAGGGCGGACGGGACCGAGACCGTCCCGCACAGTTGAGGATCGGCCTCAACCCGAAGCTCCACGACACTCCGCAGCTCGAGGATATCGAGGCGGGTGCGATCACGGTCGCCATCGGGACGAACAGGTTCCTTCCAGGGGGGAAGAACAAGTCGCGATACTTCGGGTTCGTCATCAACGCCGGCGCCGCGGTCGAGATCGATGGAAGGCGACTAAAGCTCCCGCGAGCCGCGTAGTCGTGCCGCGCCCCCGACCGCCTGGCTCACCGTACACCTTTCCGGGGGCGGGTCGTCAAAACATAGTCCTATGCCGGGCTTTCCTCTCGAGGACGGGTCGAGGGGTACTTGCGAATGCTCACGCTACCCGAGCACGTCGCACCCGTCTTCACCGACGACACAACTCATGACCCGATGAGCGCCATCACTCCCCGGCGTGGCACCGCACGGGACCCACGCCCAGTCCTCGCTCCTCGACTTTGGAGCACCTGCCGTAGGATCCGGGGGGCAGCCATCGTCGGCGCTCCCTTCAGGTGGGTCCAAACCGGACATCGATGAGGTGTGGAGCTCGGCGGCCAACATCCTGTGGGAAGCTGTCCGCCGCGAGGGCTCGGTGGGCGAGGAGTGGGCTCGAAGGATCCGGTGGCACATCGCGAGGACCCCCGGGGTCCTTCGCCGGGCAGGGTACCTCGTGCCCCCTAGCCCGGAGGCGCTCGACACCGAGCACTTGCGCGCCGTGCGCGACCGGCTCGGATGGAGCCGCAACGGCCTCGCCGTGTACTTTTCGGCCCTTCGCCGGCTCCTTCGAAGCCTTCGGCACCCTCTCGCCGACCATGCGGCAGCTTGGAGACTGCCCTCAGGAGAAGCGACCCGCCGGCGTTGGCTGCAGCATCGCGACCTGCTCGTCCTCGCTCAAGCGGCCCAGGGCCCAGAGAAGGTGCTGGTCGTGCTCGAAGGGTGCAACGCCCTGCGAAGGATCGAGGTCAAACGCCTCCGGGTCCGGGACCTCGACTTCGAGCGGGGGAGGATGCGTGTCTGCGGCAAGGGACGGGTCGGAGGGAAGTGGCGCACGATCCCCATGACCCATGCCACCGCCGCGGTCCTGGGGCCGTGGGTCGAGGGCAAGGCCTCCGATGCTCTGGTCCTGCCTCGCTCAGCCTCAGGATTGGACAACCTTCTCACCCGGGCCGTCCGGCGGTCAGGGTTGGGGATCAGGGTCTCGAACCACGACCTGCGGAGAACGTTCGGCCGACTGGCCTATCAGAGCGGCATGAGCCTGGTCGACCTGAAGAACTTCATGGGCCACGCCTCCGTGGACATGACCACGCACTACATCGGCGTGGACGAGGACCAGATGCGCGAGGGCCTCTCCAGGTTCGACGCCAGGATGGCGTCGCTCTTCCCGGAAGGGAAGAGCTAGAGGTGTAGGGGGTCCCCGGGGTCCTCCCGAGGGGAAAGGAGTTCACATCCGGCGTTGGTCTTGCTGATCGACGGCGGAGGAACCGGGCGAGGCGTTCGCCCACTAGCGTTGCTTGAGGACGGCGATGTCGCGGCTAGCCTGGTCGGGCGGGAACCAGACGGGCCCAAGCTACCACGGGGGGCGGTCCGGGGGCCTTTCGTGACATCTCCCAGCCAAATGCGTTTGTACAGTGCCCGGGCTGTCATGTTAGGTGCTGACAGCTTTCCACGCTTCCCGTAGGCTCGCGCACTTCAGTACCACGTGGAACGCCGGCGGGCTTAACTGCCGGGTTCGGAATGGGACCGGGTGTTTCCCCGCTGCTTTGGCCGTCAGCGGAGTTTCCACTTTTCGGGAGTATTTAAGGAGGACCCCGTCGGCGCCGCTACTTCCCCCGACCACGACTGGGCTTCCGGCGCTCCCAGGTCTTCTCGGCCTCGTTGGCCATGTCTTCGGCGGCGTGGAGCGCGAGACGACCGACCTGACCGGCGAGCTTCCAGCCCACTCGAGTGAACTCGAGGATGTCGTGCGCCATCTCCCGCGCCAAGGCCTGGGCTTCGTCGCGAACTTCCTCTCTTCCCTTCGAGGTACCCGTGGGTGTCATCACCCCGGCGAGGACGCTCCAGAGGCAAATACGTTTGGCCGGGCGGGGAGCCTGCCGGGAGCGGCCGGTTCCCCGACCGCTGAGAGAGGGGGCAGGAGGGAGAACCGCTGAGTTGAGGACTTGGAGCGGTGCTTCCCCGACCCTATGCACAGGAAACAGTAGTCTCAAGACCCCCCTCACGCCCTTACCACGTGGTGGAGCGCTCGCAGGAGGGATGGCCCCTCTCCGTAACGACCCTGCTGATCCTCGCGATCCTGGTAGGGGCAGGGTCAGGGCTTGCATCGATCAGGGCCAACGCCGCCCCCCCCGCTACGTTCCCCTACGCCCTCAGGGAAGCGTTGCCGGGGTGCGGCTCGGGTGGGCCTGAGGGGCTGACCCTCCCTCCAGCGCTCCCCTCCGTGAGCGATCCCGCCGGAGGTGGTGGGTCGAACAACAACAACAGCGGGTTCGGGAACGGAACCGGTGCCGCGATCCTGTCGTTCTTCCTCTTCCTGCTCTACGGTAGCATGGTCCTGGTCACGCTCGTGATCATCACCCTCATCGTCGGCGCCATCCTCGGGCGGAGCTACAAGCGCGCGCACGCTCCGCGGGCACCGCTCCTGATGGGCGCCGGGCCGCCGCCACAGGCGGCGGCTCCGCCCTGCCCGCAGTGCGGGACGACGAACCGCCCCGCCGCGAACTTCTGCTCGGGCTGCGGTGGGCCCTTGGTCCCTTCGGGGGGCCCGCCCCGTCCCCCGCCCGCAACACGCGAGGGGCCTCGGGGGGGACCTCCTTGAACGCGACCCCCCCCGTCGTGGGGTCGAGCGCGGCCGGAGTGCCGCCGCTCGTACGGCGGAACAAGCCGCCGCTCTACCGCCTCGCGCGGCTCCTCCGCTGGAGCGGGATCCTTGCCGTCCTGATCGTCGTGCTCTACCTCGTGGCCTCGATCGTCTCCTTGGCGATGCACCCTCCCCAGGTCCGTAACGGAGCGGGAGCGGGCACGACACTCCAGACCTCGGAAGGGCTCGTGACGAGCGAAGTGCTCTACGTTTGGAACAACGGGAGCTTTCCCATGACCTTCTCCGTCGGTGGCGTCCTCGCGCTCAAGGCCGGGGGGCTTCTTGCGGAGGGGTCCAGCAGCAGCGTCACCGTCTCCCCGGGGACCGAGGTCCCGATCAACGTCCACGTCCTGCTCCCGACCCGTACCCTCCAGCAGGACGGATACCTCCTCTACCGGAGCGTGCCGACCGTGGGCTGGTACTGGATCAACGGCTCCTACGCGAGCATGTTCGACTTCGGCCTGGCGATGGAGAGCGACCAGAACTGGTCCGCACCCTACCAGGGGTTCACCGTCACCCCCGGCACCCCGACGACCTCGGGAGGGAACACGATCGTCCCGGTCCGCGTGAACTTCACCAACGAGGCCAGCTACGCTGACACGGGGGCGCTCACGTTGAGCGTCCTCCCGGCGGGGGGCGGGACCTCCTGCGGGGGAGGGAGCCTTTCCCTCGCGGCAGCGCCCGGCAGCACGTTCGACCAGACCACCGACATCACGGTCGCCTCTGGGTGCAACCTCGCTGGGGGGCAGGTCGTCGCGACCATCACGAGCGGGGCGGTCACCGTCACCCTTCCCCCGGAGCCGCTACCATGAGCGCCGCCTCGCCCCCCGCTCCGCCCCCGGCTCCGCCCTCCGTTCCTCCCACGGACGCGACCGCGCCCCAGGGGGCTCCTATGGTGGGCGTGGGCCCCTACGACCTTCCGGCCCCCGCGTGGCAGGTGGCGAAAGGTATCGCGAAGGCGGGGACAATCTTCTTCTTCCTCGTCCTAGTTCCCTACGTGTTCTTCACGACGGTCCTGATCCACCTGCCCATCCAGATCGGGTTGGACCCGAGCCTCTACCTGGGGTTGGGAACGACCATCGCGGTCCTGGGCGGGCTCGTGACCGCGACACGGGCCACGCGCGCCTTCGGCCTTTTCAAGGCCCTTTCGCACGGAGCGAAGATCACCTACCTCGTCGTTCTGGTGATCGGGACCCGGGCGACACTCGCCGTCTCGCACGTCTCCGCGTACTTCAGCGCGACGCCGCTCTTCGAACTGCTCCTGATCGCCTCGGTCTTCGGGGCGGCCTCCGGCATCGTCACGTTCCTCGAGGACCTGAAGCACCCCACGGAGCGCTACCCTTTCGACTTCCCCGCGAAGAACGTGATGATCTCGACGCTGCCTTGAGGAGAGGGGCGCCCGGGGTCCCCCCTCGCAGGGGTCACGGACGGGGCGGGGTCTCCTTGGAGGGACCTGCGGGGGATGCGGCCCCTTGGACCGTCCCTCGGGGCGCAGGACCTTTCTCCGGAGAGAGGGACCAGATGTACCACGTGCCGCGCCCCGTTCCCATGAGCTTCCCCTCCTCGTCCTGGATCTTGCCGTCCGCGAAGGCGATGTTCCGCCCTCTCCGGGTCACCACACCCTCGGCGCTGAGGACCTGGCCCAGCCGGGCCGGCCGGATGAAGTCGACGTAGATGCTCGTCGTGGCGGTCACCTCCTGCGGCCCCAACGTCGTGACCACGGCCGCGCCCATCGCCGTGTCGAGCAGGGTACAGTAGACGCCCCCGTGCACGACCTGGTTGATGTTGAGGTGCATGGCCTCGATCCGACCGCGTACGATGCATCTTCCCGGGCGGGCCTCGGCCGGGTCGATCTCGAACCCCACCGACCGGTGGAACCCGGGCATGACTGCGGTCTTGCGCCAGTCCTCGGGGGGGCGGATGGGTCGGGGCTCGATCTTCGCCGGAGGCTTCGCCATGACCCCGGGGGAACGTAGTCCCCCTTAAGCGTTAATGAGCGGTGGGAGAAAACCGCACCAGGCTCAGTGGATGCGACGGTTCCACTCGGGGTCCGGCATCTTGAGGCCGATCCCCTCGAGGAGCGGGGCGACCTCCTTGAGGTAGCGCGAACGGGCCTCGTCGTTCGTCCACCGCTTGATCCCCCAGCGGATCGCGTTCTCGCTCGTGGTGGACCGGGAGTGGCCGAACATGTCCAGGGCGCGAGGGAACCACTTTTCGACGGCCTCCTGCGCTTCCTCCTTCGTCCCGTAGTACTTGGCGCCCTCTCGGGACATCCGGCGCAGGACGTTGAACCCGAAATTGAGGTGGAGCTGCTCCTCGCTCAGCATGAGGGGCATGGCACGTGCGAGAGGACCGTAGGAGCATTCCTGGAACGCTCGGAGCTGATAGACCCCCACGCGGTCGACGAGGCAGGTAAAGGCCCCGACATCCGCCCATGAATCGAACGGGATGTTGAAAGCGTCGAGCTTGTGCTCCCCTTCCTTCGTCCGAAGAAGGCCGGTGATACGCTGCTCTCCCTCCTCCCCGAAGTCGCGGAGGATGCGGCAGGCCTGCAGCCCGTGCCTCGCCTCGTCGGCGACGATCCGGGCCTGCACCCAACGGTCCTCGAGGGTCGGGGCGTGGTCCAGCCAAGGGCGGTGCTGTTGGATCGAGCCATACTCGGTGTCGGCCTGCACGACCATGAGACGCATGATCAGGTCGGCCATCTCGGGGGGGAGCTCGTCCGAGGTCTCGTACTTCCGGACTCCGGTGCTGTCGCCCCAGAGCACCTCCCGCACCGGAACGACCGTTCCACCGTCCTTCAGGCTCCGCTCCATCGGGCTCTTCGGAGCGGGAGGAGGGGACGGACCGGGAGAAGCGGGGTCGGTCATGGTTCGGGGTTCTGGGGTTCGATCGCTCAGGCCCCCGCGAAGACGGCCTTACGCTTCTCGATGAAAGCGGCGAGACCTTCCTTCGCGTCCTTGGTGACGAAGAGCCGGTTCTGGAGCTCCCGCTCCAGGGCCAGCCCCTGGGTGAGCGTCATCTCGACCCCTTCCTGGACCGAGCGCTTGATCAGGTTCACGGCGCGCGCGGGCCCTTCGGCGAGGCGCTTGGCGTAGGCCATCCACTCGGGCTCGAACCTGTCCGCCGGGTAGATGTAGTTCACCAGGCCGACGTGGAGCGCCTCCTGGGGATTGAGCGTGCGCCCGGTGATCATCATGTCGAGGGCGATCGACTTGTTGATGAGGCGCGGGAGCCGCTGCGTCCCTCCCGTGCCGGGGAGGACCCCCAGGTTCACTTCCGGGAGACCGATCTGGAGCTTGGGGTCATCGATCATGAAGCGAAGGTCATGGGCGAGCGCGATCTCGAGACCCCCTCCGACCGTATGGCCGTTCAACGCGGCGATGAACACCTTCGGGGTGGACTCGAGCTTGGTGAGCGTCTCCTGGCAGTTGAGGCAGAACATCGCCTTGAAGTCCGGCTCCGAGCCCTTGAGCATCTCGATGTCGGCCCCCGCGCTGAAGAACTTCGGGACCTTCGAGGTGGTCACCGCGACCTTGATCGAGTCATCGAACCGCACTTCGTCGATGGCACGACCGAACTCCAGCACCATCTCGTGGTCGTAGGTGTTGGCCTTCGGCTTGTTGATCTCGATGACGCCGACCTTCCCTTCCTTTCGGAGGGAGATGTAGTGTCCTTGCATGGACCTAACCCGTACGGCTCCCGAGGGCCTGGCCTGGGATAAAGATGGTGCGGAGACATTTTTCCGATAGGAAATTCGGCAAGTGTCGTGCGGTTCCCGGGGGACCCCTCGCCCGGATTCGTTGAATGACGTAATCTGCGCCACCGCCCCTTACTGGGCGGGGACGGCAGCTGCCGCTCGCTTGCGCCGTCCGAGACGGGGGAGGCGGGGCCCCTTCTCCTTTCGCTTCGGAGGGGACGGGGCTGCCGGGGCCTTCGCGCGCTCGGTCAAGGCTTCCTCGAGGAAGGAGACCGACGAGGGCCGATGGGCGGCGTCCTTCGGACGGAGCTCCTCGACCCGGCCATCGGGCATCCCTACCAGGACCAGGTGGGCCATGTTCACGAACAGTCCGGTCTCGACAACGCCCGGGGTCGCCCGGAGCTGCAGGTCCCAGCTCTTCTCGTCCAGGATCTCGGACGGGACCCGGCAGTCGAGCACGTGGTTGCCGTTGTCCGTGACGAAGGGGAGCGGCTCGCCCTCCAACGAGGTCGAGGCGGACATGCGCAAGGTCGGCATGAGCGCCCGTCGCGAGAGCTCACGGGCCACGTAAGGCACGGAGAACGGCACCACCTCGACCGGAAGGGGGGAGCGCATGCCCAGCTTGCGCACGAGCTTCGTGTGGTCGACCATGACGATGAGCTTGTCCGACATCCGGGCCAGCAGCTTCTCGCGGAAGTGCGCTCCCCCGCCCCCCTTGATGAGCGTGAGATTCGGCGCCACCTCGTCGGCCCCGTCCAGCATGAGGTCGAACCGCTCGACCTCCTCCAGCGGGACGATCTGGAGCGAGAACCTCTTCGCGATCTCCTCGCTTCGACGAGAAGAGGCCACGCACCGAAGCCCGCCCCCGCCTGGGAACCGGGCCGCGAGCGCCTTGATCGCGTGGTGGGCGGTGGAACCGCTCCCCAGCGCGACCGTCGCGTCCTCGGGGACCAGCTGCGTCGCGACACGCGCGGCGCGGATCTTCTCGTTCTCCAGCCCTTCGGACTGCATCGGCGCCAGGCCCGGCGAGACCTGGGGGTCCTTAATGCTGGTGGCGGTCGGGATTCGTCCTTCGCAGCTCCGGGCCGAACCTCGCCGTGCCGAGCTGCCGCTCGTTTCAAGTGTGGCGGTCCTTCACGCAAGCTGTGCCCTCCGCTCGACGCCCCGTGGTCCTCTCGCTCGGGGGCTCGGTCCTTCTCAGGGGCGACGAGGACGTGCGCTACCTGCGGGAGCTTTCGAAGACGCTCATGGAGGTGGGTGAGCATCACCCCCTCGCGGTGGTCGTCGGAGGCGGCCGCACGGCCCGGGAGTACATCCAGCTCGGGCGCGAGCTGGGATTGCCCGAGAGCGATCTCGACGAGCTGGGGATCGACGTGACGCGTCTGCACGCGCACGTGCTGGCCCTCCTCCTCGGCACCGCCGCGCCGCCGCGTCCCCTGCTCACGGTGACGGAGGCCGCGCACGAGGTGGGCCGATGGCCCGTGGTGGTGATGGGAGGCACGGAGCCCGGGCACTCCACCGACGCCGTCGCCGCCGTGCTCGCCGAAAGGATCCGTGCGGAGCGCATGGTGAACGCCACCCGCACCCCAGGGCTCTTCGACAAGGACCCGGAGAAGTTCCCCGACGCGAAGCGCATCCCCCTGCTGGACATGGGCGAGTTCCGTCGGAGGGTCTTCGAGGGCACCCGTGACGGGGTGGCCGGTCAGAGCTTCCCGTTCGACCGGCTGGGGGTCGACCGTCTCTTCCGTGCGAAAATCCCCTTGGCGATCCTGAACGGGCGGAACCTCCCTCAGCTCCGGGCTGCGCTGGAGGGGAAGGCGTTCGAGGGGACCCTCGTCCAGGCCCCCCGGGGATGACGGGCCGCTCGTAGGGGACGTCGCGGCCGCGTGCCGTCAGAACTGGACCTTCCTGAGCGAGGGCCAGAGGGCCGCCCCGACGACCGAGGAGACGACCAGGCCCCCGGCGATCCAAAGGGCGAGGGTCGTCGGCAGGAGGAAGGTCGCGACGAACCCTAGCGCGATCGCACCGGTGGCCCTCGCGGTCCCCCGGAAGAAGAAGACGTTGGAGGTGGTCCGTGCGACCTCCGAGGGGGGGGAGGTGGCCTGCAGGTAGACCAGGTAGCACACTTCGAAGCCCAGCATCGCGGTGCCGGAGGCGAACCAGAGCACCACCCCCAAAGCCAGGACCTTCTCCGCCCACGCCGCCGAGGCAAGCAGTCCCGCCGCGATCAACGGGGTCGTCAGCAAGAGCAGCCCAACATGACGTCGGGGATTGAAGTGGCCGAGCAGGATACCGATGGCCGCCCCGCCGAGCACGAAGGCGGTGAAGAGCACCCCGTAGGTGAACTGGGAGGCGGCGGCCCGGCTCGCGATCGAGGTGATGAGCAGGACGGACCCCGGGGCGAAGAACCCCTGCACGGCGACCAGCAGGCTCAACGACCGAAGCGGCCGGCCGTTCGACCCTCCCCACCACGCGTGCCATCCTTCGACCATCGTCTGCCAGACCGGACCCTGGGCCGAGGGAGACCCTTGGGTCGTGATCCCCAGTGCGAGGACGGCCGAGGCGGCGTTCAGGGCACCGTAGAGGAGCATCGCTCCTCCCGGGCCGGTCAGCAGGATGAGCGCTCCTCCCACGGTGAACCCCGTGACCTGGTTCCCTCCGGAGAGGACCCCGGAGAGCCCGCTCGCCCGGAAGAGCGCCTCCTTGGGCAAGAGCAACGGGGGGATCGTGTTGTTCGCCGACCAGGTGAAATCCCAGACCAGGGAGATCATCGAGACCAGGGGAAGCAGCAGGAGGAAGGTGAGCTTCTGCTCGATCGCCAGGACCCCGATCGAACTTGCGGCTACGGCCTGGAGCGCATATCCCCAGAGCAGCACGATGCGTTTCTCTTGGGCCCGGTCGACGAAGGGAGCGGCGATGAACGAGAACGCGTACAGGCCGAACTCCGCGGCCAGGACCGCGCCCACATCCACGAAGTTGTGCGTGACCTGGTAGGCGAGCCAGGGGGCCGCGACGGCGTAGACCGAGTAGCCGATGTCGCCCACGGAGAGGGTCGCGAGGTAGAGGACGAACCGACGGTGCCGCAACAGGTCGCCCCACCCGGCCGAGGGGGCTGTTCGGTCGACGCTCACGGTGGGCACGAGCGGAAGCCACAGATTAATTAGGGCTCGAAGTGGCGGAAGGCGCGCCATGCACCTCGCGTTCCTCGGACCCCCCGGCGCGGGCAAGGGGACCCAGGCGAAGCTGCTCGCGAAGGAGCTCCGGATCCCTCACCTCTCCACTGGTGACATGCTCCGGGCCGCGGTGAAGGCCCGCACTCCCCTGGGCTTGGAAGCCGAGGGAACGATGAAGGCCGGCAAGCTTGTCCCGGATGCGCTGGTGCTGGGACTGCTTCGGGAGCGCCTGCAAGAGCCGGACGCCCACCCGGGATGCCTGTTGGACGGCTTTCCCAGGACCGTCGCCCAGGCCGAGTCGTTGCGCGACCTCGTCCCCCTCGAGCGGGTCATCTACTTCGAGATCCCGGAGAGCGAGCTTCTCCCCCGACTGACCGAGCGGCGCAGCTGCCCCACATGTGGGGCCATCTACAACCTCCGTAGCCATCCTCCGAAGGCCCCGGGAAAGTGCGACCGCGAAGGAAGCGAGCTCGTCCAACGTCCGGACGACCGGGAGGAAGCGGTCCGCACGCGCCTCGCGGTCTATCACCGGGAAACCGCGCCGGTGCTCGACTACTATCGGAAGAGCGGGCTCCTGAGGACGCTCCGGGCGGACGGCAGCGTCGAGGACGTCCTCGCGGGCCTCCGGGCCCTGCTCCCGTGAGAGGGCCCCTCACCATCCCGGTAGAAGGGCATTTCTACCTCGCCCTTGTCCTCGCGAGCACCCGGCTTAGCTCAGTGGTAGAGCGGGGGACTGTAGTCCGGTCCGCCGACCGAGAGCTCGGCGGTTCCCCCGAGGCAGAGATCCTCAGGTCGCCTGTTCGAGTCAGGCAGCCGGGACTACCGTAGCGCGAGCTCCCGGGGTCTCCGCCTCACGGGAGCGCACCGTCGGCCTCGACCAGGGAGGAGTCCACCTCTCCGATGGAACGGCGCCCGGCGAGCCGCATCGAGGTCTCGAGCTCTTCACGCAGGAGACGGAGGAGCTTCGCGACCCCGGCCTCTCCCCCGCAACCGAGCGCCCAGAGCACGGGTCGACCGATCCCCACACCCCTCGCCCCCAGGGCCAGGGCGGCGAGGATGTCGGAGCCTCGGCGGATCCCGCTGTCCAGGTACACTTCGGCCTTGGACCCCACCGCGCGGACGACCTCCGGGAGCGCGCGGAGCGAGGCGGGGGCCCCGTCGAGCTGACGTCCACCGTGGTTCGAGACGACCACGCCCTTCGCCCCGAGCTCGACGGCCCGAGCGGCGTCCTCCGCGGTCAGAACGCCCTTCACGACCAGCGGGAGCTTCGTGGACTCCCGGACCCTTTCCATTGTCGCCCACGTCGCTCCGCTATCGGTCCGCAGGGCAGCGTGGACCGCTTGGGCGAGGCTTCTTCCCTCGACCGGCGGCAAGGGAGGGAGGTTCCCCACCGGCATGTCGGAGGGCAGGGCGAACCCCCGTTGGAATTGGCGGTCCCGTGTCCCGAGGACGGGGGCGTCGACGGTGAGGACGACGGCCCGGTAGCCGGCCCGCTCAGCGCGGTGGAGCAGATCCTCGGTGAGCGACCAGTCCTTCTGAAGGTAGAGCTGGAACCACCGCGGGCCCTCCGGTGCCGCCCGAGCGATCGCCTCCATGGAGAGCGTCGTGACCGTGCTGAAGACCGCGAGGACCCCCGCGGAGGCGGCCGCGCGCGCTGTCGCAGCCTCCGCGTCGGGGTGAACGAGTCCCTGGAAGGCCGTGGGGGCGACAAAGAAGGGAACGGAACTGCGCGTCCCCAGGAACGAGGTCGCCGCGTCGACCGAGGAGACGTCGACCAGCACTCGGGGGCGCAGCCACGTCCTCTCGAAGGCCTCCCGGTTCGCGCGGAGGGTCCGCTCTTCTCCCGCTCCCCCCTGGACATAGGCCCAAACCGGGTCGATGACCTTCGCCCTCGCCGACGCCTCCAGGTCGCTTAGGGTGGCGAAGCCGGCGGGGTCCTCGCCACCGCTCACGGCATGGCTCCCTCACTGGACCTCGTTCGTTCGAACCCTATCGCGGTCCAGCGCGGCCTCCGGGACGAGCTCACCATCTTTCGCCGCTCCGGGATGCTCCAGTTGCGTATCGGGTGGCGTAGAAATAGGCTGGTTCCCTCTCTCGGTCGTGTTCCGAGGGTCCCGGGGGCTCTGGCGAGGGTTGACGGCCCTCCTCGTCGCGCTCTTCCTCGTGGGACTCGGGGTCGTCTCGACCGGGACCAGCCCCTCTCTTGCACCGGGGGGTGCTTCGCATGGCTCTCACCTTCGCCCTCGTCCCGTGCCGGTCGCGTTGGGGGCGTTCCGCGCCCAGCACCTGCGAGGCCGGGGGCGCCCTAGCTGCCTAGGAGGACCGGGGGGGAGTGGGCGGAAGGGCCATGCGGCCGGCACCGGACGGACCTCCCCGTCCTGCACCCGAGGCGTGGAAGGGAGCGGCGGGGCCGCTCGGTCCTCGGGAGAGACCGGCTCCTCTTCGGGCGATAGTCCGCCCGGCAAGGGCTCTGCGGCATCGACCGCTTCTGCTCGCTTCGCGCTAGCCCTCCGTTCGTCCTTGCTGCTTCTGGCAAATCGTCCCGACCCCGCCCCGGTCCGGGACCGACCTCCTTCGTTGACGGACCTACCATGCGCGAGGGCATAGCATGACGACCGAAGGAGCGACGGCGGACCACCGCGAGACCTTCCTACGACTGCTCCGGCTCTGCTATTGGAGGTCGCTGGAGTACCTGAACGGAGGGCCAGAGGGGTCCTCCCTCACCGACCGGCAGGGGACTTTGTTGAGGGCGCTCCTCGAGCACGGACCCCTCCCCCCACGACACCTCTGCCCCCTGTTGGGGGTCACGCCGGCGGACGTGACCGGGCTCTCGGACCGGCTCGCCACCAAGGGGCTCCTCCGGAAGCTCCGCAGCGAGGAGGACCGCCGTGTCGTGACCCTCACGCTGACCCCTCAGGGGGAACGGGCCGCCCGCGGGAGCGAGACCTGGCGTGCACGTCGGGTCCAGGCCATGCTCACCGGTCTTTCGTCGGAGGAGCTACGCACCGTGCAGAACGGGCTCGAGAGCATGCTGCGGAACCTCGGACCCGTCGAGGACGAGACCGACGACACCCCGCGATCAGTGTCGCGTGGTGCGCAGGCCCCTCGCGGTTCCGAGGGGGAGATCAAGATGGCTCCCCCACGGGAGATGGTGGTGTCGATGACCTCGGGAGAAGACGTGCGCCGGAGGAGGCGGGCCGGCTCCCGCACCCCCGACCCGCGCTGAGGGTCCAGGATGGTCCTGCGTCGGGGCGTCTGAGCAGCCATCAAGTCGGCCGGGAGCATGGCCCGTGGGGGGTGACCGAAGGGCGGCCCGTGAGACCACTATGCGGTCGGTCCACTACGACTTCGAGACCCTGACCGAGGGAGCGATCTTCGCCCACGCCCGGAGCAGCGGGGGCGCCCTCTCGAACTCGACGTTGGTCGACCTCGGATCGGAGGTGCTGGTCTTCGATACCTCGCTCACGCCCTTTGCCGCCGAGGACCTGGTCCGAGCGACCGTGGAGGCGACCGGGAGACATCCTACCCTCGCGGCCAACAGCCACTGGCACCTGGACCATCTCCTCGGCAACCAGGTGTTCGCATCCTTGCCCAGGTACTCCACGACGGGAACACAGCGGATCCTCACCGAGCGAAGGGAGACCCTCGCCTCGGAGATCTCGGTCGAGTCTCTTCAGAAGGACGTGCAAGGGCTCGAGGAGATGGTGCGATCGGCTCCCACGAAGGACGCCAAGGCGTACCTCGGGGGCGTTCTCGAACTCAACCGTTGGGTCCTGCGGGCCGCACCCAACCTCCATCTTACCGTTCCCAACCGAACCTTCCGCGACCGCCTCACGCTCCCAGGGCAGCGCAGGGCGCAACTCCTCTCTTTTGGCAGCGGCCACACCGAGAGCGACGCCCTCCTTCACCTTCCCGAGGACCGGGTCGTGTGCGCGGGCGATCTGGTGGTCGGCGGGACCCATCCGAACCTCACCTCCGGAGACCCCGAGCACTGGCTCAAGGTCCTGAAGGAGATCGAACACCTTCGTCCTGAACGCGTCGTGCCAGGTCACGGGCCCATTGGTACGGGGGAGAGCATCACGACGATGCAGGACTACCTGGAGACGATCCTCGCGCTACCGTTGCCTTCACGGAGGGTTCCCAGAGTTCCCACGCGGTTCCGAGCGTGGAAAGAGCCCGGGCAGTTCGAAGAGAACGTGAAGTTCCTTCGGACGCGAGCACAGCGCGAGATCGGTTGAGCGAGAGATCCGAGAAGAGGGGAGCGTGACCGCGGACACCGTCTCGGGCACGACGTGGGCCCGCCTCGATGGGCCCGATTGTCCATCAGATTAGAGGGGGTCTCAAACCCTCTCGTTCGACGGTGTTTCCACGATGCGGACACCGGGATTCGAACCCGGGTAGCAAGCTTGGGAAGCTTGCGTGCTAACCACTACACTATGTCCGCGCGGCGGGGCGCAGATTCGAGGGACCTAAGAAGGCTTCCCGAGAACGGCTTCGTCCTCAGAGGCGGGTCCGCCCCGGGTCCAGCCGAAGGACACCGATCTGAACCGGTAGACCCCCCTCGAACGTGATCCGGATCCCCTCCATGCAACGCAACGCGCCGCCCCAGGCGCGAGCGTCCTCGGCAGGGAAGAGCGCCGCGGCGAGGAGTTCCGGCAGACCTCCGTGGGTGATGATCAGCGCCGAGGTATCCTCCGGTACCTCTTGGACGAGCCGTAGCGCTGAAGCGACCAGACGACCGGAAAGCCGGGCCGCGCCTCCTCCGCGGGCCAACGCTTCCCGACACATCAGGAACGTCGCCGGCCAGGGAAGGTCGTCCGCCTCTCCGAGGGAGCTCCACAGCTCCTCCACTCGGGTCGGGACGACCCCCATGGCTTCCGCCGTCTCCCTGGCCCTAGGGAGGGGGCTCGAGAGGGCGGCAGCAAAGCCCCCGGAACTTCGGCCGACGTCTTCGGCGAGCTCGAGGCCTTCCTTGGACAGGTGCTCCTCTGGCGGGGTGCGCAGGCTATGGCGACGGACCTCGAGCGTCTTCATCGTCCTTCGTCCCACCCCCCGGGGGGTTATGCCAGGAAGGTGGATACCTCTGTGCGAGGCCGAGGACGTCCGTGGCGGACCCTGATCTCTCGGAGCTGAGGGCGGAGCTCGCGAAGGCGGACGCCGAGATCCGCTCCGCCGTCGGTCGCCGCTTGGCGATCGCGCGACAGATCGGGGAGGCGAAACGGTCGGTCGGCCTGCCGATCCGCGACTACGCCGCGGAGCGCAGTGTCCTCGAACGTTGGACGGAGGACCTGGCACGCGTCGAGGTCCCCCCCGAGCGCGCCGAGGCGCTGGCCCGATGGCTCATCGAGGAGGCCGTCCGTGCCCAGGAGCGGATGGGCGAGGGTGCCCGCGGCGCTCCGCGCGCGTCGGACGTCCTCGTCGTGGGCGGCGAAGGGGCGATGGGAGCCTGGGTCCGAGAGTTCCTCCGGGCAGGGGGGCATCGCGTGGGGGTCCTCGACCCACGGGCGGACCCGCGACGGGCCCGCGGGTACTCCGTTCAGTCGGACCTCTCTCGCGCGGCCCAGGACGCGGACGTCGTGGTGGTCGCGACACCCATGCGGGCCGCCCCCGCGGTCTATCGGGAGCTCCTCAAGACCGAGGCCGAGGGGACGATCCTGGACATCCTCTCGATCAAGCAGCCCATCCTTCCCTGGATCCGGCGTGGCGTGGACGCGGGGTTCCACATCACGAGCGTCCACCCGCTCTTCGGGCCCTCGGCGCGCACGCTCTCCGGCCGGAACCTCCTTATCCTGGACTGCGGGGACGCCCGGGCCAACGAACGGGCCCGGAGGCTCTTCGCCGCGAGCTCGCTCACGATCAACGAGCTACCGATCGAGCGGCACGACGCGCTCATGGCCGAGACCCTGGCCCTTCCCCACGTCGTGAGCTTGCTCTTCGGGGCCGCCCTCGCGGAGAACCCTCGCCCCCCCGGTGAGCTCTTCCGCGCCGCTCCCACGAGCTTCCTCCGCCAGGCGGAGACCGCCGGGATCATCGCCTCGGAGAACCCCGAGCTTTCCTTCGACATCCAGACCTTGAACCCCGCCTCGGAAGCCCTGTTCACCCGATTGGAGACGGCCCTGGGAGGGCTCCGCAAGGCGATCCGAGAGGGCGACAGCAAGACCTACCGCCGCCAGATGGAGTCGGTACGGGCGCTGGTCGAACGGGAGCAGCCGGGAGCAGGGGTCACCCTCTCGGTGGCCCCCCTACCTCCGCGGAGAGCGGGCCGCCTCAGGGACCCTGCACGAGGGCCGGCCTCCCCGGATGCCGGCTCGGGCTAGAGGAGCAGACCGACCGATTCCCCGGGGACCGCCGAGGGGGTGCCCGCGACCAGGTCGGCGTTGGTCACCAGCTCCTCCGCTCCCGGGGCCAGGAATCCGCTGTCCGAGAGGATCGTTCGCGCCCGCTGGGGGTTCGTAACGGCCAGACCGATGAGGACCCGCTGGTGGGCCCGGGTGACGAGGATGCAGGCGGCGAGAACGTTGATCTTCTTGGCGGCCAGGACATCCAGGACCCGCACCAGCGCCCCGGCCTTGTCCTCCATATGGACGATAAGGAGGTCGGTCGCGTCGACCTTGTAGCCGGCCTTTCTCAGCCGCCAGAGGGCGTTCTCGGTATCGTTCACCACGACGCGGCAGAAGCTCCGGTTCCCCTGAGAAGCGACCGAGAGGGCCGCGACGTTGATCCTGCCTTCGGCGAGGAGGTGGGCGACATCCCGCAAGGCCCCGGGGCGGTTCGCCACGACAAGGGAGATCTCCTGGACGGTCATGGGTCGGCTTCCAGTGGGGCGAGGGTTTAATGATTTGGACGGCCCTCGAGGCTTCGGGCGACCCCCAGGGGAGGGTTTAAGACGGGCTTCGAGGTACATCCTTACGCCCAACGGGTCGGTGGCCCGAGGGGTTGTTCACCGATGTCTTGCCCACGCGACCGCATCCCCGGCCGTCCCCTCAAGAGGCTACGGGGGCGGCGGCTCCAGCGCTCCTCCCGCGGGGTCGCGGCCGTGGTAGGCACCCTGCTCGCCCTTCTCGTGTTCATGACCCTGTTCGGGATCTTCCTGACCCAGTTCCTTCCCCTCTGGATGGCCGACAACGAGTCGATGTTCGCGAACCAGGTCGCCGGTCAGCTGGGGGAGGTCAAGCAGTGCATGGACCTCCTTGCGCTCTACAACATCCCCGGGCACGGATGTTCGACCCCGGTCACGATGCAGTCCGGAGGGATCCCGGTCTTCGCCACTCCGACGCAGGGGACCCTCTCCTTCCTCCAGATCCCCCAGCTCTACGCCAATGTCAGTTTCAACATGTCCGCATCGCCCTACGGGCCTCCGCAACCTCATGGGAACACGTACTGGAACAACTCCCCCGCCGAGATCTCGATGGTCCTCCCCAACCGCTACTACACTCCCGTGACCTACGTCATCACCCTCGGAGGGCTCTTCCAGACCCAGGGAGGCAACCAGCAGACGATGCTCTACCAGCCGAGCATCACCGCGACCGGGACGGGGTTCCAGCAGGCCCTCTCGATCACCCTCTATTACATGTACGGGAACACGACGCGGCTCTCCTCCACCGGCACCAACGAGGTCTATGTCACCTACATCCAGAGCCAGATCTGGCAGACCTCGAACACCGCGGTGAACATGACCTTCGACACCTACTACCCGTGCGCTTGGCAGTCGTTCCTCGGGAATGTGCTCAAGCAGAACGGGATCGTCCCGCAGTTCAGCCCCGCGACCTGCCCCGCGAACCTGGGGCTGGTGGACCAGCTCCAACAGATGCATGTCTACTTCCCGACGGTCCCCACCTTCACCTTCACGGTCGCAACCTTCACCATCCAGATGGGCATCGGTAACCCCAGTTAGGAGCTAGGAACGAGAAATGGCGACGACCCAGACCACCCAAGGTGCTTACGTCATCCGCGTCCCCAAGGGGAAGCTCAAGGCGAAGCCGTCGGCCCCCGGCGCCGAACCGGGAGCGAAAGAGGGGAGCGCGGACCTCGCGGGCACCTACATCACCGCCGTTCCCCCACCACCGGAAAAGGCCTCTCGGCTGGTGGAACTGGTGGGAGTGCAGCCTCCCTATTCCTTCTCGCGGGTGACCTACAACGACCGTACGAAGGAGTACCTCTACGAGGTCATCGAGCCCCAGCTCACGGGGAGCGAGAAGACCGTCCTCAAACACATCAAGGAGACCCTGGACAAGCTCCTGGGTGCCGAGGGGACGAAGATGAAGACCGCGGACAAGCGGGCCCATCTACGTCAGACGGTCGAGAACTACCTCAAGACCCGCTCGGTCTCGCTCTCGCCGCTGTCGCTGGAGCGGATCTCCTACTACATCCTCCGCGACTTCGTCGGCTACGGACCCGTGGACGTCCTGATGGCGGACGAGGCGCTGGAGGACATCTCCTGCGATGGCGTCGAGGTCCCGCTCTACGTCTTCCACAAGAAGTACGAGAGCGTCAAGACCAACGTCATCTTCGATGACGAGGACGCGCTCAACAGCTTCGTCGTGAGCCTGGGTCAGCGCTGCGGCAAGCAGGTCTCCCGCTCCGCCCCCATCTTGGACGGGACCACTCCCGAAGGGCACCGTGTCCAAGCCACCTATGCGCGGGAGGTCACGACCCGCGGCGGGAGCTTCACCATCCGTCGGTTCAAGGAGAAGCCCTGGACCCCCGTCGACCTCGTGCTGGCGGGGACGGCGAGCCCCGAGATGGTCGCCTACCTCTGGCTTGCGGCGGAGAACCAGCAGTCGATGATCATCTGCGGTGGGCCTGCTTCGGGCAAGACGTCGACGCTGAACGCGGCGGCGCTGTTCATCCCCCCCACAGCGAAGATCGTCTCGCTCGAGGACACCCGGGAAGTGAACTTGCCCCACGAGAACTGGATCCCCGGAGCGACGCGGAGCGGCTCCGGCGACCGGGGGCCGGACGGGAAGGCCGCCGGGGAGGTCGACATGTTCGACCTGGTCCGTGCGGCGTTGCGTCAGCGCCCGAACTACATCATCGTGGGGGAGGTGCGAGGGAAGGAGACCTACACGATGTTCCAGGCGATGGCCACGGGCCACTGTACCTACTCGACCATGCACGCGGACAGCGTCAAGAGCATGGTCAACCGTCTCGAGAACCCCCCCATCAACACGCCGCGCATCCTGCTCGCCGCGCTCAACACGGTCATCATCCAGTACCAGGGGCGCGTGGGGGACTCGGTCGTCCGGAGGATCAAGCAGATCCTGGAGATCGTCGGTTTCGAGCCCGAGACGAACGAGCTCATCACGAACACGGTCTACGAATGGGACCCTTCGAAGGATGCGTTCAACTTCAAGGGCCACTCGTTCCTTTTCGACACCCTGATGGAGCTCAAGAACCTGACCCACGAAGAGATGGAGGCGGAGTTCCAGCGGCGCGTTGCCGTGGTCAAGTACATGGTCGAGCAGAAGATGGTCGACTATCGCCAGATCTGGAAGCTGGTCACGAGCTACTACCGCGATGCGACCGAGGTCATGACCAAGATCGGCTACCGCCCGGAGGTGGCGGCGTAAATGGCACCGGAAGCCGTCGATAGCTTCGGCCGGCTCGAAGCGGAGCGCAAGTCGCTCTACCGGACCCACGCGGCCGTGGTGAAGGTGGATGAGAAGGTCCACCGCGCCGTCCGCCTGAAGAAGGGCGAGCAACCGGACTTCGCCGGGCTGACGCCGCTCCAGGTGACGGCCTGGAGGATGTTCAAGGACCGTGTCCGGGGCAACCCCGACCCGCTCCTCGCCGAGGAGCTCCCTCGCGCGCACATGAGGATCCGGGCCGACGAATACCTGGCCTACGTGATGTTCCTCCAGTGGGTCGTGCTGCTCCCCGCGGGGCTCGCCCTCGCCGGGGTCATCATCCTGCTCCTGGGGGTCCTGGGCGGCCTCAACATCTTCATCCCGATCGCGATCGGCGCGGTCCTCGTCCTCATCATGTTCTTCGTCCTGCCGATGATCCTGAGGAGCGCGCCCCACTCCCGGGCGAAGTCCCGCGGGAAGAAGATCGACGTGAAGATCTCCGCCGCGATGAGCTTCGTCTCCGCGATGGCGAGCGCTGACGTCAACATCGATGCGATCTTCAAGGAGCTCGGCCAGCAGAAGATCTACGGCCAGGTCGCGGAGGAAGCGGCATGGATCACCCGGGACACCGAGCTCCTGGGCATCGATATCCTGACCGCGATCAAGCAGGGCGCGAACCGGACCCCCTCCAAGCGCTTCCAGGACTTCCTGCAGGGGGTGGTGACCACCGCGACGAGCGGAGGGTTGCTCAAGCCCTACTTCCTGCTCAAGGCCGAACAGTACGAGCGCGAGAACAAGCTCGACCTCCTGAAGCGCGTGGAGAGCATGGGTCTCCTCGCCGAGGTCTTCGTGACGACCATCGTCGCGTTCCCCCTCTTCCTCGTGATCATGCTCGCCATCTTCGCCATCGTCGGGAACTACGGGGCCCAGGTCCTGACCTTCCTATGGGCGATCATCGGCCTCATGATCCCGCTGGGACAGTTCGCCTTCGTGACGCTCATGTACCTGGCCGCGAACGAGGGGAAGTAGCATGGCGACAGCGAACGTGAAGATCCAGGCCCCGGGCGGGGTCGGCAAGCCCAAGGTCTCGAAGTCCGCCGGGTCCGTGGTCCCGGTGATCGCGACCGCCACCCGAACGAAGAAGGCGGGATTCCGCACGATCTACATCTTCTACATTGGCCTGGCCGTGATGGTCGTCTGCATCGTCATCGGGATCATCGCCGGGACCACCGGAGCCCTCACCCTCCGGGCCGGGGAGGACCAGGCGAACGCGTCGTTCCATACCAACGCCCTGGTCGACTGGGCCGTGATCGGGGGCCTCGCGGTGCTCTTCCCCTACGGGATCGTCGCCTACCGTCAAGCGACGATGATCGACAACATCGAGTCCCGTCTTCCGGACTTCCTGCGCGATGTCGCGGAGGCCGGTCGCTTCGGCATGACGCTTCCCGAGGCCATCATCGTTGCGAGCAAGGGGCGCTACGGCCGGCTCACAGAGGAGATCAAGCGGATGGCGAGCCAGCTCGAGTGGGGCGTCCCGGTGGCCCACGCGCTCACCCTCTTCCAGGAGCGGATCGACACCCCGCTGACCCGCCGCGTGGTCTCGATCATCATCAAGGCGAACGAGGCCGGGGGGAACGTCGCGGACGTCCTCACCATGGTCGCACACGACACGCGCGAGACCCAGCTCAACGAGGAGCAGCGGAAGATCACGATGCTCACCTACCTCACGGTGATCTACATCTCGTTCTTCGTCTTCCTCGTGACGATCATCATCATGGCGGTCACGTTCCTTCCCCAGATGGTCACGGCGGGAGCCGGGCTCCAGTCCTCCGCCGCGAGCGCGGCGGGGAACGGCGGAGTGGGGATCTCCATCGCGTTCATCCCGGCGGTCTTCCTGGCCTTCCTCGCGGCCGTCATCGTCCACGCGGTGGGCGACGGGATGATGGCGGGCGTCATCCACTCCGGACGCCTCTCGGAGGGGATGCTGCACGGCGGCGTCATGCTCGCCGTCGGCTGGTTCATCATGCGGTTCATTGTCCCGCCGGTGGTGCTCCCAGGAGGCTGAGCGATGAGCACGAACCTCCAGAAGACCTCGAAGAGGCGTGGTGGTGCTCCCGCCGCGCATCGCGGTCCCGCGGTGCCGACGGTGGAGCGCCGAAAGAAGATCTTCTTCCCCTTCCACCTCAAGGTCTCGGCCACGCTCAACCGGGGCGACAAGACCTTCCCCCGGCAGGTGAAGATGGCCCAGCTCACCTACGCCACGAGCGGGTCGGTCCCCACGCCCAAGCCCGGGCTACCGGACGCGGACACCACGGAGATCGAGACCTATCCGATCCGCGAGCCCTACGCCTACGTCCGGATCACGTTCAACAACGCTCGCAACGAATACATGTACGAGGTCATCGAGCCCCCCCTCTCGCCGCTGGAGGAGGAGCTCCTAACGCGGCTCAAGGTGGCGCTCATCGACCGCTTCCAGCCTCTCCCCGAGGTCGATCCGATCACGAAGCGCCGGGAGATGCGCCGAATGGTCGACAACATGCTGCGGGAGTGGGACCTCTCCCCCGCCCCCGTCACCAAGGGCCGGGTCCTCTACTACCTCGAACGGGACTTCATCGGTTACGGGATCGTGGACGCGCCGATGACCGACACGGAGGTCGAGGACATCTCGTGCGACGGGGTGGGCGTTCCGATCTACATCTACCACCGCAAGCACCAGTCGATCCGCTCGAACATGAAGTTCACGAACGAGCAGGAGCTGGACGCCTTCGTCGTGTGGCTCGCGCAGCGCTCGGGGAAGCACATCTCCGTCGCGAGCCCGGTCCTGGATGCGACGGTACCGGACGGCAGCCGTCTCCAGGCGACGCTCGGGATCTACGTGACGAAGAAGGGGTCGACCTTCACCATCCGGCGGTTCCGGGACAACCCGTTCACCCCGGTCGACCTGATGAAGTTCAAGACGATGAGCACCGAGATGATGGCCTACCTCTGGGTGGCCATCGAGAACGGCCGCTCGATGATGGTCTGCGGAGGGACGGCCTCGGGGAAGACCACGACGCTCAACGCCGTGCTGCTGTTCATCCCCCCCCAGATGAAGATCGTCTCCATCGAGGACACGCGCGAGCTCAACCTCCCGCACGAGAACTGGATCCCGTCGCTCACGCGCAGCGGGTTCGGGATGAAGAACGTGCTCACGGGAAAGGCCCCGGGAGAGATCGACATGTTCGACCTGCTCGCGGCGGCGCTACGCCAACGCCCGCAGTACCTGATGGTCGGAGAGGTGCGTGGCGCGGAGGCGTTCATCGTCTTCCAGGCGATGGCCACGGGGAAGACATGCTACACGACCTTCCACGCGGAATCCGTCTCGGCGATGGTCCACCGGATGGAGAACCCCCCCATCTCGCTCCCCCGCTCGCTCGTCGCCGCGCTCCACCTGGTCCTGCTCCAGAAGCAGGTGAAGGTGGGGACGAAGATGACCCGGCGCGTCCAGAGCCTGACCGAGATCGTGGGTCTGGACCCCGAGACCAACGAGCTGATCACGAACGCCGTCTACACCTGGAACGCCCCGGACGACACCTTCCTCTACAGCGGGCACTCCTACGTCTACGAGCAGGTCGCCGTGCTCAAGAACTGGACGATGAAGGAGATGGAGCGCGAGGTCCGCCGGCGCGTCGAGGTCCTGGAGTTCATGCGCTGGAAGGAGGCTCAAGCGACGCGTCAGAAGCCCTTCACGCACCGCGACGTGGGCCGCCTGGTCGCCTTCTACTACAAGGAGCCCGCGGGGTGCCTGACGGAGTGCCGCGAAGACATGGCCAAGGCGGGCGTGAAGACCTCCGGGCCCCAGGCGCCGATGCCTCCGGGCTCCCCGGGCGTCGCCGCCGCCGCGTGATGTCACCCTGGCGACTCGCCGCTTAAGTACCGACGCCCCGCTCGTTCGTACGAGGACCTCGGTCCCCAGCACCAAGATGGGCAACCCGCCTACGCCGCAGGAAGCGGCCTCCCGTGCTCGCACGCCCTCCGTGCCGTCGAACCTTCCCGAGCGTGAGGCGATCAACTATCTCCAGCGTGAGCTCCTCCCCGAGCTCGAGCACGCCCATCGCCAGGACCTGGCGCGCGGTGTGGAGCTCGCGGTGAAGCAGAGGAGCCTCGCGCCCCTCCATCACCTCTCCCCCGCCGAGAAGCACTCGCTCCTGGGGGCGCTCGAGTCGCGCCTGGGCCGGCGTCCTTCGTCGGGACGGAGGCCTGGACCTTCCGTCGTGGTTCGGCTCGTCGGATGCCTGGACCTGACCCCTCCCGAGTTGCTGGAGCTCGAGCGTCGTCACCCGATCGTCCCCTCCCGTTGAGGAGGGCGAGAACGGCTTCTACCGTGCTTGTGAGGTCCCCCGAGGCATCCACGCTCGTCCCGACCCGTTCTCGCCGCACCTTCCGGTAGACCGCGCGCGCACTCCCCTCGCCGTAGGAGGTCCTCCGCTCGCTGTCGCGCTCGATGCAGACCGCGAGGGGGGCGCGGAGGGTCACCACCCTCGAGGGGTACGGAAGGCGGGCCCGCAGGTCCTCGATCACCTTCCTCCAGTAGAAGCAACCGTCGAAGATCACCGGAACGGCCCTTTCGAGCGAGGGACGGGCGATCTCCGCGGCCACCACGTTGGCCCGGAGGAAGAGCCTCTCCGAACCCCCGTCCCAGGCCCATCGGTCGACCACACGGTCCATCGAAACGACCTTCGCCGCTAGCTTGCGGGAGAGCGCCCGCGCGACGGTGGACTTCCCCACCCCGAGCGGACCGCGCAGGAGGAGGAAGAAGGCTGGGGCCCTCGAGCGTGATCGAGAGGAAGCCGGGTACTTCATCGCATCAACCCGAAGCGGTCCAGCCGTTCCATGATGCGGTCCACCCGCGGGGCTTCTTCAAAGTCCAGACCATAACGCCGGAAGTACTTGCGCAGCGACCCCAGGCCGTTCGTCAGGGCGGTCCGGGCGAGCGTCAACCGTTCCCAGGGGGAGGAGCCCAATCGATCGACCCGCAGAGCATCCGCGAAGTCGATGACCCAGGGATGGCCGTCGTGCACGAGGATGTTGAACGGGGAGAGGTCAGTGTGCACCAACCCGGCCTTCGACAGGCGTTCCACGCCCTCGAGAACCTCGTCGAGGAAGGGCCCGGGCTCCTCCAGTCGCACATCCTTGAGGCGGGGGGCGGGGCCGTCGGCCGTTCCCAAGAAGGCCATCGAGAGCATGTACTCGTCCCGTTCGATGGGCTCGGGGACCGGGGCGCCCCCCACGAACGCGTAGGAGAGGAGCTCGAACTCCCGCGAGGCGACCTGGCCTAGCTCCTCGGCCTTGACCGGCCGCAGACCTCGGTGCGAAGTGCGGTAGTACCGGTAGGCTTTGATCGCGACCCTCCGGGAATGAAGGAGGCCCAGGTAGACGTCGGCCTCCTTCCCGGAGCCGATCTTCGAGATCACCTCCGTGGCGAGCCCCGCGTCCAGGATGGCGTCCGCGACCTCTCGGTAGCGGAGCTCGTGGAAGGCGAGGTTCCCGGTGTTCAGTCGCCAGCGGACGCTCTTGTCCAGGTACGGTGTGTTGGGCATGTTGGCCGGCCCACGACCCAAGAAGCTCCGGAAGTTCGTCCATGTTCAACGGACCCCCGGCCACCGAGGGCCGTGCGGACGCGAGGGTCTACAGGGTCTCCGGGGGCGCGACAGATCCGAGAGATGCGACCATTTCCGGAGACCTCCTGGCCAAAGGCCGAACGGGTCATCCCGCGGACCCACATCAAGCTTCGAGGGGGACCACGGTGGAGGGGCGCTAGGTCAGCTGCGCTCCAGAACGCAGGTCAGGCAGTGAGCGCCGCCGAAGGCCCCGGTCAGGTTCGCGAGAGGAACCTGGGTGGCCTCAATCCCGACCTCCTTGGCGAGCGGCTTGTGCGGGAAGAAGCTCCCCGTGCTCCGGAGCTCTCCGAAGTCGACGCTCGCGCGAAGGTACAGTCGATGGTACTTGGCCGGGTTCGCTTCCGCCGCCCTGCGAAGGTTCGCCAGCACCTTCTCGGCGTTGCGAGCGACGTCGGGGACCAGGATCCGACGGTTGCGGACGGTGAGGAAGTTCGTCGCGTAGCAGAGCTGCTCCAAGGTCGTGATCGGCACAACCTGGAACCGGTGGTCGACCTCGAGGTAGCGGAGGAGGCGGGTGCTGCGGACGAGGCGGTATCGCCCTCCATCGCTCCGTCGGTAGACCTCGACGCGAGCGGCCCGAAGCATGTCCGGGTAGCCGACCGCGACGCGCTCCCCGGCGAAGTTCATGTACGTGTCGAGGTGCATGTTGACCATCGGATCGGGCGCGTCTAGGAGCGGGTGGCGGGGTTGGTGGACCACGCCCACCTCGACAAACCCCACCCCCGCGGACAAGATCTCCTGGATCGCGGCCGGGGAAGTGCGGTCCCCCGTCCCGAGCAGCGCGAAGTCCCCCGCGGGGAGGAAGTCACCCCCCTCGAAGGTCCCACGACGGATCGAGAGGACCGGGGGCTCTCCGAGCGCCTGCCAAGCGAAGGAGGTGATCTCCGTCTCGCGCCGCCGTTGGGGTTTCGCCAAGCGCGCGAGGATGATCCCGCGGTCCCCGACGGCCTGCTGGTCGCGCATGAAGAAGAGGTTCGTGAGCGGGACGCGCAGCGTGGTGAACGGGAGGATGCTGCGCGCGCCCTTCTTCTTCACGAAGGTGATCATCGGGGCGAGGGCGAGGACCTGGATCAACTGCTCCCGGTCGAGGAGCTGGAGATTCAGCGCGAACTCCCGGCGCGCCCGCCGCGCCCCCGCGCCGGCGAACTGCATCGTGGACATGGCGCGGTCGACCAGCTCCTTGTAGAACTCGGGGTCCCTCCCCGCCGCCTCCAGAAGGATCTCGTCGAGGTACTGCACGTGGACCCCGAAGCCGCGCCGGAGGGTCTCGACGAGCTCGTCGTGCTCCCGGCGCGCCTTTTCCAAGGAGAAGACGCGCTCGTAGAGGGAGGAGAAGGGTTCTAGGAGGCCGAAGAACGTCTCCATCCCAGGGCGGCGGACGACGACGCGTCGAAGCGGTTGCCACTCCGCCTGGACCGAGGCCTTTCCCACGGGACGATCACGCTCCCCGGGCGGTCCGGCACCACCCGGTGTCGAGGGGGGTTCTTCGGCCTATATGATGCCTGGTGGGGGAGGTGCTGTGTTGAATGAACCCTAACCCCGGTTCGACTGGAGCGAAGGGAACGACCCCCTGATCCCCCACCCCGGGAGGATGTCCGCCCGATGGGGCAAGCCCTACCAGGACCACCGCGACTGGCCCGCCTACAACGAATCCCTCGTCCTCCGAGGCGAGTTCTACCTAGACCTCCGCCCTCTTCGACACTGGGACAAGGAGCTCGCCTCCATGAATCGGGGCAAACGAGGGGGGCAGTACCAGGTCCCCGAGTCGTTCGTCCGGTGGCTGGTCATCTGGAAGCAGCTGGTGGACTACCGGGGCCTCGAGGGGATCACCCGGAGGATGGTCAAGCTGGGGATCATCCCCACCGCCCCGGACTACACCACCCTCTGGCACCGTCTCCACGCCTTGACCCCAGAGATTCGGATGCCGGCCTACAAGGACCTGGAGGTGGCTTCGGATGGGACCGGCCTGAAGACCACCAACGCCGGGGAGTACCGGATCTTCCGCTACGGGGACCCGGAGGCTCGGCAGAGGAAGCACTTGGTGGTGGTGATCACGGCGGACGTGCGACGCAAGAAGGTGATCGGGATCGAGGTCCACATCGAGGGGAAGGGTCATTCGGAGGCCGGGACGGCCGCGACCCACGTCCGGGAGGCGACGCGACGAGGATACCGTGTAGGGAAGTTCTACGGGGACGGGGCGTTCGACTCCTACGACATGTTCACGGCCCTCCACGAAACCGGGACCGAGCCGGTGATCAAGATCGCCCGGAACTCGGAGTCGTGTCCGAAACGCCGCCCGCCCGGAGCCAAGCATCGGCGTCGGGCGATTCGGGAGTACGGGGCGCTCGGATACAGGGACTGGGCAGCGCAGAAGGGGTACGGCATGCGCTGGCCGGGGACGGAGGGGATCTTCTCGGCGATGAAGCGGAAGTTCGGCGAGAACGTGCTCTCGCGCTCCCCTACGGGACTGGTGGCGGAAGGCTACCAGAGGGCGTGGGCCTACGACGAGCTGCGGGAGTACGGCGAGGGCCAGGGATACCGGATCGAGTAGCCCAAGCCGAGCGGCATCGCTGGAGGGACTCCTCCCCCCTATTCATTCAACAGAGCATGGGGGAGGCGCGGCCCCCCTCGGCCCGGCGGCATCGGCAAGAACATCAGGGGGGACCTCCTTACCTAGGGCGGTGGTCGCGTGCCGCTCTTCGGACACCAGAACCAACCCGCAACGCCGCTGCGACAGAACGAACACGTCCTCGGTCAGTGGAAGACCCATCACGGGGAGTTCCACCTGACCGACCAACGCTGCTTCCTGATGAAGGGCGGCGGGATCGGCGGCCTGGGGGGGCATCATGAGGTCTCCTGGGGGGTCGACCTCGAGGCGATCCAGGATGCCCAGGTCGTGGACGGGAACCCGAACGCCGCCTCTCAGGCCGCAGGGAACGCTGCGGGGAATGCTGCTTCGGACTATTCCCCGATCGGCAATCCCTTCAGCAATTTGGGGGGCCAAGCTCCCGCGAACCTCGTGATCAATGGCCAGAGCATCGCCTTCCACGACCCCAACACGGCGAACCAGGCCTTGACCCAGATCCAGAGCGCCCGTCAGACCCGTCTTCAGCAGCTGGGTCAATCGTAGAGGTAGGGGGAGGAAGGCCCTCCCTCAGTCCCCGAGCGCCCGCCGGACCAATCTTTCGAGAGGAAGCAGGGAGAGCGCCCCCAGCCCGAACTCCTCGGAGAGCTCCTCGACGGTGGGGTGGAGACCGTGCGACCAGAGCCTCGCCAGGAAGGCTCCCGCCTCCCGGCGCGACCACCAACGCTCCCCCCATCGCCTCTCGAGGAGCTCGGTGAACGCCCCCGCGAACATCCACGCGCAAAGGTAGGCCGCGGTGTACATCCAGGGGTCCACGTCGGAGCGCCAGCGATCGGCCATGCTCCCCTCTTCGTCCGGTCGGACCAGGGTCGTCCTCTGGAGGCTCCGGACATAGAGCGAGCGTAGCGAAGGGTCGGTGGGGTCGCGGAAGAACCGGGACTCGTAGGCGATCTTGCCCGCGTACCTCCTCAACATCCAGATCTGGGCCAGGGCGACGAACCGCACGAACTCGCGGTCGTGCAGGGAGGTCCGCACGAACGAGGGGTTGAGGAAGAGCAGGTCGAGGACGAACGCCCACCCCTCGGTGAGCGAGGCATCCCCGAGTCGACGGAAGACCGGGTCGAGCGCGGGGTCGGTGAGCCCGAAATGCAGGGCGTGTCCCATCTCGTGGAGCGCGGTGTGGTAGTCCTCGTACCCCCCGGTCGGGCGGAGCACGAGATAGACCTCTTCGGGGACCCGGACGGGGGCGCAGAAGGCACGGGGGTTCTTCCGTGGCCTCACCTCGAGGTCCGGTCGGAAGACCCCCCAAGGAAGGCCCGTCCCCCGTAGGAACCGCCGGAGGAAGGGGACGAGCCCGTCCTTGGGGAAGCTCGCGCTCCACCCCATCCCCCGAAGAAGCCGACCGGCATCGTAGGTTCGGAGGTCCTTGGGGGCGAGCCCTTCCGCTTCCGCGCGCTCCCGAAGTAACGGAGCATAGATCGAGAGGGTGGAGGAGGCGAACCTGCGGGTCTCGCGAAGCAGGCGCGGGATGCCGTAGTGAAAGAGGGCTTCCGAGGCCGCGCGTCCGTCCGAGAAGCCTAGGGAGCGGGTGCCCTCCTGGAAGGTCGCCCACACGCCCTCTTCTTCCTCGGCCACGGACCGCCACACCTTCGCCAGCTCGCCGTAGAGCGCACGGCGATCCTCGCGACGTGGGAGCTCCGCCAGCTGAACGCTGGCCGAGAAGAACGGGACCTTACGGCCCTCCCAGAGGACGGTCGACCGAAGGAGACGGTTGCGCCTTCGGTCCTGCCAGGGGGCGACCGCCCGGTCGACGTAGCCGACCTTGAGGAACTCCTCGAGGCGGGCTCGGGTCCGCGGGGGGCCGGAGGGGAGACGCGACCACGCCGAGGGAAGGAAGAGGGTGCGCCACCTCCGGTAGATCCGGGCCTCGTCGCCCCGCGCCTTCCTGCCGGCTCCGACGAGGTAGGCCTCCCGGAGGAGCTCTTGCGAGAACGACTCGAGGTGGTCGACGAGCGTGTCCCCCTCCGACCCTGGACCTCGCCTGACCACGAGCGTTCGACCTCTTCTCTCGGCTCAGGACGGGGAGGGCGCCGAAGGGGGAGTGCCCCCTCCGCCCGAGGCGCGTCGCGCCTTGCGGCGGTCGCGAGCCGTACCCCCCGGGACGGACACCCCCACCGTGGGGGCGGAGGCGCTGGCGGCGGGAGGGTGCGGGGCGGTGGGCTCGGAGGGGCCCGCGGGCGCAGCGCGCTCCATCGGCTGGTCCCCGATGAACCGGACGAGCAGTTCGAAGGCGAGCCTTCTCGGGTCGGTGATCACCACGCTCCCCCCGAGGACGCGCGCGAGCGCCCGTGCGGCCTTCTCGAAAGAGGGGTCCTCGGACTTGAGCAGGACGATCGTCGAGGCGAGCGGCCCCACGGTCCTCAGCTCGGTCGCGCGCTGGAGCGCGGATTCCAGCGCCTTCTGGAGGTTGCCGCTCTTGACCTCGCCGGTCTCCTCGCTGTAGGCCTCCGGAAGACCGTCCGTGATCAGGTAGACCTCCTTCCGATGGGCCCGGGAGGAGCGCAGGAGCTCGTGGGCGGTCCGTAGGGCTTCCCCCGTGTTCGTGAAGGCCCCGGGCCTCGCTTCCCACAGGGAGACGAGGTCCAGCACCCGCACATTGTTGTCGAAGGCGACGACGTCGAGCACGGCATCCGGATAGCGACGGCGGATCGCCATGTAGAGGGCGAGGAACGCCTTCTTCGCCGCGGGCAGTTTCTCCCCCTCGGCCATGGAGCCGCTCGTGTCGAGGAGCAGCACCGCGTGCAGGCTCTCCGAGCGGATCTCCCGGTAGACGTAGGAGGCATCCTCGATGAGGTGCCGCGACCCGCGCAGTCGGCTCTCGACCAGGGAGCCCACGAGGTCGAGCCGCGCCACCTCGTCCAGTTGACGGAGCCTGCCCTTCTCGTAGAGACCCGTGGAGGCCGAGCCCTTGAGGGACATCCGAAGTCCCTCAGGGAGGGACCGGGACTCCTCCTCCAACACGAGCCGTGCGAACTTCTCCACGAGGGCGTACGTGATGGCCATCTGGCCGCTCCGCTCGCGCACCCATCCGCGCTCCTTGAGCTCGTCCCGGACCTTCTTCTCCACCCCCGCCCGCGTCTGCTCCTCCGCGCGGCGGAGCGCCTCGGCCCGCGCGGCCTCGGCCTCCCGGGCCAGGTCGTCCCTCCGGCGACGAACCTCGACCTCGGACTCCTTTCCTTGGCGCGTGAGGTCGCGGGTCCGGTCCCGGAGCCGCTGCTCCGTCGCGTCCTGGATGGCCTTCATCTGGGCCGGGGTGAGCTGACCGAAGAGGTCCCCCGCGTTGTCCGGCGAGAGCGTTCGGCCGAAGGAGGCCAGGCGCCCGATGGTGACGGTCCGACCCTCGGAGGGCTTCCTCCGGGGCTCCGCCCGCTTCCCTCTTCCGAAGAGGCGCAAGATCGCCTGCCACAGGTGCGAGAAGAAGGCCCGGATCCGCTGCCAGAGCGATGGGGGGCGCTCCCGCGAGGCCCGCTTCAGCGCGTCCGTCGGGAGGAGGAGCGCCGACCTTACGGCCTCCATCAGGTCCTGGTCGGCCTTGAGCGAAGGAGCCGAGAGCTCTCGAGCTCGTTGGAGCGACTCCTGCAAGCGTGCGATCTCCGCTTCGAGGAGCCGTCGCTGGTCCTCCTGACGAAGGCGCAGATCGTCTTCCTTGCGGCGGTACTCCTGCTGGAGGTGGTGGACCTGGCGCGAGAACTGGCGGCGGAGGCGCTCCCGAAGCGAGGCGACGCGCTCGGCGAACCGACCCCCCTTCGCCTCCTCCTCCCGGACGATCTCACGGACCCCCCCCAGCCCTTGCTCGGCGAGCGCGCGGACCATCCGGTCCTTGGCGAGGAGCGAGAGAAGGTCGTCGTCCTCCAGCTCCTCGCTCACCGCCTCACAGGCCGGTAGGGCGATCGCCGCGGGAGCGGTGTTCGAGGGGGAGGGGAGGGTCGCCTCGGTGGGGCTACTCGCGGTCATCGCTCCCCTCTTCGCAGCTGAAGAGGGAGAACTTCTCGAGCAGGGCGAACTCCCCGATGGCCGCTTCGGCGGACGAGACGGAGCTCGGGAGCTTCTCCCGTTCCGACACCCACTTGGAGAACTCCTGGAAGCGCGGGAAGAGCGGCTCGCCCCTCGCGACCTGGGCGACGAGCGCCGAGTCCTTCGAGAGACGCCGGCCCTCGGAGACGACCCCCTCCCCCTCGGCCTTGTTCCCCTTCAGACGATCGCGGAAGAATCGGCACCAGTAGACCGTCGCGGAGCGCTTCACCGCCTCCTCCGCGTGGCGCTCGACGAACTCGGAGACGAGGCGGCTGTTCTGCTGGAAGGAGTCGCCGCTGCGGGCCCGGATCCGCCCCCGCATCCCGTGCAGCAGCCCCGATTTCAGGTCCTCGTAGGTCGGCCAGGAATGGCCCTTGAGCTTGGCGTAGGCCTCCATCCGGAAGCCGACGTCGATGAGGGTACGGTTGCTTCCGACCTCCCCCACGTCGGGGTTGTCGTCGGACATCTTCTCGCGCCAGAGCTCGATCACTCGGACGCCGGCGTCCAGGAGGACCTCCGGCACCCACGCCATGGCCGGCCCGTGCCGTGCCAACTCCACGATCCGTCGGTTCCGTCCGTGGACCCGGTTGAACTCGACATGGACCGAGGTCAGGCGGTCGGAGAGCGGGTCGTTGATGTTGTCAAGGTCGGAGAGGTTGGACGTGCAGACCGCGACGAAGCGTGAAGGGAAGCTTTCCCGCGACTTCGCGGGAGTGACGGTCCCCTCTTGCAACGCTTGGAGCAGCACGTTCTGCGTCCCGAGCGGGAGCTTCCCGATCTCATCGACAAGGAGGAACCCACGGTTCGCCTGGAGGAGCTTCCCCGGCTCGAGGACGAGGGGGCTCATCGGGTCGCCTACCTGCTCCAGCTTCAGGAGGTTGATGTTGCCCGTCAGGTGGTCGGGGAACACCTCCGAAGATCCCTGGATCCTGGCGAACCCGAACCCCTCTCGGAGGGTGATCTTCCGCACCGGGACCTTCGAGGGATCCACCCTCTTCGGGTCGAACCCGTCGGGGGCTCCGTCAGGAGAGAAGCGTCGGGTGCAGATCGGGCAAGGTGGGGCCTCGGCGGCCGCGGCGGGATCGAGGATGGAGGCGGGGTGGTCCAGCAGGGGGCATCCGTCGACCGTCCAGATGGTCTTGGGGTAGAGGTCCCAGAGCTCCTTCGCCAGGTTCGTCTTCCCGCTCCCGGAGGGGCCGAAGAAGAGGAGGTGGGCGCCCGACAGCAGGGCGGCCATCGTGTCCTCGTAGGTCTCGTACGGGAGGACGGTCTTGGGGAAGAGGGAGGCCAATGCCTCCTCTCGGGAGAGCCCCTTGCCCTGGAGGGCCGTCATGAGCCCCGTCAGGTGGTCGTGCAGGACCTCCCCGGGCGTTCGATAGAGCAGTTCGACCTGAGGGAGCTGAGAGGCCGCTCCACGTCCACCCCCCGCCCCTGCCGAGGCGCTGGTCGATGCGGCGGCGACCCCTTTGGCGGCCACGGGCGCGGCAGTTGGAGGGTCCCTAATTAGCTTTGGAGGCCGCCCTCAGGCGCGGGACGTGGGCTCCGACCGGTCCCCTCCTTCTCGACAAGACTTATGAAGGAACCCGTCTGGCCCGCTTCCACCCATGTCCCCGGCGGAAGAGGGCGGCGGCGAGAAGAAGAAGACCACCCTCGCACGTACGGTCAAGGACAAGTGGCGGTCCAAGGTCTGGTTCAAGGTCCGCGCCCCCGGGCTCTTCCAGCACGTGGAGCTCGGAGAGACCCTCGCGACCGAGCCCGAAGCCATCATCGGACGCTCCCTCGAGACGACCCTCTCGGAGCTCTCGGGCGGGACCGACGTGGCCCGGGCCCACATCAAGCTCCGTTTCGCGATCGAGGAAGCGAACGCCCAGGAGCATGTGGCGAACGCTCGGTTCGTCGGCCACGAGCTCACCTCGGACTACATCCGCCGGCTCGCCCGCCGCAAGCGTTCGAAGATCGACCTTTCGATCACGGTCGTCAGCAAGGATGGGGTCGAGATCACCTTGAAGCCCGTCGCGGTGAGCGAGCACCGTCTCCAGGCGAAGCTCCGTTCCCGGATGCGGATGAAGATGCGGGAGCTCTTGACCCAGGTCGCGTCGCAGAAGGTGGCCGCGGACCTGGTCCGTGACATGCTGGACGGGGAGCTGGGAAAGGCCCTGTCGAACGGGCTCCGTCCCCTCTATCCTCTCAAGAAGATCGAGATCCGTGCGAGCGAGGTGAAGGGCCCGATTCCCGAGGCCCCGCCCGCTCCGGCGGAGCCGACCCCGGCGCAGGGTGCCCCGGAGGGACCGCAGGAGGTCCCCGCCCCCGAGACCTCGCCCCCTGTCGCCGCGCCGCCGGCATGAGTTATAGCCCGGTCCGTGTCGGCGCGTCCAGCGCAATACGTCGGAGTGGCTCAGCCTGGTAGAGCACGGGACTCATAGGGCCCTTCGTTCACGCGAGGGGCCGGAGAGATCCTGGGGCCGAGGGTTCAAATCCCTCCTCCGACATACGATTTTCGTAATCCCGTCAGTATTCTGGTCATGTCTCTGAAGTTCAGAGGTTAGGGCATTGAGGGCCTTCACGCATCGGACGAATCGACGCCCGCGGGAAGAAGCCTGCCCTGGCGATGGCGGACGAATGCACGGAGATTCCAAGATCATGACGACGTGGCTGAAGTATCGCATCCCGAATGACGATCACGGAGATGCTTAGAAACGATCCGGGAGTCCGGTGGCTCCTCCAGTCGAAGGACCCCTCGGTTCGTTACTTCACTCGCACGCAGGTTCTCGGGGAGACTGAACGGCTTGGCGAGGTACGCTCTGCGAAGGAGCAGATCCCTGGCGGACCTCGTCTCCGTGCTCTTCTTTCGGGCCAGCGAGTCGACGGGGGCTTCGGCGTGCATTGGTATAAGAAGTGGGCCGGGGCGACATGGCGACTGGTCTCCGCTGTCGAGCTTGGTGTTCCTCCCGAGAACGAAGCAGCCCACCGTGCGGCAAACTTCGTGCTCTCTCAGCTCCCGTATCTTCGGACAGAACCAGACCAGGTCCGAGGACGATTCAGAGTTCATGCGTCCGTAGTCGGCAACCCTCTGGGCGTATGCGCTCGATTGGGTATGGTGGAGGGTCCGACGGTCCAACGAATCGCGCATGGGCTCGTCCGATGGCAGTGGCCCGACGGAGGGTGGAACTGCGACCCTTCCGAGGACGCCCATCACTCCTCCTTCTACGAGAGTCTCGCCACGCTCTGGGGGCTGAACGGATACCTACAGGCTACCAACGACGAGTCCGTTCGCGAAGCGGTCGATCGGGCCGCCGAGTTCTTCCTGAAGCATCGACTGTTCAAGTCCTGCCGAGCGGAGGCGGTAGTTGACCCGCGATGGGTCAAACTCCACTACCCACTCTACTGGCACTACGACGTGCTCCAGGCCCTTCGAGTGCTCGATCAGGTCGGAGAACTGGGGGACCCAAGGACTCGGGAAGCTCTCGATATTGTCGAGGCCAAGCGCGCGAAGGACGGTACCTGGCACATCGAGGGACGTTATTGGCGCTTGGGAAAGGGTTCCGGGGCCAACACCGATGTGGTGGATTGGGGGCGGGAAGGGCGAAACGAGATGATTACGCTGAACGCCCTTAGGGTCCTCGCTTCTTCCGGCCGACTCTCGTAGCGTGCTATACGCAGGGAACACCGACCTTCCGCCAACCTCGCTTCGGCCCAACCCCGCGAGAAGAATGCCTCGCGCGACAAACGCGCCGCCGGGCAGAAGGGCCCCGCGCTCGCTATCGCAAGAGTGCTGAGGCGGCTCCCGAGGTTGGCGCGGTCCCGAAGATCGAAAGCGAAGCGGACCCGCTGAGGGTCTGGTCTAGGGCTCCCGCGCGACCGTAACGACGAGTCGTGGCCACTGGTCAAGCCCAGACGGAACCAATATGGCCATTCGCCGCGTCCCCCGTGTGATGAGGAGTGGATTCACCGTCAAGGTCTACAAGGCCGAAGAAGGCGGATACTGGGCGGAAGTACCGGAGTTGCCGGGTTGCGTGACCCAAGCCGAGAATCTGTCGGGAATCCGTAAGAACATCGCTGACGCCATCGAGGGGTATCTTGAGGTACTCGCCCAGCAGGCCCATCCCCGCAAGCCTTCGGAAGCCGGGCGGGCTGTCCGAACCTTCCGAGTTGAGTTAGCGGCGGTCTGATTGGGGACAAACCTCGGTAACATCTCCCCTCGCGAGGCCATCCGCGGTTTCCAACGCGCCGGATGGGTGTTTCGACGCCAAACAGGGAGCCACTACATCATGAGCAAGCCAGGTGTTTTCGGGCTCGTCGTCATCCCGATCCACGAAGGGCCCCTCAAGCGAGGTACGCTCCGCGCCTGCCTGCGTATTGCGGGAGTCTCACCTGAGGAGTTCGCAGAGCTTCTCGAGAGCTAGTCCGCGGCCCTCACCGCCCCCTCCCCAAAAGATGGCCGGCCCGCTGGACTGATTGTCCACCCCAACGATGCCGCGGGATCAACACCCTCGCGTGGATTCTGGTACCTCCTCCGACACTCGTGGGGTCATCCTTCGCCGACTCAAGAGAACCGTCCCGCGTTCCAGCCCAGCGAGCAGCGGCGGAGGCCTCCAACCGCCTGTCACGGTCATGGCGCGAAATTGTTTCATATGTGAGACGATTGCTGCTGGGCATGGCGAAGCCCGAGAAGCACAGCTTCAGTGCCCCGCACGAGGCGAGGAACGTACCGAACGGCAAGATCGAGATCGTCAACGTCGGGGGGCTGACCCTGGGACGTGCGACCTTCCAGCCTGGATGGAAGTGGTCGAAGGACCTGCAACCCATCGCCAAGACGAAAAGCTGCCAGATGCCTCACCTCTCCTTCCAGGTGTCGGGGGTCCTGCGCGTGAAGATGGACGATGGCACGGAGCAGGAGATCCGCCCAGGCGAGGTCGCCCTCATCCCCCCGGGGCACGACGCGTGGGTCGTAGGGGACGAGCCGGTGGTCTCGATCGACATCCAGGGGATGAAGGACTACGCGAAGCCGGGCGCCAAGCCCGCGGGCAAGCGCTGAGCTCGCCCCCCCTTCCTGGCAGAGCGTGCTCGCCCTCCCCTCGCTTGCGCGGAGGACGCAGCGTCTCGAGCTGGGCTGAGCTCTCGTTCGGTGCAGAGGCGGCATCCACGAGAGCGGCGGGTCGTCTCACCCCCCCGGGTTAGCCCCTGGTCAGCGGACCCCGGGAAAGTGGCCCACGTTGCGACCACTACCTTTCCGGGCCATCTTGGTGAGGAACACACGGTTCCCCCATCGGTGCAGCTTGCAGGCGTTCGCCTCCGCGCCTTGGTGGTAGGGGCAAAGGGGGTCCTCCGACACTCGGAGCGGGGTGGAAGCGATCACCTGGTTCGCCCCGAGGGCGCCAAGCCCCGACCGGAACCGACCCGCGCATCCCGCACAGAGCCAGTCGTCCGCGACCTCGCCGGTCCGGACCACGAGAAGCTCGGTCACCGGTGCGGCGCAGGAGGAGCAGCGGTCGAAGGAGTAGGTCTGAGGGTCCCACGTCATGGTGGGCCCGACCGAGGACCGGTGGATAAAGGCCGGCGGTCCAGTGGTGCCGGGGGGACCGAACGGAAGAGCCAAAGCGAGAAGCCTAGCGTGCTCCTGCGCATGACGGCCTTGACCCTGATCTGTTCCTCGGGCGACCTGAGCATCCGCTCCGCCATGGAAGAGGACACCCGCATGCTCGCCCGCTGGCGTTCCGACCCCAAGGTCATCCAGTTCTACTCGGGACGCGACCGGCCCTTGGACGAGGAGGGGGTCCGGCGGCACTACTTCGGGAGGGAGACGGACCCGGGGGCGTCCCGGGTCGAGGAGTACCAGCCGTGCATCCTGGAGGTCGCGGGTCGGCCGGTCGGCTTCCTCCAGTTCTATCGCATTCTGCGAGAGGATGCACTTCGCTTCGGTTTCGCTCCGGAGGAGCGGACCTTCGGGATCGACCTGTTCCTCGGGGAGACCGACCTCTGGGGCCAGGGTCTAGGCGCGAGGAGCATCGATCTCCTTTGCGAGTTCCTGAAGCGCGAACGGCACGCGGACCGGGTGATGGCCGACCCCCGCGTCGACAACCCGCGATCGGTACGCGCGTTCGAGAAGGCCCGGTTCCGCAAGGCGCGGAGGCTCGAGGGCCACGAGGTCTTCGAAGGGGTCCCACGCGACTGCTGGCTCATGGTGCGCTAGGAAGCGCTCGGCGCCTTGGGCGCCGCGCGAGGCCCATCAGGTGGGGGCCGAGACCGATCAGCGAAGGTTCCTCCTCGACGCGTCGGAGGAGTCCCTTGAGGTACTCCCGTAGATGGGTGTCCTTCCACAGTTCCAGGATCCCGGGGGTCCACCAGAGGAAGCCTTCCGAGGCGACCACGTGCACGTCGCGGAAGCCCGCCCCCTTGATCTCCGACCGCAGCTCTTCGGGGTGGTGGAAGTACGCCGTCGTGAAGTAGGACGGATGACCGGGAGGATTCCTGTGCTGTCCTGACCGAAGGTCGCGGGAGACGATCGGTCGGAACTTGGGGTCGCGGATGAATCCCTGCCAGCTACCGTCCAGCATCGAGGTGAACCTCGAGATCCCGACGGTCGCGAGCAGCCCTCCCGGGCGAAGGACCCGCCGCGCTTCGAGGAGGGCGGCCTTCCGACCGGCAGGGTCCGTGAGATGGTAGAGGGGGCCCATCAGGAGGAGCGCGTCCGCGAAGCGGTCCGGGTACGGAAGTGCACGGGCATCTCCGACCGTGGCGTCGATCGCTACCCGCTGCGCTTGGGCCCTCCGCTTCGCTTCCTCGATGTGGAGCCCCATCACATCGAGGAGGTGGACCTCGTATCCTTGGTGCGCCAGCCAGAGCGAGTACGCCCCGGGTCCCCCCCCGATGTCCAGGACCCGGGCCGGTGGGCGCGGGAGGAAGCGTGTGAGGATCTCCTTCTGGCGTTCGAACTCGATCACGCTCCTTCCCGAGCGGACGCGGTGAGCCTCGTCGGCCTGGCGTTCGTAGTGTCGGCGGAACGCCGCGCCCATGGGACGTGGGGGGGCCCAGTCTCGTCCGCTCACACCCCGCTCCGGTGGAGGCCTGATCGGTTCACGGAGAAGGAAGCTCCGTCCCCAGCAGCAGAGGTTCGAGGAAGCCGACCGGCGGGGCCCCGAAGGAGAGCAGGAGGTCGTGGAAGCTCTTGAGCGAGGAGCCTGGGTGGCGCTCGAAGTAGGCTCGACGGGCCTTCAGGATCGCCAGCTTGCCCAGTGTGTAACCGAAGTACTCGGGGTTGAAGGTTCCCCGCATCGCCTCTCGCTCGGCGGGGAAGTGCTCCATGTGGGCCTCCTTCTCGAAGAGCGTGGTCGCCTGGGCCACGGTCGTCCCCCTGGCGTGCATTCCGACCGAGGCGAGGAGCCTCACGTCACGAAGGAGCGCGTCGGTAAGCTCCGCGAGCTCCGCCGCGGGCTCCCCCGCACGGAAACCCTGCTCGATCATGAGCTGCTCCGTGTAGTGGGCCCAACCCTCTGTGAAAGCCCCCGAGAGGTAGACCCGTCGGGTGAGGGTGGAGGTGTGGGCCCGGAAGTGGAGGAACTGGACGTAGTGCCCGGGGTAGACCTCGTGGGCGGTCACGTTCCGAAGCACCGGTCGATTGAACGACGCGAGCCATTGCTCCTTCTTCTCGGCGTCCCAGGAGTCCTCGACCGGTGTGACGTGGTAGACCCCTTCATGGGTCGAGGTCTCGAAGGGACCGGGCGGGTCCATGCTCGCCGTGGTCCAGGCCCGGTCGACGAGCGGGGTCGGCTCCACGCGACATCGCTCGGGCGTCGGGATCGTGACAAGCTCCTTGTCGAGGACGAACCTGCGGGTCTCCTCGACCTGGCCCGCAGCCTCGCTCAGTAGGTCCTCGGCCCGGGGGTGGTCCGCGGCCATCGCCTTGAGCACCGCTTCCTTGGTCGTCGGGGGGCGGGCCGAGCGGGCGATCTCCTCCAACCGTCTCTGGTTCCGGCGCAGGTCCTCCCATCCTTCCTTTTCGAGCGCCGCCCAGGGCAGTTCGAGCCCCTCCCGGACCTTGAGCAACCGCTGGAAACGCTCGGGGCCGAGGGCGAAGTCGCCCGTCGCCCCGGGCAGGGAGCCTCGAAGATGCTCCACGAACCCAGTGGCGGCAGCCTCGGCCCCCTCGCGCGCAGCTTGGTATTCCCGCAAGAGCGACGGGGCCTCGTTCCGGACAAAGCTCTCGCTCTCCCGGAAGTGAGGGACCAGACCTTCGGCCATCGCGAGGGCGATCTTCACGAAGGCCTCGGGGAGAGGACGCGAGAGGCGTTCAAGCCCCGTGCGCAGCAGCGATGGGGCCCCTCGCAGCACGCGCACCATCGCCTCGGCCCGATGCGCGGCAGGAGCATAGGGGCGGGCCGTGTAGGGGACGAGCTCGAGCGGCCCGACGTAGGCGAGAGGAAGCCGGTCCAGGTAGAGGTAGTCGACCAGGTCGAAGAGCTCGCTCCTCAGGCGGAGCCGGAGGAGGTCCCGGTCGAGCTTACGGTCGCGGGAGAGCTCCTTGTCTCCGAAGGCGCCAAGCTTCGCGAGGAGCTCCTGGCTTCGACGGGCCCAGTTCTCAACGCTGGACCTGCCGAGGTCCGGAAGCAGCCCGTCGTACGAGTGGATCCCCAGGACCACCGCCAATCCGGGGGAGAGACGGAAGAGGTGCTCGACCACCTCGCGTTCCACGGCGGCAAAGGACCTCTCCTCGGAAGTGGCCCCCGGAGGCACTTCGAGGGAAGGGATCCCGCGCTCGGGGTCGAGGGTCGCTCCGACCACGGTACCCGTTACCACGGGAAGGTAAGAGCGTTTCCTCCGACGACCTCTTCCTCGTAGTTCGGGCGGTCTCCCCTCGTGGCGATCCTACGATCCCAGAGGGGTTCGGGGGGAGCAGGTCACTCTCGCCAGTTCATCTTGCAGGAGGCGCAATAGCCCTCTCGCAAGGGCCCGCCGCAGACCATGCAGTTCGTGGCCACCGAGCTCGGGGGCGCTGCGGGGATCGACGACGTCACGCCCTCGAGGCTGGAGGTGGAGGGCGCGGTCGGTGGCTCCGCGCCCGGGCTGGGAGCCGGAGCACTGGTCACCAAAGTCTCGAAAAGGGCCTTATGAGAGACGGGGAAGAGGAAGGGGGCGGCCGACCCCGCCGGTGCGCCACCCTTCGGCGCGGCGGGTGGAGCTGTCGCCGATCCCCCAGGGGTCGCAGGTCCGGGCGCGGGAGCCTGAGCGGGCTCGGATGCAGCTCGCTCCGGTTTCGGCCGGGGGGCGAGCGGCATGACCGGGGTCGTGTCGACGCCGGGCTCGGGACCTGCGGGGGCGTGTGTCGGGGGCAAGGGCTCGATCTCCGGCATCGGGGCCACCGGAGCGTACGAGATCGACGGGTGAGCGGTCATGGGGCGAGCCGTCGGGGGGAATGGGGCGGGAGACGAGGGGGCGGTCGGAGGAGCGGCCGGTCCAGCGACCTGGAGCGGAGGGGGCGTCAAGCCGGTGTTCGCCAGCCCCGGAAGCGGAGGACTGGACGGTCCCAGGCCCGAACCGCTCGCTTCGATCGGGGAAGGCGGGGCCACCTCAACGCCCCTCGAGCGTTCGGGAGAGCAGCGAGGGCATGGGGCATCGGTCGATGGCAAGGGTGTACCACAGATGATGCAGGGAACGGGTGCGGCCGGATCGGAAACGGCTGGGGTGGAGGGGAAGGTCGCCGCCGCGCGGGAAGGCCTGCCCACGACCGCGGGCGAGGGCTTCACGGAGGGCTCGGAGGCGAGAGGGGGACCGGACGACCCCATCTCGCCGGGCATGGCCGTGGACCCGGACACCTTCGACGCTAGGGGTCGGTCACCCGCCGAGAGCGTTGAGCTGGAAGCCGGGGTCGACTTCCCCGTCTTCGTCGACACGGAGCCATCGTCCGCGACGTCGCCCGTTCCCTCCTCGGGTGCCTTTCCACCGAGCTTTCTCGTGGTCCGACGACGGACCAGAACGACGGCGACGACCGCGACGGCCGCCCCAACACCGCCGATGATCGCGTAGAGGTAGAGCGCTGGCAACGGCCCGGAAGGGGGATGAGCGATGGCCGGGGTCCCGTTGAGCTGGACCTCGAGCGAGGTTGTGAAATTCCCGTTGGCTCGGTCCGTGACCCAAGCCCTCACGGTAAAAATGTCGGGTCCGGACCACGAGGCGGGGCGGAGGAAGGTATGCACCTCCGTGTCGGCGAACCCGTTGGCTCCCGAGGAGAGCGGGACGAGTGGGAGCTTCCCACCATCGCCGAAGGTCCAATTGACGAAGTACGGGGGGACGGCACCGAACGCCCCTCCCTGGATGTTGGAGACCGTCAGGTTCAGCTGCAGGGAAGACACGTTCCGAGCGATCAGCGGCGTCGAGGCCGGCGCGAGTTGGGTGGAGAGCGTCGCCGTGACCGGGGGATAGAAGAAGGGCGAGTCGAATCCCTGACCGGTCTTCCCCCTGCAGTCGGTGACCTGAACGGTGACGTCGACCGTGGATAGGTTGGCGACCGCCGTGCTGTAGTAGTGACTGTCGGTCCCGTTCGTGTCCGTCGTGTTCGGCGTTCCGTCACCCCAATTGAACGCGAACTGGAAGCCGGACGTGCAGTTGGGATCGCTCGGAGTGGCCGTGGCCTTCACCCCCACGGGAAGGGTCGCGGGCTGGTTCGGGCCCTCGGGGGTCATGATGGTCAGGCCCACGGCGAACGCGCCCCGGTCCTGTGGGGTGGGGGACGTCCCCGGGCGGACACTGCTCGAGATGCGGTGGTGAAGGGCGGAGGAGTCCGAGACCGGAGCAGGGTGGAGACGTGCAGGTCCTCCGCCGAAGGCGGCTCCCGAGAGCAGCACGAGCACCACCGACAAGAGCACGGGGGCCAGTGTGATCCGCCACGAACCCGGACCCTTCACACCCGAGGGCAAGGTGCTTCGCAGGGTCATGGAGAAACGGGATGGACGAGGTATGGCATATCGCTTCCGGCGGAGCGCAAGCAAGGGGGGGCCTTCTTGGGGAACGGGAGCGACGCTTATGCCCCGACCTAGGTCGCCCTGAAGGATGACCTCGACCGGCGCGGAGGAGGCCTTGCGTCTCCGGAAGATTGAGCTTCCTCCGCCTCCTGCGCCCAAGGGGGCCTACGCACCTGTGGTCGTCCACGGCGGGGAGGCGTGGGTCTCGGGCATGCTCCCGCTCCGGGACGGGCAGCTCCTGGCGAAGGGCCTCGTAGGATCGGACGTCACCGTCGAGCGAGCGAAGGAAGCGGCCCGGCTCGCGGCTTTGAACTCGCTCTCGGCCTTGCGGAGCGTGCTGGGCAACCTGGACCGGGTGGAGCGGATCCTCCGGGTCGGGGTCTTCGTGGCGAGCGCTCCCCAGTTCACCGCCCAGCCCGAGGTGGCGAACGGAGCGTCGGAGCTCCTCGTGGAGGTCTTCGGCGAGTCGGGCCGCCATGCTCGCGCCGCGATCGGCGCCGCTCGCCTGCCTCTGGACACCCCCGTGGAAGTGGAGATGGTGGTCGCGGTCCGGCCCTGAGGGCCGGGGAGGCTTCGTTCAGCATGCAGGAGCTCCTTCGCCCGGGCCTCTTCCGTCGGGGGCCCGGGTTCTACACCGTGAACCTGCGCCCCGGAGAGAAGGTCTACGGTGAGGACCTTGTCGTCGAGGATGGGGTCGAGTACCGGCGGATCGACCCCTGGCGGAGCAAGCTCGGGGCCTTCGTCGCGCAGGGGGGCCGGCAATGGCCCTACGAGCGGGTCCGGTCGGTCCTCTACCTGGGTGGGGGGCATGGGACGACGGTGAGCCATCTCTCCGACATCCTCCCCCGAGGAACGGTCCACGTCGTCGAGAAGTCCCCCCGCGCCTTCGGTGCCCTCCTGGCGCTCTCCCAGCGACGTGAGAACGTCCTGCCGGTCCTGGCGGATGTCCAGCTCCCCGAGCGCTACAGGGCCGACTGCGGGGAGGTCGACCACCTCTACCAGGACGTCTCCCAGCGCGGCCAGGTGGAGATCTTCCTCGAGAACCTCCGCGCTTCGCTCAAGCCGCATGGCACGGGTCTCCTGATGCTCAAGACCCGGTCCGTGACCCAGACAGCACCACCACGAGCGGTCCTCAAGGATGCGACCCGCCACCTCCAGCAGGAAGGGTTGGACTTGCTCGAGACGGTCGACCTTGCGCCGTTCTCGCGGGGGCACTTCGCCCTCGTGCTTCGTGCCCCGGGGTGAGGGCCTCCCGGGGGGGGAGCGGGGGCCCCACAATGATAATGAGGGCGCGCTCCTTTTTTCCGCCGTGCCCACGCCGTCGCGTCCGTCGGTCCCAAGCGCCTCGGCGAAGGTCACGCCCCCCCGTGGGGAGCCCGCCGACCCCACCCGCGCCGCCCTGGTGGAGGTCCTACGACTGCTCAACCAAGCGGAGAGCTTCCACGACGAGCGCGAGAAGGGGCTCGAGCTGGACGAGATCTCGACGATGACCCTCGAGCATTGGTCGGTCCAGAAGGCGGGGGTCAAGGTCCCCGTCATCGTCGGCCTGTTGGTGCGGAACCGCATGGTCGACCACGTCGGAGGTACGGTCCGGTCCTGGACGCGTCAGCGGGACTTCGGCCCTCACTACCGGATCAACGGGGAGGGGAAGCTGTTCCTCGCGAAGTTCCTCGAGGACTCCCAACGGCTCTCGGCCCAGGGCCAACGGGTGAAGTGACTTCGCCCCCTTCGTCCTTAAATAGCGAACCCAGGTTCGCCGCTCCCCCCCATGAGCCGGCTCCATTCCTCGCATCGCGGCAAGGCCTCTAGCCGTAGGCCCTTCCCGGTGGCGCTCCCGTCGTGGGTCCCGCTGGACAAGGACGAGGTCGAGGAAGAGGTCCTGCGGCTCGCGAAGGCCGGCACGACCCCGTCCCAGATCGGGCTGTCGCTGCGCGACACTTACGGGGTCCCTTCCACGCGACTTCTCACGGGAAAGCGGCTGACCGCCTTCCTTGAGGAGAAGGGAACGAAGCCCACGCTGCCCGAGGACCTTTCGGCGCTGCTCAAGCGGGTGGTCCACCTCCAGCAGCACCTGGAACACCATCCGAAGGACCTGTCCAACCGACGGGGACTGAACCTCATCGAATCGAAGATCCGCCGTCTCTCGCGCTACTACCGTAAGCGCGGCCGACTGCCCGCCGAGTGGCGCTACAGCAGCGAGACCGCGGCCCTCATGGTCCAATGAGCGGTCCGTCCCTGGAGGGACTGGTCGCGGACCCCAACGCCTCGCGAGAGCTCCGCGCGGCGGCCGACCTCTTCGCTTCCTCGCCCGGCCGCTGGCGGGTCCTCTACCACAACGACGGCGACGGAATCGCCTCGGCGAGCGTGGCCGCCCTCACCCTGTCGCGACTGGGGCGCTCCTGGCAGCTCTCCCCCTTGCTGGGCGTGGAACAAGCGGGGGTCGATCGCGTCCTGCGAGCGACCCGGGGCCCGCTCCTGGTCGTGGACACCGGGTCGAGCTTCCTCGACCTCTTCGCCGCGCACGACCGCCCGGTGATCGTGCTCGACCACCATGTCCCTCCTGGGGTGACCCCGACCGCGAGATCGCTCGCCTTCGTCAACCCCCACCATTGGGGAGTCGACGGCATGACCGAGCTCTCGGCGAGCATGCTCACCTACCTCTTCGCCCGCGAGCTGCTTCCGGGCGCCTTCGACCTCCTCGCCTTCGGGCTCTCCGGCGCCATCGCCGACCGCATGCACGTCGGAGGGTTCCAGGGATTGAACCGCAAGCTGATCGAGGAGGCTCAGGCCCGGGGAGCGCTCACCCGCCGGTCCTCGCTCAACCTGGTCGGTCCTTCGCTCGAGGAGGCGCTCGCGTCCAGCCTGGACCCCTATTTCGTCGGGATCTCGGGAAGGATCGCCTCGGCACGCACGCTGCTCTCCTCGTTGGGGCTTCCCCCCACCGCCCCTGTGGGCTCGCTGGGGGAGGAGGAGGGGCGCCGGCTCGCGAGCGCGCTCCTGTCCCAGCTTCTCACGCAAGGGGCGCGCCCGGAGTTCTGCGAACGGCTGCGCGAGGAGCGGATCGTGCTCCCTCACGGAGGGTGGGAAGCGAACGAGCTGTCCCGATGGCAGAACGCCTGCGGGCGCGAGGGGGAGCCCTCCCTCGGCATCGCGCTCGCCCTGGGCGACCCCGGGGCACATCAGCGCGCACGGGAGCTCGAGGCTCGATGGCGGGGCGAGGTCCTGGAAGGGCTCGAGCGCCTCGAGAAGAAGGGCGCGCTCCACCGGGAGCCACACCTCCAGTGGTTCGAGGCGCCCAAGCCGGACCTCGCCGGGACCATCGCCGGGCTCGCGCTCGCCTACTTTGCCGACCCGCTGCGGCCCATCGTCGCCCTGGCGCCGAAGGGGGAGGCGGTCAAGGTCTCCTCCCGCGGGACGCTCTGGCTGACGGGCCAGGGACTGAACCTCGACCGGGCGTGCCGCGAGGCTGCGGCCGCCGTCGGGGGGGAAGGGGGAGGGCACGCCGTCGCGAGCGGGGCGACCATCCCGCGGGGACGCGAGGCGGACTTCCTGCGCGAGGCCGGAAGGATCGTGGAAGGTCAGATCGGAGGGCTCCATGCCCCCCCCTCCGCCGAGAGCACCGCGGTACCCTCTTCGGGTTGAGGCGCAACGCCCTTATCCTCGGGACGCGAGCCTCGGAACACCCTCGGTGCATCATGGCGGAAGCCCCGGCGTCGCCCCCTCCACCTCCCCCCGCGGAGGCCCATCCTGAGGGGAGCCGGGTCCGGCTGCAACCCCTGGAGCGGGAGATGCACCGCTCCTACATCGACTACGCGATGAGCGTCATCGTCGGACGCGCGCTCCCGAACGTCCGCGACGGTCTGAAACCGGTCCAGGTGCGCATCCTGTGGTCGATGTGGGAATCTGGGGCGACCCACGACAAGCCGTTCCGCAAGTCCGCGCGCACGGTGGGGGACGTGCTGGGGAAGTACCATCCGCACGGCGACATGAGCGTCTACGATGCGCTGGTCCGGATGGCCCAGCCTTTCTCGCTCCGCTACCCGCTCATCGAAGGGCAGGGGAACTTCGGTTCCATCGATGGGGACACCCCCGCCGCGATGCGGTACACCGAGGCCCGCCTGGGCGCGCTCGCGGAAGAGATGCTCCAGGACATCGAGAAGGAGACGGTCGAATGGACCGACAACTTCGACGGGAGCCTCAAGGAGCCGCGGATGCTCCCCTCGAAGCTCCCGAACCTTCTCGTGAACGGGGCGAGCGGCATCGCCGTGGGGATGGCGACGAACATGCCCCCCCACAACCTGGGCGAGGTCGTCGACGCGCTGCGCGCGCTGCTCGCCGACCCGAACCTCCCGCTCGAGGAGATCATGAAGTTCGTCCCCGCCCCCGACTTCCCCACGGGTGGGATCGTCTCCACGGAGGGCCTGAAGGAGGCCTACACGACGGGGCGCGGCATCATCCAGATCCGGGCGCGGGCGGAGTCGCGCGTCCGCGACGACCGCAACGAGATCGTCGTGACGGAGATCCCCTACGAGGTCAACAAGTCCCAGCTCCTCCAGGAAACGGCCGAGCTGGTGAAGTCCAAGCGGATCGACGGCATCACCGACCTCCGGGACGAGAGCGACAAGGACGGGATCTCCGTCGTCTTCGAGCTGAGACGGGACGCCCAGAGCGAGATCGTCCTCAATCAGCTCTTCACCCACACGAAGCTCCAGGTCTCCTTCGGGATCATCAACCTCGCCCTAGTGGACGGCCGACCCCGCGTCCTCCCGCTGAAGGAGCTCCTGCAGCTCCACCTGGACCACCGTCGCGAGATCGTCCGAAGACGGAGCACCTACGACCTGAGAAAGGCGCAGGAACGCCTGCACATCCTCGAGGGGTTCCTCACGGCCATCGACCACATCGATGAGATCGTGAAGCTCCTGCGCCGCTCGAAGGATGTCCCCACCGCGCAGGCCTCGCTCATGGGCAAGTTCCTCCTCTCCGAGGAGCAGGCCAAGGCGATCCTCGACATGCGGCTCGCTCGGCTCACCGCCCTCGAGCGCGAGTCGATCCTGGAGGAGTCCGAGGAGAAGAAGAACCTCGTCAAGGAGCTCGAGGAGATCCTTGCCCGCCCGCACGTCCTGGACAAGGTCGTCGACCACGAGCTTGAGGAGATCCGACAGAAGTACGGGGATGCGCGAAGGACACAGCTCACCTCCGCGTTCACCGAGCACTCGCTCGAGGACCTGATCCCCGACACGGACATCGTCGTGCTGATCTCGAACGACGGGTACATCAAGCGGCTGCCGCTCGACTCCTACCGCCGCCAGCGCCGCGGCGGCAAGGGCCTCGTCCAGATGGAGACGAAGGAGGAGGACTTCGTGACGCGCGCGCTCGCCGCGCGGACGCACGACGACGTCCTGTTCTTCACCAGCAAGGGCCGCGTGTACCGACTGAAGGCCTACGAGCTCCCCGAGCTCGGACGCCATGCCAAGGGGAAGGCGATCGTCAACCTCCTCCCGCGGCTCCAGCAAGGGGAGAAGATCCAGACCGAGCTCGCGGTCCGGGGGCTCGAGGGGCCCGGGACCCTCGTCTTCGCGACGGCGAAGGGGCTCGTGAAGCGGACCGAGCTCACCCTCTACCAGAACATCCGCGTGAGCGGGATCCAGGCCATCCTCCTGGAGGAAGGGGACGAGCTCGTGGACGTCGCGCTCACCCAGGGCGATAGCGAGATCCTCCTCGCGACCAAGGAAGGGCAGGTCATCCGGTTCAAGGAGACCGAGCTGCGCCCCATGGGGAGGGCCACCTACGGCGTCATCGGGGCCCGCCTGGGCGAGAAGGACCAGGTGGTCGGGATGAGCCCGGTGAGCCCCACGTTCCCATCGCTCCTGACCCTCACCTCGACGGGCTTCGGCAAGCGCACGCCGGTGGAGGAGTACCGCCTCACGAAGCGGGGCGCGAGCGGGGTCATCGGCATCAAGACGGGCGGCCGCAACGGGGAGGTCGTCGCCGTCATCCCGGTCCGTGAAGAGGACGAGATCCTCGTTACCACCCAGAAAGGGATCACGATCCGTAGCCCTGTCCGCCAGATCCGGGAGCAGGGGCGCAACACCCTCGGCGTCATCATCATCCGCATCGAGGAGGGGGATGAGGTCAAGGCCGCCGTTCGGCTCGTCGCCCCCGGGGAAGCGTCGGCGCCGGAGCAGGTTGCCACTACGCTTGCGGAAGGCTCGGCCCCCCCGCCACCCTCACCGCCCCCTCCCGCCCTGGAGAGCGAAGGGGAGGGCTCCCCCCCGAACCCCCCTTCGGAGAAGGACGAGGAGCCGTAGGCCCTTCACCCTCGGAGGGAAGAACGTGCCGGTCCGCCGACGGCCCCGAGGACCGTCCATCCTCCTCTGCCCCAAGTGTCTCTCGCCAGAGGTCGACCGCGACCCGTTGCTCTTCGGGGGGACCCGTTATCGCTGCCGCCGCTGCGGCTATGAGGGGGCCCTCGTTCTGGAGAAGGACGCGAGGAACGAGGCGGATACGCTCGAAGGAGACGAGGAGGCGCCGTGAGGACCATCATCTACACGGGGAAGGGCGGCGTGGGGAAGACGAGCCTCGCGGCCGCCACGGCGCTCGCCTCCGCCGCCCATGGCCACCGCACGCTCGTCATGTCGACCGATAGCGCGCACTCGCTCGGGGACTCGCTCCAGGTATCGCTCGGGCGCGACCCCACGAAGGTGACCGACCGACTGTGGGGACAGGAGATCGACGTCCTGGCCGAGATGGAACGCCATTGGGCCGAGATCTCGAACTACCTCACCGCCCTGCTCCAGTCCCAGGGGGTCGAGGAGATCACGGCCAAGGAGGTCGTGGTGATCCCCGGCATGGAGCTCATCGCCGCTCTGCTCCTCCTCGAGCGGTACGAGAGGGAGAAGTCCTGGGACGTCGCCATCGTCGACACCGCTCCGACGGCCGACACGCTTCGGCTCCTCTCCTTCCCGGACGCCGTCCAGTGGTACTTCGACCGGTTCTTCAAGCTCGAGAAGAGGATGATGAAGGTCGCCCGACCCACGGTGGGGCGCCTCATGCGCACCCCGCTGCCCTCGGACCGGTTCTTCGAATCGCTGGAGGACCTCTACCTGCGCTTCCGTCGGGTGCGCAACATGCTCTCTGACCCGGACCGGACCTCTGTCCGTCTCGTGCTCAATCCCGAGCGGATGGTCATCACCGAGACCCAGCGGGCCTACACCTACCTCTGCCTCTTCGGTCTGCCGATCGAGATGCTCGTCGTGAACCGGGTCTTCTCGGACCAGCTGGACGGGAAGTTCTTCGAGCAGGCACTCGCGGAGCAGAAAGCGAACCTGGGTCTCATCGAGGAGTACTTCGGTGGCGTCCCGATGCGGCGCTCGCCCCGCTATCCCCATGAGGTCCTGGGCCTGGAGCGGCTTCGCCGCCTCGGCACGGACGTGTTCGACGCGGAGGACCCGACGAGGATCTTCGCGCGGGCCCAGCCGGTCCGCTTCTTCTCCCGATCGGGGAAGAAGTACGTGAAGATCGAGCTCCCGTTCGCGGGGGAGGAGGCGCTCGAGGTCTCCTCGCGCGGCGACACGCTCTACGTCAAGGTGGGATGGTACCGGCGGACGTTGCTCCTGCCCTACGCGTACATCGGGGCCAAGCTCGGGAAGGCCGTCTTCTCGGGGGGGTCCCTCCTCATCGAGTTCCTACCTTCCAAGGAGGTCCCCCAACATGCCTCGTAGGTCCCAAGCGAAACCTCAAGCGACGGCCGCGCGCGAGAAGATCCGAAAGTGGCTCCCCGAGCCGACGTTCATCCAGGGGGAGCTGGACCGGCATGCGAAGCTCCTCCTCGCGGCCCTTCTGAACCCCTCGACGCTCATGTCCGGCCTCCACGCCGTCTCCGCCTTTCGGAAGGCCGCGGAGGAGGGCCTGCGTCGGGGCCCCCGGGACCCGAGGGTGCTTGCTTCCGTCAAGGAGGCCGAGCGCGCGTTCCTCTTCGCCCTCCAGGAGGCGACGAACTCGATGTTGCTCGAGCTGGGAGAGGTCCAAAGGAAGGCTGGCACCTCTCAAGCTCCGGTGCCTGCCCCTGAGGAGCCCAGCGAGCTGACCGAGGTCGCTGTCGAGCGAGAGGACGCTGCGGCCCTGCCGAGACCCGAGGGGCCGCGCAGGGCCCGACGCGCGCGGCGGTCCCGAGGCGCCTAGGGGTCCGACGGAACGGGCCGACCCCGCGACGCGCCCGAGCGGACCGCGTCGGCGACCTTGAGCGCTTCCACCGTCGGGGCCACGTCGTGGACGCGAACGATGTCGGCCCCTCCGAGGCTGGCGGCGAGGGCCGCGGCGACGGAAGCCCCCAAGCGTTGCTCGGTGGGGACTCCGCCGAGCAGTGCCCCTAGGAACGACTTCCTCGATGCGCCGACCATCAGGGGATAGCCCAACGATCGCAGTTCCGGGAGGCTCCGCAGGAGCTCCAGGTTCCCTTCGACCGACTTCCCGAACCCGATCCCGGGATCGATAACGAGCTGGTCATGAGGGATCCCCATGTGTTCGGCGGCGAGGGCTTGCTGCCGGAGGAAGTCGCGCACTTCCCCTACGACGTCGTCGTAGCGGGTATCTTGCTGCATGTCCTTTGGAGCACCCCGCATGTGCATGATGACGGCCGCAACGCCTTCGCGTCGCACGACCTCTCGCATCGCTGGAGATCCCAGGCCTTCGACATCGTTCACGAGGTCCGCACCGGCCCGGATCGCCGCTTCTGCGACCTGGGGCTTTCGGGTGTCGATGGAGATCGGGACCTTGACGCGTCCTCGAAGGGACTCGAGGACGGGAACGACCCGACAGAGCTCCTCGGCGGCAGAGACCTCCCTCGCCCCTGGGCGGGTCGACTCCCCTCCGACGTCGACGAGGTCAGCTCCCTCGGACACCAACCTCAGGGCGTGGTCGACGGCCGCCGGGACCGTCGCGAAGCGTCCGCCATCGAAGAACGAGTCGGGGGTGGCGTTGACAACGCCCATGACGAGCGTCCTGGCCCCGATCGGAAGGACGCGTCCGTGCCCCAAGCGGAGGGTGCGGACCGTTCGAGGGTTCGGGGAGGCGGCCATCTTCTCCGGGGCCTTCCCTGAAGCGCTCCGCGCGCGGGACCTCGTCATGGCTACCGACCACTCGTCCTGGCTATTTACACGCGGACGTTCCCGTCCCTCCCCTTGGCCGTGAGGGGGAAAGCAGGTCGCCTTGGCACCGTCCCCGGTCCTACGCAAGATGGTCCGCTTGCCGGCGGCCAACCTCCTCGTCCTGCTGGGGGCCCTCCTGACCACCCTGGGAGCGGCGGGAAGCGGTTGGAGGTACCTTGCCGCTGGGGGGGCGATCCTCGCTCTTGGCCTGGTGCTCTTCTGGGACGAAGGGCGCTGGAGCCGCGCCCTGGTCCGACCCGGGGCGCCCCTCCCGTCCGAAGCGCCCCTCCCCTGGTGGAGGAGGCCAAGGGCCTATCCGGGGAAGTGGCTGTGCACCGCCTGTGGGTGGCGAGAGGAGAAGAGTACCTCGCTCTGTCCCCGTTGTGGTCGGCCCCTGGTCCGGCTTCCCGCGCCCTCGGCGTGAAACGTTAAGAACGGTCCCGCAGGTGCCCCGCACCCCCATGAAGCCCATCGAGGTCTTCCAAAAGTACCTCCGCCAGTCGGTCCTGGTCGAGGTCAAGGGCGGGAAGACCTACCGTGGGGTCCTGGACGGGTTCGACCAGCACATGAACCTCGTCCTGAACGACACCGTCGAGGTGCTGGAGAACGGCACGACCAAGCCCTGTGGGACCGCGCTCTTCAGGGGCGACAGCGTTCTGTACGTTGCCCCCTAGGGGGGCCCCAGGAGAAGAGGTCCGATGGGTAAGGGAACACCATCCCGCAGCGGTGGACGGATCGTCCACATCCGCTGCCGGAGGTGCGGCCATCACTCCTACCACGTGCGCAAGCGCTCCTGCGCCCGCTGCGGGTTCGGGAGCACCGCCCGTCTTCGCGGATACGCGTGGGCTAAGCCCAAGAGCGGCAACGTCCACCCGAAGAACCTCATCCGCAAGCACTGAGCGGGTCCTCCGCGTGGCGTTTCACGCATCGGAAGGCCCGGGACCCATCCGACCTGCTGGGACCCATCGTTGGCCCGGCGGAGCAGCGACCGCACCGTGGGGACGACGAACGAAGTCCTTTGCGGGCAGGGTTGGCGTTGCCGCCCGTCCCTGCGTGTCCACGACCTTCAGGGAGCGTCCGTGGAGGCCGGAGCGGTGGACGCCGAGGGGATGGCCGGTTGGTCAAGCCTGCCGCTCCACGGCGGAGGCCCTATCCCCAGCATCTCGTCGATCTCGAGCGCGTTGGCCGGGGCGTCGCCCCGGAAATGGTTGTTGAAGAAACCCAAGAAGAGCTTCGCCTTCGACGCCACCTCCTCCACCCGTGGGACCCACGCCTTGAGCTCGTCACGGCTGTACCGGTAGTCGTACCAGACCGTCGTTCCCCTCCCATGCCATCTCATGTAGGCAAGGTCGGGGTTGGTCAGCGTGAGGTCCGCGGGAAGGAACGGTTCGTCCACGATCGTCGTCGAAAGGTGGTATTCCCGCAGGAGGTCGTAGGAGGCGGGGCAGAGCCAGCTTTTCTCGCGGAACTCGACCGCCACGGGGGGGTCCGTGGGCAGGGTCGCGTAGAACCCACGGACCTTGCTCTCGTCGAACGGCAGCGACGGGGGAAGCTGCAGTAGGAACGCTACGACCTTCCCGCTTCGGATGAGCGGGTGGAACGCTCGATAGTGGGCTTCCAGGGGCTCCGCGCAGTCCTCGAGGCGCCGACGGTGGGTGATCTCCTGGGGGAACTTCGCCGCGAACCGAAAACCCCGGGGGGTGCGGTGGTCCCATCTTTCCACGGTCCGTTCCGTGGGAATGTTGTAGAAGCTCGAATCGACCTCGACAACAGGGAACACCTGGGAGTAGCGCGCAAGTCGGTCGACCTGCCCGCGAGCGGGATAGAAGCGCCCCACCCATTCAGGGTAGTCCCAGCCGGAGCAGCCGATGAGGACCTTGCCCGCGGTCATGCTCCCTTCCTTCGGAGCGATGGCCGTTTCGAGACCCACGGGGAGGTCGGGACGAGGAATCGCAACCGCCGCTCGGACGCGAGCCGGATGCCCACCCGGGGGACCGCGACGAACTGGGGAGGGGCCTGGTCGCGCGGAAGGACCCGAAGTTCCCCCCTGACCGCATCGGCCCCGTCCTGGGTGCGTTCGAGCCCGAAGGCCCGACACAGCAGTCCGGGCCCCCGTGGCGCGGAGGGGAGAGGGGTGACCGGTTCCACCGCGCGCAGGAGCACGGCCTGCCCGGGAGCGGTCGTGAGGTTCGCGCAGTGGACCTGGTGGATCCGATAGATGTAGACATGCCCCGGCCCGAGGAACATCGACCGGTTGCGCTCGGTCATCCCTCTCGCGGCGTGGTTGGCGGGATCGTTGGCCACGTAGGCCTCGGTCTCCACCACGCGTCCCACCCGCCACCCCTCCGGGCCACCATCCTCGGGAGAACGAGCGAGGTAACATCCCAACAGGTCCCTCGCGACCCGAGCCGTGGGGCGCGCGAAGAAGCTACGAGGCAGGGGGCGTTCGAACGAGCCCCTCCAGTTCGCGTGGGGGCGGACCTTCCGGACCGCGGAGGGGTCAGACCGGCCGGTCATGGTGAGGGTCAGACGATGTTCCCACCCGCGACCAGGGGCTTGCCGTCCACCGACACGTTGGCCCCTCCCAGAGCGAGCCACGTCAGGAACGGGACCTTGTTGCTCCCGCCCACGTTGTCGTTCCTTCCCAACGTGACCAGGACCACGCCGCGCTCCTGGTCCTCCATCTGGGGAGAGCTCGAGATCCGGGGGTTGAGACCGATCGAAAGCATCCCCAGTTGGTCCCTCCCCTTCTTCGGGGCCTTCTCGAAGGGGGCCGAGAAAAACTCGCCGCCGCTCCGGTAGGTCGACGCAGTGAGGCGGCCGCCCGAGATCGTCCACTCCCCTCCTTCGGCCCGGCCGCCCGAGAGGAAGCTCGTGCGGTTCGATCGGAACGTCCCTTCCCCGTAGCGTTCATCAAGCGCGACCGCGACGTATCCTCCGGGAACGCTGGTCATGTTCTGTCCTGCGGCAACGTCCTCCGCGCCGACGACGCCATCCTCCACCACCGGACGCTTTCCCCGAAGCTGAAGCTCCAGGTGTGTGCCGTTGGGATGATCGATCGTGACCCGCTTGCCCCGTTGCAGGACCTGCGCGAGGTGCTTCCCCTCTCGCACCATCGTCGCGGTGTCGGCCATGGTCGCCTCCAGGACCTCCTGGCGCCAGGCGGCGAGAGGGACGTTGAACTGCTGCGCATTCGCCTCGGTGACGCGACCGATCTCCATCCGGGCCCCGCGAAGGCGGGCGCGCTTCGCCCGCGCGTACCACTCGTCGTTGTACGCGTGAAGCTTCTCCATCACTTTCGGGTCGAGCCGTCGGAATCGGGGCCGGTCCTCCGGTCCCCAGAGGAAGACATAGGCCTGGGCCTTCGACAAGAGTGCCCATTCGTGGCTCCCGACCTTGCCGAGCTCCCGGGGGTCGGCCGAGTCCACGCTATCCCAGTAGGTCCGCTCGTCCTCGAAGAGGAGGACCGGATGTGCGCCCAACTTCCGGGCCTCGAGCACGAAAGCTCGGGCGAGATCGAGGGTATGGTTCCAGGTCTCGATGACGACGTTCTCACCCTTCTTCACCCGCAGGGTCTCCTTGAGGACCTTTCGGGCCACAGCGGCCTCGGACGCGGGGAGGGACGACGGCGCCGGGGGGGCGGACGCAGGCGGTGGTGGAAGAACGCTGGCTTGCATGCGGCCGTGGAGCGGGGTGGGGTAGAAAACCCCCCTGGGTCCCTGAAATCGTGGAGGTCACCGTGCTTCGGGGTTGACGCGGAACAGCCGGGCTCGGTGCCGCTCGCGCACGCGCTTCGCGAAGGTGTTCGCAGCCTCACCGCTCCGCGCGAACTCTTGAACGATCGAGACCAGCGTCCGGTCCCCATCCATCGCCGTGAGGCGGAGGACCACGGCAGCGAGGGCCCTTCGCATCGCTTCTCGCCACGCCTCCGACCCAAGCGCTCTTCGGAGGACGGAACGCAGGTTCCTGCCATCCGCAAAGTCCAGGAGGTCCCTGGAAAGCGCCCCGGCCCTCGGAAGCCCATCTAGAGCCCGAACGAGCGACAGCAGCTTTTCGCGGCGGAAGGCGCGTGTCGGGCCGCGGGGCTTGCCCACGAGCCCGTTGAAATAGAGAAACGGTCCGCCCCCCCGAACCACCTCGACAAGCGACTGACTTCCGGAAACGACCCGAAGGTGCGCCCGGTCCAGGGCACTCCTCCACCTGGAGGGCGAGAGCTCCTCCAGCACTTCCACCGACACGTCATCCTGCGGAAGGGCGAGGAGTTTCTCCTCCAGCGCCGGTGGGGCACGGACCTGCAGGAGGACCTTCGGGCTCCGTCCCTTTAGGGCGGAGAGGAACGCGGGGGCGAAGCCCACCGAGCTCTTCGGGCTGGCGTACCAGATGACCGCGGAGCGTGCAAGGTCGGCGGACGTGCCTCGGTCCCAGACCCGAGGACGGAGGATCGCGGTCCCTCCGAGACCGAAGGGCGCCACGGGCAGAAGGAAGGGGAACTCCCGCATCGCGGGCAACGAGGGCGAGAAGGTCGCGCTGAGATGCACTACTCCCTCACGTTCGGCGGCTCTCGCAAGGGCGAACGCACGGTGGTAAGCGCACTGCTGACGCCGACCCTGGGGGCTCGCCAGCGCCCTTTGCCGCCGTGCCGCGCTCCAACCTGCCTGACGAAGTCCCTCGTCCAGGGCTGAAAGGGAGGTCTGGTCGGACCCGAACTCCTCCAAACTGACATGGAGAACGTTCGGGGCCCCGTGCGACCGAACGATCCTCGTGATCGCATCCTCGAGAGGCCCCGGCAGGGGACCTCCTTCGAGGTCCGACCTACGGGCGCTCAGACCCCACCATGTGGCGAGCACCACGGCCCGTCCCCTCCGCGCCGGTGCGAACAAACGGCGCACGGGAGGGAAGCGGATCGGACCCGGCGCGGTAGGATCGAACGGAACGATGCGGGGATCGGGACGCTTGTGGATGGCCTCGGGAGGCGCGAGATACCGCAGCTCGAACCCCGCTCGGTGGAGCGCCCAGGCCGCCTGGGCCATCTCGGCGATGTCGCCCCAGCCCTGCTGGATCCGGCACGGGTAGAGATAGACCACAACCCCGGGACGCCGTGGGGCGCCCCTCGGTCCGGGGGCGCTCACCTGCCGTTGACCTCGAGCGCGAGCGTGTCCATGGTCCATCGTTCCTCGAACCCGGTGTCCTGGAGCATCTGGAGGACCGCGCCCTGGTACGCAGGTACCTCGCAGACCACGCTGCTGGCGCCGCTCGCCGCGAGCCATCCCAACGCGGTCTCCAGGAGCTCCTCCTTCTCCACCGCGCTCGCCCGGTCGGCGAAGAGCGGAGCTCCGAGGTTGCCCGCCTCTCGGGGAGTGGTGAAGGTCGCTCGGGCGTACCCCGAAGGGTTCCCGAGGGCGCCCGTACACCATGCGGCGGACGTGGCCGACATCAACGACTGGAGGTACCTTGGTGGAGAGAGCAGGCCTCGCTCCGGCGCCAGGATCTCCCGCACCTCGGGAGGCTGTTGGGCGCTGTAGAGGTCGAGCAGCTGGTCCAGGTCCGCCTTTTCCATGGCCCGGATCTCCGGCCCGGCGGTGCGGAAGGCCTCGCGCCGTTGCGCGAGGGGCTTCGAGAGCCAGTGTTGGACCCGAAGCGGGCGGTATCCCCGCTTCACGTAGAGCTGTCGCGCGACGTGGTTGTCGGTGAGCACGTCCAGGACCGCCCATCGGCGCCCTCGACGAGCGCACGCTCGCTCCGCCCGGGAGAGCAGTTCGGAAGCAATCCCCTTCCCGCGGAACCCGGGGTCGGTCATGACGGCCCCGATGTACCCGTGCGTGCGCTGAAGGAAGAGGAAGGTCGTTCCTACGACCTTCCCGCCTTCCTCGGCGACGAAGAGGTGCACCGGGGGACGTCGGACCGCGCGAAGGATGGCCAGGACCCACCCCGCAGGGAAACCGAACGACCGTTCAAAGATCTCCTCGAAGTGCGCGGGATCCCACCCCTTGAGGGAGAGCTCCTGGCCGAAGTTGAGCTGCATCTCGTGCGAGATCTGCTGGACGTCGGTCCGGCGCAGTTCACGATAGATCACAGGGGTGCCTACCTCGACGGAGCTGACCTCTGCACCGGGCCACGCGGAGGTCCCTTCGCGTGGACGCGGTCCTTCCGAGGCGGGTCCTCAGGAAGGGTGCCGTCGGCGAGCTGCTCTCGGCTCGGGGCCTCCCGCCCCGCGACCCGGTCCATGCGCGGCAGCACGAGCCTCTGTTCTCGGGCGGGCGCCGGCAGCGCCTGCAGTGCGCTCCGTAACGCACGGACAACTCGGTCCCGTTCTCCGGCAGAGGCGTGTCGAGCGTATCTCCCCAGGCTCACCAGGAGCGTATCCAGGAGCGTTTTCTGTGCGTCGCTCAGGAGGCGGACCGCGCCGTCGCCTTCGGCGACCACGACCTCCTCTTCCATCGGAGGCAAACCCCCAGGCGATCCGGGGGGCGCGGCCCCCTTACTGAGGGGAGAGGGCTCCTGTGGGGTGCTCTCCTCGAGCATGTGGAGAAGACGGGTAACGGAGCCGGGGTCCCGAACGTGCCCCAGAGCCCACACCGCGGCAGAGCGCACCTCGGCGTCCGCGTCGCTCAGACGGGCCCGCAAGGCGGGGCCGACGCGAGGGGACCTTAGATGGCCCAACCCGACGCAGGCCCCGCGCCGGACCCAGGGCTCCTTGTCTGAGAGAAGCGCGAGCAGCCTCGGGACGTCCTGCTTCCCCCCGACGCGCCCAAGCGCTTCGGCCGCGGCGCCCCGCACCGTCCGGTGGGGGGAGGCGAGGAGCCCTCGGACAGGTCCCGCGACCTTGCGGACTCGCATCTCCCCCAGCGACCAAAGGGCGCACACGACGGTCCAGGGGGTCCGCTCTTCCAGGGCTCCGACGAGGAGCGGCACGCACCGACGGTCTCCGATCCGGCCCAGGGCGACGAGGTAGGAGGGGCGCACCCAGCCGTCCTCGCCCCCGTACCTTCGCAGCAGGGTCGGAACGCAGACCCGGTCGCGGAGCTTGCCCATGACGACGGCCGCCGCGATCCGGACCCGGTCGGCTTCGTCCTCCAAGCAGGGCCGAACGTCTTCGGCCGTGTGCGGCCCCCCCAAGTGACCGAGGGCCAGTACGGCATCCCGTCGGACCCGGTCGGAGGCGTCGTGGATGGACTCCAGCAGCAAGGGATACGCCCTGGGGTCACGGAAGCGCCCCATCGCGGTGACGGCGCTATACCGCACTTGAGGGTCGGGGTCGCGAAGAAGGCCTGTGAGGGCATCCTGGGCGTGGGGACGGTTGAGACACCAGAGTGCCCACGCGGCGTGGATGCGGACCACGGGCTCCGGGTCCTTGAGGAGCTCCGAGAGCGCGGGGACCGCCTGAGGATCGCAGATGACCCCGAGCGCTTCCGCCGCTGCGGCCCGTACGTTGGGGTCGGGGTCGTGGAGGAGCGGGAGTAGGTGCGGGACGCCGCGCCGCTCCCCATGACGACGGAGCACCCACGCCGCGGCGACCCGAAGCGCCGGGCGAGGGGATGCGAGCGATTCCAGGATTGGGGCGGGGTCTCCGAGCGGGGGCCCCTCCCCCAGGAACTGGAGGGCGGCCATCTGCTCCTCGAACCGCCCGGTCTTCAGTCGTTGGAGCGCGCGTCGAAGCGAGGAGGAGCCTGCGGTCGCGGTGCGGGATGGGGGATCGCCCGAGGAGAGGTCCGGGTCCGAGGGCATGCTGGAACCTTTCGAGGGGAGCCCTCCGCATAAGGACGCGCGCTGAGGTGGTCGAGGTGGGTGGTCCCACCCGCCCTACAACAGCGTTCCCGTCGAGGCTTCTCCCCAACAACGCCTAAATAGGTCCGTCAGGTCGGAGGTTTCCCTCGGGGGCCAAGATGGTAACCGTCGACATCAAGACCGAAAAGTGTACGGGATGCGCCCACTGCCGGGATGTCTGCCCGGTCAACGTCTTCGAGCTCAAACCGACCTCGGAGTTCCCCGGGATGGTGGACGACGCCGAGGTCGCGGCGAAGTTCCGGTTCCGAGGAGAGAAGTCCGTCGCGGTCAACGGCCCCGAATGCATCGTCTGCGAGGCCTGCCTCTTCGAGTGCGAAGGCGAGTGCATCGACATCACGGACGACGAAGGGAACGTCCACCACTCGACCTACAAGTGAGGGAGGGGAGGTCCATCCTCCTCTCCCGGTCCGCTAGTTGAAGCAGCCCCCGCGCTCCCCGGGCCCAGCGGTCCCGGCTATCGGTAAATCGAGGGCGCCATGCATAAATAGCCTGGAGGCCCGGGGGCCCCGCCGTGCCAGCCGAGAAGCCCGCGGGCGGCAAGCCCCCCGCCGTGATCGGAGAACGGGAGCTCGTCATCGGCTTCCGTTTGATCGGCGTCCGAGACACGGTCATCACCGACGAGCGCTCCGCCTCCCGCGACTTCCAGAAGGTCTTCGAGTCCGGGATGCACAGCCTGATCCTCGCGAGCCGGAAGATCCAGAACGTGCTTCCCGAGAACCTCCGGAAGGCGGCCGAGCAATCCATCGACCCGCTCGTCGTTTTCCTCCCCACCCCCGGGGCTGGAGAGGAGCCGGAGAGCGTCGCCTCCCTCACCAAGCGCGTGCTCGGGGTCTCCCTCGACCGGCTCGCGTCTCCTTGATGGAAAGTCCATGACCGAACCCGTGGTCACCAAAGTGTCCGGCCCCGTCGTCATCGCCGAAGGTCTTCAGGGCGCCCGCATGTTCGATGTGGTGCGCGTGGGCGAGCTCGGCCTGGTGGGGGAGATCATCCGGCTCGTCGAGGGGGACGCGACGGTCCAGGTCTACGAGGAGACCACCGGCATCCGACCTGGCGACAAGGTGGAGAACACCGGACAGGCCCTCTCGGTCGAACTGGGTCCCGGCCTCCTCAAGTCCATCTACGACGGGGTCCAGCGACCGCTCGACGTCCTGAAGGCCGCCGGGGGGGACTTCATCCAGCGCGGGTTCGTAACGACCCCGCTCGACGAGAAGACCGTCTGGGAGTTCACCGCCACGAAGAAGCCCGGGGAGACGGTCCGCGGCGGGGACGTCCTCGGGACGGTGCAAGAGACCCCCTTGATCCAGCACCGCATCCTGGTCCCTCCGACCGTTGCCGGCACCATCAAAGAGCTGGCGAGCGGAAAGTACACGATCCGTCAGACCATCGGTTCGGTCGACACCCCGAAAGGGAACGTCCCGCTCGGTCTCTCCCACAAATGGCAGGTGCGAGTTCCCCGCCCAGTTTCCAAGAAATTGCCTCCTCGATTACCGCTAGTTACCGGACAAAGGGTCATCGACACGCTATTTCCTCTAGCTAAAGGTGGCTCTGCATGTATTCCTGGGGCCTTCGGGACGGGAAAAACGGTCACTCAGCAACAGCTCGCGAAGTGGGCCGAGGCCGACGTGGTCGTCTACGTCGGCTGCGGCGAGCGCGGCAACGAGATGACGGAGGTGCTGACCGAGTTCCCCCACCTCGAGGACCCTAAGACCAAGCGCCCGCTCATGGAGCGGACGATCCTGATCGCCAACACTTCCAACATGCCCGTGGCCGCCCGTGAGGCGAGCGTCTACACGGGGATCACCCTTGCGGAGTACTATCGTGACATGGGGTTCGATGTGGCGCTGATGGCCGACTCCACCTCACGGTGGGCCGAGGCGCTGCGAGAGATCTCGGGCCGTCTTGAGGAGATGCCCGGGGAGGAGGGCTACCCGGCCTACCTGGGCCGAAAGGTGGCGGAGTTCTATGAGCGGGCCGGTCAGGTCGTGGTCATCGGCGCTCCAGAGCGCCAGGGTTCGATCAGCGTCATCGGTGCGGTGAGCCCGCCGGGCGGTGACACCAGCGAGCCGGTCTCCCAGAACACCTTGCGCGCCACGCGGGTCTATTGGGCCCTCGATTTCGACCTCGCCAGCCGCCGACACTATCCAGCGATCAACTGGCTGACGAGCTATTCCCTCTACACCGACGATCTCGCTCCGTGGTACAACGAGAAGGTCTCGAAGGAGTGGATCGATCTTCGCAAGGAAGCGCTCGAGATCCTCGACAAGGAAGCGTCCCTGAAGGAGATCGTCCAGCTCGTAGGGGAGGACGCCCTCCAAGAGAAGGAGAAGGCGGTCCTCGACACCGCCCGGATGATCCGAGAGGACTACCTTCAGCAAAGCGCCTACGACGACATCGATACCTACGCGTCGATCGCGAAGCAGTATCGGATGCTCAAGACCATCCTCGACTTCGGCCGCAAGGAGGTGGAAGCGGTCAACAAGGGCGTCCCGGTCCGGAAGATCGCCCAGCTCCCCGCTCGAACGAGCATCGCTCGAATGAAGACCACGAGCGAGAAGGGCGGGCTCGCAGCGATCGAGGCGGTCGAACGGGAGGCGTCGGCCCAACTCTCTCAGCTGGTCAAGGAGGTCGGGTCATGAGCGCTTCCACACTGCCCCCCGTGCCCGTAGACTACCGAACGATCGAACGTATCGCGGGGCCCCTCCTCTTCGTGGAAGGGGTCTCGAACGCCGCCTACGGGGAGATCGTCGAGATCACCCTACCCGACGGGGTCACCCGTACGGGCCAGGTGCTCGAGTCCCGACGTGGTCTGGCCATCATCCAAGTGTTCGGACCGACCCTGGGGATGAACGATACCGCGACCACGGTCAAGTTCTCCGGCGATGTCGCCCGGCTCGCCTGCTCCGACGAGATGCTCGGGCGCGTCTTCGACGGACTCGGTCAGCCTCGCGATGGCGGCCCCAAGATCGTGTCGAAGGAGAAGTTCGAGATCGTCGGGAACGCGATGAACCCCTACTCTCGCGACCAGCCCTCGGAGTTCATCCAGACGGGGATCAGCGCCATCGACGGGATGAACACCCTCGTCCGGGGCCAGAAGCTCCCGATCTTCTCCGGCGCGGGGATGCCCCATAATCAGGTCGCCGCCCAGATCGTCCGGCAAGCGAAGGTGTTGAACTCGTCGGAGAACTTCGCCGTCGTCTTCGGAGCGATGGGGATCACGAGCGAGGAGGCGAACTACTTCACACGGGAGTTCGAGAGCACGGGTGCGCTCGAGCGAACGGTGGTTTTCCTGAACATCTCCTCCGACCCCGCGATGGAGCGGGTGATCACGCCACGCATGGCGCTCACCACCGCGGAGTTCCTCGCCTACGAGCGCGACATGCACGTCCTGGTCGTCCTCACCGACATGACGAACTACTGCGAGGCTCTTCGGGAGATCTCTGCCGCTCGCGAGGAGGTTCCGGGACGACGCGGGTATCCGGGATACATGTACACGGACCTGGCCCAGATCTACGAACGGGCTGGGAGGATGAAGGGCCGAAAGGGCTCGATCACGCAGTTCCCCATCCTGACCATGCCGGCGGATGACCGCACGCATCCCATCCCCGACCTTACGGGCTACATCACCGAGGGTCAGACCGAGATGGGCCGCGACCTGCACCGACGGGGCGTCTACCCTCCGATCGACGTGTCGCTCTCGCTCTCCCGCCTCATGAGCTTGGGCATCGGCAAGGGTAAGACGCGCGAGGACCACGCCGGGCTCAAGGACCAGCTCTTCTCGAGCTATGCCGAGGGAAAGGACCAGAGGGCCCTTTCTCAGATCGTGGGAGAGGAGGCGCTCACCCCCGAGGGACGCATCTACCTACGGGTTGCCGAGAAACTGGAGAAACGCTTCATCAACCAGGGCTACGACGAGGACCGGAGCATCGAGGAGACCCTCAGCATCGGATGGGACGTCCTCTCCGAGCTGCCCGAGCGCGAGCTCAAGAAGATCAAGCCCGAGTACATCCAGAAGTACCGCAAACCCGCCCCGGCCAAGGTGGCCTGATCCGACGGACGGACGTCGAAGGGAAGGGCATGCCAGGCGAAACGATCCGACCGACGCGGATCGAGCTGATCCGCACGAAGCGAAGGATCGTCCTCGCACGGAAGGGGTTGAAGCTCCTCAAGCTCAAGCGCGCCGCCCTCATCCTCGAGTTCCGGACGATCGCGAAACAGGCCTTCGAGCTCAGGGGCGACCTGCGGCGGCGCTTCGAGGAGGGCTACGACGCCATCCGGAAGGCCGAGATGTTCGAGGGGCCGATCCGCCTCGAGAACATCTCGATGATGCTGCCGACCCTGGCCGCGATGAAGATCGCGAGCCGCAACGTCATGGGGGTCAAGACCCCCTCGCTCCAGGGCGAGGTCTACTCCCCGAAGGAGGCCCAGGCCCTGCTCCATCTCCCGGCGAGCGTGGACGAGTCCTTGCGCCGGTACCAGGAGATCTACAAGGTCGTCCTGGCGGTCGCCGAGAAGGAGAACGCCATGCGCCGTCTGCTCCAGGAGATCGACAAGACCAAGCGGAGGGCGAACGCGATCGAGAACGTCGTGCTGCCGAGGCTCAACAACACGGTCCGTTACATCAAGTTCCGCTTCGATGAGATGGAGCGCGACTCGTTCGCGATGCTCAAGAGCGTCAAGCGGAAGATGGAGCGCGAGGCGAAGGAGATCGCGGAGACGCCGGCCGAAGAGCGGAGCGCGGGCGAGATCCGGTCCCGTCCCCGCCGGGAGGTGGCTGATGTCGCCGCTTGAGTTCCCGAACGAGGGAGCGTGGCGCTACTGGAGGGTCCGCCGGGCCTTTTCCCTGGTCCGCATGGGGCTCTTGGGCGTCTTCGCCGGGGTACTGGTCCACGTACTGAGCCACTAGATGAGAGAGGGAGCGAGCCGAGAAGCATGAGCGCTGAGGAGAAGGAAGGCCACGCGACCACTTCCACGGTCCCCCCCGCCGCCGTGGGGAGCCTCCGACGACTGAAGGAGACCGAGTCGACCTGGCAGAAGAGGCTGGAGGACGCCCGTTCCCGAGGGGAGACGAAGATCAAGTACGCCCAAGCTGCCCGGGACCGGGCCTTGGCCGACGCCCGACGCGTGGCGGAGGAGATCCGTTCGTCCCGGCTCCGCGAGGCCCGGGCCCAGGCCGAGGTGGAAGCTCGCAAGATCGTCGAAGAAGCGAAGGTCGAGGTCGGACGTTTGGGCTCGTTCGGAGCCAGGGAGCTGGAGGACCGGCTGGACGAGATCCTGTCGGCGGTCTTCGCTGACCTCCGTCCGAACACCCCCCGTGTCACGAGCGAACCCGCGAAGGCCCCCGCAAGCGGCGCCAAGGCCACTGTCGCCGTGCCCGCGCGGTGATCGACCCCATCGCGAGGGATCCAAGATGTCGCTTCGACCGACCCCGATGTCTCGCGTGGCCCTGGTGGGCCTGAGGGACGACGAGGACCGGATCCTCTCGTTCCTGCACGACCGGGGCGTAGTCCAGGTCGAGGCGATCAGCAAGGAGGCGTTGGCGCATCTGGTCCCGGAGCGGGCCGGAGAGGAACACCGCAAGCTCGCCGAGGAGCTGCTGCGGTTCAAGGCCCTCGTGGCCGCGCTCCCACCCGTTCGCGTCGAGAAGCGGGTGCACTTCGCCGACATCCCCGCGCTCCTGCGCGCGGCCAGCAAGATGACGATCGACGAGGAGGTCCGCGCCGCGAAGCGCGAGGAGGATGGCCTCCTGACAGAGCGCAAGGTCCTCCAGGACAATCTGCGGCTGGCCCGGGAGTATGCCTTCTTCCCAGAGGACCTCTCGCTCCTCACGGCCCGCAGCCTCCTCTCCTACCTCGGCGAGTCCCCCACCGACCGGTATGCGCCCTTCCGGGAGGAGGTTGCCGCCCTCTCCCACGAGGTCCTGTTCGTCGAGGAGGCCCTTCCCAAGCAGGTCCGCTTCGTGGTCGCCGTCCCGCGCGCGCGGGCGGACGCGTTCGGACGGCTCGCCCAGAAGCACTCCGTGCGGCTCACAGCCGCCCCTGACCTCCAGGGGACGCCTCGCGAGCTCGTCCCGCGTCTGGAGAAGGAGCTCGCCGATGTCGAGGGGAAGCTCGCGGCGGTGAAGGGGCGCCTTCGTCGCATCTCGGACGAATGGTACGCCACCATCCTCCCGATCGAGGAACAGCTTCAGGTGGAGGCCCGCAAGGCGGACATCCACGGCCGCCTCGCGGGCGCGAAGAACGCTTTCGCCCTGGAGGGGTTCGTTCCGACCCCCGAGGTTCCTCGTCTCCGCGCGGAGCTTGAGCGCGTGACCGGAGGCCGGACGGAGCTCTACGACATCGCCGCGACCGGCGACGCCCCAACGATGATGCGGAACCCGAAGGGGACGAACGTCTTCGAGTTCTTCATCCGCTTCTTCTCGCTCCCGATGGCGGACGAGATCGACCCGACGATGGTCTTCGCCGTGGTCTTCCCGTTCTTCTTCGGGCTGATGATCGGCGACGCCGGTTACGCGGCGTTTATCCTCGCCGTCTGCCTCTGGATGATCTGGCGGATCGGGAACCCCAAGGCGGGTCCGACGCTTGTACCGGGGTTCCTGGTGCGGTTCACGACGATGGTCATGCCCGCTCCGGCGATGAAGCAGCTGGCGAAGTGCCTCGTCCCCGGATGCCTCATCGGGATCTTCGTGGGAGTCGGGTTCGACGCGTACTTCGGCTTCTCTCTGGCGCAGCTCACGGGGAACCACTTCGACTTCGCCCTGTGGCCCGGGAAGGGGAGCCTCCCCGGCCAGGTCACGTACATTGCGAAGCTCCTCCTCCTTTCCGTCTACATCGGGCTCGCCACCGTGACGCTGGGCCTCGTTTTCGGGGCGCTCAACAAGCTCTTCCACCACGAGACGAGGCACGCCGTCGGAAAGGTCGCCTGGATCGTGATCGCGTGGGGGATCACCCTCCTCGGGCTATCCCTCATCCACCACCCCTACCCGGGCTCCTGGCTCATCACGCCGAACAACCCCAGTCCGAGCGCGCTCGCCTTCCAGCCGTTCCAGTACGTCCTCATCGCCATCACGGTCGCAATGGTCCCGACGATCATCCTGACCGAGGGGGGTCTGGCAGCGATCGAGCTACCCTCGATCGTGAGCCACGTCCTTTCGTACGCACGGCTCGTGGGGATCCTCCTCGCCTCGGTCATCCTGGCCTACGTCATCAACTCCATCGCGGTCCTGGGGGGGAACGGACAGACCGCGATGATCACGCACGGAGTGGGCTACGCCGTGATGGCCGTGGTCTTGGTCCTTGTCGGGGCGGTGTTCAACATCGTCGTCGGAGTGTTCGAGCCCGGGATCCAAGGGGCCCGGCTGATGTACGTGGAGTACTTCTCCAAGTTCTACACCGGGAACGGCAAGCCCTTCAAGCCCTTCGGGGGTCGGCGGAGCTTCACACTGCCTCAGCACCCTGCCGTGGCGACGACCGCACCCGTGCCCCCGCCGACCCCGACCCCCCCAAGCTAGGGGAACATCGGCCTACGCGGTCGGCGCAGCCGGTCTCACGACGGTTGCGGTCGTTGGCACCTTGGGCACCGCCGTTGATGGCGGCGGGGCGACATTCGCGGCCGTGGCAGAGGGGCTCAGCAGTCCGACCTTGATCCCGCCCTTCTCCAGCCAGGCTTCCAGCGGGGCGTCCATGTCCGAGGAGAACCGAGCGAGCGCTGGCGGGCCCAGGGGCACGACCTTCTTCTTGAGGGTCGTCTTGGAAGGAGATCCTAGTGTTGGCACTGTCGGGGGAGGAGGCGTCCCTTCCCACGGTGGACGGGTTCCCAGGGGCAGACCCAGCCCCTCCTCCTTGCCATCGTTGAAGTCGGTCGAGAGCAGCACGACCCAGCGGAGCTCGACCCCCAGGCGGAGAGCGAGCTGGGTGCTCCGTCGGGCAGTTTCGAGGGCCGCGTAGGTCTCGCGCCGCGCTTCCCCCACCCAGCTCCCGGACTCCGTGGCACGTCGGGTCGCCTCCTCCCGGAGGAGCTGGTGCGACTCGTGCACGTAGCCGGTGATGGTCTTGACCACGGCTGAGTTGTTGTGAGGCACGACCCAAGAGACCCGCGGCTCCTCCTCGTTGATGAAGACCGCTCCCTCGAGCACGCTCACCAACCCGGGGAAACCTTGCGCCAGGCTTGCCCGGAGGCGGGAGGCGACCTCGCGCCAGTGCTGGGCCCGAGCCTCGAGACCACGCGCGAAGATCTGCACGCGGAGCAGGACCTCGTTGTCCGTAGGGCGTGGAGGCGGTGCAGGGGTCTGGGGTGGGGGCGTGGGGACCGAAGCGCTCTCGACGGGCGCTGTCCGACGGACCTTCTTCTTCGATCCGGGGTCTGCGGCAGCGGCCGGAGGAGAGGGCGGTGCGGAAGACGGAGGAGCGTTCGTCGCGGGCGTAGCCGAAGGAGGAGGGTTGGGCGTACCCAGCCACGCTTGAAGGGTGTCGGGGATCTGTTCGCACGGGACCTTCATGAGGGCCTCGCCCTGCGAGCGCAGGGTCGAGTTCTCGGCGAGCGCGAGACGGAGCGCCTCCGGCTCCGGTTCGTGCATGAGCCTGAGCAGCAGACCCACCTCCTCCGGTTTGAGGTCCGGGGTCGCGAGAATCGAGGTCACCCAGTGCTCGGCGCTATGCACGTCGGTGGAACGGTCCGCCAGTAGCTGTGCGGTACCGAGGACCATCTGGATCGACGAGGACGAGAGCGTGGGAGGTCGCGTGGGGGTCGGCGCTGCCGACGGCGTCGGCGCGGGTGGAGGGCCAGGGGCCACCACCTCCTGGAGGGAAGCGGATGCGGGAGAGGGCGCCGCGATCTCCGTCGGGCGGCCGCACTCCAAAGCCGGTACGGAACTGTACTCGGCGTACCGGAGGAAGTCCTTTAGGAGCGGGAGGTCGAATCCCCGCAGCATGAGGGTTCGTCCGTCGTTCTCCAGGCTGAGATAGAAAGAGCGAGGGTTCCTCCCGCGATGGCGGGCCCATGCGACCAGGGTCGTGAGCAGGTTATCAACGCTGGAAGGACCGTGGAGCACCGGCACCGACCACGAGGTTCCTCCGGTCGGAGCGGCCATGGGAAAGCCGGGCATCTTCTCGGAGCTTGAAAGTCTGACGGCCGCAGGGGTGAGGCTCCGGAATCCGTAGACGAGCTCCTGGCCAGAATTGCGACCCAACGTTTATCACCAGGGCGTACGTGCACCTCCGTATGCCTGGGGATGAGCCAGGTACGCCCGACGAGCGGTTCACGGCGAACCGCCGAGCGTCGCCCGATCCCCGCGACCTTCCTTCGGAGGTGTCAGATGGGACGCAGGACCCGCCGGCAGGGTTAGAGGACCTCGAGCGGGAGATCGCGGAACTTCTGAACACGCCCGCGGTACTGCCGCCTTCGTCGGGTGCTCCCTCGGGTGCCGAGGATTCGGTATCGTCCCAATCCCCCAGATCCCGGGCCGCCAAGTCCCCCGGAACGGAGACCGCACGGCTGCTCCGGTCGGAGATCGGCCGTCTTCGAGGCGCTCTGGAGAGCATCCGCCGGGACATGGCCCAGCACGGCGTCGCGGTGGCCGATGTCCACGGTGAGATCGAGAAGGTGCACTCGGTGCTGAAGGAGATCCGCGGTGCGCCGGGCAGCCCGCTCGAGGTCCGGGCGCTTCCGACGGTGGGGGAGGGCCCGGATACCCAGGTGACCCAGGGGCGCGAACGTGCCCTTTCCGCGGCTCCGGTCTTCTTCCTGGCTCCGGGAGGGAAGGGGATCCACGCCCAAGCGTTCTTCACGCTCGGGAAGGGTGGGGCGCTCGAAGCCTTCCTGACGAAGGTGCTCCAGGATTGGGAGGTTTCGGGGTACACGACCGAGGCCAAGGGAGGGGTGGACGGGTTCAGCTTCCGGCTCTTGAACGATCCGGAGGAAAGGAGCCTCCGGCTCCTGCCCTCGGGGATGTATCTGATGCAGCTCGGGCAGAAGGAGCTCCAGGCGCTCGAGAAGCTCCCTCCGCTCATCTCTTCGAAGAGCTGGCCCAAGAACGGGGGCTTCACCCACCGCTCGACCTGAGAGGGTCGTGGGCTGCGGCGCCCGACGGCCTCTCAGCGCTGGACGGCCCGCTCTCCTTCCTCGGCACATCAGGGTCCGACCGACACCGCCGCTCCCTGATCACGTAGATCAGCTCGATTGCGACCAGCGAGATGACCGTGGCGACGATGGCGAAGAGGAAGAGCCCGAAGGGCCCGGCGAGCTGGTACGCGATCCCCCCGACGAACGGGCCCAAGCTCCAGAGCGTCGAGTTGATCAAAGCGAAGAAGCCCAGGTACTCCGCGCGTCGCGCCTCCGGGGCGATCCGGGCCACCCACGAGAGCATCGCGGGATTCATCAGCGCAAACCCGACCTGGTAGGTCGCGCGGGCCGGGACCAGCTCCTCCCAACGCGTAGCGAGGAGGTAGAGGACCATGGCCACGATGCTGATGGTCGTCCCCCAGACCATCCCCTGGACCTCTCCGATGCGATCGACCACGCGACCTAGAGGCACCGAGAGCAGGGCGGTGACGACGAGCCCTGCGATGGCGATGAGGCTGATCTCGAAGGCGCTCGCGCCGAGGGTGGCCGCGTACACGCCATAGAAGGTGACCACGGCTCCCGCTCCTAGCGCGCGGATGGAGACCGTGGTCGAGAAGATCCCCACGCCCTTGAGCTCCCGCCAGGGGCGGCGCGACGCACTCGGGGCCGTTCTCGTATCGGGAACGAAGAAGAGAACGATCGAGATGGTGCCGACCATCACCGCCGCGACCATGTAGAACAGGACGACGTAGCCGAAGCGATCGACGAGGTAGCCTGCGACAAGGAATCCTGCGATCGCTCCCGCGGCCCCCGTCGCCTGGAGGAGCCCGTATCCCCAACCTCGCTCCTTCGCCCCCGTCACGTCGGCGACGAAGGCGTTCACCGCAGGAGAACCGAAGGCCAGGACCACCTCGGCCGCCACGAACGCTGCGCCTGCAAGGAGGAACCCGGGAAGGAACGGGACGGCGAGGAAGAGCGGCAGGGAGCCGACCTCCCCCACGAGGAGGAACGGACGGCGGCGACCTAGGGAGTCCGACCATCTCCCGACGAGCGGTCCGATGAGGCTCGCTCCGACGTACGCCGCCGAGAGGATGACCAACCCTTCGGCGATCGACGACCCCTTGTCCTTGGCCAGGAAGAGCACGAAGTAGACGGTGAACAACCCTCCGCGGTTGCTCGAGAGCAGTTGGTAGAGGGAGAGAACAATGAGAGGGCGGCGTTCCACGAGGGTCGCACCAAAGATGGTTACTTACCATCTCCAGGCGGCGGACCTGGCCTTGCAGCGCTCAAAGGGGGCGCTGACGTGGGCCCCCACACCGCCCCTGTGAGACATCAGGGTACGCTCTTGGTCAACTCCGAGCGGTCCTGCGCTCTTCCTCCGGAGGAAGTGAGGGACCTACCGTGGCCCGGCTCACGCTAGCTTCGTCGAGATGAGGTCCTTCGAGATCCGGTCGCCGGACCATCCGTAGACCTTTCCGTAGACGATCTTCCTCAAGTCGGATCGCTCGACCTCGGCCTGGAGGAGGAACCCGAAGATGCCTGCGAGCGAGAGGGGGTACTGGCGCATCCGGACCAGGTTCTTCTCCGCCTGCTGCCGCTTCATCGCGAGCTCGAACCCGGTCAAGCTCCCGTTCTCCGTGTAGCTCGGCACCCCGTCGGCGAGCGGCACGGCCGAGCCGACCGACCCGACGATCTCCTGGACGCTCGCGAGGTTGGAGAGGTCGCTCAGCGCCTTCTGGGTGAACGTGCCCCCGTCCAAGAAGAGCGGCGAGACGTCGTCGAGGGCGATCTTCCGGTCCTTGGCCTTGAGGACCGTCATCAGGTTACGGACGTCGAGCTCGTTGGCGAGATACTGGCGCACGACCCACTCGTCCCCCTGGAAGAACCGGGCCATGGCGAGGAGCTGCTCGTAGTACTGCTTCTCCAGCGCCTGGATGAGCGGGAAGATGTCGCGGTTCGTGTTGAACGCATCCAGCTGCTGGAGCAGGACCGTCCCGTAGCCGAACTTGACCAGCTGGTTCGCGACGCCCTCGACGGACGACTGGGACAAGAGGACCCTCAGGTCGTCGATCGAGAGCAGTCCGGCGGAGAGCCCCGCCGGGGTCTCGCGGTCGGAGACGAGGAAGCTCTCCCCTTCGGAGACCAACCGCCCGTAGGCCTTCGCGGAGAGGATGACGCCGATGTTCTCGATGTCCCAGCGACGGAGGTACGCCCCCACCACGGGACGCCCCGCGAAGGGAGAGGCGTTGTAGGCGAAGCGGTTGAGCTTTACGAACTGACGGTTCACCGCGACCTCGAGCGCCTCGGCCCCCGTGAGCGCCCCCATCGCCTGCGTGATCTCCCCGCCGTACCAGGTCCCCTCGAGGAGCTTCGCCACTTCGCCGATGTCCCGGGCAGCGAGGAGGGCGTTGAAGAGGTCTTTCCGAAGGAACCCGGGGACGGTCGCCTTGATGCGTCCCAGGGAGGAGGCGTAGGTGTCCATCGACCGCGGGGGCCCCCCTTCTTCGCGTCCCTAGCGGGAGAGGATCTCCCGGACCCGGTCCTCACGGAGGCGGAGCAGCTCTTCGAAGGTGAAGTTGAGCGACCGGCTCCCGTCCTTCTTCTCCACCACGAGCCCCCCCATGCCGCGGAGCGGTCGCGCGGTGTCGACCAGGGCGCGCATCTTGGCCGGGAGGAGCGACACGTCCTCCGGTCGGGCGAGGATGCGGACGTCGCCGCCGAGGGCTGTGCTGCCGGCCGAGACCATCCCGGAAAGCAAGGGCCCGTACTCGGGACCCTTCGCGTAGGCCCCGAGGCGAAGCCGGACCTCCTCCAGGGCGGCCGCGGTCCGCTTCTCACGGGCCTCGAAGAGGACCTTCTTCGCTTGCAGCTTGGCCGAGGCGACGAGCCGCGCCTTCTCCCGGGCGGCCTCGATCTGGGCCTTCTTCTCCGATTCCGCGCGCATCCGCTCGGACTCGGTGCGGGCGGTTTCCTCGATGGCCCGGCGCTCGCCCTCGAGCTTCGCTTCGAGCTCCCGAACCTCCTTCGCGGAGCGGGTCTCGATCTCCTTGACGAGCGAGTCGAGGGTCATCGGTTGGGCCTCACGCTCCCGCTCTCCGGACGGAGCGGTTCAGAGGATCTGCAGGAGCAGCAGGATCCCTAGTACGAAACCTAGGATCCATAGCGTCTCGGGGATCACGAAGAACACGAGCACTTGACCGAACTTCTCGGGCCGCTCCGCGATGATACCCATCCCGGAGGCGCCGATACCGGACTGGGCCATGCCCGTCCCGATAAGTCCTCCCGCGATGGCGATCGATGCGGCGATGGCGAGCATAGCTGCGCCTGGGTCCACGGCCATAGGGTGTCGACCTTCGAGCGGCCTATTCTTGTCGGTATATAAGTGGCGCCCGGGGGGGATGCCGAGGTGCCCCTCGCGACAGCTCACTCGGGGCGGCCCAAGGGCTCCTCGGTCCGCTCCGTCCATCCCCTTTCCAAGAACCCCTCAAGACGGGCTTTCACGGTGGGCCAGTCGTCGTCGGTGAGGCTGTAGAAGACCGAGTCCCGGACGAGGCCGTTCGGGAGGGCCATGTGCTTGCGGAAGACCCCCTCCTTGACCGCTCCCAGTCTCTCGATGGCCCGCTGGGAGCGAACGTTCCGCAGGTCGGTCTTGAACTGGACCCTGAGACACCCTTCCACCTCGAAAGCGTGCCGGAGGAGGAGATACTTGGATTCGGTGTTCACGGGGGTCCTCCAGAGCCGAGGGGCGATCCAGGTGCCCCCGATCTCCACGCCCCGGTCCTCTCGACGGATGTCGAGGAATCGCGTCATCCCGACGGCGACCCCCTCAGGGCGGTAGAACGTCGTGAAAGCGAGGTCCGTCCCCTTCTCTTGGAGCCGCAAGAGAAGGTCGACGAGCTCCTCCATGCTCTTCGGCGAGGTCCGGGGCCCGTAGCGCATGTACGACCAGATCTGCGGATCGGTCCCGGCCTTGATGAGCTGGGGAAGGTGCTCGCGAGAGAGCGGGACGAGCGCGACCCAGCGGCCTTGAAGGACCACGGGGGGTCGGAACGCCATTGAGGTCACGCTCTCCGACCTCCTGCCCGCGAACGGGGCGGGACGCGTTGACGCCGCGAGGATGGGCGGGCTCGCCGGGAGAGCTCATCGTGCACTTGGTCCCAGCCGACGCCCGCAGCGCGGAGGAGGACCGTCGTGTGGTAGAGCAGGTCCGCAGCCTCCCAGACGACCTGACGTCGGTCCCGCTGGGCGGCAGCGACCAGAAGCTCGCTCGCTTCCTCCCCGACCTTCTTGAGGCGCATCGTCTCGTCCCGGAGCAGTTTTCGGGTGTACGAGCCGCGGCTCGCCTTCCGCCGTCGGGTGTTGATGAGCTCCTCCAACCGCCGCACCTGGGGGGCGACCTGGAGGTCCTCGAGGGGCAGCGTCTCCCCGAAACAACTTCGGGTACCGGTGTGGCACATGGGCCCTCGGGGGAGGACCTTGACGAGCAGGGCGTCCCGGTCGCAGTCCACGCCCACTGCGACGACCTTCGCGGTGTTGCCAGAAGACTCCCCCTTGGTCCAGATCCGGGCCCGCGAGCGGCTGAAGAGGGTGAGCTTCCCGGTCCTGAGCATCTCTCGCCAGGAGTCGGCCCGCGAGTAGGCGACCATCAGAACCGTTCCGTCGCGGACGTCCTGGACCACGGTGGGTAGCAAGGTGCCGTCCTGAAAGTCGGGACGGGAGGCGCGTCCCTCGATCTTCGGGGCACGGTCGGTCATCGTCGGACCTCGATCCCGCGCGACGAGAGGTAATCCTTCACTTCTCCGACGGTGCATTCTCCCCGGTGGAAGATCCCCGCGGCGAGTGCGGCGTCGGCCCCGGCGTTCTCGAACGCGTCGAAGAACGATCGAGGACCGGCCGCCCCTCCCGACGCCATGATCGGTATGCGGACCGAGCGCCGGACCGCCCGCAGCAACGGTAGGTCGTACCCTCGGTGGGTCCCATCGCGGTCGATGCTCGTGAGCAGGACCTCCCCCGCCCCCCGACGCTCCCCTTCCTTCGCCCAGGCCGCGGCGCTCCACCCTTCGCGAAGGGTACCCCCGCGCGCGTAGACCGTCGCCGGGCCCCTCCCTTCTCGATGGGCGTCGATGGCGAGCACGACCGCCTGCCGTCCGAACCGGTCGGCCGCCTCGGTCAGGACCTGAGGGCGCTCAAGCGCGAGCGAATTGAACGACACCCGGTCGGCGCCGGCGGAGAGGAGCTCTTCGGCCTGCTCCACGCTCCCCACACCTCCTCCGACGGTGAGCGGGATGCTGAGCTCCCGCGAGGTCCGGGCGAGCAGCTTGGGGGAGAGCCCTCGGCCCCGCCACGCGTCGACCTTCAGCAGCACCACTTCGTCCGCGCCCTCCCGCTCGTAGCGTCGAGCGAGCTCCAAGGGATCGCCCATCTGCCGCAGATGCCGGAAGTGGACCCCCTTCACGACCCCCTGGTCCGTCAGGTCCAGGCAGGGAACGATCCGTTTCGCTACCATGGGCTCCGGTCCTCCCAGACCACGGTGCCCTTCCGACTGCGCGCTTGGTCGAGTGGCTGCGAGGCTTCTTGGAACGCGAGCCCGAAGGCCTTGAAGGTCGCCTCGACCACGTGGTGCTCGTCGAATCCCGCGCGGCGCTCCACATGGAGCGTGAAGCGCGCCTCGTCCGCCAGGGAGCGGAGGAAGTGCACGACCATGGGGGGCAGCTCGCCCTGGAGGGAGAAGTACGAGCGCCCACCGACGTCGAGCGCGACGTCGACCCGCGCCCGAGCGTCGTCCATCGGGACCGTCGCCGACCCGACGCGGCGCCGCGGACGGTCCCCCAGCGCCTTCTGGAGCGCCCGTCCGAGCACGATCGCCGCGTCCTCGGTCGCGTGATGGACGTCGTCCCCCTTGGCCTGGAGGCGTAGACCGATCCCCGCCCACGAGGCGAAACTCTCGACGGCGTGGGCGAGCAACGGGTCCGGGAGCTCCACGTGGACCTCCTCTCGTCCGCCGTGGGAAGGGCGTAGCGCGAGCGTGACCGTCGTTTCGTCGCTTCGACGGGTAAGGTGGACCTCGGACCAGGTCCCCGCCGAGTTCGTCCGACGCCCGGGGGCCGGACCCGTCCGACCGTGGGAGGTCACGAGAACTCCTCCCGAAGCGCGGAGAGGGGGACCTTCCCATCGTAGAGGGCCCTTCCCACGATCACCCCGTCCACCCCTGCGGAGGCGAGCGCGCGAACCTCTTCCACCGAAGCCACACCCCCGGCGACGTACAGGTCGCCGTCGTACCGGTCGCGGAGCTCCCGTACCGTGGTACGGTCGATGCCGCCGGAACGGCCCTCGCGCGCCACGTCGGTGAAGAGCAGGAAGCCGATCCCGGCTTCGCCCGCGATCCGAAGTCCCTCCTCGACGGTCGGACCCGCCTCTTTCCACCCTCGGAGCAGGAGCCGCCCCGCGCGCACATCGAACGACAACCCCACCCGGGGGCCGAAACGCGCGCTCACTCCCTTCAGCCACTCCGGATCGCTCCATCCCCGTGTGGAGAGCAGGGCTCTCCAGGCACCGGCGTGGAGGAGCTCCTCGAGGTCCGCGATCTCGCGGACCCCTCCCCCCACTTGGACGGGGGTCTTGGAGGCCCGAATCAGCCGTAGGATGACCTCGCGGTTCCGACCGGAACCCTCCGCGCCGTCCAGGTCCGCCACGTGAAGCCCCTTGGCCCCGGAGCGTTGCCAGTGCTGCGCGAGCTCGAGCGGGTCCCCGAGGTCCGTGAGGCCGGTGCCACGCTCCCCGCGCTCCCGCTTCACCGCGCGTCCGCCCTCGATGTCGATCGATGGAAGCACGATCATCGGGATGCCTCTTCGGCGTAGGCGATGAAGTTCCGCAGGACCTTCGTCCCCGTCGAGGAGGAGACCTCGGGGTGGAACTGCAGACCCCAGAGGTTCCCGTGCTCGAGGGCCGATGGGAAGTCCTCCCCGCGGTACTCCGTGGTCGTGGCGGCACCTTGGGCGAGCGCAGGGACACGGTAGGAGTGAGCGAAGTACGCGTAGCTCCCCTCCGCCACCCCTTCCATCAGACGACGACCCTCCCCGTCGGTCCGAGCCAGGCGGCTCCAGCCGAGGTTGGGGACCCGTCGTGCCCGCAACCGACGCACTCGGCCCGAGAGGAGGTCGAGACCGCGCCCTGGCCCCTCCTCGCTGGAGCCGAAGAGGACCTGCATCCCGGCGCACACCCCCATCAGGGGGACCCCGGCCTCCACCATCCGCCGGAGCGTGGAGCGGGCGGGCGCGAGGCTTCGGGAAAGCGTGGTGAACGAGCTCACCCCTGCGAGCACGACCGCACGCTCGTTCCCTGTGACCTCACGAGGGGACCGCTCGTCGACCCGGGCCCTCTCCCGCTCGAGCCCCCGTCGAAGGCGTCCGAAGTTCCCCGCGGGGGTCCGCAGAAGGGTGACCTTCATCGTCGCCTCTTCCTCGTGGGGGCGGGAACGGGGGTCCCTTCGGCTTCCAGGACCTCGTCGAGCGCTTCGAACAGGCGCTCGTGGTCCTCCGCGAGCCCCACCGTGACCCGAAGGGGGAGGCGACAGGAAGGGGTCGGCGAGACGCGCCGCACCAGGATCCCGCGATCCCTCAGACCCTCCCATAGCTTCTGGCCGTCCGTGGGAGGGTAGCAAAAGAGGAAGTTGGCGGAGGAAGGAAGGGTACGGAACCCGCGCTCGCGCAACCCTCGCTCGAGGACCTCGCGCTGCACCGCCACCCTTCGCACGCTCTCTTCCAGGAACGAGGGGTCCTCCAGGGCCGCGAGCGCGAGCTCTTCTGCGAAGGAGTCGAGGGTGTACGGGATGCGGAAGCGCTCGAGACGTCCGATGACCGGGGAAGGGGCGACCCCCCACCCCACGCGCAGACCTGCGAGTCCCCAGGCCTTCGAGAAGGTTCGCGTGAAGAACACGTTCGCGTGCTCCGCCCCTGCCGACCAGAGCTCACCAGGGCCGGTCGGTTCTCGCTCGCAGAACTCCGCGTAGGCCTCGTCCACCACGAGGACCCCGTCCTCGAGGGCCGTCGCCCACCGGTGGAGCTGCTCCCGGGGGAGCCTCGAGCCCAGAGGGTTGTGCGGAGCGGAGTGGAACAGGACGTCGACCTCCTCCAGGAACCCCGGCGGGTCGGGGAAGACGAAGGGGCCCTCCCTCCCCGGGGGGAGGGTGGAGAAGGGCTCCACGAGCAGCTCCCTCACGCTCGCGCCCTCGCGGAGGGCGAAGAAGGCATGGAGGTCGTACCCGGGACGGTACATCGCGGCCCTTCGTCCTGGGCCGAGATAGGCGCGGGCGACAGTGTCGAGGAGCTCGTCCGAACCGTTCCCCACGATCACCTGGTCCTCGGGGAGCCCCGCGCGCTCTGCCAGGGCCTTGCGCAGGCGGCCACCACGGGCGCTCCCGTAGCGTTGGAGCTGAGCGCGCTCGACGATCCTCGCAACTTCCTTCACGACCGAGGGGGCGAGCGGGTTCGTGTTCTGGTCCAGTCGGAGCAGCTTCGGGTCTCGGTCGAAGTAGACCGGGCTCTCGGGGGGGAGAAGCCCGGGCCCTACCTCCTGCCAAGGGGTCGCCGTTGGACCGCGGGCGGGCCCCGCGCGCGAGCTAGCCATGCCGCCTCCGGGAACGGGGGGGAGGGGGCGTTCCGACCGCGGCGCCGGCCGCAGGGGAGGGTGGGGGGGAGGGAGCGATCGCGGGGTTCGGCGCCCATGGGCGGGTCCGCGCGCGCATGGCCTCGGCGTGCGCGTTCAGGCCTTCCGCCTCCGCGATGGCCGCCCCCGGGGCGGCGAGGGCCTCGGCGTCGGTCTTAGTGAGCTTCTGCGTGGAGGACCAGCGCCCGAACTCGAAGGTCGTGAGCGAGCTCGCGAACCTGGCGCTCCCCTCCACCGGGAGAACGTGGTTCGTCCCGGTCACGTAATCGCCGAAGGCGACGGAGCTCCAGGGGCCTAGGAAGAGGGCCCCGCAGGGTGGTGGGTCGCGCTCCCAGCTGACCAGGTCCTCGACACAGACGAACAGGCTTTCGGGCGCGACCGCCTCCGCGAACCTTCGGGCCTCCGCGAGGTCGCGGGCGACCCAAACCTCCACCTGCTCGGCGGTGGCAGGGTCCGTCAGCTCCGCCTCGAGCCGGCGGGCGAGCGAATCCGCCAGACTCGCGCCGAAGACGACGACCCGGGCACGGGAGTCCGCGCCGTGCTCGACCTGGGCGAGCGTCTCCCGGACGACCAGGTCGAACGGGGCGGTCCGGTCGACGACCAGAAGGGACTCCGACGGGCCCGCGAGCGCGTCGATCCCGACCTCGCCGGCCACTTCACGCTTCGCCGCGGTGAAGTAGCGGTTCCCCGGACCCACGATCTTGTCGACCCTCGGGACCGAGGGGGTCCCGTAGGCGAAGGCGCCGACCGCCACCGCTCCGCCCATCAGGTAGATGCGGTCCACCTCCGCGAGGCGGGCGGCCGTAGCGATGGCCGGGGCGAGCCCATCGGTCTCCCCTTTACGGGGAGGGGTCGCCAAGAAGACCTCGGCGACCCCCGCGACCTTGGCAGGGACCGCGGTCATGAGGACCGTGGAGGGGTAGGGGAACCTGCCCCCGGGGGCATACGTGCCCACCCTCGCTAGCGGGCGGAACCTCAAGGTGAGGAGCGACCCCCCAGGGAGGCGGCGCTCGACCAGGGGAGGGTGTTGGGCCGTGTGGAAGGCTCGGATCCGTTCCAACGCGGTGGAGAGGGCCTTTCGAACGTGGGTAGGCGTGCGGGCATCCGCTCGCTCCCACGCCTCTCGGCTCACGCGAAGCGGGCCTCCCCACTGGTCGAGCTCCTGCTCGAACCGCCGCACCGCCCCGTCGCCCTCACGGCGGACCGCGTCCAGGACGGGCCGTACGCGGCCGAGCGTGCTTTCGAGCGTAGTCCGGTAGTCGCGGCGTTCCTGCTCGACGGAGCGCAGCGCCTCGGGCCCCAGCGGGCGCACCGCGATCACAGGACCATCCTCTCCAGCGGGGAGATCAGGATGCCGGTCGCCCCGCGTTTCTTCAACACCGCGACGATGCCGTTCACCCCGTCCGCCTCGACGACCGCGTGAACGGCGACCCAGTCGTCACGCCCAAGGAGGTTCAGGATGGTGGGACCGCTGACCCCGGGCAGGAGCGCCGAGAGCTCGGAGAGCGCCTCCCTCGGGACATTGGCCATGAGGTAGCGGCAACGCTCCGCGCGGCTCACGGATTGAAGGGCGAGGACCAGCTCGTCCACCTCCCCCTGCACATCCGGGGCGAGGGAGCCGCCGACGACCACGGCCGCGCTGCTGCTGAAGAGGGTCGCGATGGGACGCAGCGCGTTGCTGCGCATCGTCGCCCCCGTCTCGACGAGGTCCGCGATGGCGTCCGCGATCCCCATCCCGGGGGCGGCCTCCACGGCGCCCGAGACCGGGACCAGGACCACCTCCTGGCGGCGGGCGCGAAAGAACTCCCTCGTCAGGTTCGGGTAGGAGGTCGCGACCCGGGTCCCGGACGGGAGGTCCCCCGCGTCCCGTGCCCCCGACCCCTCCGGGACCGCGAGCTCGAGGCGCGCTTTGCCGAAGTTGAGCGTGAGCGCGACGGTGAGCCCCCCTCCGGCCTCCGCGAGCAGGTCCGTGCCCGTGATCGCACAATCCGCGGCGCCCTTCGCCACGTACTCCGGCACGTCCCGGGCGTTCACGGCGAGGACCCGGTAGCGCCCACCCCCCGCATCCAGGACGAGTCCGCGGTCGTTCGGCGTGGTCGGAAGGCTCAGCCCCACGCGACCGAGGAGCGAGAGCGTGGGGTCCCTCAGACGCCCCTTGTTCGGGACCGCGATCCGGATCATGACGTGTACCTCCTGGAGGGGGCGGCTCCTCGAGAGGCGCCGGGGGTCTTAGAAGAGGGAGGTCGCGAGACCTCGATCGAGGACGTACGACGACGCCACCGCGGCGCAGGGGGCCGGGACCTCGATGTTGGGAACCGTCGTAGAGCGGGACCGGCCCTATTCCCGGGCCGCAAGGAGATGGTAGCCAGCAGACACGGTATCGGGGGCCATGTGCTCGTCCTCAGGCCCCTCGCACGGACCCCCGGTATTTCAAGACCCCGTCGGCCGGGAGGAGGCAGCTCTGCGGAAGTGTCCCTCGGGGCGCTGCGCGGGTCGCGCGCGTCCAGGCATGCGTATATCTGCGCCGCCGACGTGGTACGGACGTGGCCCCGCGCCGAGCTCGCCCCGCGATGCGGACGGCCAGATCGGCGACACGACCCGCGTTCCGCCCCTCCTCGTCCCCCCAGGGGCGGGCCCTCTACCGGGGTCATGGGTCGCACCCCCGCCGTCACCACGACCCCCGCGCGCACACAACTCCTAGGGCCAAGGTACCTCCGGCCCAGAGCGGTCTCGCCGTAGCGAGAGCGCGGGTCCGTGACGTCCCCTGGGAGACCTCGCACTGGCTCGAGCTGGCGGACATCCTCTATCGCCGGGGGGAGTTCGATCTCGCCTCGAAAGCCTACCGACGAGTGCAGGAGATCGTGGCCGAGGGGAAGACCGTTCGGAAGTCGGGGCCACTTGTGGCGCGTCCTCCTGCGGCCGCAGCGCCCCCGGCGCCCTCTCCCCCGACCCCCGCGCCCGAGGGCGCCGGCACGGAGCCCCAGGGCCCCGTCGTGGCCGTGCCGAAGGTCCCGATCATCACGAGTTCCTCCGGCCAGACCCGGGCGATCCGCCTCCCGGGGACGAACATCATGATCGCCGTGACCGGTCTCGCGCCTTCCCCGTCGTCCCTTCCTCCCCCCCGAAGGCTTCGCAGTCCCGAGGCCCCCCCTCACGCTGCGCCACCGGAGCCACGCGCGCCTGTCGCATCCACCGCACGAGCTGCAGAGCGGCCCATACCCGGGGCCGACCCCAACGTGAGGTCCGTCCTGGAACAGGACATGCTTCGTTTCCTGCAGATCTTCGATCGCCCGGCCGCCTCGGGGGGGCAGAAGGAGAAGAAGCGCGACGAAACGTCCGCCCCGGACCCGAAGGAAGGGGATCCCCCTCCATCGTCGTAGAACAAGGATGGCCGTCCTGGCGCGGGCTTATGGCCCCTTGCCGATGCGAGGGAACAGGAACTCATCATGCCCTCTCGGAACTCGCAAGCACCTTCCCGACGTGCGAAGCCCTCCAAGGACCCCAACGCGGCCTATCTCCAGGAGGTCGGGAAGGGGAGAGAGCTCAAGGACCGGTTCATGGCGACCCAACCGGAAAGTCCGTTCTCCGAGGCGAGCCTGTCCTTCCAGGGGCTGAAGTACTTCCCGATCGACCCGACCTGGCGGGTCTCGGCACGGTTCCGGGAGTCGCCTGGCTCGGAAGAGGTCTGGCTGCGGACCAGCCAGGACGGGCATGCTTCCATGCGACGGCTGGGCGAGCTCTCGTTCCAACGCGGAGGAAAGTCCCACGCCCTCTTGCTGTTCCACGCGGGACCTCAGGCGGGGAACGTGGCCTTCCTCCCGTTCCGAGACCTGACGAGCGGGAAGGAGACCTACGGACCTGGGCGCTACCTCAACCTCGAGCTGCAGGAGGGACCTTCCTACGAGCTCGACTTCAACCAGGCGTTCAATCCCTATTGCGCGTACACCTCCGGATACGAGTGCCCGTTCCCCCCCGTCGAGAACGACCTCAGGGCTGCCGTCCGCGCGGGAGAGAAGGTCTACGACCCGAAGAACAATCCGTCGTCGCCGCAGGAGGCCATTCGCCTCCTCACGGTCCGCTTTCGGGAGCGGATGGCCTCACGTAAGTTGACCGCGGAGCCGACCCGAGCCCCGAAGCCCTCGGCGGGGGGGTGACCGCGACGACCTCCTCACCTTCCCAACCGCTGCCCTCCGGGCGGTGCATCATCGTCACCGGCGGGGCGAGCGGGATCGGGCTCGCGGTGACACGGCTCCTCCTGTCGGAGGGAGCGGCCGTGGCCGTCCTCGATAGGGATGCGGCGGCGCTCACCCATCTTCGACAAGGAGCAGACGGGGCGAAGGTGCTCGCTCAGGAGGTCAGCGTCGCGGACCCCCCGGCCGTCGATCGGGCGGTGGACCGGGCGACGAAAGAGCTGGGCCCCCCCTGGGGCGTGGTCACGTGCGCGGGCATCGTCCGCGACAAGACCCTGCTGAAGCTCACCGACGACGACTGGCGCTCGGTGCTGGACGTGAACCTCTCCGGAACGTTCTACGCGATGCGCGCGGCGGCGCTGCGGATGAAGGAACCCAAGGGGCTCGGAGGGCGGATGGTGGCCATCGCCTCCATCGTCGGATTGCGCGGTGGCTTCGGACAGGCGAACTACGCGGCGAGCAAGGCCGGGGTCGTCGCCCTCGTTCAGACCGCCGCCAAGGAGCTCGGGCGGTTCGGGATCACGGTGAACGCGATCGCCCCCGGGTTCGTCCGCACGCCGATGACCGCCCAGTACGGCGAGACCCTCGAAGAGGCCTGCAAGGCCGAGAGCCCGATGGGGACGGTGTGCGAGCCGGAGGACATCGCTCGGTCGGTCCGCTACCTGCTTTCCCCGGAGGCCGGCCACATCACCGGAGTGGTCCTTCGGGTCGACGGGGGCCAGGCGATCGGGGCTTGAGCCCGGCGGCAGAGCTCTCCCCCTCTCCCTCCCCCGCGCTCGCCCAATCGAGGAGGGGAAGGAGCGCCGAGCGCAACGCCTTCCCTCGTGGCGTCAGCCGATAGCTCACCCGCAGCGGGAACTGAGGATGGACCCGGCGAAGGGCGATCCCCTCGGCGGCCAGCTCCTTCAGGCGTTGAGCGAGGAGCTTGCGCCCGATACCCGGGATGGAGGCTTCCAGCTCGTGGAACCGGCTCGTGGGGCGGTTGCCCAAGACCACGACCAAAGGAAGTCCCCACCGCTTGCCGAGGAGGTCCAGGACCCCGCTCGCCGGGTCGATGCAGTGGACCCGACCTCCCTCGCGGATCATGCAGGAAACCTCCCGTCGGCGGGAGTCCTGTCCTCGCCGTGGGGGAAGCGGCCCCTTGCGCACGATCCTCCCTCCTCGGTCGGGCCACCCCACTCTCGGGAGTTGAAACTGCTGGTCGACTCAAGAGTTTCCTTTTGGAAACCTTCATGACGCCCGCGCATGGTGCCCCGTACCGGTGTGGCCATGAACTTCCCTCGCATCTCGAAGGAACTGACTCGCGACCTCGAGCTCGACAGCCCACCGGTCCACCTCTCCTACCTTGAGCATGCCCCCGCGGGGGCGAGGGAGCATCTTGGAGGGGCTCCCTCCGCGTGCACCTTTTGGGCCGAAGCCCGCCAAGGGTCGTTCTTCGCCCCTCTCTCCGAGCATGAGGGCTGCGAGATCGGGGCCTTCGTCCTGGGAATCCCCCCCGAAGGGGACGTAGGGAAGCGCCTGATGGGGACCATCGGGATGTTCGAGAAGATCGACTACGTGGGCAAGGGCGAGGCCTCGGGAATCCCTCACCACGCCAAGGCGCCCCGGTTCGTTCACTACGGGCCCCTCGCCGAAGCCGTCCAGACCCCGACGGTGGCCGTGCTCTTCCCGAACCCCGCCAATGCGATGGTCGCCCTCGAGGCGGCGAGCCCGGGGCATGCGCACCCGTTCGATGTTCCGGTCACAGGACGGCCCGCCTGCTCCGTGATCCCGATCGTGCTCCAGGGGAAGGCCCCGGTGGCGATGAGCCTGGGATGCGCAGGGTTCCGGCAGTACACCGAGGTGGGCAAGGACAAGGTCCTGATCGCCGTACGGGGGGGTCACCTCGAGGATTTCGCGGCGGGCGTGCACAAGCTCCGCTCGGCCAACGAGATGGTCTCGGCGGAGATGGCGCACCGCAAGGCGGAAGCTGCTTCGGGCGCCCTCCCCGGCAAGATCTAGGCCACAGATTCACGACGGTCGGCCCCTCACGTTCGAGCCTTTCTTTCAAGGTGAAGCGGCTGAGCTTCGCCGTGCGTCGCTCGAGTCAGAGCAAGACCGAGGTAGCCGCGGTGGCTCCGCGCACCCAGTCGCGGTAGGAGGGGTCGGAGTCCGCAAGGTGCTCGGTGTAAGAGTCACGGAAGGAGTCCGCGCCACCCTCTTCGCGGAACGCCCGATGCTCTTCAGGGGAGCAACCGAGGTCAGGGAAGTGTCGATAGAGGAACCCCCGGGGCCCCAGGGCCAGGCACAACGCCTCTTGCAAGAAGCCAGGCTTTCGACCGAAGGGCCGCTCACCTTCGTCCACGACCTGTCGGATCCGGTTCGTGCTCAGCAGGACCAGCACCTTGTCGAAGGTGCGACCCTGGTGACCTAGCGGCCAGACCTTCCTGAGCGCGGCGACTCTGGAAGGGACGGCCCCGCGGTCATTATCTATCGAGTCACGTGAGACCGAACGGCCGTGCAGCTGACCTTCCTAGGGACCGCAGGCTCTTGGCCCACCCGAGAACGCAGCGCGAGCGCCATCGCGCTCGATATGGAGCAGGAGGTCGTTCTCCTGGACTGTGGGGAAGGGACCCAACGGCAGTTCTTCCAGAGCCCGGTCTCCTTCATGCGCGTCCGACGGATCTTCCTTTCCCACTTCCATGGCGACCACTTCCTCGGTGTGCCAGGGCTCATCCAGAGCATGTGCCTCAACAACCGGACGGAGCCCCTCGACATCTACGGCCCTCGGGAGACGAGGAAGTTCGTCGACATGATGCTCAACCTTGGGCACTTCACCCTCAAGTTCCAGGTGAGCGCCCACGAGCTCGCCCCGGGCGACGAGGTCGACCTCAACACCTACACGGTGCGGACCGCTCGGGCCAAGCACAGCGTGCCCACGATCGCCGTCCGGGTCGAGGAGAAGATGAAACGCGGGCGTTTCGACGGGGAGAAGGCCCGCGGGATGGGGATCCGGGGGCGGGACTTCGCCCGCCTGGAGGCCGGGGAGAACGTGACCGTCGCAAATGGGAGCGTCGTCACGCCCCAGATGGTGATGGGCCCGGCCCGGGCGGGTCGCTCCGTCGTCTACTCTGGCGACAGTGCGCCCGAGGGGGACATCGTCCGTCTGGCCAAGGGGGCGGACATCCTGATCCACGAGTCGACGGCAGCGAAGGAGCTCGAGAAGGACATGAACGACTGGGGGCACTCGACAGCCCGACAGGCCGCGGGCGTGGCGGTCGAGGCCCAGGTGGGTACCTTGTTCCTGACGCACTTCTCGGCGCGGTACCCGGACCCGTCCCCGCTCGAGGAGGAGGCCCGTGCCTCCTTCGCAGGGGCCCGTGCCGCGCGCGATCTCCTCTCGGAGCTCGTCCGTCAGCGCTGAGGCGTCGGGATGGCCGGGACGGAGCCCTCCACCACGCCACGCCCCGATCTTCTGCTCACCGGTTTCTCCGAGGTCGCCACGATGGCCGGGCCGCTCGGCCCTCGAACCGGACCCGCTCAGGGAGAGCTCGCGATCATCGAGGATGGCGCCATCGCCTGCCAGCGGGGACGAATCGTCTGGGTCGGGCCCGAGCGCAAGCTCCGACGGTCCGTCCGCCCGTCGCACGGGGTGCGGCGCCGCTCCTTCCCCGGGGGGATCGCGCTTCCCGGCTTCGTTGACGCCCACACGCACGTGCTCTTCGCGGGGAGCCGGGAGGGGGAGGTCGGACGGAAGGTCCGGGGCGAGAGCTATCTCGAGATCGCCCGAAAGGGCGGGGGGCTCTTCCGCACCGTTCGAGAGACGCGGGAGGCCTCCCCCCGGACCCTCTTCGAGCAGGCCCGGAGCCGGCTCGAGCGGATGCGGAACTGGGGGACCACTTCCGCCGAGGTCAAGAGCGGCTACTGCCTGACCCTCGAGGGGGAGCTCAAGCTCCTGCGGCTCGTCCCGCGACTCTCCAACGCCACAGGGATGAACCTCATCCCGACCTTCCTCGGCGGTCACGCCTTCCCCCCTGAGGCCCGAGGCGACCATCGGGGCTACCTTCGCACCCTCAACGACCGGATGATCCCCGCGGTCTCACGCGAGAATCTCGCGATGTTCTGCGACGTGTTCTGCGAGGAGGGTTTCTTCTCCGCCTCCGAGAGCGAGAAGGTGCTGCGCGCCGGAATGAGCCGGGGGATGCTTCCGAAGATCCACGCCGATGAGTTCTCCGTGACCGGGGGAGCGGAAGTGGCCGCGCGTCTCTCGGCGGTCTCTGCCGACCATCTCCTTGAAACCCCCGCTCGGACGCGCGCGGCCCTCGCACGGGCCCGCGTCGTAGCGGTGCTGCTGCCGGTCACCCCGATGGCCTCGCTCGCGGGCTCTCGCTCGCCAGGACGAGAGATGGTGGACGCGGGGGTGGCCGTGGCCCTCGGGACCGACCTTTCGCCGAACTCGTGGGTGGAGTCGATGCCGATGGTGTTGGGCCACGCCGTTCACAGCGCTCGGCTCACCCCCTCCGAGGCCCTCGTGGCGGCCACGGTGAATGCCGCGTACGCCAGCGGGATGGGAGGGACGGCGGGGGAGCTCGTCCCCGGACGATGGGCAGATATCGTGGTCTTCGACCTACCCGGGGCAGAACACCTGGCCTACCGGTGGGGTACGTATCCTCCGAAAGCCGTGTTCCTCGGTGGGAAGGACGTACTTCGCGCCTGAGCGCTTCGAGAACGGACATCGGGAGGGCCGGTTCCCGTCGGAGTTCCTCGGTTTTCTCGAGGAAGACCGCACCCCCTCGGCCTACGGTTCTCGCTGACGAAGGGCGATTTCTCCCTCGAGAACTCGAGGGAGAAATTGATATACCGGGGCTTTCTCCCTCGAAACGGGGGCAACCCAAATGGCAGAACGAATCGGCAAAGAGCAGATCAAGCGAGAGAAGGGCTACCTGTACTACCTCGGAAAGGACGGCTACATCTGGAAGACGCCGACGAAGCTCAACAAGTCCGGCCGCAAGGCGAAGGTTGGGTCCGAGAAGATCCAGCGCGAGGACGGCTACATGTACTTCCTCGACAAGAAGGGGTACGTGGCTCGCGCCAAGATGAAGAACGCCTGAACTCCTTCGACCCAACGCCGCTCCCCCGGGGGGTCTTCCCCCGGGGGAGCTCATCTTCTTGCTCGAGAAAGTGGGACTCGGTCACCGAAGGACGGCGTCCTGCTTGCGAGAGGAGGGACCGCCGTCCCCCTCGGGCCCTCCGATCTTCTCCTCGGGGACATGGTCCGCCTCGTTCTGCCGGTACGAGGGTCTCGAGACCGGCTTCGGCTCGGCGCCCCGACGGGCGGGCCTCGTTCCGGCGAACCCCGCCGCGAGCATCGCGAGACCCGCGACAGCGAGGGCGGTCCCGACGAACCCTGGCCAGGTGACCGGATCGGTGTAGAGAGGATGTCCAGGGTAGTCGGGAACCGTCTGGGGGGTGTTGAAGGTCCCGATAGTATCGAGGAGGATGAGCGCGGCACCGGTCACGACCAACAGGACCGAGAGCGCGAGGAGGCGGCGGGACGGAAGCTTTAGCATCCGCTCAAAGGGACGCGTTCGAGCATCCTTGAATCCTCCGCAGGAGCCTTCCGAGGAGTCGCGCGACGCGCGCATTACACCGGAAAGCCGTGGCGTTGTTCCGGACACGAGCACGGTACCACCCTTTATCACCCAGAATCCCAGTAGTTACTGCAACTTGGTTTGAGGGGACCCGGGAACGAGGACCATCGAGGCCGGTCCTCGCTCGCGGCGCTTCCGGCGTCGCAGCCGCGCCGCGCAAGGCACGTGCTCGCTCGACGGGTACGACCCCTTTATTTGTCACCTGCCTTGCGGGGTCCCTATCTCACCAAGTTTGGGTTTGTCCCACCGAGAATCTGGAGGTAGAAGCATGGCCACCACTCGCCGACGCGCCGCGTTGCCCCACGTTACCGAGCCCTCCCGCACCCGCGCTCTTCGAGAGCCGGTCGGGCTCAGCCGTCTGTTGCCGAAGGGGAGGGGCCCCTTCGACGACCTCGAGTGGCGCTCCCACGATGCCGTGATCAAGAGCCCCTCGGGCGAGCTCATCTTCGAGATGAAGGGGATCAAGGCCCCCAAGACCTGGGGCGAGACCGCGATCAACATCGCCGCCAGCAAGTACTTCCGGATGATCCAGGGGAGGCGCGAGAACTCCGTCGAGGGGATGGTGCGCCGCGTGGGCCACTGGATGGCCCAGGCGGGGCTGAAGTTGGGCTACTTCGACGCCCCCGAGGAGGCGGCCGTCCTCGAGGACAACTTGAACTGGCTCATCATCCACCAGATGGCCTCGCACAATTCCCCGGTCTGGTTCAACGTGGGGGTACGCGAACCCCCGCAATGCTCGGCGTGCTTCATCCAGTCCGCCACGGACTCGATGGATTCGATCATGACCCTCGCCCGGAGCGAGGCGATGCTCTTCAAGGGCGGGAGCGGCACCGGCTCCAACCTCTCGATGTTGCGGTCCTCGAAGGAACGCCTCTCGGGCGGTGGGCTTGCGAGCGGTCCGGTCACCTTCATGCGCGCCTTCGACGCGTTCGCTGGCGTCATCAAGAGCGGCGGGACGACGCGTCGCGCGGCGAAGATGGTCATTCTGAACGTCGACCACCCCGACGTCCAGGAGTTCATCGAGTGCAAGGTCAAGGAAGAGGAGAAGGCGATGGCCCTGATCCGCGAGGGCTACAGCGCCAACTTCGACGGGACGGACCCTGACAGCGCCTACGCCTCCATCTCCTACCAGAACGCGAACCACTCTGTCCGCCTCTCGGACACCTTCATGCAGGGGGTGGAGAAGGACGGCGTGTGGGCCACCCACTGGGTGACCGACCCCTCCAAGGTCGCCCGGACCTACAAGGCCCGCGACCTGTTCCGGGAGATGGCCCAGGCCGCCTGGCGGTGCGGCGACCCCGGGGTCCAGTTCGACGACGTCATCAACGACTGGCACACCTGCCCGAACACGGCTCGGATCAACGCCTCCAATCCCTGCTCCGAGTACATGTTCCTGGACGACTCGGCCTGCAACCTGGCCTCGTTCAACCTGATGAAGTTCCTCCGTGAGGACGGGGAGTTCGATCTCGACCTGTTCATCCAGGCCGTCCGGACGTTCATCTTCTCGATGGAGGTCATCGTCGACGCCTCGTCCTACCCCACCGAACCCATCGCGGCGAACTCCCGCGACTTCCGCCCGCTCGGCCTGGGCTACGCGAACCTGGGCTCGCTCATCATGCGCTGGGGGCTCGCCTACGACTCGGAGGAGGCCCGAACGCTCGCCGGGGCGATCTCCGCGATCCTCTCCGCGGAAGGGTACCGGATGAGCGCGGAGATCTCGAAACGGATGGGACCCTTCGCAGGGTTCGAGAAGAACCGCGCCCCGATGCTCCGGGTCATGAGCAAGCATCGGGAAGCGGCCCACAAGCTCACGAAGCTCCCCGGCCGCATCGGGAAGTTGGTCGCACAGGCCCAGCGCTCCTGGGACGCCTGTGTCGAGGAGGGCGAGCTCTACGGCTTCCGCAACTCCCAGATCTCGGTCATCGCCCCCACCGGCACGATCGGGCTCCTGATGGGATGCGACACGCTGGGACTCGAGCCGGAGCTCGCGCTCGTGAAGTTGAAGAACCTCGTGGGCGGGGGAACGCTCAAGATGGTCAACTCCACGGCGCAGCTCGCGCTCAAGGAGCTGGGCTACACCCCGGAACAGGTCTCCCGCATCGTGAACTACGTCGGCGAGAAGGGAACCATCGAGGGGTGCTCGGACCTTCGACCCGAGCACCTTGCGGTCTTCGACACCGCGCTGGGATCGGGCGCAGGGACCCGCACGATCTCTCCCATGGGGCACCTCAAGATGCTCACCGCCGTCCAGCCGTTCCTCTCCGGGAGCGCCTCCAAGACCATCAACCTCCCGAACCAGGCCACGGTCGAGGACATCGAACGCATCTACCTCGAGGCGTGGCGCATGGGCGCGAAGTGCGTCTCGGTCTACCGCGATGGGTGCAAGGCGAGCCAACCCTACGAGACCGGGAAGGCGAAGAGGGAGGAGGAGACCCCTCCGGGGATCCTCGCGATGCCTCGCAAGCGCCTTCCGGACGTCCGGGATGCGATCACGCACCACTTCAAGGTGGGCGAGCACGACGGCTACGTGACCGTCGGGCTCTACCCGGCCGCGAAGGCAGGGGAGCTCGGCCGGCCCGGGGAGATCTTCTTCCGGGTGACCAAGGAAGGGTCGACCGTCAACGGGCTCATGGACGCCCTGGGGATCTCGATGAGCATGGCGCTCCAGCACGGGGTGCCGCTGAAGGACCTCGTGCGCAAGCTCGCGCGCATGCGCTTCGAGCCTGCGGGGATGACCAACAACCCCGACGTGCGCTTCGCGCTGAGCATACCGGACTACGTGGCCCGGTGGCTCGCGGGCAAGTTCCTCACGGTGGAGGAGCGGCGCTCGATCGGGCTCGAGACCCACGACGAGGCGGCCGCCCCTGCCCCTCCCGCCACGACGGCGGCAGCGGACTTCAAGTCGAAGACCCTCGACTCCTTCGGGTCGTCCGAGACGGTGGACCGCACCGAGGACGCTCCTTCGTGCTACATGTGCGGCGGGATCATGGTCCGGTCGGGGACCTGCTACGCTTGCACGCAGTGCGGCGCCACGAGCGGGTGTTCCTAGGCGGTCGGCCGGACGAGGTCCCCTGCGTCAGTCGGGGGATCGGTGGAGGCTGCGGGGCGATGTCTCGAGCCTGGCGTAGCGGAGGTCACCCTCTCGCGCGAGGGTCCAGTTCCCTAGGGAGAGAGGGCGCTGGAACCCCGGTCCCCCGAGCGTCATGGTGTGGTACTCGCCTCCTTCGCCGCACAGGTCTATCGTGTGGTCCGGTGGAAGGGCGGCGAGCTCTTCGACCGCGGCCCGGTCGAGGGACCGCCCGACCCACGCGTCGGGCAGGACAGGGGTCCTGAGAGCGGTGATGACCGGGCGCAGTCCGACCTCGAGCATGCGTTCGAGGAGGGCCCTCCGTCCGCGTTCCCAGAGCGGTCGGACCAGTTCGAGCCCCGCGGCCTTCGCCCGACCCTCGAGCCAGCCCTCGTGCCCTTGGACCTCGGAGATGTCTCCCGTGATGAGGAACCGAACCCCGTCCGCGCGAAGTTCACGCAGCGCGTGTTCGTACGCTTCCCCGTACGGAGGGGAGATCGCGACGAATCGGTGAGGCAGGCGAAGGGACTCCGCCTGGGCCCGGATGAGGCTCGGCGCGTGGGCCTTGAACTCGCCGGTGGGGGGCGCGAAGGTCACGAGCCCCCGGATGCCGGCTCCGCGCTCCCTTTCCTCGAAGAGCGCGAGGGCCGAGTCCTTGCCTCCGGTCCATAGGACCACGGCCTCGCCATCCCCAACGACCATGGTGGCCCGCCCTGAGGATCGGCAACGGGAGAGACAGATAGAGGAGCGCCTTCTCTGGGCACGATAAGTTGCATGGATCCGCCCTCGCGGACTCCCCCAGCCCCCGGAGGAGCGCTCATAGGCACCGCGGCAGCTCGAGCCCTCGGTGGGACTACGCCCGCCCCGTAACCTGCCGGTGGAGCTCGGCGAAGGTGTGGACGACGTGGAAGGAGCCCAGGCGCCGGAGCTCCTCCTCGTGCACCTGGGCCTTCTCTCCGGGATGGACCAACGCGGTGAAGTCCACCCCCGCCGCCCGGGCACACTCCATGTCCTGCGATCCGTCCCCGACGTAGAGGGCACGGTCCTTGGTAACGTTCATGTCCTTGAGGAGGAGGAGCAGGCTCTCCGGGTGGGGTTTCGCCGGTCCCGAATCGTTCCGGGTCCGGATCTTCATGAACAGCGGCAGGACGCCCACGTTGTGGAGGGCCGTCCTGGCGAACCCCTCGCAGCTGCGGGTGAGGACACCCAGGCGGTAGCCGTCCTGGGAGAGGGACTTCAAGGCCTCCTTCGCGCCCGGGGTGGGCTTCGCCGTCGGGAGCGCGGACATCTCGATCTCATCGAGCTTCCGGTTCGTCTCACCCTCGAACCTCATCCCCAGGTGGTCCGCGCCGGTCATGGCGTGAAGTTTGGTCTTCGCGTGCTCGATGAGCTGGGGGACGGACTCCGTCGTGTGGAGCTCCCCCGGTGGCACCCCCGAGCGCTGGGCGAGCTCGATCACGGCCTTTCGCATGGCGTGGAAGTCCAGCGCGGAAGAGATGAGCGTCCCATCCAGATCGAAGATGACGGCCATGTACGGCTTGTGGTAGGTGGTGGGGCCGATGGGTTCTCCTGGGCGGATCATGGGTCCTCGGAAGGACGCATCACGCTTCCTCTTCTTGTCCTTGACGCTCCACGTGCATGTGGAACCTGACGGCCCCCAGGGCCATCTCGAAGCCTGCGGGCGGGGGGTCTCGCACGCACCAGAGGCGCTCCTCCCGTACCGGCTCCTCGCCCTTCGCCTCCTGCTCGAAGCGCCCCAGAAGCCAGATCCCCTCGGGTATCCGGTAACGGGCCTGAAGGACCGTGCCCAGGTCGCTCACCTCGATGTTGACCTCCAGGGGCCGGACCGCCCGGGCCCAGGCCTTCAAGTACCGGCGGTCAGGGGGGAGCCGCTCTCCTCGACGACGTAGGTCCTGGAGGGTCCGGTCTGCCCGGGTCAAGTACCAGAGCGGCAGGCCGGGTGGGACCTCGGTACGCCCAAGGGTGGGGGTCGTGGAGCCGGGAGGGAAGAGGTAGACCATGCCATGGTAGGACCGTCCCGGGGCGGGCCGATGGTGCCCTAGGCCCACTCGGAGCACCCAGCCCCCGCCACCGGTCATGGAACGACCGGGAGGGCGTCAGTCCTCGCCTTGCGGACGGGTGAAGGCCGGGGTCCCCTCGAACTCCTGGAGACGCTCCGTGGCCACCCACCGATGGCGGGCGGCGATGCGCTGGAGGAGCGTGATCAGCGCCTCCTCGGGCACCTCCCTCTGGCCGTCGGACAAGAGGAAGCGGCACTGCCAGTGGTCGACCACATCCGTCATCGCATCGCTGGGAGGGAAGACCAGGGTGCCTCGGTTGGAGATGCCGTGGAGCACGAGGGGGGTCCCCTGAACGAGCTTCTGGAGCTCCGTCCCCAGCGTCCTCGCATCGGTCGAGCTCTCGACGAAGACGTCCACCCCCAGGGTCCGGCGGGACTTGGGCACGACGCGGGCCGGCGCGGAGGGGACATGGGGCATTTGGAGTGCCCGATACTGCCGGACCTTCCACCCGGTGGGCGGGGCCCGGCCCAGGTTCGAGATCACCGCCTCCGCGAAGGCGCTGGTGCTTGCCGCAAGGGCGTCGCCGACGACATCGCGCGTCGCGACCTTGCCACCCGCGAGCGTCGCGACCACCGCGTTCTCGACGTTCGAGGCCACCCCGAACTCCTGGAGATGGCGGAGCAGGAGGACCGACGTCAGGATGAGGGCCGTCGGATTGATCACGTTCTTCCCGGCGTATTTAGGCGCGGAGCCGTGCACCGCCTCGAAGATGCTGACGTCGTTGCCCAGGTTGGCGGAGGGCGCGAACCCCAATCCCCCGACCAGAGCGCTTCCCTCGTCGCTGATGATGTCGCCGTTCATGTTCGTCGTGACGATCACGTCGAACTGCTCGGGCGCCTTCACCAGCTGGTGGGCGCAGTTGTCGATGATGATGTGGGCGGCTTCGATGTCGGGGTACTCCTTCGACACGTCCTCGAAGGTGCGCTTCAGCATCCCTTCGGTCAGCTTGAGAATGTTCGACTTGGTCGCGCAGTGGACCTTCCTCCGCCCCTCGGCCCGGGCGAGCTCGAAGGCCAAGCGGACGATCTTCTCGCACCCCTTGCGGCTCACGAGCTTGAGGGCTTGCGCGACCCCGGGAGTTTCCTTGTACTCGATCCCCGCGTAGACGTCCTCGACGTTCTCGCGGACGATCACCATGTCGATGCCGCGACCACTGAACGGGGTACGGACCCCGGGGAGCTCCTTCACGGGACGGATGTTCGCGAAGGTCTCGAAGAGCTTGCGCAACGTGACGTTCGCGCTCTTCTCCCCGAAGCCGACCGGGGTCTCGAGGGGACCTTTGAGGACCACCCGGGTCCTTCGGATGGACTCGATCGTGTCGGTCGGGACCCCCGAGGCGAGCCCTTCCTTGAAGACCTCCGCCCCGGCCCGACGCTCCTCCCACTCGATGGGAGCCTTCGCCGCCTCGAGCACCCGACGGGTCGCCGCCACGATCTCAGGACCCACCCCGTCCCCCGGGATCACCGTGACGAGCTTCTTCCCGTTCGGGGCGAGCCGGAAGGGCGCGAGGTCTTGGGCTGTCATGGTGCCAGCGGGCTCAGGCCGCCTCCCTCGGATCCGGGTGAGCGAGGGCCTCCTTCGTGAGGTTCTCGCGGTAACGCCGCACGGCTTCCCGGACCTCCGGGTGCTTGCCCCCCAGGATCTCCGCGGCAAGCAGCGCCGCGTTCACGGGCCCGGCCTTCCCCACGGCGACGGTGCCCACCGGGATCCCGGAGGGCATCTGGACGATCGACAGGAGCGAGTCCATTCCTTGGAACGAGGAGGTTGCGATGGGGACCCCGAGAACAGGGAGGATGGTGTGGGCGGCAGCGACCCCGGGGAGGTGCGCGGCGCCCCCCGCCGCCGCGATGATCACTTCGATCCCCCGCTTCTCCGCGCCCTTCACGTAGTCCGCGAGCGCGTCCGGCGCACGGTGGGCGGAGAGGACACGCACCTCGTAGGGGACCTTGAGCGTGTCCAGGACCTTCGCCCCGGTCTCGAGGACTGGCCAGTCCGACTTGGAGCCCATCAGGATGGCCACAAGGGGGGTCACGGTCCTCTGCGGGGACGAAACAGGTCGCGCCTTAAGGTGAGCGACCTCCCCGGTCAGGCGCCGGTGCTACCAAAGCCCCCTTCGCGGTCGGTCGTTGCTTCGACCCTCCCCCACCGGAAGCCGGTCCGAGCCTCCGGGACCACGCGCATCTGGGCGACGCGCTCGCCTGCCCGCAGGGTCCGTGGCCCTCCGAAGAGGACCGAGAGCGGGACCTTCACCTCCTGGGGATAGTCGCGGTCGATGGTGCCGGGCGCGTTCACCATGATGACGCCCTTCGTCGAGAGCCCGCTGCGAGGTCGGATCTCGAGGAACGTCCCGGGGGGCGCCCGCATCTTGAGCCCCGTACGGACCAGGGTCACTTGGCCTGGCAGGAGCTCCGCGTCGTGGGCGGCGTAGAGGTCGAAGCACGCAGAATCCTCCGTCGCCTTCACGGGGACCCGTGCCGCAGGGGCGTCCGGCATCCGTTCGATCTCGACATCGAAGTGCGTGGCGATCGGTAACGTGTGACGGGGCAAGGCCCCGCGGCCCTTTCCCTGGGAAGTGCGGCGGCGGTGGCGTTGGGGGGAGGCTCCTCCTAGGGATCTCGAGGGCATGGTGGGCTGGAGGAACTAAGGGGCATCTCACTTGCGACCACCGGCCCGACGACGGTCAGTCCGCTTCGGTGGCCGCGGGGGCGACCCGCCGAAGGTGCTCCTGCGCCAGGGTCCCTTCGGCCCTTCGGAGCACCTTCCCCACGGCCGCCGGGCTGCGGTGGAGCCGGCGGGCAAGCTCCGAGAGCGAGGTCTTCCTCGGGACGTCATAGAACCCTCGGCGCGCGGCCTCCCGAAGGACCTCGACCTGCCGCGGGGTGAGGGCGACCGCGTCGGGCTCCTCTTCGGCCGGGCCAACCCCTCCGCGCACGCGCCGAAGGCGGTAGGGGACCTCCAGACCCTTCAGCCGCTCGAGCAGACGCCGGATCACCTTGGGGTCGCCCCGCAACGAAGCGAGGGTCGTCCGCTCCCGAAGAAGGAAGGGGCGGCCCGGGAAGACCTCGCCCCCCGCGAGGTCGACCAGGGACTGGACAGGGCCCGGGTTCCTCTGGCGCACGAGGAAGAACTGGTCACGGCTTCGTGGGCGCGACTCGAGGAGCTCGAGCCGCTCCAGGTCGTAGGTTCTCTGCAGCTCCTTCTGGCGCTCCGAGAGCTCTCGGGAGGACCTCGGGGGACCGCGGGACCGGAGCCGCAGGACCTGGAGACGCCATCTCGGCTCGAGCCCCAGGGTCTCGACGAGCTCCAGTTCCTCGAACTGCCGGAAGAAGCCCTCCGGGAGCAGCCCCAGCGCCACCAGCGCCTCCGTCGGCATCTCGAGAGTGACGGTCTGCATCGGGGTTCACCCGTGAACGCCCCTCGGTTCAAATAGCCAGAGGAACGTCCGTCGCTCCGACCCGGGGTCCGGGGGAGGCGCCATGGCCTGGAAGAACCTCGGGGAGTTCCTTCGCGCTCTGGAATCCCAGGGCGACCTTGTGAGGGTCCGTAGCCAGGTCGCCTCCCGGCTCGAGATCACCGAGATCGCGCTCCGAGCGCTCCGTCGCGACGGGCCGGCCCTCCTCTTCGAGAACGTCGGGGGCTCGAAGATCCCCGTCGCGATCAACGTGCTCGCCTCCCCCCGGAGGATCGCGTCGGCCCTGGGTGCGTCCTCCGTGGACGAACCGGCCGAGCGCATCCGCCGGCTCCTCCGGTTCCGACCCCCCGCAGGTCTTGGGGCCATCCTCACCGACCCGGCGGGCACGCTGGAGCAGCTCCAGCAGCTTCGCGCTCTCGCGCCCAAGCGCGTGAACAAGGGTGCTTGCCAGGAAGAGGAGACCGACCGACCGGATCTGGACCAGCTCCCCATCCTGACATGTTGGCCGAAGGACGGGGGGCCCACCATCACCTTCCCCCTGGTCGTGACGCGGAACCCCGAGACCGGCGACAATGCCGTCGGGGTCTACCGGCTCCAGAAGTACTCCTCGTCGACGCTCGGGGCCCACTGGCAGACCCACCGCGCTGGCGCTGAGAACTTCCGACGATACCAGCGCCGGGGCGAACGGATGCCGGTGGCCGTCGTGATCGGAGCCGACCCCGCGACCGTCTTCGCCGGGCTCTCACCGGTCCCCGAAGGGATCAGCCGCTTTGCCTTCTCCGGCTTCCTTCGAGGAGAGAGCCTACCCTTGGTCCCCTGCAGGACGGTCCCGCTCGAGGTGCCCGCCGAAGCGGAGATCGTGCTCGAAGGGTACGCCGACCCCAAGGAGCGCCATGTCGAGGGCCCCTTCGGGGACCACACCGGCTACTACTCGCTCCCCGAGGAGTTCCCGGTCATCCACATCACCCACGTCACCCACCGGAGCTCTCCTGTCTACCTCACCACGGTCACGGGGAAGCCCCCCACCGAGGACGCGATCCTGGGGCAGTCCGTCTCCCGCCTCTTTCTTCCGGTGATCCAAGCGGTCCTTCCCGAGGTCGTCGACCTCGACCTGCCGCTGGAAGGGATCTTCATCAACGTGGCGATCGTCGCGATCCGGAAGAGCTACCCCCAGCACGCCCGGAAGGTGATGCACGCCCTCTGGGGGCTCGGACAGATGATGTTCACGCGCTATATCGTGGTCGTCGACCACGACGTGGACCCCCACGACCACGGTGAAGTGCTCTACCGCGTGGGGCTCCAGGCCGACCCTCAGGTGGACCTCGAGCATGTCTTCGGCCCGGTCGACCAGCTCTCCGTCTCGAACCGGGAAGAGAACCAGGGAGGGAAGCTCGGTATCGATGCCACGAAGAAGTGGAAGGAGGAGGGCTACCCCCGACCTTGGCCGGAGGAAGCGCGCATGGACCCGGCGGTCGTCGCTCGAGTTGACGAGCTCCTGAAGAGCGACCCAGTGCTCTCCCGGCTTCTCCCTTCCCGCCCGCCCTCCTGATGGCGCCGACGGACGGTGCGACGGCCACCCGTCGGGGGTTCGAGTCGCTTCGTGCCCTGGGGACCCTCCTCATGGTCCCCAACCTGGGGCTCAACCTGTTCTTCGCCCTCGCCTACCTGCTCGTGGCGGCCCACGGTCGCCCCGGGTGGACCCTGGCCACGCTCGTGCTGCTGGCCTTCATCGGAGCCCGCAATGCGGGCCACGCGTTCAACCAGGTGGTGGACCGTGAGTTCGATGCGAAGAACCCGCGGACCCGCGACCGGCCCTTGGTCACGGGGACGCTCTCGGTCCGCGCAGCGGTGGCCGTGGTCGCGGTCAACCTGGCGGTCTTCTTCCTCGCGGCGCTGCTCATCAACCCCTGGCTGACGGTCCTTGCTCTCCCGGCCGTCGCGCTGATGCTCGGCTACTCCTACACGAAGAGGTTCACTCCGGCCACCACGGTCCTCCTGGGAGCGGTGCAGGCGCTGCTCCCCGCCGGGGTGTATCTCGCGGTGATGGGCACGGTCCCTCTGGCCGCGTGGACGGCGGTCGGGGCGATGGTCCTCTTCGGGACCGCCTTTGAATCGGTCCACAGCTTGGGCGACCTCGCATCGGACGAAGAGCAGGGGCTCTTCTCCCTGCCGCGTTCGCTGGGAGCCAAGAGGACCCCGTATCTCGTGGGGGGCCTCCTTGCCGGAGCCGCGGTCCTGCTCACAGTGTTCTTGGTCGAGAGCTGGGGCCTCAGCCCATGGGTAGCGCTCCCGCTCGCGGGGGTCGCGGCGCTCGCCGGGGCGGAGGTGCTGGGCTTGAGGGCGAAACGACCGCGGCTGCTCCCGCTCTTCCGCCTCCACTTCGCGATGGGAGGGGTCTTCCTCGCCACAGTGGTGTTGTTCTACCTGTGAGCGCGAACGGCCTCAGATCTGCGGAATTGTTCGGATTCTAGCGGATTTGCAGATATTCGCACGGCTCGGGCGGGGAATCTCGTTCCCCCCGATATATGGTCTCTCGAGCGGAAGTTAAATACCGTCCTTAAGTTGGGAGCGTCGAGGGGAAATGCCGCAGGTCATGATTGGCCTATCTGGCAAGGATTACAAGACGACGACCGACGTATGGAGGCTCGCGAAGCGAGCGCTCAACCCGATGGTCCGGCGGAGGATCGGGTGGAGGGGGCGGTCCAGCTTGCTGCGGGAGTTCATGCTCTACGGTTTCGAACTGGCGAGCCAGAACCCGGAGAGCTTCCTCCGCGTGGTTCGAGACAACCACGACCCCCTCTTCGGCCGCAAGGGACGGAAGGATGCGGGGTCGGAGCGGCGTGAGACGCTGGTCAACGCCTGGCAGACCTACTTCCCCTCGCAGGAACGCGGGGGCCGCACCAAGAAGTCGAGCTAGACGGGGCGTCCAGCCGGCCGCCGCCGACGGCCGCGGGGGACGCGGCGCCCCCGGGCGAGCTTCAAGCTCCCTTGGGCTCCACGGTGCCCATGCGCTCCTGCTCCCGGCTCGACGGGGCCACCCTCGTGGGGGAGGGCACTGTAGGCGAGCTGCAGCTCACGCTTCCGGGCGTGCTCAGGTCCACTCCGCGCGGAACGGCGGAACGGACGCTGGAGCCCGGGGTTGCGGTCCTCGAGGAGGGAGGGTCGGGTGGCCCGATGCGGAGAGCCCTCCGGTGGAGGCAAGGGGAGAGGGTCCTCGAACTGGCGGTCGAGGTCGCGGTCCCTGAGGTCTCCGGGACGTCCGGGCCAGGTCAGCGCCTGGCCCCTCGGGTGCTCGGCGTGAGGACCCCGCTCTCCGTACCCACCTCCCAGGCACTTCGGGAGGAGCCGTGGGACCTTGTCGTCTGGATGAACGCCCGTGCCACTTTCACCGATACCGAGGGTTTCGTCAAAGGAGCGATCGCTCTGAGGGAGGCCGCGGGGCCTGCCCCCATGCTCTGGGCCCCTCGGGTCGCTACTCCCGGCAGGCTCTCGTTGCTCTTCGCCATGGGGATCGACCTAGTGGACACGACCCAGGGCCTTCTCGCCGCTGGTGCAGGGAGAGAGCTCTCGGCGGATGCCGAGGACCTGGACGGGGCTGACACGGCGCGGGCACGCCCCCCGTTACTCCAGCGGGCTGCCGCCGTGGAACAGGAGTACCTCGACGAGCTTGCTCGGGTGCGACGTTTCGCAGGTGCAGGTCGGCTTCGCGAACTGGTCGAGGCCCGTCTGGTCCCGGAGCCTTGCCGTGGGGAGCTCCTGCGCTACTACGATACCCTTGGGGCGCCGTTCCAGGAGATTCATGCCCCCGTGACCGGGGCCGGTGTCCGCCCGTACACGACCAAGGAGGCTTTGCGCCGCCCCGAGGTCGAACGCTTCCGACAACGGTTCCTGGAGCGGTACCGTCCCCCCTCTTCCAAACGGACCCTCCTGCTGGTCCCCTGTTCGAAGACCAAACCGTACGCGTCTTCGCCCACCCACCGGCGCATCGCGCGCTCGCTCGAGGGCCTGCCCCCGGGGCTGGGTGTCCACTGGGCATCGGTGACCTCCCCCCTGGGCCTGGTCCCGAGGGAGCTCGAAGCGGTCTACCCGGCCCGGAACTACGACATCCCGGTCACCGGGGCCTGGGACGAGGATGAGCGGCGCTGGGTGCGCGATGCGCTCCAGCATCTGTTGAGAACGGGAGGATATCGCGCGGTCGTCGCCCACCTACCAAGCGAGGAGTACGCCTGGTTGAAGGACCTCCTTCCCCCCGAGAAGGTGGCCTGGACGGTCGAGGGTAGCGCGACGACGTCCTCCGCGTCGCTCTCCGCCCTGTCGTCGGAGATGAGGCGCTTGGCCTTGTCGAGGGAACGCGCCGCGGCCGGGGGCCCGCTCGCGCGGGTGCGCGAGGAGCTCCGGGCGCTGGCGCAGGTCCAGTTCGGGCCGACCATCGCGGACCGGCTGTTCGAGGGGGAGGTACGGCTCATGGGACGGCCCTGGTTCCAGCGGTTGATCTCCACGGACCACCAGGACCTCGCGACCTGGAAGGAGGAGACCGGGCTCTGGCGCTTGACCGTGCCGGGGGCTCGCAAGATCGTGAGCGCCGCCGACGGGTACCGGGTCGAGGTCCGGGGGGGTGTCGAGCTCCGGGGGGATCTCTTCGCCCCAGGGGTAGAGCGGGGGGACCCGGCGCTCCGTCGGGGAGACGAGGTGCTCCTCCTTCGGAACGGAGAGGTTCTCGGTGTCGGAGAGGCCCGCGTCCCGGGGCCATGGATGGGGCGGCTTCCCCGGGGTCTCGTCGTTAAGGTCCGACATCGAGCGCACGGTGAGGAGCGGACACGGAGCACCGCCCCCCCACCCGTGCCATCTCCCCCCGAGGCTCCGCCGGTCGGTTGATGTACTCGGACCGACCCTCCGCGGGTATCCGGGCCGGTGGTCTAGGGGTGATGACGGCGCGCTTACAACGCGCAGATCGGCGGTTCGAATCCGCCCCGGCCCATGGAGGATTCGAAACCGGGGGGGGTCGAGTCCCGTCACACCCACCGAGAGGGGCAACTCCCGCGAGGTGCAGGGAGCCTAGGGTCCCTTAGGGAAGACGACCTCCATGGGGGTATACGTTTATAGGGGCTCTACGCATACATACACTGATGGCCATTGCGACCCACCCTCCCCGCCTCGAGCACGCCCGGAAGGGTGCGAATCCCACCCTCGAGATGATCGAGTACGTTCGGGGAGCACTGCGGCTGGCCGGTGAGCCCGTGAGCCGGAACATTCTCCTCGAAACACTCGCCCATTGGGGTCACAGCACGAACCGGCCGACCCTCAACGCAGTACTGGGTTTCCTGGCGGACGAGGGGTGCATCGTCGAAGGGAGCAAGGGAATCCTGTGGGTCCCCCAGGCTTCGGAAGGCCTCGCGCGGTCAATCCGTGCGGGGCGGTCGCTCTGATGGGGGTTCCTGCGGACGAGGTCCGCCTGAACGAGGATGGGACTAGGGATTTCGACCGCTTGGTCGAAGATACGCGGCCGGAGGCCGCATCGGTCCTTCGGCGAGTGCGGGACCTGAAACCGATCCTCCTTCGAGATGCATTGCACGGGGAGGTCGTACGTGGGAAATTCATCCCCTCCTCGCTCCGCCTTTCCTACGACCTGGAGAACCTCTTCGTGGAGGACCTTCCAAGCTACTGGCGCCTCCTCTATACCATCGTTCGATTCGACGGACGAAAGGTCGTGCTTATCCTTCGGATCGTGGACCATGCCACCTACGATAAGTGGTTCCCGGGACGAAAGCGTCACTGACCTCCTCGCGCCCTTCAAGCCCCGCGTTCCCGCCTGGGAGTGCCATGCCGGTACCGGATGGCAGGGGTTGGCTGTCCCCACCACCACAAGCGTCCGAATCCGCCCCGGCCCATGGAGGATTCGAACCGTAGGACGGTTCGAGTCCATCTCGAGACGACGAGACCAGGAGGACTCCTAGAAAGCATCCTCCGTTGGCGTTCACTTCTCCTTCGATGCGTTCCAATCCTCCACTTTCGCGATGGGGGGTTCCACGTCTATCTGCCAGAGGAGGGCATTGAGCTCGCCCCGGTGCTGGAGTTCCTCCTCGACCAAATGCCAGAGGACATCCTTGATCGGGAAGCGTGCTTCCTGTGGGCCGTCATCACCGGGAAAGTGACAGACCATGTCCTTCGTCATGTCCGCCTCGGTCAGATGGGTGACGTAGTCCAACGCCATTCGGTCGGCCTTCTCCGTCTCTGCGCGGAGTTGCTCCGGCGAGAGTTCGCGAGCGGGGAGCTGATTCGCGTCCGCCGCACGATCCTGCGGAACGTACTCTACCCACCAGCGGATGCCATCGAGCACGTGGCAAAACACCTCCTGGAGGGAGGGGAAGGAGGCGCCACGGTCCTTCAGGCGCTCGTCTGAGGGAAGCTTTAGGATCGTGTCCAAGTAATTTTGGCGAACGCGGGAGTTGAACCGAAAGAAAGTCCGGATGGCCTCGAGTTCGGTCACCTGCGACCCCCCTTCTTCGCACGGATCTGCCAGATCATGCCATCGGGTCCGTGCTCCCGGCGGAGGCCGACCTCCTCCTCCATCCGGCGGACCCACGTAGGGCAGGCCGTCCGTTGGGGAAGGCCCAGACCCTCCTTGAGGTCTGCCCACGTGGCGCCCCGCCGGTGCAAGCGAAGATGGATCGTGATCGCGTCGCGGAACTCTTCGTACTTCATCGCGCAGCGATCAGCAGGGACTGAAGATACACTTTGTGCGTAGCAGGCGGCACCATGTACCCATGCGGCATTCGAACCGCCGGACGTTGTGAACCCACCCCGGCCCATTTGAATTCTCGGTCGTGGCGGTCGCCCTCGAGCGGTAACACGAGAATCGAACACCCGCCGCTGCCCGAGAGCATGCTGGGCGTGGGTCCTTCAGGAGGTGGGCTCGACGCCTTTCATGTACTTGGGATAGAAGTACGCCCCCCAGTCCGGCTGGGTCCCATCCCTATCGGTGAACCCGTACCTGTGCCCGAGCGTCCAGCTCCCGACGACCTTTCCGGAATACCTTCTTCGCATAGGGTCCGCGGCAAGCGCCACCACGCCCCGCGCCAAGTAGTACGGAGTCTCGGAGTGGCGATACCCCGGGCCTGCTTGCGGAATTCCGTCTCGCCAATTCTCCTCTCTGACCCCGAATTGATCGAGCATGTACTCCGAACGGAGGTATCCTGGGGTTACCGCTATCGTGCTCATTCTCCGCAGCCCCGCCTCCTCAAATTCCTCATGGTACGCGAGGGCCATCCGAATCACTGAGGACTTGACAAAATCGTAGAAGTAGCTGCCACGATATTGCAAATGCGCCCCGTCGGTAACCTCGAAGATCGTCCCAGACTTGCGGGCCACCATGAGGGGAACGGCATAGCGGCTCGTCAGAATGTGCGTGAACACCGCGCGCTCAATGAGCGTGCGACCCATTCGCCAGGTCATCTCCCAAGGTGCCTTGCCCCACTCGATCAGCGGTTCTCCGCCCCAGATGTCGTTGACGAGGACGTCCAGTTTCCCCCGTTGCTCTCGCCGGACCTGTTCGAAGAATCGACGCACTTCGCTCTCCTCGGTATGGTCGACGCGCACCGCGACGGCACGGCCACCTAGCGCCCGGATCATCTCTGCGGTCTGGTCGATGGTTTCGGGGCGCCCGGGCGTCGCGGGGTGACCTCGAACGCTCCTCCCCGTTACGTAGACCGTTGCCCCAGCAAGGCCGAGCGAGACGGCAATTGCGCGACCAGCCCCCCGCGTGCCTCCCGCGACCACGGCCACCTGCCCCCTTAGAGGTCGGGTCCTGGCGAGAGCCCAGCCTTCCTCGGGGGGTTTGGAGATCGGCTTCGAGGAAGTACTCCTTCGAGACTTGGTGCTGGCCATAGCTCACGAGACCCTCTATTCCTCTGTTGGGCTATGCCCTTTCGCCCGCCCATGGGCGGGAGAGCGGGACGAGGACCCCTGGCCGAGTGAACCTCCACCGTGGAAAGAACCGCGTTCAATGGTCCCCACCACCACAAGCGTTCGAATCCGCCCCGGCCCACTTCGAATTGTGGGATCCCGTGGGCCCCTACCGCAGATACTGCAGTGTCTCATCGATGCGGTCTATCGTGTGGTCCGCCTGGGTCGAGAGTTGCTGGATATTGGCTGGTGTCTGAAACCCGTTCCCCGTCACGAATCCTCTCATGAAGACCACCGGTTGAAAACCCAGCTGCTTGGCGGCTACGAGTTCGCCGCTCTCGCCGTCCCCGACGTACATCGTAGCAGAGGGTGATACGCCTCCAAGGGCAGCTAGGATCCCTCGATAAGCCGCTGGCTCGGGCTTCACGAGCCCGGAGTCGACCGAGATCGAAGCAGCGTCCACAAGACGAGCGATCGGGGAGTCCGGCCACGCACGGACCTCGTGTTCATCCGCGTTGCTCAGAATCCCAACTTGGAGCTTTCTCTTCCGGAGTTGGGCCAATGCCCCCAGTACTTCCGAGGGGGGGAACTGAATGGCAACGTCGTGGTATCGGTCCGCTGCGAAGAGCGCGGCTTCGACATCTCCCACGGTCCTCGGGCGACCTATTCTGGTGCAATATTGAGCAATGCGATCGGCGACTGTCGGGCTCCGAGCTCGGTTTCGTTCGTCCTTTGAATCCACCCACCAGCGTTCGAAATCGGCAGCGTCGAGGCGCAGAGCGGCAGCCATGCGGGAAGTTCGCAGGTATGCGTTGGCGTGGACCGCCTCGGGCGTGACCAAGGTGTGAAAGAGGTCGAACACCACGGCTTGCGTGGCAAGGGTCGTGTTCATCGCTCCGAGTAGAGGTCGCTGGTACATCTATTCGTGTCCTACGCGGGGTCCCCAAGAGTCGTATCGTGGCGAATTGAGGGGACTCAAACCCGTTTGCTGGTGGGTCCGCCCCGGCCCATGTGGATTCGAACCGCCATCGCGGTTCCAGTCCCTTTGTGCCAAACCGAGGTCTTTGACCTCGATGAGCCAGGAGCCGGATCGCCAGTCGCGGTTTGCAAGAGGGGACGGTCGCAGCGGAGGATGAGCGTCGCCGTGAGGCCCGTGCGGAAGGAAAACCTGATGGGGACTGTATGTTCATATGGACTCCACGTATGCATACACTGATGGCCATCGCCACCCACCCTCCCCGCCTCGAGCACGCGCGCAAGGGAGCGAACCCCACCCTCGAGCTCATCGAGTACGTTCGAGGGGCGCTACGGCTGGCTGGTGAGCCGGTGAGCCGCAACATTCTCCTCGAGACACTTGCCCAGTGGGGGCACAGCACGAACCGGCCGACCCTCAACGCTGTGCTAGGGTTCCTGGCAGACGAAGGGTGCATCGTGGAAGGAAGCAAGGGGATTCTGTGGGTTCCCCACGCATCCGAGGGCCTCGTGCGGTCGATCCGCGCTGGGCGGCCGCTCTGATGGGTGTCCCCGCGGACGAGGTCCGCCTGAACGAGGACGCGGCCAAGGACTTCGACCGATTGCTCGAGGACCCCCGGCCGGAGGCCGCTTCGGTCCTTCGGCGTTTGCGGGACCTGAAGCCGATCCTCCTTCGGGATGCCGTGCACGGGGAGGTGGTCCGGGGGAAATTCGTTCCTGCCGCGTTCCGTCTTGCCTACGGCCTAGAGAACCTCTTCGTGGAAGACCTTCCAGGCTTCTGGCGTCTCCTCTACACTATCGTTCGGTTTGACGGACGAAAAGTCGTGGTCATCTTACGGATCGTGGACCACGCTACGTATGACAAGTGGTTCCCGGGGCGGAAGCGCCGCTGAAGGCTAGACTCGCAGTCCCCACCACCACAAGCGGTCGAATCCGCGCCGGCCCATCGAGTATTCGAATCGCGGGGCGGTTCGATCCAAGGGGAGAGAGTGGAGTGTCAGGGGCGTCCCCGGCAATAGCTATCTGCAATTGCGACAATGTCATCCCGATGCATTCCGGCACGGCGACGACGATCACGGTCCCCAGTTCGGTTCTCAGCCGACTGAAGGTCTACAAGGTCGGGGGGAAGACCTACGCGGAGGTGCTCAAGGAGTTCATGGACGCCATACCCCCAGCGCAATTCTTAGCCTGGGCCGAGGAGGAACTGAGGCGTCCTGCGGTCCCCTACCTCGAAGCGAGGCCTCGCCTGGGACTTCGGCGGGACTGAATGGTTCAGGTTACAGTGAGCCCGGAGGCGATCGTTTCCGTCCGGGGCTTGCCGTCAGAGGCGAAGGAGGCGTTCGACCACATGATCTTGGAGATGGTTCATGCTCCGCGGCTGACCCTCCCGGGTCGCTGGAACGCCCACGCCTTGGAGGGAGGGGAGGGCCTCTGGACCTATTGTTGACCGCAAGCCTTGCGCCCTGACGGTGGAGCCACCGAACGGCTGAGGAGAGTTTTCGCATCCTCCAGGGTCTCCGGGGCCACCCGGCCGAACCGTTCTCCGAGGTGAGCGAGGGACCCGTACACCTCCC
>JAGWLG010000062.1 GCA_028864975.1 Thermoplasmata archaeon | reverse complement strand
CGCGGCGTAGAGGTTCGACTGGTTCAGCGTCTGGGAGACATCGGTCGGAAGGGTCACGTTCCACGTGACGTTCCCTTCGCTCCCCGGAAGGTCCGAGTAAGGTTCGATCCCGGGTTCATCGTGGCCGTAGCACCCGTTCTGATAGGAGGACTGCCCAGAGCTGGGCCAGAGGCCGTAGCACCATTGGTAGAGGGAGGAGACCGAGGACGGGAGATCTGCGGACCCGCCACTTGCCGATCCCGCGGGGGCCGGAAGCCGCTGGAGCAGGGCTTGGGCCCCGGGAGGAGCGACCCCGTGTGTACCCACGAGCCCAGGGCTGCGAGAGAACGTGACCTCGGGAGGATGATGGAGCAGGTCGAGGGCAGAACCGGTACGAGCAGGTGCAGAAGGAGCGTTGGGCAGGGATAGCGCTCCGGAGTGGAGGATCGGTGAGGTGGCGTGAACCGAGGTGTGCGAAGACGACGCCACAGGGCTCAGAGGATGTGAAAGCGAGGCCGTCGCGCCGCCGCCCACAACTCCAGATGCGGGAAGTAGCATCGAGAGCGCCACGATCGCGAGCATGATCACGCTCCAGGAAGAGCTCGGGTCAGATCTCGGCGGGGCCACATTCGCAACAACGGCGCCAGGCGAAGACATGCGGTTACGGGGGGGCTAGGAGTAGAAATAGCATTGGTTGCGACGGAAGAGAGCACCTCGCCGGTTCGGTCGAGGTGGGACCGCCCGGGGGCACGGGTTTGAGGGTTACCTGATGGTAACGGCCTGCCAGGCACTGGGGCCGTCTCACGCAGAGGACCTCGGCGCGGGATCCCGTGCCCTCTCCTCTCCCGTGGTGGGGGAGAGGAGAGGAAGTGGTTCTCGGGTCTATCGGGTCGCGGCGCCGCAGAACGGACAGACCAGGAAGTCCGCGTTGATCTCCCGCTGGCAGCTCGAGCAGGTCTTCATCCCGGCCCCCGTCGCGCCGGGGACTGGAGGCGCAGCCCCGGCCCCTGGAGGTGGAGCGCCCGTGGGGGGAGGTGCCCCGTACATGCCGGCGCCACCCGGGCCTGGGGGCGGAGCACTGTAGCCTCCCGCACCGCCCGGCGGCGGGGCGCCGCCGTAGAGGTCCTGGGCGTTCTGCTTCTGAGCGGACGGGGCGGCCATGCCCTTGCGCGTGCCCTGGGTCTGCTGCAGCTTGAACGCGCTGTAGGAGAGATAGCTCGGCTGCCTCTTCCACCAGTCCCAGAAGGCGCCTTCGGTGAAGTTCTCGCCGAGCTCCTTGCGGCCCTCGGCGCGGAACCGCTCGATGGCGGCCGCGTAGTCCTTTCGTTGCGCCTCCTCCGGCGTGACCCCTGGCTTCCCGAGGAGGATGGCCGAGCACTCCGGACAGACCTGGCTGGAGGCGGGGATCGTGGACGCGCAGCGCGAGCAACGGACCATCTCCGTCTCGAACTCGGCTCCGCACTTCGGACACGCGGGCGCCTTCTCGGGGATGAGCTCGCCGCATTCCCCGCACTCGACCAGACGGCCCTTGCCGGCCTTCGCCATCAAGAAGACCGCCGCAATGATCGCGGCGACGGCGGCGACCGCCCCGATGATGACGAAGAGGAGCAGCGTCGGCGAGCCGTTCGGACAGAAGAAGCCCGAGAACTGCGAGCACGTGGCAGCGGGGGTCTTGATGTGGACCGTCACGCCGGTGCTGAAGAACTTCACGAGACCGTTGTAGTTCGCCGAGAAGAAGATGAGGTAGTCCCCCGCCGAGAGCGGGGCACCGCCAGGAGTTGGCACCGTCACAGTGAAGTTGTCGAGCGTGGCGAAGGCCGTACCGTTGGTCGCGCCAGAGAGCCCCTCCTCGGTCCCCGAGGAAGAGACGTTGACCCCGTTGCCAACCCACCAGGCGTCCAGGTGAGCCCAGCCGCTACCGTGGAACCCGATCGACCCTGAGAGAACTCTCCACGAGTACGACGTGCCCTGGGTGAATGTCGTCCCGGGGCTGCTCGGGAAGCTCACGCCATTGAAGGTGATCCACGAGGGCCACACCGTGACGCTCACGACGCCCATCGAGGTGTGGTTCAAGGCGCCGTTCCAGTAGTTCACGAAGATCCCGAACTCGTGCACCGGGGGTGCGCCATTGGAAGGTGTCACTCCCGTGCCGAGGTCCATCACGCTCTCGTTGATGACCCACATCGCAGAGAGATTGAGCGCGGCCCCGCCCGCGATGTACCCCGTGCCCTGGACCAAGGTTTGAGGAGTGACCGGGTCCCAGTAGGTACGCTGACCCACGACCAGGATCGACATCCAGTAGATCGCATACTGGCCCGGCTGGTTGTTGGTGGGACCCCCATTGTTCTTGATGAGCGCATCCACACTGAAGTGGTCGCCGATGGAGACGTTCGCGTCCGGCGCCCATTGCGGCTGGAGGTTGGAATTGAGCTGCTCACCGATGACCTTCGTGAAGACGAGGCTCGTGTAGTCCACGGTGTAGAAGGAGTTCGGTAGGACCATGGCGAAGGAGAAGGTAGGGGCCGTGTTCTTCCCCGGGCTGGTCGACGCCCACGTCACGACGGCCTGGACCTCGGTGAAGCACGTGCAGGTGACCGTCGTGTTCACCGTCGCCGTCCAAGATCCCGAAGGAGTGCCGATCGCGCCCCCGTTCGTGACCGCGGCTCCCACAGGGGTCCAGGTCTCTCCCGAGCCGCCCTGCGTGCCCAGGGCGAAGTTGACGGTGACCGATCCCGGCCCCGCCGCGGCGTCACCAAGGTTGGTGATCAACGCTTGGAGGAAGACGGTGTTGCAGGTGTTGGGCGAACCCCCCGTCACCGGTTGATGGGTGCATCCATCCACCATGTTGGTCGTAACCGAACCTCTCCCGGCGGTCGGGCTCTGGAACGGTACCCCGACGCTCGTGAACGGCGAGCTCAGCGCCTTGCCCTGGGTGCTGGGCCAGGAGGTCGTGTGGAAGGGGTCGACCATGGCCCAGATGGCATGCGACCCCGCCGACCCGTACGGAAGCGTGAAGGTCACTTGGACCACGTCAATGGCCCACCCGTTGCCCGCGTCGGTGAAGTTTGTGCTGTTCATGTTGGCCCCGCCGACCGAGACGTTGTACGGGAGCGTCCCGGAGCCTCCTGCGAAGTTGTCGTAGACGATGAGGGGGACCGAGGGCGACTGGAGCATGAACCCGTTCCAGTCACGAACGGTGACATTGACTGTCACGGAGAAGTTCTCGGTGTACGCGATTGGGCTCAGGCCCGAGGCATCGGAAGTGTCGAACTGGATGGCTGTCACCCTGAGATCGGCCACGACCGACATGGCGATAATCGGGGAGAGGACCGCCGGTCGACCACAGCCTTGGAGATACGGCCACCCGCAGAGATTGGGAGAGCTCACCCGCTCGCTCGTCGTGGTGGAACCGCTCCCCGTGACGTTCTGTGCGGACTCCTGCAGCCACTCGTTGTAGCCGCCAAAGAGGCTCCCCTGGGAAAGGGTGTACGCCGTGAGGTTGTTCGAGACCAAAGCCTCGAACACCACTCCGTTGGCATTGGAGACATCGTAGGCTGCGGAACCGGTGACCGTGGTGGCCCAGTAGTTGAGCGCGGCGTCAAGGATGGGGACGGTCCCGCCCGCGGTCGCAAGCCACTTGGCGTTCGCGAAGTTGTTCGCGGTGGCGTTGTTCGGATTCGTCGCCGGGGGGTTCGTCGCCATGGCGAAAAGCGAGGTGCCGGCAACAGATGCCCCGGACGACGTCCTGACGATCCCTGCGACCAGCTGCATGACGTAGACGTTCGATGTGGCGTCGGGTACGAATGCGCTGACGTTGAGGTAGGGGTTGGTGAAGTAGTTGTTCGCGCTCGAGTTGACCAGGTACCCGACGGAGCTGGCTTCGAAGAGGAACTTGTGCGACATGAACGCCGGGACGGTCGTCGGGTCGATCCAGTTGACGTTCGACGTCGAGTCGATCGCGGTGTAGACCGAGTTCACCTTGACGACGATATTGAACTGGAACTGGGGGGTCAGCGCAAGGTAGGTGCTGTTGAGAACGACCCCTGCGGCGCTCGCCCCACCGACGGTGAAGTAGCCCCCGGCTGAGTACCCGGTGCTGAGCTCGTTCAGCAGAGCGCCCAACGCGCCGGGGACTGGGGAGTTGATGTACGAATTGACCCACGCCGCAGGGATGGCGACCGTGATCGTCCCATTCCCGTGTGGGAAGGCGACCGGTCCGAGGGACACACTGTGGGTCCCAAGGGTGAAATTGACCCAACTGGCGGTCTGGAGGACCCCCGTGGGGTTGGTGTAGTGGAGGTTGACGCTCGCCCCAGACCACCGGTCGTACGTATCGAGCACCAGAGGCGTGGCGGGCACGATGGTCGGGCTGTTCCACACGCAGCCGATGCTGCAGGAGGTCTGAGTGGGAATGGCGACGTCGTACTGCGAGCTGACGAAGTTCTCGTTCAATGATGGGGAACCGGCGAGGGGACTCGCGTACGTGCCGTTGATCGTGCTCGCGACCTGAACGAGATGGCTGCTGCCCACAACTGTGAGCGATGGCCCGTAACTGTTGTCTGAGGTGTAGTTCGCCGGCCAACCAGGGTTGGTGGGCGGATTGCCGGTGATCGTGGACTCGTTGACGTAGAGCGAAGAGCCCCCGGTGACGTAGACGTTCCCGGGGAACGCCAGCTTGCTGTTCTGCGTGAGGGCGAAGGTGCTCCCCCCCTGGACGGTCAGGTTCAGCTTCGCATAGGCGTAAAGCTGGTCGGGGGCCATCTTGATCGTCGAGTTGACCATCTCGACACGTCCTCCGGTCTGAACGTTGAAGCTGAACCGCTGCCAGAGCGCGCCCTGGCAGGAACACCAGGTCTGCGTGACACTGAATATCTGTACGGTGAGCTGGGAAATGGTCAGGACACCGCCGTTCTCGACGGTGATGTTGCCGAACTGAGGGTAGTAGGTCGAACCGACCCCGTAGGGGTTGTTCGCAGGACTAATGGTGACCTTGGTCCCGCTGACGACGAGGTCCGAGGCCCCGCTATGGGGCCGGACGCTCGAGCTCACCGGTGCGGCAGACCCCGAAGCTGGGGCGCCGCCGATCGAAGAAGTGGCATGGTAGGGAATCCCCAGGAAGCCCAACCCCGCAAAACCCGATACCACGAGGATGCTCAGTATGGTCCAGACGATCGCACGGGTCGGGCCGGGTTGATACACGTTGTATTCCTCCCAGATGCCTTTGGTGCATCCGCACCAAGAGGCATGAGTTAAATCTTGTCCCGCGTATAAAAGACCCTCGATAGTCCCTTTTCGGTCACGTGCAGACCCCCGCCGGAGGGGGTCTCAGGGGATGGTGAGCACCACTTTGCCGAAGGGGGATCCCTTGGCCAGGTGCTCCAGGGCGTCCCTCCCTCGCTCTAGGGGGTACGTCGAATCCACGACGGGTTGAAGGGCGCCCGAGGCGAGGAGCTTCAGCACCTCCCGATATTCGGCACGGGTTGCCATGGTGCTCCCTCTCAGGGAGGCTTGCCGCCAGAACAGGGGACGGAGGTCCACCGTAACCATTGGTCCCGAGGTGCCGCCGCAAAAGACCAGACGGCCCCCGCGCGCAAGGGCCCTCGCGGAGGAAGGCACCGTGGCCGTGCCGTTGCAGTCGAACACGACATCCACCCCCTTTTTGCCCGAGAGGGTCCAGAGCCCACGGTCCAGGGGCTTCTCCGGTCCGTAGACCAGCGTTTGGTGGGCTCCCAGTTTCGCTGCTTTCTCGGCATGCTCTTCGGAGCGCGTGGCGACAACGACCTGGGCGCCCCTCCAGCGCGCGATCTGAATTGCAGCCGTGTTCAGGCCGCCCCCACCTCCGACGATCGCCACCTGTTCCCCCGGTTGGAGCCCGCCCGTGGTCAGCAGGGCGCGGTAGGCCGTCATGAAGACCAGGGAGACGCAGCCTCCTTGGACGAAGTCGAGCGACGGAGGCAGGGGCTGAAGGTTCTCCGCAGGTACCACACAGAACTCGGCCGCCGTCCCGTCTCGGTGTTCGCCCAGGATCTGGTAGTTGCGGCAGAACGGTTCGAGCCCCGCGCGGCACGCCTCGCAGGTGCCGTCGGACAGCGAGGGGTCCACGATGACGTTGGCTCCCACCCGCCAGCCCTCGACGCCCTCTCCCACCGACTCGACAACGCCGGCGCCATCCCCCCCGAGGATGTGCGGAAGGGGAACGGTCACCCCTGGCATCCCCTCGAGCGTGAAGAGGTCCAGTCGGTTGAAGGAGGCCGAGCGCATCCGGACCTTCACCTGGCCGGGTCCCGCTGTGGGCTCAGGGAGGTCTAGCAGCTCGACGCGGTCGAGCCCGCCATGTTCGCGGAAGCCCAGGCCGCGCACCTCAGCCCTCCTTCCGCTTCCACTTGGGGCCCTTCGGAGTGTCCTCCACGAGGACGCCCGCCTCCCCGAGGTCCGCCCGGAGCCGGTCCGCTTCGGCGAAGTCGCCCCGGGCGCGGGCCCGCTGGCGGGCCGCGAGCACGAGCTCGACGAGCGAGGAGATATCCGAGGGGGCGACGGGCACCCCCCTTCCCGGGGCCTCGTCGATCGAGAAGAAGCCGAGCACTTGGTCGGCGAGCTCGTAGGGGGCCAGCAGGACGTCCAGGGCTTCCGTCGAGTAGCCCTCGCTCTTCGCCAGGAGGGAGTTGACCTCCTTCCCCCAACCGAAGAGCTGTCGGGTCGCCTCGCGGAGCTGGAAGTCCTCCGCGAGTGCCCCGATGATCCGCTCCTCCGTGGCCCGGGAGCGGGTCATGACCTCCTTCGGAAGCTCGGGGCCGCGACTCCCCTGGTCGTTCGCCCGGGCAAGGTCGCTCCAGAGCTCGTTGAGACGTCGGAAGGGGGCGGCGAGGGTCTCGAAGGAGCGTTCGGCCTCCTGAAGGGATTCCGTCCCGGCGTACTCGAGGGGACTCCGGTAAAGGCCGCTCAGGAGGAAGTAGCGCAGGACCGCCGGGTTCCACTTCCGAAGCGTCTCGTCCAAAGGCTCGACGTTGCCCAAGGATTTCGACATCTTCTCTCCGCGCATGTTGAGCAGGCCGGCGTGCATCCATAGGGCAGCCAGAGGAGAGAGCCCGGTCGCGGACTCGGCTTGGGCGATCTCCGCCTCGTGGTGCGGGAAGCGCAGCTCCGAACCCCCACCGTGGAGGTCGTAGCGGGGTCCCAGGACGTTGACCGTGATCGCCGTGTCCTCGATGTGCCAACCAGGTCGGCCCCGCCCCCAGGGGCTTTCCCACCAGGGTTCCTGGGGCTTCGCGGACTTCCAGAGCGCGAAATCCTCGGGCGAGCGCTTCCGAGCGTCGACCTCGACCCGCGCGCCGGGCTGCACGGACTCGACCTTCTGCTTCGAGAGGGCCCCGAACTTTGGGAACTTCGCGATCTCGAAGAAGACGTCCCCGCCCTCGACGGTGTACCCGAACCCCTTGTCGGTGAGCTGACGGATCTGGGTCACGATCTCGGGAATGTAGTCGGTGGTCCGGGCGTAGAGATTGACCGAGCGTACCCCCAGAGCCTCCATGTTGAGGAGGTAGAGCCGGAAGTTCCTCTCGGAAACCTCGAAGAAGTCGACCTTCTCCTCGTTCGAGATGCGGATGATCTTGTCGTCGATGTCGGTCGAGTTCTGGACGTAGAAGACCCGGTAGCCCAGGTGGCGGAGGAACCGGGCCACGACGTCGAAGAAGACGAACGTCCGGGCATGACCGATGTGGGAGGGCTTGTAGGGCGTGAGCCCGCAGACGAACATGCCCACGCGCGGGGGGACGAGCGGGTTCAGCGGGACCACCTTCTCCTGCAACGTGTCGTAGATGCGGACCTCACGCAACTTGCGCGGGTCGCGCGCGCCCCCCGCCGGGCCGCTCCCCGCGGCGGCAGCGTTCGAGGGGACCCCTTCGACCATCCGTGCCTCGCGCCCCGGTCCCCTCAGCCGAGCGCCTGCAGGACATCGTCGACGAGGTCCTGGGGGTCTTCCACACCGACCGAGAAGCGGATGAGCCCGTCCGAGAGCCCGCGCTTCTCGCGCTCCGCCTTCGGGATGGACTGATGGGTCATGAGCGCCGGTGCCTCGACCAAGGACTCGACCCCGCCCAGGCTCTCGGCGAGGAAGAAGTAGCGCAGGCGGGAGAGGAAGCGCTTCGCCGCCTCCAGTCCCTCCTTGAGCTCCGCGGAGACCATTCCCCCATGTCCGCTCATCTGTTGCCGAACGAGGTCGTGCTGCGGGTGGGAGGGGAGCCCCGGATAGAGGACGCGAGCGACCTTGGGATGTTCCTCGAGGGCACGCGCAACGGCCAAGGCGTTCTGGGCGTGGGCCCTCATGCGGAGTCCCAGGGTCCGGATGCCTCGGATCACCAGGTAGCAGTCCAGAGGGCCCGGGACAGCCCCGGCCGCGTTCTGGAGCCAGCGCATTCGCTCCAACCGCTCAGGGTCCTTGAACACGAGAGCGCCGCCCACGACGTCGCTGTGACCCCCTAGGTACTTGGTCGTCGAGTGGAGGACGATGTCCGCCCCAAGC
>JAGWLG010000061.1 GCA_028864975.1 Thermoplasmata archaeon | reverse complement strand
CGAGTGCCTTCTCGAGCGAAGCCCCCTTCGGGAGGTCCTTGCGGACTTCTCGTTCGACCTCTTCCCAGACGATTCGCGGCGCGAGGACCTCGACGAAGGGAGACCTCAGCACGCGCTCAGTCGTGGACGGCTTACCCTTCCCCACTCGGAACGCCTCCGCAATGATGATGTTCGAGTCGATGACCAGCCTGACCTTGAGCGGGGACCTCTTGACCCCGTTCGCCTCGAGGACGACCTCGAGCAGGGCCTGGCGCATCTCCTGATGGAAGCCTGGCGGGAGCTCCCTTGCCAGCCTCGTGAGGCCCTCGCGGACGCCGACCTTGACCTGTTCGAGAACTTCTCCGTTCTCGGAGATCACGTCCTCGATAGAGATGGGGGTGTCGGAGAGTACCTCGACCACGCCGGGTGACCTTGGCACGCGTTCTTAGCCTTGCTCCCGCGAAATGGGGGAGCTTGGAAGCGGCCCTCGCCTTCGTCGGGGAGAATCCCTCGCCGTTCGCCAGTTCAAATAGGGTGTCGAGAACAGCCCTCACATGCCGCCCAAGAGCTCCGCGGGCCTCTGCCCGCCTTGCCGCGCCAGCGCCACCGCTGACAGCGCCACGACTCAGGTCCAGAGGCGTCCCCTCGACCTCCCTCCGCTCGACTCGGACAGCGAGAATGACGGTGGGACGCCAGCGACGGACATCGGAGAGAGCAGCACCTCCCAGGACTCGGACGTCGGTGATGTGGGCACGGACGATGCGGACTTGGAAGGGGACGACGAGGGGGGCGATCAGGGCGACTCGCCTGCGAGCGGCGTCGTACCCCCGACCGCTTGGGGTGCCAAGCGCTCCGCACGGCCGGCGGCCGGGGACCACAAGGGCCAGAGAGCCGGGCTGTGACCGAGACGATTCCCACGGCCTCGAGCGGGCGCTGCCCCGGGTGCCCCTCGTGCCAGCCCCCGTCTCTCCAACTCGGGTCCGGCGAGGTCCCGCGCGAGTGGGTCAGCCGGGACGTGGCGAGGGGGAGGTTCTTCGGCTACATCTCGGATGAAGCCTTCCGAAGAGGGTACCGCGTCACCCTTTTCCTGCCCGGGAGGGGAGGAGAGTCGATCGCCGAGCTCCCTAGAGGCATGACCGTCCTCATCGAGAGGGCTCGTCGAGATCTCCCCCTCTGGTCGTTCGTCGAGGCGTTCTCGGTGCGCCACGCCGACGAGAGGAAGGACGTACGGGCCAAGGAGCGGACGTAGCCGGAGGTCCAGGGCCGATTATCAGGGAGACCGGGAAGTCCGTGGAGCTTTCCCCCTCGGCGGGTGCTTCCTGTAAGTTGCGGCTTACAAAAACCGCCGAAGGGCGCGGGTGGTCAGCTCACCCCCCCACATCGGTCCCGGAGCCCCCGTTCGACAGTCTCGGTGACAGTAGAACCGGGGCCTCTCCCCCCCTCTCGGGACGGAGGCCGTCCGCGGTGTCCGGGAGGGACCCGGAGGCCTCCGAGCCGCTGACCACGGACGAGCTCCAGGCGGTGCTGGCGGCGGCCGACTCCTTGGTGGCGCGCATCAGGTCGGGGCGAGAGACGGGCTCCCCAGTCGTCAGGGACCCTCACTTCCTGGGTCGTGTCGTCAGGGTGATGGCGTACACCGGGTGCCACGCCAGCGTGCTCCCCGAGCTCACCTCCAAACGCCTCCGCCTCACGAGGAGGGGGGGCCGGGACCTCCTGTTCCTGACCTGGCGACGGCGAAAGACGCGTCGGGCTATTCGACTCCCGGTTTCCACCAAGCTCTTACCATGGCTCCCCGGGTTCCTCGACCAGGTGAAGCCGCGACACCGCTCCCGGTACAACCAGCTCCTCAGCCTCGTGGAGGAGGAGACCGCTCGGAGGGGCCGCAGGATCAAGCTGAACCCGGCGAGGTTCAGACACACCTGCATGGTCCTCCTGCACCGCGAGTTCGGCCTCAGCCTACCGGACGTGGCGCGGCTGGCGGGGACGACCCAGCAGACCCTGGAGACCTACGTGCGCCGCCCCTCCGACGTGCTGGCCGAGGAGCTCCAGAGCAAGGGGTGGTGAGGGGGCGTGTGCCGGTGCCCTCGGCTCCCACCTCCCCCGACGATGCACGCCGCCGAGAGGTTCGCGGGAAACGAGAACGTCTTGGTCGGACACGCGAGAGCCCCTCCGCGTTGAGCTGATGCCCCTCCTGGGCCCCGGGAAATACGGAGACGGGGTGGAGTGGGTTTGGGAGCGGAATGGCCCCGTTCGCCTGACGAGCCACCCATCTTGGGTCCGGCTCCGCGAAACCGCCGTCGCGGGGTTTACGCCGGGGGGACTCCCGGCAGTAGTTCTGGGTAGTGGGGGGGTTTGGGGGGGAGGGGGGCCCGAAACTGGGTCGAGGTCCTAGAGGGAAACCGAAAGGCCGTTCGGCGCGGCTCGCGCGAGATGGTGCCCGTGGGGGAAGGTAGCGGAGGTTCAGCCCCTACTGTACGGTGTCCGGAGCCCACGCACGCGCTTGCCTCCCGGGGGCCCCAGGGTGGGCCTCAGGCCCGAGAGGTGCTCGAGCTGGAGGTTCCGGAGGCGTTCGGCCCTCCACCCCACGGTGGGGAGCCCCCGCTGCGCTCGCCACCTGGCCGCGGCCACGAGCCCCAGGTCCTTCGACGATAGCCGCCGGGAGATCTCAGGGCGCCCGAGCCTCGCGACGGTCCGCTCGACCAGGAGCTCGTGGGGGGCCTTGGAGAAGTCCGCCGCGTCCCGCAGGTCCGCTTCGAGCGCCTCATCACGGGCGCCAGAGGCGATGCGCGCCACGACCGCGGCGACCCCCCGGCTCACGCACCCCCGCCGAGCCACGGCCTCGGCGGCCCTCCTCACGCGTCGGAGCGCGTAGTTCCCGCTGCACGGCACCCCCGCCCAGGAGCCGTGGCACGCGGCCCAGCAGCGGGCCGCGGCGAGGAAGTCGATCCAGTCCGGGGCCGCACGGACCCTTCTCTCGCACGACCGCCAGAAAGTGAGGACCGCCCGTCGCGCTTGCAGTCCGCCGAGCGCGGAGATGCACCCACCGCAGAGGTGCTGGGTGGCTCCGGCGGGATCTTGGAGCCAGTAGAGCCCTCGCCGGGCCGCCTCTCCGCACCCGGGGCACGGCCCGCCCGACGCGACCACGGCGACCGGCCTCCAGCCGCCCTCCAGCCCCACACTCGTCAGCTTCGACCAGGCGATCCGGGAGGCGCGGCGGCAGCTGAGCCACTCCTGCGCCTTGAGGAGGTCCTTCTCGGCCCTCGCCGCCTCGCGCGCCCACATCCAGTCGGGGACGTAGTCGGGGAGGCGGACCCTCGGCGGCTCGAGTCGACCTCGTCGGTGGGCGGCAACCACGACAGCGAATCGGACCCGCGTCGGATAAGCTCAACCTTCACCCCAAGGCGAGGTGTGGCACCGAATCGGCCTTGCCAGTTCAAGTAGGGCCGGGTAGTCGCCCACCCGGCGTGCCAGACCCGGCCGCCGGCCTCTGCCCCGCGTGTCGCTGCTCCCCGGCGGGCGGCTCAGGCGCGGGGCCGTTCAAAGAGAGCCTGCTGCGGCTCGAGGACGGGCCGAGGGTCCGTGCCTTGTGGTGTGGGACGGCTCGACTTGGAACGGGTGGGCGCGGGCCTACTTCTCGAAGGAGCAGGCCGATGAACTCCTGCGGGCCTACCCTGAGCTTCGCGGTCGTTACGATCCCACGGGAGATCGCTGCATCTTCCCGGCCCACTCGGAGGATCCGCCGTACCCGCACGAGGCCGATCCGAGCCACACCGACACAGGCTTCGACCCTCCGGACGTCTACCCCTGCGAGACCGTGGAGGTCGGGGGCGGGGTCGTCAAGGCGTACGCCATCGGCTCGGGGTCTTGGGTATGGAGAAGCGGCTGATCTTCAGGCGGGAGAGCTCGCTCACCGCTCTTCGTCGTCGCGCTCCTGCTTGACCGAGCGTCCGGCTCCGAGCTTGGACTTCCTCGCCTTCTCCTCCCTGGCCCTTCTGGCGGCGAGCATGAGGTCGCGGGCCCGAGCGTCCGAGTCGGCCCCCTGGGTGGTGTCCCTGACGTCAGGGCCCCGGTCCTGCGTGACCCTCATCTCCATCGGCTGGAGGACACCCTTGGAGAGCGGCTTCTTGCCCTTCAGCTGGGGGTTCACGTCTTCGGGCCGGAGCCCCTCGAAGGGGCTCTCCTCGTCCAGAGTCCCCCTCAACTCTCCGATACGATGGGCATCCTGAACCCTAACTCCCTTTCCCAGCGTTAGAGGCGAAGCAGAGGACTTCTGGGGAGTGGCGACCGCGGGAAGGGCAGCCCGCTTCGCCACCTGCTCCCGGTCAGCGGCCACTAGGAACCGCCTCCCGAGCTTCCTCCCCAGGGGGGTAAGGACGAAGACCGTCTCCTTGGTCTGGGCCCGCGTCCCGCGCGCAATCAGCTTGGCCTTCGAGAGCCCGGCGAGGAGGGCGAAGAGCTCGAAATCCTCTAGCGGCAGGAGGAGCTTGATGGCCTCCAGGCTCCGAGGCTTGGCCGAGAGGGCCTGCAGCAGGGCGTAGGCGTCCTGGGGGGAGGCCCGAGGCTCCGTTCGTGACGGGTCGGCCTGCGCCCCGCTCTTCTCTTCCACTGTCGTGAACTCAGCGTCGATGGCCTCGGGGTGCGCGGGTGACCGGGCGATCTCCTCCACTTCGATTCCTTCGGGAGTGATCTTCAGGGACCAGGGGCGGTAGGCGTCCTGACCGAGCGACTTGGCTGCAGCTCTGAACTCCCCTTCTGGCTGGGGTCCCGGACCCTGGACACTCTCGAAGAGCTCCATGGGGTCCTCGGGGCCCACGCTGTACGATCCGTAGGCGCTCCCGTGGTCCACTGACTCGTCCCACTCCGCCGGGGTGACCGCCACTCCCTCAAGGTAGCCGGGGGGAGCCGAGGGGGGGATGGGGGCGGCTGCGTCCTCCCCCTCGCGCTGGTCTCGCGAAGCTCTTCGCCGTCGCCGGACGAAGAGAACGAGGAACGTGACAGCCACCGATACCGAGAGGAGCGATGCGGCGACGAGGGTCGAGGGGGAGAGGGCGCTCTGAGCGGGACCGCCCTGCGGCCGCCCAGGTCCGGCCGGTGGGAGGACTTCCACCACCACGGTCGGGCTCCGTGCGATCTCCCCCCAAGAGTCACTCGCCCAAGCCACGTAGGAGTAGTTCCCGGGGTGAGCGAAGATGAGCGAGATCGATGCCGACGTGCCGAGGCTCGTTGAGTTGGTTCCGTTGAGGGACCAAGCGTACGCGTAGGGGCCTAAACCCCCGGAAGCCCCTGCCGCCACTGAGACCGACCCGCCGGCGTGGAGCGCCGACCTGTTCACGGTGAGGGCGACGACCAAGGGCCCCCCGCCTGCCCCCGCAGGCAGCGCGCGGACGACGACAGCGTTGCTCCCGGCCACCCTAGGCTGTCCATCGGTGGCCCAGACCCGGTACGTGTAGTTCCCCGGGTGCGCCAGGAGGGGGGACCACGATGCCCCAGACGCGGAACCGTTCGTTCCGTTCAACGACCAGAGGAACGAGTACGGTGGTACGCCCCCCGAGGCGGTCGCGACGAGGTGGACCGTCTCCCCAGCGCGGACGGTCGTCGTGTTTGCTGTCAGGGTCGCGGTGAGAGGTGAGGGAGCGGACGTGCCGTTAGCCAGGACCGTCAAAAGGGTGCCCTTCACTGCGGACTGAGAGAAGGGGTCGGTGACGGTCACCGCGAAGGTGTAGTTCCCGGCGCCCCCCGGCACGAATTTCAAGGAGGCTGACGTGCCAGGGCAGGACGAACCGTTCCGGGTCCACGAGAAGGAGTATGGGCCCTGGCCTCCGGCCGCAGAGGCGTTGAACCACACCGGGGCCCCCGGGTGAGTGTCGTTTCCCGAGAGGGCGAGTCCAACGGAGAGCGGGGGGGGAGGGGATGAGGGGTAGGTCACTGTCAGGGGGGCTTGGGACCAAGCCCGCCTCCCCAAGGAGTCGTTCACCGTGAGGTTCACCTCGTAGATGGCGCCGTGGGTGAGCGAGAAGGCGCAACTCCCCCCCGAGCAGGGGAGCGGCGAGCTGCCATTCAGCGTCCAAGCGTAGGTGAGACCCGAACCTCCGAGGATCGTCCCCGTCGCCGTCACGCTCGTCCCCGCCCGAACCGAGTACGATGAGAGCGATACGTTGGCGGTGAGCGGCAGGGCCGTGACGTTCACGAAGCCCGTCGCGTTGGCCCACCCGCCGCCGGCGTCCCGGAGCGTCACGTTGACCTGCTCGAGGCCCGGCGCCGTGGGGACCCACGAGGCGCTCTGCGTGGTGTTCGAGAGCGCCTGGCGGTCGACGGTCCAGTTGAAGAGGTAGGGCGGGGCCCCCAGGGAGGGGTTCGAGTAGGCGTACACGCGCTGGCCGACCCTGACGCTCGAGGGGCTCACGAGGGCCGACAGGCGCGGGGAGTAGCGGAACTGGATCTCGATGGGGGACGAGTCGTTGTAGTAGGTCGTGGAGCCGTCGTAGCACCCGAGCTCGTAGACGGCCTGGTAGGTGTAGTTGTGGTGGAGGTAGCGCTGGCCCGCCAGGGAGGCCCACAAGAAGGGCAGGCTCCCCGCCTGGTACGACGCGTTGGGCATGGAGGTGTAGGAGGTGCCCGAAGAGGAGACGCCCCGAGTGACCTGCGTCCCGTCGCTGAGGGCGCCGTTGATGGGGAGCGAGGTGTAGTTCAGCCAGCCCTGGCCGACCCACTGGACGGCGCTGGGGCACGACCCCCCGGTGACGTTCCACTGGACCCCGAAGTTCCAAGGCCCGTCGTCGACCTGGACAAGGGGCTCCGACCCGTTGTAGTGCCACGCCGGCGGGGCCCACCAGGCGTCGATCCGGACGGTGTCGGGGTAGGAGGCGGCTGGAGTCTTCGGCGCATGCCCCGCCTCAGCGAGACGTCCCGAAGAAACGGGAAGAAGGAGGAGCGCGACGAAGGCCAGGGTCAGTAGAGCGCGAGCGACTCCGGCCCGAGGGGACCTGAGTGACCTGACTCCCGTGTTGTTTAAGGGTAACAGCGACACCCATGGGAGCCTATGACTTGTGTCCTACGTAAGCCTGTCTGCGCCGATAGGCGCCCATGCCTGCAGCGGGGAAGGGCCGGGTGCCCTATGAAAAGGTGAACGTCGCGCTCCCGCGCGAGCTCTACAGAGAGATCGCCACCATCGTCGGGACGGGCAGACGTTGGATGTCGGTCACCGACTTCGTCCGTTTCGCCTGCGCCAACGAGGTGGGGAGGTGGCGGAGCGCCCACTCGGCCCGGGCTGGTGATCCTGCCCGTCGCGAGTAGCCCCCCGCTGGAAACGGGGTGTAGAGGGGTTCCATACTGGCCAGGTGGAGGCTCGGCCCCAATCCCTGGAAACCGCACCTCAAACCCTACCCTGGGCGGCGCTTCCTCGATAGTCGCGGCAGAGAGGCGAGGGAGGTTCAGGAGGGAGCGAGAGATCCGAAGTGCGCCGCAACAATCCCGGCCTGCACAGCGCCGCGCCATGAGCGCTCCTGGTCTCCACATAGAACGAATTCAATATCGGAAACCCGTGACCAAGACTTCGCTGCCCGCTCGAGGAGCCTGGGGACACGCTCAGTTCGCCAGAGGTACACGCGAGTCTTGGTCCGAGAGTTCGGTCCGCCAGCCACACGAAGCAGTCGATCCCCTTGCTTTATCATCGCCCGCGTGAAGGCGACGGCCGCCCTGGCCGCTGGCGACCTATCGGGTCTCCCGCGGGGCTCGGGGAGAGCGACCGTCTTGGCGAGTTGAAGAGTAACCTGAACGTGAAATCGCTCAAGCTCCTTGGCCAAGCCTAGGCAAGAGGTGCAGGGCTCCTCGGTGCTCGCGCGGAACACTCGAGGAGCAGAGCCAGGCTTGGGCTCAGCACGGGGGATGGCAAAGGCCGCCATCCCCAAGGAGGGAGTCGCAATGACCCAGAGCAAGCGACCGATGTTCTGGGACCTGTCGGACTTCCTGACCCGGTCGAGGCGAACACCGAGGGACCCGAGGTGGAGGTCTCGGATGATTGCGGCGACCCGTGGTTGGCTCGGCCGCGAACCCGCGGCGCGCTTCTCCATGCGACCCAAGGCGCTCGCGATTGATCGGCTGGACCGTCGACGAGTCTGAACCGAGGTCCATCGCATGTCGGAGCTGGATTCCGCGGAGGGGGGGTGATGGAGCAGTGTGTGGAGGACAGCGGCCGCTGTAGGCTCCGATAGGCTGCGCCCCGGCCTGCTCGCGTCGCTCCGCCACCCAGGAGCGGCACCTGGCGGCAAGAAGGGCGGGAGTGACCGGAGCTCAGCGAACTGTGCGCGTTGGTCATGAGAGAGCCTAGCGAGCCTTCGGGCAACATCTCGGGCCCCGGCCTCCCTCATGAGGTGGTCGATATCCCTCGCCACTCCCTTCTCCGTGCGTTCCACGACCGCCCATCCCCTCTCCGGCGCCGGCCGCTTCCTCCGTCCTTCGCGATCAAGAGCCCGCGATCGAATTCCCTCCCACTTGGCGGTGATCTCGTCGATTCCTGATGCGAGGGTAGTCCCTGTGGGCACCCCCCGTCGGACGTCGAGGAGGGCTGTAGGATTCCCTGAACCTTGGCACATTCGGATCCATTTCGAGATGGAGTTCGTGCTGGCGTGAAGGTGGGCCGATATCTGCCTCAGCGACCACCCTTCGTCGGCCCGCAGCACA
>JAGWLG010000123.1 GCA_028864975.1 Thermoplasmata archaeon | reverse complement strand
GGTCTGCCTTCCCCTTGATCGCCGGGGCGACCTGCTCGATCGTACCGTCGCGGAGCAGGACATCTCCGCGGAACACCTTCCGCTCGTCGTCCTGGGTGACGAGGAGGGCACCCCGAAGGGCTGTCGAGGAGTGGTCGGCCATCGGCGGCGGGAAGGGTCGGGGGGTTTGACCGTTTCGAGTCGCTGCGAGGAGGGTCTGTCCGCCCACTGAAGCAGCGGTCCAAGGAGACCGGGTCGGCTACGGCAGCTGGGCGGCCTTCGAAAGGGGCCCACGTTCGGTGCGATTGCCTCGGGCCCGCGTACGGTCGGAATCACCTCGGCTCGGTGCGGGTCGAGACGGTGCGCCTGCCCGACCCGAGGCCGGGCGGGAGATCGGCGTGCGAAGGCTACGTCCCGATGAACTGGTGGAGGGCGTGGAGGAGCATCGGGAGGTTGAGCCCCACCTGGACAAGCGAGTACGCGGCGACGAGGACGAGGAGGGTCCCCGCGACCGCGTCGAGAAGGGCTCCGCCCTGCTTCGAACGGCGGAACCCAGTCTGCAGGGGGTGCCTCATCGATGCTCCCACCCTCCGGTTCCCTTGGAGGGGTCAGAAGCTCGCCGTAATCCAAACGTCAGGCTCTATCGCACGGAATCGGTCCCGCGAAGCTCGTGGCCCCGTGGAGGAGTGGTTGGGACCGGGGTCCCCCCGCGTTCATGGAGAGAGAAGGGCGACCGCGAAGCCTTCCTTCCTCTCCGCGACCGCGGGGGTAGAGGGAAGGCTGGGGCGGGCCGCCAGCATGAACCTGGGAGCCCAGATCCGAACGACCGGGCCGGGGTGGTGCGCGACCCACCCTTCTCGGGTCGCGATCAGGACGAGCCTCCCGACCACAGGATCGTCGTGGTACATGGGGGGTTCCGCGCCGAGGCCTTGCCAGAAGTTGAGGGCGTCAACCTGTTCGGGGGTCCAAGGCGCGAAGACGACATCCACGCCGGGCGGGGGAGAATCGCTCACGGGGTTCACCTGTGCCCGGAGCTATGCGAGGAGGGGGCTCAAGAACGCTGTCTACCTGAGCAGGTAGGACCTTCCATCGTCCCCACCCGTCCGTGCCCTTGAGCGAGTGCTTGACGGAGGGAGCGCTCCTGCTCCCATCGACATAGGGCCCCCACGCACGTGCCTCGAAGCTGGAAGGGAGGGGCGAAAGGCTACCCGAACCCGTGAGGTGCCTCCCGAGAGGCATAAGACCCCCTCAAATCTTGGGGTCGCGATGTCACGGCTCGCTATCGCCCTTGGCGCCCTCTTGTTGCTGACCCTGTCCTCCTTCGCCTCCACGAGTGTGGGCGGGACCCCTTCAACCCCCGGCCTCCCCCACGAGCCTCTCCCGACCACCTCGTCCGCCGCCACGGCAGGACGCCCCACGGTGCCGCTCACTCCTGCGGTCCCCGCGGGCAAGCCGGTCACCGGCTGCTCCGGGTACTTCTGGGCTCCCTGGGTCAACGCGTGGTACACGAACAACTGCTACGGGCACGACGAGCCCACGTTCACCTACTGGGACACGACCCCAGGAAGCGGGGCGGACGCAAGCTGGAAGATCACCCTCCCCGCGGACGGCCCGAGCGTCGCGCAAGGGGACGCCTTCGCGACGTTCTGGTTCGGCGGTGTCGTCAACGACGCCAACAGCCTGGGGGGTCAGGCGTTCCTCGAGTG
>JAGWLG010000008.1 GCA_028864975.1 Thermoplasmata archaeon | reverse complement strand
GGACTTGGAGGTGGACTTCCTGCGCCGGTTCGCCGAGCGCCAACTCCTACAGTACAAGCTGGAGGGGGAGGAGAAGGTCGGGAAGGGTCCGATTGTGGTAATGGTGGACACGTCCGGTTCGATGGGCGGAGAGCCGGAGCTTTGGGCGAAGGCCTTGGCGCTCGCCATCGTGGACATCGCAAGAAGTCAGGACCGTTCCGCGCACATCGCGTTCTTCGGGGACGACTCGGACCCCATCGTGGCGTGGCACTTCACGCAGCCGACGAAAGCTCCTCCACCCGCGTACAAGCAGCGGGACACGAAGGACAAGTGCACGACGGAAAAGCTCTACAACGGTCCCATCCAGGAGGCCGTCATGGAGTGCGCGGAGTACTTTGAGGGAGGAGGCACCTCGTTCCAGCGCCCACTCGACTACGCGCGGCGCATCATCGACGAAGAGAAGCAGGGCGAGCGCGCCGACGTCCTGATGGTCACAGATGGTTTTTGCCAGGTCGAGGAGCTTTGGGCGCGCGATTACAAGGAGTGGCGGGTCGGGAAGAAAGTGAAGCTGGTGAGCATCGCGGTGATTCCCGGGGTGGCGCAGGTCTTGAAGGACCTCTCGGATGCGGTCTTCACGCTGGAGAATCTCCGGAAGGACGGGCCGAATGGATACCAGGGTACGCAGGTTGCAGGAAGCATTTTCGAGATGGTTTAACCTGCCCAGCGGTGACATCTGGAACGACTTCTCCTACATGGGCAGCTATGACCAGCAGGTCGATGAGGTGGAGTCCGCCATAGCGAAGTACGAGACGACGAGTCCGGGGGAATGGAACCGAGCGGTGTCGATAAGCCGCAGACGTGTTCACCCGACGACCGGTATCGACATCATGGCGGAGGTCTTCCGTCCGGTCAAGGGACTCGTCATCCTGCGTGAACACTCCCACTGGGAACTCTACCGGGAACAGGGCGTGGAGGTCACTGCGCTCGCCACCATCCTGAAGCACGAGGACCTCCATCTGGTGCTGAGCATGCTCGGAGAGCACGAAGCGTCCGGGCGGCTCGACGGACGAGTGTTGGACGACAGGTCCACCGCAGAGCAACTGGATGACTGGTCCGTGGGTCTGCCGGGGAAGCCGACGTTACAGGTGACCCGGGAGAACAGATTCGTGCTCCTGGAGTGCCGCGAACTGTCCCGCTCGGCAATCGCCCCACTCGTGGGGAGGTGAAGGCAGGTGGGCCGCTGTCTCCAGTGCTCCTGCGACGCCGAGACCCACCGTGCGATGCGCTGCCTGGACCACGTCTACATCTACTGTCTTGAATGCCGCGGGGCATTCGTGGAGCCGGGGAAGCCGGAGGCCTACTGCTACTCGATTGGACCGGAGGGGGGCCTCTTCGGGATGCCGTACTTCAACGCGAAGAAGCACCGGAAGATTTGGCCGCCGGAGATGGCGCAGGTGAAGAAGCCTCCGACGCCGGAGGAGGAGTTCAGGGAGAGGTGGAAGGCGTACCGGTGCCGAGGATGCGGGAAGGCGGAGACGAAGAACCACCCGTTGAACGTCAGCGCCGGGTTCCTGAGCACGGCGCCGGGGGTGCCCGACAACGTCGGTTCCTGGTGGAACAAGGAATGCCTGGAGCGGACGCACCCGGAGCAAGCGGACTAGAGGGACGACGATGACCGAGGAGATAGAGCACAGAGCAGGAAAGAGGTACGGCGAGATGGCGGCGAAGTTCGCGGTCGGGTTCAACCAGGGTTTCCTGGGCGCGAAGGTGGACCGCGGTTTGGGGACACCGACCGGGCACCTTCTCGACCCGGCGAACTATGTCGAGATGGTCGGCCCGGCCTTCAACGACTGGCTGACACGACAACGACAGAAGAACGAGGAGTGAGAGCGAACATGCCGACGAAGAAGAGACAGAGGACGAACGAAGGGGAGAGAGCGACGACGACGGAGCGACCGGCCGCGAGCGAGCGACGGGCGGGGATGCCGGTGGTGCGGGCGACGCTGAAGGACGTGCTGGCGCTGACCAGGGAGGCGCAGGCCGTAGCGCTGGACGCGCAGAAGGCGGTGAACTCGGCCCGGGACCTGGCCTGCGACGTGGTCATCGCGGGGACGTACGTCGTGGAGCGGACGCTGGACCGGCTCTTCGGCCTGCTGGACAGGGTCTGAGGGGGGGTGCCCGGTCCCGGGGGATAAATCCTTCGGGACCGAGTACTACTTATTCTATTACCCCTCTACGAGGACGCATGCCCTCGAAGGTGAATCCCTACAAGCGCTATCGCGCCCGGGGGCTGGTGCCGCTCAATCTCTGGGTCACTCGTAACGAGTACGACTTCGCCCAGTGGCTGAAGGAGCACGGGAAGTTCGTGTCCATGTCCGACGCGGTCCGGTCTTCTCTGCGCGAGCAGATGGGCAAGCACGGCTGGAAGCCCAAGGAGAGCGAGGAGCCGAGACCTGCGGCGGCGGTGGCGGCGAAGGGGAAGTGACGCAACGATGACGGGGAAGAAGAGCAAGGACGAGAAGGCGAGCGACGACGACAAGGTTACGGTGTCGAAGAAGGCGACCGGCGTGGCCGAGGGCATCACCAAGCTCACGAAGCGCTACACGCTGATGGCCGACTTCTTCCAGGTCTCGATGAACGGAGACCAGCGCGACGCGCTTCCAGGGTGGGACTCGGAGAAGCGCCGGGACTTCCTGATGCGCCGGATGCGGCTCATCCCGACGAAGTACAAGGACAAGGGCGGGAACACGGTGACCGGTCCCGGTGTCCCGAGGGGCGACGTGGGTCACTGGTTCGACGCGGACTACAAGGTCATCGAGCGCGCCATCAGCGGCGGGGAACTGGTGGGCTCACGGGGTCCAACGCTGCACGAGAGCATGACGAAGGCCGAGGGGAAGAAGGGGGACTCTTGAGCTTCAAGACCGGAGGTCCGTTCGAGGCCTACGCGACGGTGGTCTGCGGGTACCACCTGGGCGACAAGCAGAACGCCATCTGGGGACAGAACGCCACCCTGGAGGACATCTCCCCGGTCGGGCCGGAGAACGCATGCAACGAGGTGCGCCCTGGCGGGTTCCCGGCGCGCGAGTACCACGACAACGAGAGGTACCGCCTCATCTGGTTCACGAAAGAGGCGGTGAAGGTGAAGCCATGAACGAGAGGAAGAACGGAAGGAAGAGGAAGGCCAAGGTGACGCTGGTGGACCGGCTCATCGCGGCCCGGAACGACCTGGCCATCGACAAGCGGGTCATGGACGACGCCCGGAGGAAGCTCGACATCACCAGGTACGACCCCGCGGAAATCGCCGAGGCGCGAGAGGAGTGGGAGAAGGCGAGTCGTGACTACCACCAGGCGCGCGAACGGGTCCTGGCGATGGAGAAGCGGCTGACCGAAGGCGAGCGGTGGACCTACCTGGCGGTCTTCGGGGAGACACTCGAAGGCTCGGAGCGGACGGCGCGGTGGAGGAAGATGGAGGAGCAGCGCGAGAAGCTCAGGCGCCTCCCGGACACGCTGCCGTCCAAGCCGCGGTGGCGGAGCCCCTACTGGGGACGCTACCAGGCGCAGGCCTACTGGGGGACCGACGCCACGAGCATCAGGGGGCACGGCGCCGGCTGAGCCCGGCGGCGTGAGAACGCGAGTCGTGGGGAAGCGATGAGCGAACAAGAACAAGCAACGAGTGAGGCGGCGGCGCAGGCGCCCCAGTGGTACGACACCAACGTCTACTGGACGGTGCATGGGACGTACGCCGAGCGGAAGAAGAAGCTCGCCGGGATGCCCCGGGGCCAGCTAGAGGCGTCCATCCTCGATGGGCAGTACAACCGGTTCCTGTCGGACCTGGCCGACTACCGTGACGAGGACTCCGCCCTCCGCGAGGAACCGGTTGACCCAACGGTAGCGAACGGGAAGGAGCACGGCAAGCGCCTACCCTACATCGGGTGGTACTGGAGGCACGTCGAGTTCAGCCGCGGAACGTTCCCCATCGGCGACAGCGGGGGCTTCATCGGGTTCATGGAGAACAACAAGTGGAGCTACCCGGAGCGGATGACGACGCCGGAGGAGTTCGCCAAGGTCATGGCCATCATCGACGAGGCCGTGGCCGAGAGCCAGAAGGGAGGGCTCGTGTTGGACGTCCAGACGAGGACCAGAGCCGCCATCGAGAGGCTGTGGCCCCTTCTCCAGACGTTCAAGGTCGCCTAGGAGTGAAGAGCAGGATGATGGCAGACGTGAAGGAGACGACAACGACGACGACAGAGGAGGGGGCGCAGGCGACCCCCGGAACGACGACGACGCCAACCCCCGGTCTGATGCGCGAGGTGAGCATCCCGGGTCAGGACAAGGGCGAGGCGGTGGGCCTGGTGACCGGTCTCCAGGGGAAGACGGAGACCATCGGCCGGGTGTACTGGGTGAGTATCGGCGACATGGCGGTGCCGGTCGAGAAGCTCAAGGAGCTTTGGACCGCGGCCGGGTTGCCGGAGGAGTTGTGCCCCGGGGCGAGGTCGCCGGTAGACGCCTTCCGCATGGCCGTGGACCTCACGGGAAAGGAGAGCCCGTTCAACACGCTGGTCATCCGCCCGGCCGCGATGATGGTGGGGAAGCAGGCGAAGCCGTGGGCCAGAACTTTGGCCTGGGGGACGGAGAAGAACCACGCCTTCCCGGTCATCGGGCGGGTGGAGTTCCGCCTGGCGAACGCGGTGCAGTCGGCGGACGTGACCGGCACGATGGACCTCCAGAACACGGACGACGAGGCGAAGAAGATGCTCTCGTCGTTCCTCGTCCGGGCGCGGCAACTCTTCGAGCGGTTCTCGTCGCACGCCACGGACGACGACGTGCGCCGGTCCGTCACGACCTACCTCCGGACGAGCGGGAAGCGCTTCGACATGAGACCGAACGGCGCGCTCTACTTCTCTCCGGAAGCGGCGGTCCCGTGCCTGGACCGGGTGGCGAAGCTGCTGGGATTGCTGTCCCCGTACTGCTCGGAGCACTCCGTGGGTTCGGAGTTGGCCGGGATGCCGGTGCAGCAGGACTCAAGAGACCTGGTCATCAAGCAGTTCGAGCGCATCGTGGGCGGGAAGGTCGCGGAGACCATCGGGAAGGCCCAGGAGTTGCTGGGCGAGAAGGACCGGAAGATTCGCCCGAGCGAGTTCCAGGGGTTCATCGACGAGTTGCAGGAGCTTGCCAGCTTGAAGGGGGAGTACGAGAATGTGCTCTCCTTCAAGGTGGCGACGGGGGCCGCGGCGTGGGACCTCTTGTCCCAGGTCGTCGCGGAACTCTCCAAGCACGTCGAGGAGTGAACCGGTGCCCGAGACCTGTCCCCACCTGGCGGCGCTCTTCGAGAAGTTCACGCTGAGGCTGAGCGTATCCGAGTGGGGAGAGGTCACCATCGTCTGCAAGGAGTGTCGGGTGGCCTGGTTCCTGGGGACGAAGGACGAGCAGCGCTCCGGATGGGTCACGCGAATCCTGGAACCCGGGGAACTGAGGCAACAGGACGACGACGAGGACAAACGGAACGTCGCCGACACGAAGGGGCGCTGGTCGTCGGAGAATCTATGAAAGAGAAGACGAGATGGCTAACTGCCGGGTTCGTGCTGGTCCTGCTGGCGCTGGGGGCGTGGGTGCCCCTGGCGTCGGCGGGCCGGACCGTGCCCTCTGCGCCGAACCCGTACGACATCTGGTTCGTGGGGGCGACCTCCTTCACGGGGGTGAGCCCGTACACCCTGAACGCGACGGTCGAGACGAACGGGACAGAGACCGGAGTACCGAACTGTCCGAGCACCGAGTACAACTGGACGTACTACCCGCAGGCGCCGGGCGGAACTCCGACCATCCAGTGGTGCACCGGCGGGAACGAGAGCTACCTCAAGCCCTACACGTACTGGACATCGTCGCCGGCCATCTTCACCGCGGAAGTCCAGGACTCGGCTTGCCCGGGCGTGTGCAAGGCCTTCGCTCCGGTCCGGGTGGACACCCGGATGTGGGTGAACGTGACGCTCTCGGCGAACGGGACGAGGCCCGGGACACCGGTCACCGTTACCGCGGTCGAGAACGGCGGAGTGAGCCCGAGCACCGACGCCTACATCTGGGACCTGAACAGGACGAGCCACCCAGCGGGCAACGTGACCTCGTTCACCTACACCCCGGCCGGAGCGGGGAACTACTCGTTCCTGGTGAGCGATGTGGATGCTTGGGGTCAGGGAGTGTGGAACAAGACGGTGCTGGAGGTTCTTCCTCCGCTGCCGCCGCCCCCGAAGGCGCTCTCCGCCAACGTGACCTTGTCCAACTACCGGGTGCAGAACGGGACCACGGTGACGGCGACGGCCACGCTGAAGAACGCGACGACCCCGAGCTACCTCTGGACGACGAACGGTTCGACGGCGCTCGGGTGCAGCGGCGCGACGTGCTCCCTGAGCGAGCGGCACGGCGGGACGTACCAAGTGAACCTGACCGTTACCGACGGGAGCCGGGTCGCCTGGTCGCAGGCACCGCTGAAGGTCTGGTCGAACTACACGACGCCGCCGCCCCCACCTCCACCTCCCGCCATCACGGCGACGCTGGTTGCGAACGCGACCGTCTTCCACGCGGGAGGGAGCGTGACGTTGACCGCGGGCGCTACGGGTGGTACTCCGGGCTTCAGCTATCTCTGGAGCGAGAACGGGACGAACACGTCGAGCACCGGGGCGACGCTCGCGGCGACGCTGCCGCACGCCGGGAACTACACGTACAGAGTGTGGGTCACGGACTCAGCGGGAGTGGTCGCGGTCTCGAACCGGGTGACGGTCGAAGTGCTGCCGCTCTGGACGGGAGGTACGAGCCCGCCGCCGTGTACCACGAATTGCCAGCCACCGCCACCGCCGCCGAAGACGCAGCCGCCGAGCCTGGTCTCCACGCTGACGAGCCCCATCGTGCTCTTGCCGCTCATCACGGTCGTAGGCGCATGGGTAATCGGGATGTGGTACGTGAGGCGAAGGAGGGTACCGCGGAGACCGACGCAAGCTACCGCGGCGACGTCCGTGGCCGCGGAAGGAGTTGCGCCCTCGCCCCCGGAAAACTGGGACGAGGAGCACGGCGCCGACGAGCCGGAGGCAGGGGCTATCGGGGAACCGGAGTACGATTCGACCTGGGTGAAGGAGCAGGAGGTCCAAATGGTCGAGGAGAAGCGCGCCGGGGAACCGGAGCCGGAGCCCGAGCCTGAACCCGAGGTGAAGGTGGAGGAGCCCACGCTGGGCTCTTTGACCGCGGCCGACGTGAACCCGCAGGCGAAGCCGCTTCCCAAGAGCGCCTACCAGGCGTTCAGCGCGGACGTCCGCGGCGACACGGCCCACGTCACCGAGATTGGTGGCGAGGGCAAGAAGCAGGAAGCGCAGGAGCAGGAGCGCATCAGGAAGGTCCTCAAGACGCGCGGGAAGGAGAAGAAGAAGCGATGACCGCGAAGAAGCAGCCGCCAGCAACGCCGCCAGCGCCTCCAGCGACGACAGCACCACCGACCGCCTCACCGGCACCGTCGCCGTCGGCGCCGACGCGCCAGGGGCCGCCGTCCTCCCAGGACATCTGGGACCTGACGAGTGCGATGGATGGGCTGACGCGGCAGGTGAAGCAACTGCGTGAGAGGTTCGACAAGAACGCAGAGGAGTACAAGAACGCCGAGCCCATCAAAATCGAGGACCCGTGGACCTGCAAGGAGGTCTGTGCGACGCACAGCCTTCCGTGCCGGTCGAGGCATGAGGCGCTGGTGCAGGTGGAGCTTCGCGGCTGGAGCCGGCATCCCCAGGTGATGGTCCGGATGGAGGAGCACGTTTGCATCCCGCCGACCGGCGAGCCGCACCCGTGGTTGAAGAAGCCCGAGGCACCGGCACCGTCCACACCGGAACCGCAGCCCGCGGCTCCCGCGACACCGCCGGCCGGGGCGAAGCTCTAGCGAGGGGAGTTCAAGTGCCACGCCCACCGAACGAGGACGGGGTCCACTGCTCCGACTGCCAGCAGCGGGTGAGCATCCGGACGGAGGTCATCACCCGGGGAAAGGAGAAGGTCGTGGACAAGGAGTACAACTGTCCGCTCTGCGGGAAGTGGGCGTCGTGGTCGGAGTGACGGGACGATGACCATTGTCAAGCAGTGCAAGAGACCGTGTGAGAATCACCCGGCCAGGAAGTGCTCCTTCTGGCTGGGACACATGATGCAAGAACCCGTGCACCTCTGCGGCGAGTGTCGAGACAGGAAGGAGGGAAGAAGGGAATGAAGCGTGTCTACAAGGTCAGCATCGAGGTCACAGCGACCTTCGAGAGGAAGGTCCGCATCAGGACCATCCAGAAGGAACTGGCGGCGCGGCTGAAGCTCCCGGAGCCGTGGAAGCTCGCGGGGGTGTCGAGCCGGTCGGTAGCGAAGCCGGAGCGGACGGAGAAGCCGAAGCCGGTGTGGGAGGGCGACGTGCTCATCGAGAAGCAACTGGGGGTGCTCCGGGAGATTCTCGCGGACCTCCGACGCATCCGCCCGGGAGGGAGGCAGGCTCGGCTCGAACTCTGGCCGAACCGCTGGTGCAAGCCGGAGTATGGGGACCGTGCACCGTCAGGGGCTCACAGTCACCTCGACAACGTCTGGGTCCGATTGAACCCGGGACAGTACCCGCCGCAGCGCAAGCGTGTCGTGAGGAAGAGCCTCATCTGCATCTCGCCCAAGGAGGTGTTGGCGACCATCGACACCGACGAGTCGAGGCGGCTGAGGGCCGAGCGTTGGAAGTACTCGGGTTACACGACGGACCCGGTCTGGCTGATGGCGCACGAGTGGATGCACAAGCTGATGCCGGGGGGAGGGCACAAACGCGCCAAGTTCAAGGCCGCGGTCGCGGAGCTTGAGCAGAAGTACGCCGCGATGAAGACCGGGACGTGGACGCCGCCGGTGCCGCGGAAGCCGGGATGGGTGAAGGCCGAGGGGTCGGTCGAGAACACGACGATGTCGGGGCAGACCGGTGGCAGCGCAACGCTGACCCTAGCTGACGAGTACGATGGCCCGGAGCCGACCGCGCAAGAGGAAGCCCAGCGCCGGATGAGGGAGATGGAAGAGTCGGAGAGGCAGAGATGAGCGAGTGTGACGTTCAGAGCAGTCACGACCCGGACTACGGCTACTTCCCGTACCAGTGCAAGACCCACCACTACATCTTCCCGATGGGGGTCATCGGTGGACCGCCGTGCCCGGTGAGCGACGCGCCGATGGAGGAGAAGCTGAAGCGCCGGAAGTGGGAAGCTGAGCACGGCGGGGGCGGGTTGAGTTGGGCCGAGAAGTTCGGCATCGACCGGAAGCGGGTGGAGGTAAGCCCGTGAGCAACAACATTCGCAGATACAACAGTCTCGACCTAGGCAAGGGAGCCGAGCCGATGACCCTCACCGTCTTCGCCGCCGGAACGGGCAGCGGGGTCCAGTTGAACATAGGCGACTCCTACACTGCGCTATCGCCGTGGCAGGTGGAGGAACTGATGAGCACGCTGATGCACGTCCGCGAGGGGTTGAGGGGATACAACGCGACGGACGACGGGGACGAGTACGAGGTGAACCCGTGAAGCCCGGTGACGCAACCGCGAAGGACTGGCATCTCTCCGGTCACCTCTGGGACGGCAAGTTCGACGACCTCAAGATGGGAGAGGTGCGGGCGAAGGTGGCAGCGAGCCCGGCCGAGTGCCCCTTCTGCCACGAGCCGTGGCCGGCCGAACCACCGACGGCACGGTGGATGGCGAGCCCGGGCTCAGGGAACTACGAGCAAGGAGCGGAGGAACCCACGCGCATCTGGTACCTCCGTGACCCGGAGGGGAGGGTGATGGCTCGGTCGGTCGAGGAGACAGAAGACCCGGAGCGAATCCAGGACCTGGCCGACGAGTTGAACCGGGGTGACGAGTTGAAGTCCGTCGTCTGGGACTTGGTGGACCTCTTGGCGCACCGGCCGCTGATTCGACCGGAGCTTGAGAACGAGACGCCGACGCCGTGGTACCTCCAGAGCCTGCGACACGCGATGAAGCGCGGTGGAGACCTGGTGCAGTACGAGACACCAGAATCGGGGTTGAGCCCATGAGCGAAGGAGCCCCCATGAGCATCTTCCTGAACGGTGAGTGGGTCAGCGTCCGGCCGGGGGTACCTCTCGACCCGGACCAGACCTCGTGTGCGCGCTGCCTCTTCGACGACTGCAACAAGACCTGGAAGGACGGTCCCCTCTACGTCATCGTCTGGGGTGTGGACGTCCTCAACGCCATCGGTTTCGGGGTGCCATCCATCATGGCCGTGTGCGAGGAGCACTACCGGACGAGGCTGAGGAAAGGCGATGCGACGAAGGAGTTACCGGTGAGCGACCCTATCTCTGAAGACCGAATCTCCGCCACTCCGAAGGAACACACGCACCGGATTGTGCACTTCTGCTCGGGTCAGGAGAGGCCTGGCGTTCAGGGGGGGACGTGCGCCGACCCGGACTGCGAGGTCGCCCGGCTGAGCGTGGAACTTACCCTCAAGGAGCGCAAGGTCAAGGCCGTCGAACAGATGCTCGCGGATGCTCTTGACGGCGGCAAGCGCATCCAAGATGAGCGCGACGCGGCGAGGGCCGAGGTGGAGCGGCTTCGTGAAGCGCTGGGCCGGATAGCGGGTTGGGCAGAAGAACCGCAGGCCAAGAAGGTCGCCCGGATAGCGCTCGGTCTGGAGAAGCCAGAGCCCGCCGCCGGGAAGGAGACGCCATGAGCGACCCCACCTCCGAAGACCAAATCCCCGCTCCTGCGAAGCGTTCGCCCAAAGCGCGAGCGGCAAAGTACTACTTGTTGACCCCAAAGGTCCGGGAAGTGAAAGACCGTCTCGCCAGAGACCTGCCTCTGACGAATGAACTCGAAGTCGAGGTCGCTCGGCTGACCTCGGAGTTGGCGAAGCGGACCGAGTACCTGGACAAGGCCCTTGACGAACGTGACCAGTACATCCTCGAAAGGCGAAACGCTGAAGCAGAGCGCGACGCGGCGAGGGCCGAGGTGGAGCGGCTGAGAGAGGTTCTTGCAGGATGGCGACCCGAGTACCCCTCGTTCTTCCTCGATTCGGAGGGACACCCTACGGTGTCGTGGGTCGAGAAGAGGCGGCAGGTGCTCGGATTGCCCGAGCCCCCCGCAGGGAAGGAGGGGTCGTGACGCCGTCGCATCACCGCGGCGAACCGGCGACGTGCAGCGCCAAGGGCTGTGGCAAGGCCATCCCGCCGGAAGCGTTCAGCTTCATCCGCCAGGACAAGCAACCGGACGGTACCCTGGTGACGCTGTTCTTCTGCTCGGGGTGTTTCGAGAGGGAGGAGTGGTTCGGACATGGACGACGGAAGAGGTGAGGGGGTGGTGGTGGATGTGGAGGAGCAGGGGACTTCCCCGCGCCCTCGCTACGGCGAGGTCGTGAACTGCCCGGCGAAACGGTTCCCGTGCGGGGGGACAGGAGTTGTCGAAAGGCGTCTCATGCTCAGGCCCTTCGGGTTCGTACCGTACTTCTATTGCGGTCGTCACGGCAACTGGGTCTTTGTGGAAGGGCGCTGGTGGTTCTTTTCGTTCTTCCGGCCGGGCGTACTGGTCGAGGAGGATGCGCTGGCGACCTGCCCGAGGAGATGCTGGGGCAGCGAGTTCCTCAACGACCTCAAGATGGTCTTCAAGGGAAAGGACGGCAGGTTCCACTGCTCGCATTGTCGCTGGAGCGCGGACGCCATCCCAGGAGCCGGGTAGCAGGAGGAGTGGTTCGGACATGGACGACGGAAGAGGTGAGGGGATGACAAGGACCAGCGCATCCTCCGCTCCTCGTGAGAGGAATCCGGTCCCGGTTTCCGAGGGGCTACAACTCTACAACGCCCGCGGCTACCCGGTCTTCGAGTGGGAGTGCACGAACGAGGTGATGTGCCTGGACCGGGTGAAGGGAGGATGCGGGAGCCCGTTCCTCGCGCCTTGGGCGACGTGGCAGGACACCTCGGCGCCGGGGACAAAACACGTCGTGGACCAGGACATCCTGTGCGAAATCATGGTGGAGGAGGAGCAGTTGCCGGCACGTTGCGGACGAATCCCGCAGCAGACGTCGTTCGAGCCGAAGGAGATGCTCACGACGGTGCCGGTGCCGCTACCGGTCGCTCCCGGTCCAAGGAAGGAGAGGTGAGGGGATGGAGAAGAACAAGACGCAGCACGATTCACCCGCGCAAGGGGGGGACGACTTGCGCCTAACCCCGGTAGCTGGAGAGGTTGGGAGCCAGCGAAAGGCCGAGGCGCACGGAGCAACCACTACCCCGCGAAAGGTGGACCGCTCGAAGTCCACCTCTGACCATCCTCAGCAGAACACCACGGCGTCGATGACGGGAGCAGCGCAAGGTAGACAAGCGACTGCACGCCCGAGCGGGCTCCCCGAGACCGGCGCCACCTGGCGCATCACGCAGGTTCACCCTCCAGGCTGGACCGTGATTTCGGAGAAGGACCTGGAGCCCGCGCTGCCATACCCGGATTCACCGTTCGTCGTGCGGCTGCGCCCGGAGAAGTTCACGAGCATGAGAGCCGCGGCGGAGTTCGCCAAGGCTCTCAACCCGGACTACATCGTTCAGTTCTACCAGGGAGACGACCACCGGGAAAAAGCGCAGTGTTCGCTGTACCCACACGCGATGGAGCCAATAGGCGGCTACGTCGATGAGGGCGGGGGTGTGGGATGAAGGAGCCCGAGTGCGTCAGCGAGTGGCGAGAGCTTCAGAACCAGGAGGGCCGCAGAGCAACCGACGAGCGGTGGTGTCGGACGCATCACCAGTTGCTCGCCCAGTGCCGGGTGAACAAGCTGATGGACGTGGGGCGCCGTGTCCTGCTGGTCATCGACGCAGACCTTGAGAAGCACGGGCTGAAACCGGGCGTCGAGAAGGACGAGGGCGAGTGGATTCACAAGTTCAGAGAGGCGCTGAAATGACCAAGACGAGACCCCAGCATCACACAAGCAGGCCGGCCCTGCGGACCCACTACGAACTCCTCTTCGTCGGCGAGCAGCGCCGCGTCTGGTTGAGCCCCTACTTCAGCACCCAGGAGGTCCTGGAGGAGTGTCTGCCTGACATTGGCTCCCATGACCTGGAAGGCTACGAGATTGCGCAGGTCGTCGAGGACCCGGAGCCCATCCGGTGCCCCACCTGCGACGGCCGCGGCACGATTCCCGGGAGGTACGACTAACGTGAAGTCCAAGATGCCCAAGCCAACCAAGTTCATCGACCAGGTCACAGGACGAGAGATGGTACCTGCCACCGCTAGCGGCGGTGTCGGTGACGTGTGGGTGGAGGCCGAGAACATGGCCAAGGACGGGGTGCATCCGTCAGTCGATTGGTGGTTCGAGCACGTACCGGAATACTGCGAGAGGCCGAAGCATCGGGGGCTCAGCGTGTTCGTGGCGCTTGACCAGCGACCGCCCCGCCACCTGGTCCTCATCGAGCCCGAGTGTCGCGGTGGAGACGACCTTGAGACGGAGCCGGGGTGCGGCATGGACTATCCGCTGCCAATCGAGGTTGAGTCGTGAACGAGGGACCAGTACAGATGCTGCCGGGAGTGGCGTGCTGTCGTCACTGCGGCGACCCTCGCCACGCCAGCGAAGCCTGCCCCGACGCGCTCCGGGTCAGCGAGGCCTGTCCGCGCTGCGGGAGCGGGACGTACGTTCACCGGAGCGGCGCCATCTGCTGCGTGAACGCGAACTGCGACTGGGTGAAAGGAGACCCGGCATGAGCGAGAAAACGAAGCCCCTCGACCCAAACAAGCCACCATCCGTGGAGGGAATCATCACCTTCACCGTGACCGTGGGGAAGGACGGGATGCTAACGATGGTCTCGAACATCAGGACGCCCACGGGGGGTCCCTTCGTATGGAGGCCGGGGCTCGTCGCCGAACTATTGGACTTCCTCTCCGAGCACACCATCGAACGGAACTTTCCGGCACCGGGCTACAACCCGCATGACCTCGGGGCGGTGTGGATGAACAGCGACGGGAGCGTGACCAAGTGACGGACCCCATCCTCGCCCGCGCCGCGGACCTGCTGGAACAGGACCCAGAAATCCACAACGAGTCAGAAGCCATCGGCATGGCCCTGTCAGAAGAAGTGTCGCGACGGGTTCACGCCTACACGCTCAGGCTCATCGAGGCCCTGGGGCTTCCACCCGGCACTCCCACTGAGGAGTTCTGGGTGGTGGCGCACTCACGGAAGGAAGGTGTGGCGGCTCTTAGGAAGGCCGCGGAGAATCCATGACCGACCCCAAGTGGACGGAGGGCTTGACCCTCAAGTGCGAGGACGACGGGAAGACGTACGAGTTCGTGGCGGAGGGAACCGGCTGGCCGCGGTTGCTCGTGACAGAATCCCCGAGCAGCACAGCTTCAATGGACTACACCCTCGACCCCCACAACCCTAACGGTGACTGGCGTGTGGAAGACGGGTTCCGGACGTACGACTACCTCTGCAAGTTCGGCAAGCTCACCGACCTCCGTGGTCTACTGGTCCTCTGGAAGGTCCTGGCCAACGAGGGGAAAGAGGAGGAGTGGTGGGGCCTGGCGCGCTACCTCGCCGGGTCGCAGGCGCTGAGGGTGCTCCTTCAGAACCACGAACTCCGGGTACTCCGGCTGGAGCGCGCGATGGAGAAGCTCAGCCGGGTCGTGAACTTCTGAACGGACGGAGACGGTAAGAATGAGCGACCTCTCCCACTTCCATGCTCGCGCCGCGACCGTGGCCACCGGCCCCGCCCCGCTTCCTCTGCCGGGCCTGCCGGCTCGACCTCTACTTCAATCCCTTCCTTCGCTTGAGCTACTGTCCCACCCACGGGTTCTCGGATTGGGACATCGTCTACGGGGGGAAGCCGGTTCGTGACCCGAGAGGAGTCTTCAGCCCGGACTACTGCGCCCTCGACCCCGACGGTACCGCCCACCTCCGCAGCGAACCCGGACGCGGACACGTCCGGGGATTGGAAGTTCATGCCCAAGGAGTGGCAAGATGCTCTCACGGTCCGGCGCTGGTCGCCGTGCCGTAGCTGCGCGCAGCCGCCCCAGGTGAGACCGGTCGTCTGCCCACTGTGCCGCTGGTTCCCGATGCGTCGCGCGGCGCAGAACAACTACATCTCGAAGAGGAGCGGGCATGAGAAGAAGTGCACGAACGCAAGCTGCGGGGCGACGTGGACCACGGTCGGTCCGGACGAGCCCTTGAAGTGCCCGCGGTGCGGAGTGAAGCTCAAGGCCGGGGCGGCGGCGACCGGCGACGGGAAGGATGACGAGGACGACGACGGAGAGGAGGAATCCTGATGGTCGAGACACAGCACCACCCAGAAGCCGACCTGCGCGCGGAGAACGAGGAACTGAAGTCCTGCCTGGAGGACATGCTGCGGCACCTGGGTTACAACTACCCGCTCAGCACCGTCAAGGAAGCATGCAGGCTGCTGGGGTTTGACCCACTGGCGGTGTCGAGGGAGTGGCACGACGCCGAGCAGGAGCAGCGCCCGATGGACTTCGACCGGGTCCGGGGAGGACCGCGATGAAGAGGACCAGGACGTACAGTGTCGAAGGCCGGCTGCTGCGCATGTGCGACGGCCAGGACGACCCGGAGAGCATCGACCTCAAGGTAGGACGGAAGACCATCGACGGTCTCACCATCATCCGTCTCTTGGAGAGGGCCGCGGGGGCACCGATTCCCACACGAGAGGCTGAGAGGAAGAGGGGCTTGGCCAAGCTCCATGAGAAGTTCCCCGACCAGGTTGCCCGTGCGGGTGACGATGCCTACTGGGCGGAGGTCAGGAAGCTGCCCGACGAGTGGGACGTCGTGGGGGAGTGGGACGTGGAAATCACCGTGAAGGTGACGAGGAGGGACGGCTGATGCCGGAGCCCAAGCCGCTCTCCCCCTACGCGAACCGCCCGGTACGCCCTGGAGGAAACGCGGCCGGAGCCGCCATCCTCACACCGCAGGTTCTCTTCGACAAGCTGGACGAGGAGTTCCACTTCTCACATCCCCTCGGGAAGGATGGGGACCCGTGTCCCTTTCCCCGACCCGACGGCTTTGACGGTACTGTCGTACCGTGGGGTCCCTCGTCCTACGTCAACCCACCGTTCGGCCCCCCCGGCTTCACAGCTTGGGTCAAGAAGGCCCTCGCAGAACAGGCGAAGGGGCACGACGTCGTGCTAACGATGCCCGTCTACGGATGGATTGCCCGGCTGCTCGAAGCCGATTGCGAGCCGCGCGTGCGACGCGATTGGTGGTGGGAGACTCCGAACGGTGTGAAGAAGAAGCCGAGCCAACCCTTGATTGTCTGGGTGCTGCGCGGGCGCAAGGTGGCGTGAACCATGGAACCCGGCGCGAAGCACACCCACAACGACCTGCGCCTCTTACTGAAGGTGATGGGGATACCGGAGCCGGATGCGCAAGCGGCGCTAGCGAGCGGGATGACGCTGGAGCACTATCTCGACCACATGGACAAGGTGGAGAAGGAGCGCGCGTTCGCCTCGCTGACCGCGGTGGACCATCTCCTGGCCAAGGTCGAGGGGATGCGCTTCGTGCTGGAGATGAGGAAGGAGAGCAGCGAGTTGGTGGGCTTCCTATGGGGGGTCCACACGGTGCTGGAGCAGGTGAAGAACCACCTGCAACTGACGCAGGGAGAGCGGGAACTGTTGAGCGAGTTCATCATGCAACTGAAGGCGACGAAGAAGGAGCAGACCGATGGGAGACCGTGACAGGAACGCTGGGCGAGACAGAGGCCGAACGCAGAACAGGTATGGCGAGGACCGCAGGCCGAGGTGGGGTGGCGGTCAGCGGGGCCGGTCGCGCGACGGCGACGGACCCCGGGTCCAGTACGACCGGGAGCATCCGCGCCAGGGGCCGGAGCGGGGTCCCAGGGAGCCGCGACCGGAGCCGACGCCGGAGGAGTTCGCCAATCTCCGCGTGCTCGCGCTCGCCGAGGTGAAGGGGGAACCGGCCGGGCTGATTGCTTTCGACATCGCGCAGCGCTTGAAGATTCCGACGTTCACGGCGAGGAAGGTCTTGAGGAGCCTGGAGGACGACGGGTTCGTGCACAGCGTCGCGGAGCAGAAGAGATGGTGAGGAGATGAACACTGTGGAGCGATTGTGGGCCGTGCACGGGATGATTGAGGAGGCGGAATGCGACGCGAGGCGCGCGACGAGCCCCGCGTGGTTGGAGGCGGCAGACCTTCTCTGTCGCGCCAAGGCAGATGTGTTTCACGCCATCGAACTCGTTCAAAGAAGGACGGTGAGTCCTTGAGCGACAGGCAGCGCAAGTCGGGCGAGCCCCAGACGGTCCCGCTGACCCTCCCCGAAGCAGTTGAGGAACTTCAGCGCATGCGAGCCTACTTCAACCACATCGACCTCGTGACGGTCAACCGTCAGAATGTCTTGAACTGGCTCAACCGCATCCTCGGGCCGGAGGATTCTTGAAGCCCGACAAGAAGCCCGTCTCTCTCAGGAGACATCTTCGATGGTTCGCCGAAGCGATGGAGCGCAAGCTGAGCCTCAACGACCACAAGGGAGGGTGGGACGACGAGGAACCCCGAGAGATGCTGGAAGCATCATGGAATGAGATGGCGGAGGTCTCGGATGCCCTCGCTCGGTGGACCGAGAAACCAACGTACGAAAACGCGATGGCTGTACTTGCAGAAACAGCGGATGCTGCGAACTACCTCCTCTTCGTTGCCGACTTGGTGAGGATGAGCAACGACATTCCGCTCGTTGTCCCGGAGGACCTCGGAACATGAGCGAGACCAGCGCATCCTCGGGCTCGCCAGGGAGAAAACCGTGGGGTCCCCAGTACCCGGGCTGGTGCAACTCCTGTGGAGGGAACCACGACCCGGACCCGGCCGGTGTCACCATCGACTTCAAGGGGCGGAGGTTCACCGCGCCGTTTCACTGCCTCTGCTGCGACCGTGTGCTGTGTGCCCGCCAGTTCGCCTTTGGAAGGTGCTGCGGGCCGTGCGACATCGGGTCCTGTAGCTGGGACCGGGAGAGGAAAATCCCGCGAATCACCCCGGGGCACAACCTGTCCACGGGGCACAGCGGCCCGTTCCTGAAGTACAGCGACCCGATTCCGGGCTACGAGCCGGAGCCGGGAGAGTTCGTACCACGGACCGCCAAGCTGCCGAGAACCCCATGAGCGACAACGAGAGGAAGGTCGGCGACGTCGCGTACCTGAAGGTCCAGGTGGACCGGGCAAACATCGAGCACTTCGGTCGGAAGAGGCTGGTGCACGTCGTCCCGGTGGGGAGCACCATGTACGTGACCCCGGAGCATCTGGTGGACGACCCGACGCAACTGCTGAACCGTCTTGCGGACTCCCTGGAGACCGCGCTCCACTGCGTCGAGATGGAGCAGGGGGAAGGGGAAGGGGTCCTGGTGGACCGGGCGCTCATCGCCCGGGTGAGGAAGGAGTGGCCGAGACCGCCGACGCCGGAGGAACGAGAGGAGGAGATGTTGGCGCGGGAGCAACTCGCGGAGGACATGACGCCGGAGAGGCCCGGGGGGTGTGACTGACATGGTGGACCTGGAGACCGCGGCGGCCATCGTCGTCGTGGTCGTCATCACCCTCGTGCTCGGTTGGTACGGGGTGCGTGTCCGGGCCAAGTCCGAGAAAGAGGAGGAACTCTGAATGGGCGCTCAGCCGGACGACTACTCCGTGCCGGACCCCTATCGTCGGCTCCACTACCGGTTCCTCTCCCTACCCTTCCAGAAGCGCCTTCACATCGCGTTGGGCTTGGGGCTGCTGCACGACGAGGACCGGGACGTGGACGAGACCCAGCGGGGGAAGAGATTCATGGAGCGGGCCAAGGAGGAGGGTCTCCTGGCGACGCTCTGGGACCTCACAGAAGCCTGCTACGGGCCGCAGCACACGAAGGCAGACGGCGACACGAATCCCTACCGACGCAAGGGCGCGACATGACCGAGAAGGACACCGCGACACCATGGAGGACCAACCTGCACGACACGGCTGACGCACCATGCACGTACGACTTCGTCCACGGACCGCACGACGTCCTGGTGAGAGCGACGTTCTACCCGTGCCGCGGAAGCAAGGACTACCAGAGGATGGCGAAGGAGTTGTCGGGGCTCCGGGCTGAGGCAACGGTTTTCCGGTCGCTGCTCGCCGAGCTTCAACCCTTCCTGAGCGAGGAGCGGTTGAGGAGGGCCGTGGACGTCGCGCTGGGCCGGGCGCCGCTGGTGTTCAGCCCGGCCAAGGAGGAAAAGAGGTGACGCCAGGCGAGAGACCTGTGGAGGTCCCGAAGGGTCTCCCGGTCATGGCGACGAACTGCGGGAAGTGCGGGGAGGTCGTCATCCTGCCGGACGCGATGACAGAGATGTACCGCCGACTCCAGAACGAGGTCGCCCGCCTGACCGCGGAGTTGGCGAAGCTGACACAGGCGGGAGAGGCGGCAATAACGGAGCTTCAACTCAGAGCGACCCAGCGCGACGCAGCGAGGGCCGAGGTGGAGCGGCTGAACGAAGGCATCCGCGACTGGCTCCATGCCTACGACGACGGCGAGGTCCCGCGTGCGGCCTGGGAGCGGCTCCATGACCTTCGGTACAGGCCCGCACCCCCGGCTGGGAAGGAGAGGGCGTGAGCGAGAATCACCCTACGCGCGCCAAGGTCCACCTGCGCATCGAGTTCGGGGACTCCGGGTTCGACTCCAAGGTGAACATGCTGTGGGAGGACGCGGAGAAGATGACGAAGCTGTTCTCGGAGGCGGTGCAACGAGCGATGCCGGGTGCAGCGGCGAAGAAGGAAGGACCGGGGGTCCCACCCGGTTGGCACAGCGAGCACGCCGACGAACGGGACCAGGAGCCATGCTGATGAGCGGTCCACACACGACCTACATCCAGCTACTGAAGGATTCCATCGAGTTCGAGATACACGAGGCCCAGGCGCTTGAGAGCAGGAGTCTTGACCCGTCGTTCCACTGGGGCAAGCGCGACGGGCTCCGGGAAGCGCTCCGGTTGCTCGGGGTGAGGGACATCCCGTGAACGCGCATCGCGCCCGCCGCCTCCGAATGGCCGGCATCCGGTCCGCCTGGTTCGCCTTTACCTGGGACCCCAAGTACCTGGAGCGCTTCGGGGTGGGCGAGGTCATCAACGAAGTGGTGCCGGTCGGATGTGACCTGGACCCGTGGGAGACCGCGTCGCTGGTGCTCTCGGAAGCGGAGGTCGCCTGAGCCCGTGACCGACATCGAACTCCTCCTGGCGGAGTGGGCTAAGTCCGGCCTCTTCTGGCAAGCGTCGGGCGGGGTGGAGGGAATCCCGGGGCATCCCGAACTGACCGGAGTCGTGGAGGTGTCCCTCACCGACGCGATGGACCCAAAGCGGGCGTGGATTGGCTACGGCCGGGGCCTTGGCGCAGCGGTCGAGGCGGTCCAGGCGGCCATGGCGAAGTACCCGGACGGGATGTCCCATGCGGTCTGGATGGAGACCATCAAGCCGTACCAGTCCAAGGAGAGAAAGACGCCGTCACCGCCGGCAGGATACAGGTGAATCGAATGGCAGCAGCAGCAGCGGAGAAATCGACAACGCCCGAGTGCGACAAGATGGCGGAGGCCGCGCCGAAGAGCCAGGCCATCGGCGAGTTCCTGGAGTGGCTCCAGAGCGAGAAGGGGGTCTACCTGGGGAAGGGGCACGAGCACGACGGAAGCTGCAAGGAGGTCGGTCCCCACAACAGGGAGACCTGCATCGCGGGCATCACCGGTCCGTGCAAGCACCCCGCCAGTTACAAGGCGAACGTGTGCGGCATGCAGAGCGAGTCGCGGAACGCGGTGATGTACACCTGGACCTACAACCTGGAGGAGCTTCTCGCGGAGTTCTTCTCCATCGACATGAAGAAGGTCGAGAAGGAGCGACGCGCGATACTCGACAGGCTCCGGGCCGGGAAGCAGTGAGGTGGAACCCATGAGCGAGAACGAGACGACGGGGACGACGCCAGGGACGAACGGAACGAAGACGGAGGCCGAGCGGCTGCAATGGTGCTCCTGCGACCCCAAGCGACCTGTGGGGGTGCCCCACGAGCCGAACTGCCCCGTGGAGTCCTTCCAACTCACCGAGGACGGGGCGGCGTTCATCCGGGAGATGGCCGCCACGCACCTGTCGTCGAAGGACGACGGGATGCGCCTGCAACTGGTCCACGCCTGGTCGCTGAAGGCCAAGGCCATCGCGGAACGGCTGGGGAAGGTGGAGCAGGCGGGGGCGCGTCTGAAAGCGGAGCGGGAGGCCTCCCGGAGCGCTCCGGAGGCCCAAGGGGAGTAGGTCACCGGGCTCGCGGAGACGCGCCCGGGCCACTTGTGGAGGAAGCTCCGGAAACGGCGCCCGCTGCGCCCCGCTCAATCCCGCGGGCTCGCGGAGCATCCGCGGGCGTTCCACCACAGGGAGTCTCAGACGCACCCGCGCCCGGCGCTGGAGCTTCCTCCAGAACGGGGCGAGGTGTGCATCGTAGCAGGTGACCCCTCAGTCTCGGAGGAAACTTTGCAGATGCGCTACCCTTAAGTGCGTCAAAGTAGAGAAAGAGGAGGGGAAGAACGAACATGGCAGGAGAGGTCGAAGCGAAGGAGAGAGCGGAGGCCACGGGATGGGTCGAGGGGACGACCGACACGGACCGTGCGGTCTGGAGGCTGATGGATGCCCTCCGGCAGGCCAAGGACTACCTGGGGATGGAGAACCCCACGCCGGACGAGATGGACGGCGGGGAGTACCGGAGGCGGGTGTTCCGGCAGGCCAAACAAGCGCTGGAGGAGGCGAGCCGGTTCTTCCAGCCGCGGGCGGAGGAGCTACGGCGGGCCGCCGCCGAGCGCGAGGCCACTGCGTCGGAGCCGGCCCACTAGGAACCGACCGGCGGCCTCGACGGGGTCGGCGGCGAGGGGCTGCGTCCCCTCTGCGATGTTCCCCACCATGGCCTCTTGGAGGTCCGTGTGGGTGGAGATGACGGTGACCTGTTCCGTCGTGTGGGTGTCGGGGCCGAGGTCCTCGGTGACGAAGGCAACGGGTTCCGGGTCGTGGTCGAGAAGCTCGGTGAGGTAGCGGTCCGCGGTCCCCCGGGGCGGCGGGAGCGTGGGGCCGAACAGGCTCGACCCCTGGTAGAGGTCATCGAAGAAGTAGGCGTTCCGGATGCAGGTCTTGACACGGCTGGTCACGTTGGCCATCCTGCGCACCATCTCCTCGGGCGATTCCCTCCGCCCACGAGGGGTGACCGATTCGGTCTCGGCGATGCGGTTGCAGGAGTCCAGGTGGCGAGACAGCCGAAGCCCGAAGTCCGGAGCGGCCCGGTACGTGCGTCGGTAGGCCGCGGGCGCCAGGTCCATTCCGAGCAGCGGACCCTTGGCGCTTCCCCCGACACAGGTCGTGTGGGCGCCCGGGTTCGGCTCTCCAAGACCGGCGTCGATGATGCGAGAGAGGGTGGTGCAGACGTCGTCGTAGGTCCGATGAGAGACGTCGGCGACGTGCAGAACGATGTTCTCGTCGAGGACCCGCGCGCCCACGGAGCACCTACCGTTCGCGCGCTACTTGGCGGTTGCGACCGGACCGGCATGCGGGGGAGAGAGCGTCGGAGGTCTCGCGGTTCGCCCGGGGGGAAGGCCCTCCCCAGCGCACCCCGGGGTCACCCACTGGGTTCGTCCCCCTCTCCTCCTATCCCGTCCGGTCCGGTCGCGTGGAGATGGAAGCTCCCCCCGGCCCCGTGTCGGGACCAGGGGGAGAACTAGGCGTGAGGATGCTAGGGGCTCTTGGCAGCGGGGCCGGTCACCTTGAGGGTCCCCTTGACCTCGACCCCGGCGTCGGTGACGGTCAGCACATTGGGGGTCGAGGGGTCAGGCGGGTTGGGCACCGGAGTGACGGAGCCATCGGACCCCACATGGAGGTACAGAGGGACAACATAGACCGCGGTGGCGATGAGCCCGGCGACGCCGGCCTGGGAGTTCGACTGGTACCACATCAGGAGGGAGACCGCAATCCCAAGGAAGCTCACGGCCCAGACCTCCTCGTTGGCGGGGACGTTGACGCCGGCGTCCTCCTTGAGAGCATGGAAGACCGCGCCGAGCAGCACAATGAGCCAGGTAACGAGGGCGGAGACTTCCAGGAACGTGCTGTGGTCGAAGTAGGCGAGGGCGCCGAACGCTGCCGCGGCGACGGTGATGACGATGAAGGTCAAGTACGTGGGGAGGCCGTTCGGGGTCTTCGCGGTTTCGAGGTCGTGAGCGACGAACGCGAAGATGGCCACGAAGGTGGACCCCGCGACCGACATCCCCAGGATGTTGGGGAAGGCCTTGAGCACGTAGCTCAGGACGACGTCTCCGATGAGGAAGACGACCAGGGCGAAGTACTTCACGAGCGGCGAGGGCGTGTAGGTCGGCGGACTGGCCGGGGGTGAACCTGCCATGCGCCCGGGACCCACGGGAGGGTATATGCCACTTTTCGACACTTTCACGAAGACGACTCACCGAGGATAGAGGATGGGCGAGAGCGAGCCACCGCAGACGGACCACAGCGTGTGTGAGGAGCGCATTCGGAATCTCGCGCGGCTGCTAAACCAGGGCGAGTTCGTTCCGGGGGGAATCCACTGCCTCGCCGGGGACTGCACGGACGACGCGGTCTTCATCTTCTGCGACGCGCACCTGAAGGAATGGGACCGGAAGTACCGGGAGGGTTTCGAGTCCACGTACGCTCAGGCCGCCACCAGGCTCGCGCGTGAGAACGGGGAGTTGGAGAAGGAGGTCGCCCGGCTCAAGGAGCAGGTGGCCCGGCTCCAGCAGACGAAGCTGGGAGGAACATGATGTCAACAGCGCTGACGACCACGGACACCGAGGGAACGGTCACGTCAGAGGAGGTGAAGGAGGGCCGGTTCGAGGTGTGGCTGAGCTACGACGGCGAGAAGGTCCAGAAGCTCGCGCGCTCGGACAAGCTCTGGGTCGCCTTCCGCCACGCCTACGGCTACCTTCCGGTCTACCCTCACTCGACCGTGCTCGTCGTGCGCGATGGGGACATCTTCTTCCGGCTCGACCAGGGCGTCGCGGACCTGGAGGCGGGCATGTGGGCGAATGGTTGGCACCCGTTCCTGAAGGCGTTCCTGAAGCTCAAGGAGGAGGGCAAGGAGGAGGACCGGGGCGGCGGGCCGGCCGGGCTCAAGGCGAACGCGACGCCTCACCGCACGGTGCGCTACGCGACCGAAGCCGTCCTGGACGCGGTGCTGAAGCGGTACAAGACCAAGTTCCTGGACATTGCGCTCGGCACGGCGGTCAAGGAGCACATCGGTGGCATCCCGTGGTACGGGAAGAGGAAGTTCCCGAAGAGGTAGCTCACCGGCCGAGCGTTCGTCGGAACACGTCGCGGGAGAGCTTCTCCTGGGGCAACCGGGGGAGCCGCTCACCGGCGACGAACTGCTCGCTCACGTCCAACTCCGTCACATTGAAAACGCTCTCCTGGCCAAGCTCCAGAGCAGCGCGGTGCGCGAGGCTCGTGAAGAAGTCGCTGTTCTCCTGGGTCTCGTCGGGGGTATGCTCCTCCAGCGTCACCTCGAACCGGAAGACCTCCTCACACTGGAGCGACGGTGCGCCGTCCCTCTCCATCCCCTTGAAGCACCCGAGGATTTTCGGGATGACCGAGACGCCGCCGTACTTCTCCGCGGCCTCTAGGGGGTACTTTTCCAGGATGAAAGCGTCGATGGGGTCCCCGGAGTTGTCGCTCAAGGGGAGTGTGCTCTGGTAGGTGACGACGCGAGGATACGCCGCGGGCTCCTGGCGGAGGTAGTGCCAAGAGCGTCGGACCCGGCCAGGCATCGACCGGGAGGAACCGGTGCCGGGATAAGAGCCCGGCCCTCAAAGTGTCGAAAGTCGCCGAGGAGCTTATCAGGTCCCCGTAGGTGGGGATACACATGGCAGGTGCCCTGATTTTGGACCCGCCGACCATGCCCGCCGTCGAACGCTGCCCCAGGTGTCACTCCCGGATGGTCCTGTCGAGGACGTGGACCCCCCTAGGGGAATCCGCACCGGTGTGGACCTGTGTGTGCGGTGTCCAACTCGCCCAGGTAACGAAAGAACCAAGTGGTCCAGGGAGGATTACCCCGTGACGCATCACGAGGGTGGTGGTGACCCAGATGACAAGCGAACGCCCGCGCAGACTATCCGGGTCCTGCGAACCGCCATCCTCCTAGTGCTGAACGGGATGGGCTGGTCCATGATTACACTCTCGGCGCTCCACATCTCAGCGAACGACCTCATCGCTAGCGCGGCGGGGCTCGCGGTCGGTTGGATGGGAGTAGCGGGCGTGTCCTACAGCATCGCCCGGTGGCTGAGGGACCCGGGGATGAGACTGTGAAGCTCACGCAGCGGCCGGAGACGAAGTACTTCGTGCTGGGCCTCTTGGCCATCGTCTTCGGAGCCCTGGACCCCATCGACATCTGGCCGCGGCTGCCGTACCTCGCGTTGGCGTTGGTCGGCACGGGGGTCGTGGTCGTCACCGCCTACGTCTTCTCTCGTCGCCCGGTCCGGACGCCGATGCCCGAGACAGCGACCGGTTGAAGTTCCATGCAGAGCCAAGAGCTACCGTTCCCGCCGCCGCCGCCGCCGCCTCCACCGCCCCTACCGCCTGCGCCGATGGTCCCAGCGCCCATGTCGCCGGTCGAGGAGACCACATTTCCGTGCCCCTGCTGCAAGAACGAATCCACGCCGGGCCAGCATCCCTACAAGGGTGGCTCAGTGCGCTGCTTCATCTGCGATGGCTCGGGGAAGGTGGAGAAGGGGCACCCGGGGCTCGCGCGGGGGTAATAGAAACCCTCAATTACCAGCGGTAGCCTCACCGGTTCAGCCAGGACCGGGTCCGGGTGTGGCTTCGCCGCCTCCCCTGGGTCGCAGCATAGCAGCCCCCGGTTCCTGGTCCCAAGCTCCTAGAGGAGATGCTCGAACCCGAACCCCGGCCAACCACGATTCTCCAGCGGGCCGCGGAGAAGGCGTGGCTGGAAGTCATCCGGGCAACGGACCAGTTCCTAGATAGGAATGGGGCAGGGACCCCCGAGCCGAGACTTGGGAATCCCCAGCGCCGCGAGTCTCTCAGGCGACTCGGCCATGGGGACATCGCCGACGAGTTCACCATCCTGGAGAGCAGGCTCTTCAGTGAGTGCTTTCTCTATGGGGAGTGTGACAACCTGGACCACACTTTGGACCGGGCGGAGAAGTACGTCGCGGACCTGAAGGCGACCCGGCCTGCAAGCTCAAGTGGGTGAAGGTGCTCAGGTTCACCGTGCCCGGTGACCGTGTCGCCCGCCTGCGCGAGGCGCGGGAGGTGCTCGTCGAGGAGTTCAAGAACGCGGGCGCGGAGCAGGTCACGGATTGCGAGGGCGGTTCCGGCGACGAGAACCAGTTGTGCCTCGCGGTCAAGATGAGCGACCCGGCCATCGAGCATCTCAACGTGTGGAGCGAGGACTTCGTTTCCCCGCCGGAAGGGCCGTCCTACGTGGTCGTGGCCGTGGCGAAGGAAGGGGCGCAGGACTCGAAGGGCCGGCCGCTGGGCAAGAAGACCGCGGTCTTCTTCGAGGAGAACGGGGCGAAGCTGGGTGGCGAGACCGAGAGCCACTGGGTCCCCGGCGAACGAATGACCTACCGCAACGTTCCGAAGCTCGTCGGCGAGTTGAGGAAGAAGGTCATCAAGGCGGGCGGAGGGAGTTGAGATGGCGCGCGGGGCACCAGTGGTCGGAAAGAGTGGACTGACTGGAGAGAAGCGCGCGCTGCCGAGGGTCCTGCTCCACGGAACGAGCCTGCGCTGTCTCCCCGGAATCCTGGAGAGGGGGCTCATCAAGGGCGAGTGCGCGAGGGCGACGGACCCGGCGTTCGCCGAGAGCGTCAAGGGCTGTATCTTCCTGACCGAGGAGGAGCCCATCGCCAGGTTCTTCGCCTCCGCCGCCTCGATGAAGGCCGGGGAGACGACCGGTAAGCTCGACGACCTGGCCATCCTCTACATCGACACGCTCAAGGCCCGGTTGCACGGGACGGACTTCATCCCCACGACGTACGTGGAGCAGTTGGGTGGGCACGAGTGGCTCACCTGCGAGGAGATTGCGCCCGACAACATTGCGTTGGTCAAGGTCATCCCGTCGGAGAGGGGGAGACCGGAAATCTTCGACAGTCCGGAGAAGGTGCGCAAGCAGCTATGCTCTGACCCGAGGTACCAGGCGGAGGCGGGAGCGTTCTGCCGGGCCGTCGGGGCGAGCAGGAGCGCCCGGTGAAGCCCCGCCAGGTCGTCGGGGTCTACTTCTTCGACCCGTTCGTGTGGGTCGTGAAGAGGGTGGACCCGGGAATGGAGAAGCACTGCGTCCTCCGGTTCGTCGTGCGGAACGCCTACATCATCGCGCTCCGGCTGCACGACACGGAGAACCGGTTCAGGATGGTGCTCCGGCGCAGCGGGCTCACGGTGAGACTTCGGCACCCCCCCACCCCTCCTGCGAGTCGAGCTAGTTCCGGCCGTGCGGGTTAAGTAGCTCGTCGGCTGTAGCATGCTCGCTATGCAGCGACTTCCCTGGGGGCGAATGGGTTGCCACAATCGAAGGAACTAGCGCAGAACGCGCCATCCAACGCCGGACTCCTCTGAGGTCTTCTTCTCGGGGGCCACGGCGCCATGAGAGGGGACACCCTCGCGCTCACCGACATTGACCAACCTCTTCACGTACCGTCGTCATTTCCCAGGCACGCCGCCGAGCGGTCCACGCTCCTGTTGAGCGCGGGCAGAGGCGGACTTCTCTACAGCACCCCTCACGCCGTTCGGCGTGCCGACCGGGTCGGGGGTGAGAGGGAGTGACAATCACAGCCGGCGAACTTCAGCCCGAGGCCATCGTGGAAGGAGTACGCAGCGGCGGGACGGTGAGACACCACCCCCCGACCCGGCCTACCCCTCGAAAGTGGCGCGTCTGAGCCGCCCTTCCGGTCGAGGTGAAGCACGATGGGTAGGGGAAACCCTCGCGCCGGTGAACTGGCGGCTCCGCGGCGCAAAGACGTGGCGGCAGTCATCCGCCGCATCCTGAAGGCGTTGGGGGAGTTCGACAGGGCCGGAGCCCCGGCGAAGCTCATCGCCAAGAGGGCCGGCCTCCCTCTGAGGACGGTCGAGCGTCACCTCAAGGACCTGACGCAGGAAGGGGTCATACGCCAGGACTACCCCCGGGGTCCCTACATCGGTCAACCGGGGACCCCTGACATCAAAGGCGACCCGTTCGGAGAGGAGGGCATCCACGGGCTCACGCTGTATGCGAAGTGGCGGAAAGGGGTAGTCCATACCCCGTTGCCGCGTGGCGGTGCTACGGAACTTGATGATTTGGTCGCCGAACGATTCCCGGACATGACGTACAAGCCCGGCGTGCGCTGGGGTGTCGTGAAGCGTCTCTGGAGGAAGTGGTGGGTCGAGATACGCCACGCCCCGGGGAAGGACAGCATCACGGTCTACGTGCCATCGACGGAGAGGCCAATCCGGTTCCAGGAGTTCGGGGGATTGCAGGGGTGGCTAGAGGGAGCGTTCGGCATCGAGGACGCCGGCTCGAAGTTCATGGTCACCCAGATTGGGATTCACACGGACTACGAGGGGTGGAGGCTGAAGGGTCTTCGCGCGGTGGAACTGCGGAGGTTCAGCAACGCGCTGGAGCAGCTCTACCAGAAGGGGAAGAAGGTCCGTCACGAGGTCCACCTGGGGCCGAAGGACCTGACGCTGGCTCAGGCGATGCAGATTGTGAAGGAGGGTAGTCCGACGGTCCGGCTGGAGAAGCTCTTGCAGAACGAGCTACAGCTTGAGCGTCACAAAGCGGAGGTGGAGAGGACGGAGAGGCCACCGCCGTTCCCACCGCCACCAGGGACCGACAGCTACCAGTCCGGGTATGGATGAGCGGCGACGAGTTCAGCGGCAAGTCAGAGCAACGAGAAGGGGAAGGTGCGGCATGACGACAAGAGTGGACACGGATGAAGAGGAAGAGAGGACGGTCGAGCAACTGACGACGGGCTACCTGAAGCCCGGGGAGGAGCGGCTGCTGGAGGTGGTGGGGCTCTCCATGTTGATGACGAGCAGTGAGTCCCCGCCGACGATTTACCTCCAAGACCGGGGGACATTGGGCACCGCGCCGAAACTGCTGGGGGCGACGGTCTACAACTTCGAGAACTGGGACAAGGTGGCGGTACGAATCTACCGGGCGCAGGTACCGCTTGGATTGATAGGGATGAAACTGCTCGTCCGGAGGGAACCGGAGGGGCTCGTCATCCACCAGGTGAGGTACGGACGCACCCCGTGAGCCGACCGAAGGCTTCAAAGGGGTAGTAGAATTATTGGTGGCCGGGCCCGGAGCACCGGGCCCCGCCTGGGGAAGGGCGAGATGATGAGCAACGAGCAGAGCGAACGTCAGTCAACGTTGGGAGAGTACCGGCCGCAGGGGGCGCCCCCGGACACCTTCTACGACCCGGAGAAGGGGTGGGTGTGCTCGTGCGGTTCGGAGCGGAAGCGCTGCAAGCACGTCCTGATGGCGATGTGGGCGCAGAGGAACGTGGGAGCCCAACCGGGCGTGGCGGAGCGGCTGGAGACGGCCCGGGGCATCGCGGAGGAGGTTCTCCAGAGGATGGCGGAGGAGCACGAAGAGGACGTCGGCGTCCTGCTGACCGTCCTCCTGACCGCAGCCGCGGCGAGCCCGGACGGCATCGTGACCACGGACGCCATCTGGGACACGCTGGGAGAGGATTGGAACAAGGACCCCGACGGGACGGTGAGGGTCAGCGCGAAAATCAACGGGAGCGTGGTGCGCGAGGCGACCAAGGGCACCGGTTGGTTCGAGAAGGGGAACTACGTGAACTCGCACAGGGCGACGTGTCACGGGAGACCCGTGCTCCAACTGAAGCTGACGGAAGCAGGCCGCAAGCAGGTGACCGGTCGTGGGAATTGACGAACTCGCCGGGGCGCCGTGCCAGGAGTGCGGCCTGGTCCATCGGCGCACGACGTCGGACAGGGAGCACCTTGCCATGGTCAAAGCGATAGTCGAGGACCTGCGGAAGGCGATGGACCAGCGCTCGGCGCAGGCGAATCTTCTGGCGCGGGAAGCGCGGCGGGACCTGTTGAAGCTCGGGGGGGAGTGAACCGTGCCGAAGAAGGTGCTGCATATCGGGGCAAGATTCTCTGTGCCCGCGGAGGAGTATATCGAGGCACGGACCGCAATAATCGGGCAAAGTGGGCTCGGGAAATCGGGCCTACTGAAAGTAGTCGAAGAGGAGCTAGTTCGGGTGGGTCTCCCCTTCGTGGTCTTCGACCCGGCCGGTGTCGGCTGGGGCATCAAGAGTTCCCGTGATGGGAAAAGTCCAGGACTCCCGGTGCTGGTCATCGGTGGGGCTCACCAGGACCTACCGCTCAACGCGAACACAGGCGCAGAGGTCGCCAGGGCCATCGTCGAGGCGAACGTATCCTGCGTCATCGACTTCTCCGAGGAGCCGAAGGCCGCGTACCGCCGGTTCCTGAAGGACTTCTGCGACACCATCTACGGCATCAACGACACGAGCCGGCTGCTCGTCATTGACGAGGCCAAGGAGGTCCTGCCTCAGACAGTGCGCCCGGACAACGCGACCACGTATGACGCGGTCGAGCGCATCGTAAGGATGGGCAGGAACAAGGGCCTTGGAGTGACGTTAATCTCCCAGCGCGCGGCGACGGTGAACAAGGACGCACTTTGTCAGTGCGGAACTATGGTCATCTTCGGTCTCACCGGAACCCCGGACCGGAAAGCCCTGCGCGAGTGGGTGGAGGCGTGGGGCACGGAGAAGCAACTTGAGCAGTTCGACCGGGAGCTTGCCGCGCTCAAAGTGCGCGAGTGCTTCTTCTGGTCCCCACGGGAGTTCCAGCGCTTCGAGAAGGTCTTCGTGCGGGAGTTCGAGACCTTCCACCCGGACCGGACGCATCTCCGGAAGACAGGGATGCTCAAGGTGAGGGTCACCACAACGGACGTGGCGCCGCTCGTGACGAAGCTCGGGGAGACGTTCAAGGTCCTCGCGGAGAAGAAAGCTGAGGCGGCGAACGTGCCCAAGCTGCGCGCGGAGCTAGCGACGCTGAAGAAGCAACTGGAGGCGGCGAAGGCACGGCCGGACCCGGGGCCGACCGTGGACCCGGTGCTCGTATCGAGGCTGCGCATGGAGTCGAGTCACTACCAGCAGGAGGCCCACCGGCTCGCTGGCATCGTGAGCGCGATGGAGAAGCACCTGCGCGGTGTTCAGAAATGGTGGGACGGGTATCCGAGGTTCGCACCATCCGACGACCCGGGTAGAGTTGCGTCGCCACCTGTCCAGCAACCGGTCCCGCAGGCCGTACCCTTCGTGAAGGCCCACCCAGCCGACGTTGAGCATGCCCGGAGGGTGGCGGAGACGCCGATGCGCTCCTTCCCAGTGGACCACTCGAAGCTGGCTGGGGCCGAACCGGAGGGGGAGGTGACCCTGGGCAAGGGTGCGCTGAAGATGCTCACCGAGTTGGCGCGTCGGCACCCTCTCACGCTCACGAGGTCCCAGCTAGGGACGCTGTCCGGATACGCCGCGGGCGGTGGTACGTTCGGGAACCAACTGTCCATCCTGCGCAAGGCGGGGTACCTCGACGAGTCCGCGGACGGCTCGGTTCGAGCCTCCGAGGCTGGGATGGCGTTCATCGGGGAGAAGCCGGTCGCGCCCCAGACCCACGAAGAGGTCATGGCGATGTGGCACCGCAACCTGCCCGCGGGCCCGCGGAAGATGCTCGACGTCTTGGAGCAGGAGCACCCGAACCCGCTGACCAGAATCGAGCTTGGGGAGAAGAGCGGGTACGAGGCCAGCGGGGGGACCTTCGGGAACAACCTGTCGGTGCTGAGGACGAACGGCCTCGTCGAGGAGCTTCCGGCGGTGAAGGAGTCCATCCCACAGGAAGACCTGGAGAACCGGCGAGCCGCGCTCTACAATCGGGTCAAGGCGTCGGACACGCTCTGGAGCGTAGAATGAGCGCGGAGAACACCGCGGCCCCGGGGACGGAGCCGAAGAGTCAACTGGACGCGGAGACCATCGAGAAGCTGAACCAGTTGGCGGTGCACCTCGCGTCCACCATCACCTGCGCCTGGTGCGCGGGGAGTTGGGCGCGGTACGGCCCGTGGAGCCTGCTCGGCCACCTGACGGGCTGGCACAAGGTGCCGGTGGAGGGCGCGGCGAAGATTCTCGCAAGGGAGTTCGAGGGGTCTAGCGAGCAGGCCTGGGTGAGCGCAGGAGAGAACGGGTGGGGCGATTGGGAGAGCCGACGGGGCTACAAGGTCCACTACTGAGCCATGTCGGAGAACCTCTGCCGCTGCGGTCGTCGCCTGGTAAAGAACCTCCGGCTGATGGAGGACGAGTGCGTCAAGTGTCACTACCCGCCGGACCAGTGTCGGTGCCCGAAGGTCCAGCCGCCGCCGGAGAAGAAGGACGACAGTTCGCCGAGCCCCAAGGACAAGTGGGGCAGAGCGGCGAGGAAGTTCCAGCAGCGGCGCGACGCGCACGCGGCGACGCTCGGGGGAAGGCCGGTGAGCCTGGACCAGATTCGCAACTACCGGGAGCCGCCGAAGAGGAGAGCGAGACGATGGTGACGACGAGAACTGAAGGTCCGCTGGAGAGGAACAGGGATGCGGAGGAGTGCACCCCGGGGTGGCTCGTGCTGAGCGTGAAGGAAGACCCCGGGGAGTTCATCCGGGTGCTCATCGACGAGGTCAGGGACGGAGAGGACGCCCAGGCGGTGGCCGAGGCGAACGCGCAGTTCATCATCGACAGTTTCGACCCGAGGAAGAAGAGATGAGCGCGAAGAAGCAGCCAGAGCCGTGTATCGTGTGCGGGAAGCCGGTGACCGGGAGAGGCGAGGGAAGGGTCCACGAACAGTGCTACACGCTCGACGTGGCGCTCGCGGCCCAGGAGGGAGACGATGGCTGAGGCGCAGCGCAAGTCGGGCCAGCCCATCTCACTGGATGAGGTCTGGGACGAGACCGAGCGGCTTCAGACGAAGTTCTGGGGACCACACGGTGACCTCTCCCACTACCTCGTATCGTTGGTGTCGGAGGTCGGTGAGGTGGCGGACCTCATCAAGCGTGCCGACCACGATGGAACACGGGGGACGGTTCCACTCGACATGACCCGGATGCTGGAAGAGATTGCAGACGTCCAGGCCTACATCACCATCCTCGTTCAGAGACTCGGGGTGTCCCGAGAGGACTTCGCTCTGGCCTGGGCAGAGAAGATGGCGAAGGTCGAGAGAAAGATGCTGGCTCGGGAGGCGCCCCGATGACCTGGAAGAAGCCCAAGCCATTCACGGCGTGCTGTAACCTCCACTCTAACACGCGGGAGCACTACCTCTGGTTACACGAAGAACGGGACCGGCTGGAACGAAAAGTCCGCAGGCTCCAAGCGAAGGTCAGAAGACTCGGCGGGGTCACTCGCGGGAGGTGGCCTTGACAGATTCCAGCGCATCCCCGCTCAAGTGGCACCTCTCCCCCGGGAATCGCCGGGCCCTGAAGCGCCTCGGCTACGGGAAGTCCGGTGTCAAGGCGCACCTCGCCATCATGCGGGCGCCACACTACCAGAACCTCCTCGACGGGACGAAGGTCTGGGAGACCAGGGTGACGAAGGTGAAGGCCGCGCCGTACGGACGAGTGAAGAAGGATGACGTCGTCATCTGGAAACCGGTCGGGGGAACAGGACACCGGGCATCGAGGGTGCTCCGCGTGGTCTCGGACGCGAGGGCGCCGGGCATCGGGTTCCACGAGGACATCTGGACCACCATCGACGTGATGGACACGGCGACGCGGCGTGCGGTCGAGGAGAAGTTCAACGAGCCCGGGTACGACTACGTGACATTCATCCGGGTCTCTCCGCCCATCGAAATCGGAGAGTTCAAGGTTCAGAAGAAGGACAGTCGCGCCTGGGTGGTCCTGGAGGCAAGGTAAGTGGCGCAGAACAACCCCGTGAGCATTCTAGAGAAGTTCGCCGAGGCCAACCCGCTCGTCGCCGAGGTCGGAGGTGGAGGGAGAATCCACTTCGAGCCGGTGGGGTTCATCGGGTTCATCCCGACGGAACTGGTGCACGGGTACCTTTGTCGGTACTGTCCGGGAACTGCGCGCACCGGGGGGAACGCCATCACGTTCAAGCCGGAGGAGTTCAAGCACGCCGACGACTGTCCTTGGGCCCAAGCGAAGGCGTGGGTCGAAGAGAGCAGGAAGTGATGACGAGGCCGAAGCCCTGGAAGCGAGGGGATAGGTTCAGACTGGCCCCGCAGATGGTGGCCATGGAACCGGAGAACTGGCCGGTGAGGACGGGAAAGGTACTGAGCGTGCGACACTTGGAAGACCCGGAAGTCACGGTCCTGTTCGACGCGAAACCGGGACACAAGGCGGAGGAGTGGGACCTCTACTCGTCGTCGATACAGCACCTGCCCGAGCGAGAGCGGAGGCAACGAGCGTGACCGACAAGAAGCACGGCGCCGTCGCGACGCTCACGGTTGGGGAGTGGCCGCGGAAAGAGCAACGGGCGATGCACCTGACCGACGTTCGGGAGGTCCAGTTCGCGGTGAAGGGGCAGGCTGGTCACGCCATCCTGACCTACCGGGAGGACCACGGGCCCGGGGTCCTGGTCCGGCTCTTCCACGGCAAGAAGGAGGAGCGCATCTGGTTCACCCCGGACGGGAATCTGAAGGTGGAGGAGAAGCACGGACCGTGATGGAGGCAGAGAAGGGGGGCTGGGGCGACATCAAGCTCCAGAAGCTGGAGGAAGGACCTATCGGCAAGATGGCGAACTGGCCGCTGGCAAAGCGGTTGCTCCGGCAGTATTATCCTAGCGCGGTCGCTTGGCACGAGCCTCGACCCGGCAAGAAGGAGGAGCTTGCAGCGCAGCGGCGGTTCTGGGAATCACGGAGCGTGCTGAACGGTCCGGTTCGGATGTGGGCTCCGGAGTCGTTCAACTACGAACCGGCGCTGAAGCTCCTGCGGCACGGGGACGTCGTGCTGGACGCCGGTGCCGGGAACCTCGCGTTCGCGGTGCTGGCGGCGGAGGTGTGCCGGAAGGTCTACGCGGTCGAGATTGTGCCCGAGACCTTGGCCGACGGGCTCAAGGAACTCGGGTGGGAGCTACCGAAGAACCTGGTGCCCATCTGCGCGGACTTCCGGACCCCACCTCTTCCGACGGATGTAAGCAGGATTGTGCTGCTCGTCGTCCACTTCCAGGGTCTCGTGGACCAGTGGAAGGGTAGAGAGGTCATCCGGGCGACGCAGGCCGGGGTCTCCGTGGACAGGACGGGGGTCGTGGAGGCACCAGCGCCTTGACCGACACAAAAATCGAATGGACCTGGATTCACCGACCCGACGGGACGGTGTTCAAGGGCAGGTCCTGGAACCCGGTAACGGGCTGCTCGCGGGTCTCCGAGGGTTGCGGCAAGGGCCCGGAGGGGCTCGAAGAGGGCGGTGCCTGCTACGCCGAGATGCTGCACTACCGGTTCAACACGGAGTGGTACGGTGAGCCGTACCGCGAGTGGACCGAGGAGAACGCCAAGTTCAACGTGAGGCTGCACCCGGAGAGACTGCTTCTCCCGGAGAAGTGGAAGGAATCGTCGGGGGTGTTCATTAACTCGATGAGCGACCTCTTCCACCACCTGGTCCCCTTCGAGTTCATCGACAGCGTGCTCACAGTCATCCGACGGACGCCCCAGCACGTCTACCTAGTGCTGACCAAGAGGCCGGCCATCATGCTCCGCTACGTGAGGAAGTACACCGAGGTGCACGACGAGCTACCGGAGAACCTGTGGCTCGGGACGAGTGTCGAGACCCAGCGTTGGGCGGAGGCGCGCATCCCGCCGTTGCTGAGCACGGGAGCCCAGGTGATGTTCCTCTCGTGCGAGCCGCTGCTGGGTGCGCTGGACCTGACGAAGTACCTACCCAATCTGCACTGGGTCATCACCGGGGGGCAGTCGGGGCGCGGTGCGCAGCCGATGGACCTGAACTGGGTGAGGTCGTTGAGAGACCAGTGCACGACGGCCAAGGTGCCCTTCTTTCTGAAGCAGTTGGGCGGACCGACGGACAAGCGTGGCGGCGACGCTGCGCTGCTGGACGGAAGACTCTGGCGGGAGTTCCCGAGGGGCTGAGCGATGTATCCGAGCAAGAAGCCGCCGTGGAAATGCCCCCGATGTGGAGCCGTGCTCGTGACGCGGGGGCTGAACTACTACCGCCACTTCAACCGCCGCTGCAAGCCTCGCCGGAAGGCTCGGGTGACCAGTGGGCAAGCGTAGCCGGGCCCGGAAGAAGGGCAACGAGATAGCCGGTCGGGTCCGTCGCTGGTTGCAGGGCCAGGACTACTGGGTCCACCAGGCTCGGCAAGCCTACGCCCTCATCCCGAGGGGTCACCCGCGGTACTGGTCCATCGCCAGGGCCCGGTCGAAGCCGGGGCAGAAACCCCCACCGTTCGTCTTCATGCCCATCCAGGAAGACCTGTGGAAGGCCTTCGACCTGGGGGGGCTCAACTTCCAGCGCTCGAACCGGGGGCCGGTCATCTGGCTCATCCAGGCGACGGAGTACTCCAACGGGTCGCACCGGAGGGCGAAGGTGCTGAAGGTGATGCGGGAGGCAAACATGCCGGCCCCGAGAGCCAACGACCGGGCCCGGATAGATGTCTGGGCCTGGCGAGCGAGGTCGAAGGGGCAGCCGGGCTACTTCTGCTGCTGGCAGTTGACGGACCGGGGGTGGAAGACGTCGTGGCGGGACCGGAGCGGGGACCCCATCAAGAGGCCGAAGGGGGTGAAACCTTTGAGGAAACCGTTGATGAGGCCATTTTTGGAGGAACCTTTGAAGAACCAGGGGCGCTCAGGGGGCCGTGGCCGCGTCCGACGCAGACCTCGCTCCGCTGCTCACCGGGCTCCCGCCAACGGCCCGGGAAACGGTGCTGTACGAGTGCCGGAGGCTCAGGGAAGCCCTGGACAGGGCCAGGAAGGCCGGTGACACGGACTTCGTCCAAGGAGTGGGCGTGGGGCTCAAGGTCGGCGCGGCGCTGGGGCGCCTCGCCGGTGGAACGGAACTATGGGAACTGACAGCAACGATTCTGAAGGAAGCGCAAGAGCGAACGGAGGTACGATGTCAGAGGCAACCGTGACCGACGCCAGTGTGGAACTGGACGAGAAGATGACGAGGAAGGTGAGGCAGGTCGCGCACAATCTACTGGAGGCGGTGTGCAAGGGGTACCCAGAGAACGGGGAGGGGATGAACGACGCGACGTACGCCATCGTGTGCATCCGGAAGGACCCGGGCGGGAGGTCATGGATGGGTCGGCTCGCGGCTCCAGGGGAAGGGAGTGACGACACGTTCGGTCTGCTCGCGGCCTCGCTGCTGGTGAGCATGACCCCGGAGGTCCGGGGGGCGGTCTTGGCCACGGTCGCCGGTGCCATCGAGGCAGGGGACAAGGTCGTCATGGAGAGCAAGAGCGGGGTGAGCATGCATGGCTGAAGAGGGGGAGAAGAACGAAGGGGACACCTGCAAGCCCTACTGCGAGGAGTTCCACCGGAACCTCCAGGCCGCTGTCGCCGCGTACCGAAAGGAGAGAGGACTGGAGCCAGTGGACCTGGCGGGGCCGATGCTCGCCGCCATCGCTCATACGTGGAAGGATTCGACCGGGGTCACTCACGTCGTCACGACGTCCCAGGCCTGGCCGCACACCAAGGCCACGAAGGCAGCCCTGGAGGAGCAGTTGATTCTGGCGGTAGCGACGGACCTTCCCCGGGCCGGGCTGGAGTATGTCGTGGCGACGCTACAGCGGCGGCTGCAACTGGAGGACCGGATGCATGGTTGAGGACAAGCCCATCGACCCCAACGAGCCGGACCCGATGTACGTCTACGCCCACCGTACCGAGGACCTGAAGCCGAGGCCCCCGGGGCCGCCGATGCACGGGTGAATATGGCCAGCGAGCCCATCCAGTTCTACCGAGCCGCCGGCGAGTACGGCTTCCTGTCGAACCTCTACCCGTGCGCGGTGAAGGTTGACATCCCGGCCTGGACCAAGGAGGAGTTCACGTTCATCCTAGCGGCGTCCGCGGAGCACGCCTACCAGTGGGCGAAAGCAAGAGACCCACGGATGAGGGCGGACATCCTGACGACGTCGCTCCCCCGGTCCGCAGCGATTCTGGGGCACGGTCTGTTCCCGTTCGACGTTGTACCAGGGTGGAGCGAGAAGAAGGTGGACTGGATGAACCAGGTCCTTCGGGCGAAGTTCTCGGACGCGCGGTTGAAGGCAAAGCTCCTCGACACCGGCGATGCGCCACTGGTCGAGGCATCAAAGACCGACGCCTTTTGGGGAATCGGGAAGAAGGGCGACGGAAAGAACATGCTCGGGGCAATGCTCAAGGACCTTCGAGCGGAACTGAGGCGGGCCTGATGGGTAACCAGCGCCCACCCATCGGCCTGCGCCTGGCGAAACGTCCCCTCCGCTGGAAGGGGAAGCGAGTCACCGGAATGGTCTACACAGACGACCCGGACACCATCGTTCTGTCCCCGGGCAACGGGTACATGGAGTTCTACGCGGCGGACCCGAAAGGGATGGTCCGAGACCTCGTCCGCCTGTTGAACCACGAGACTCTCCACGCGGCGATGAAACGTATCGGGCTCAGGGAGTGGAAGGCCATCGACCGGCTCATCTCCTTCAGGAAGGAGGACTTCCGGATGGGTCTCTGCAACCCGGAGAACGCTCTGGGATTCGCCAAGGACGAGGACAACCTAGTGAGGTTCACCGTGACGCAGGACCCGAAGCAGACAACGGCTAGTGTCGTAGAGCGTCCACCCGGCGAAGGGGAGCATGATGGTCGCGGCGACGTCGAGCAAGAGGTCGTGGCCGGTCGCGGCAAGGTAGAGGGAGAGCGCGAGCCCGCTCGCACCAAGGACCTTGGCCGTCGCCAGGAAAAGGTACTTCAGTTCCACGGTACCGGGGGAACAGGGAGGATGAAGGATGAGCGTTGAGCCGAACGGGTCAGGCCTACTGAAATGACGGACGTTCTAGACCGAATCTACCGTGGTGACGCGACAGAGGTGCTTCCGGACCTGCGCAAGAAGGCGGGAGGGCCATTCGTGCACCTGACCGTTTGTTCTCCCCCCTACAACATCGGCCAGCCGTACGCCGGTTACTCCGACGACCTCCCGTACCGAGACTACCTCACGATGCTCACCCGCACACTCCGAGAGCTACGTAGGGCGACCGTCGTGGGGGGGAGACTCGCGCTGAACATCCCCGCCGGAGTCAACGTCCGGGGAGGGAGGGCAAAGTCGGGGTACTGGGCAATTCAGCATGACTGCCACCGCGCCGCGGTGCTCGCCGGGTGGAAGCCCTTCGGAGAGGTGCTCTGGTACAAGCAGCAAATCTACAAGCGCACCGCCTGGGGCTCGTGGAAGCAACCGTCGAGCCCGTGCTTCGTCTACAGTTGGGAGCACGTTCAGGTGTTCTACAACCGCTCGCGCCGCCTGGAGCCGAACGGTCACCCCGCCGACATCACCGGTGACGAGTTCAAGCACTGGTCGGACGGCTTCTGGCACATCAACCCGGAGGGGAGGAAGCTGGGGCACCCGTGTCCTTTCCCCGAGAAGCTGGTCTACCGGCTGGTGAAGTTCCTCTGCTACCCGGGAATGGTCGTGTGCGACCCGTGGGTGGGGACCGGGACAACGCCGGCGGTCGCCAGGTCGCTCGGGCGCAGGTGGGTCGGAATCGACATCTCCTCGAAGTACGTGCGGGATGCCAGGCGGCGCGTGGCAGCGGTCGCAGGGATGTAGATGGTCACCCTCGAAGAGGCCTACCGGTTGCTGGGGTTGAAGCCCTCGGCCACGGAGAAGGAGGTCAGGAAGGCCTACCGGACCAAGGTTCGCGCGGTGCACCCGGACCTCGCCGGCGACACCGAGGACAACCACGGGAAGATGGTGGCGCTGAACGAGGCCGTGGAGAGAATCGAGAGCGCATCGGCGGCGGAGCGGATGCTGCTGGTGAACGGATGGGGGACCGCGGAGCGCAGGACCCCGGAGCCGGCGGCGACGATGCAGGACTTCATGGACGACCTGTTGGGGAGTCAGAACGGCCAATGGTACGCGAGATTCATCGAGCAGATGAGCCAGGAGAGACGGCAAGCGGAAGCGGCGAGGGCCGCGACAGCGCGGGTGACGGTGGGAAGTTCGCCGGTCCAACCGGCGCCGGAGCCAGAGGTCCCGAAGGACATCGGCCCGGACCAGGAGTGGGCGGCGCACATGGCCTGCCCGACGTGTGGTCGTGGGGTCATGGCCTACGGTCGGGGTCCGCTGCTGTTCAAGACGACCGAGTTGAACGGGATAGAGCACCAATGTCCGACGGGGACAGCGGCGCCGTATATTCCGAGGCACCAGCGACGGCGGGCGCGACGTTGAGCGGAACGACCGTGACCGTCGTGACCGACGGCTCGGTAAGGACCGAGAAGAACGGGGAGCCGGGGCACCTGGCCGGCTGGGCGTTCGTGGCGAGGCTCCCGGGGCGCACGGTGAGCATCGGGAAGATGGGTAGGTCCAGGGAGGCGCCCCGCTCGACGCTCTTCGAGCGGCGGGCCATCTACGAGGCTCTGGAGTGGCTCCACGGGGAACTCGGGGACCGGGCGCGGAGTAGCCGGGTCGTGGTGGAGACGGACTACAAGAACGTGGTGGATGCGCACCGGAGCCGCTGGCGCGGGACGTTGGTCAGACTGGTGTCTCGGTTCGAGGCGGTGGAGCTTCGTTGGGTGGGTCGGGGCGGGGTCCGGGAGGCGCACCTGGTCCTCTCGGGGATGACGTCGGTGCTTCGGGAGGAGCCGGAGCGTCAGTTGGCGCTGGTGCACCTGGACCAGCCGACGGCCTCTCCTGAGACTTCCTTGAGCGCCGCGGGGTGAGCGGCTCAAACCACTCTCCCACCTCCTTGTACTGTCCGTTCCGGTCCAGCATCGCTCCGATGGTCTTGAGGGGGATACCGGTCGCGGAGCGAATCAGCGGCCAGGTCTGACCCTCGGCCCAGCGGCGGCGGACGTCGCTGACGTCCTTGGGGAGCCACTTCCGGGGCCGCCCCGCTTTACCCGGGACGAGGGGGCGCAAGGTCTTGGTCACCCGGTACACCGCGAGGAAGTCCCCCTCGACCTGGGTCCAGCCGTTGAGGATTTCGGTGCGGGGCCGGGCGGACCTCGTGGGCTCGGGCTCGCTCATCTGAGCCTCCCCGCGCGCAGGTCTTCCAGCCAATGCTCAGCCGTCATCTTCCAAGTTTGCTGGGGGCGCCCGTTGAGGACCAGGGCGAAGTTCGTCACGCCGGTCGCCATGTTCACCATCTCCTCATCCACGCCGTACCTGGCGAGTTCGGCGAGGAGGCGGTCCCCTTCGGTTGCCGATGCAAGGCCGTGGCCGGAGTGGATGGTGGCCTTCAAGATTCGACCCCACAATAGATGCAGCGGGTGACCGTCTCCCACCAGGAGAGGACGGTGTAGAAAATGAACCCCGGGTAGTAGCTCGGCGGCGGATGCTGCTGCTTGAGGGTCGAGGTGGTCACGTACTGGTGGCCCCCCGTGCTGATGCAGTACGCAGGGTCGTTCATGGCCGTGCCGCCACCTCCGGTTCGACCTCTCGGAAGCGGGACAGGTAGGCTATCCCCAGGGCGCTACGGGGCCGGGGGAACTTCGCGTTGGCCCACTCCGCGAGTTGGGGTTGGAAGTCGATTGGCAATGAGGTCATCCGTTGCCCGAGCGCCGAGAACGCCAGGACGACGGCGACCCACCGGCTGTTGGAGCGGACGCGCTCCGGGTCTCCGAACTGCCACCGGTCCCACTCCTCCTTGCTGAGAAGAACACGGACATCCACGTCTCGCCACCCCTCCTTCTTTTCGAGGGCGGAGCCGACGAGGTAGGGGATGGTCCCGAACGCATCGTTCAGGATGCAGCCGAACTCGTCGAGCCAGATGCTGCCGGGCATTCCGACGCCCATCTCACCACCCCTTGAGGACGACGGAGTCGTAGAACTCACACTTGGGGCACGAGACGCTGGGGACGGTGCCGATGAGCAGTCCCACCTCGGTCTCCTTGGACACGACGTCCGCGGTGACGAACGCTTGGCCGGTCGGAAGAATCGCGTGAGCGGTGAGCGCGAGCTTGTGCCCGTTGGGGCAGCAGAACGCGGCGGTGCGCTTGCCACCGGACGTCTTGACGGGGCACCAGGTCCCCGGGGCCAACTGGGAGAGGTGGTCCACGCGGGTCGCGGTGAAGGTCAAGGGTGAACCTCCGGGTCCTCGTGCATGCCCAAGCCTGGACAAAAATAGTACGGCTGAGGGTCCATGCCGGGCGGCGCGATGCTGAGCTTCGGTGCGACGCACCACCCAAATCCCACGCACAGCGAGTGAGGCGACCGGCCGGCCCAGACGTAGTCCTTCTTCCAGGTGGGGTGGCCGCGGGCTTCGGCGGTGACTTCAGTACCCGACCCATCGCAATCCGGGCACTCCTTGAAGAACCGCTCATCCTTGTCCAGGAACTTCGCCATGACGCTGCGGCGGAGGCGCCCCTCACCGAAGCAAGTGAGGCAGGCGCGGGGAAAGGGAACAGGAGGGTGGACGACGGGGGGCTCAATCGTGTCCGCCTCCCGCAGGTCGAAAACCGGGCGGATGCTGAGGTAGTTGACGGTTCCCTCGGAGATGACGGCGATGCTCACGGTTCCTCCTGGCAAGCGTACACCGGAAGGTTCCATCGCTCAAAAATCCGGGCCTGTCGCGGGAGCGTATCCGGTCCGTCGGCGAGCACCACCAGGCGAGAGGGCTCGACGATGACCAAGACTCCGACGATGCGTTCAGCCGAGGCCGTGGACCGTGGAGTCCACACCCTTTGGCCCACCTTGGCGGTCTCAGCCGTCAGGGGAACGGGTTCGCTCACCGGCGCGACCTCCGCGGAGGGACTTTCAACGTGAATCCCTGAAAAGGGCGCCGGGGGCCGCGGTCGTCGCTGACCCAGTGGTCGAAATCCACCTCGTAGATTCGGTCATCGTCGTAGCCGTCGGTCTCCGTGATGGTGAAGTGTCCGCGCCAGCGGCCTCCCTGCGCCACCCAGAGGTAGGAGCCGATGCCCACGGTCCGGGTCACCGGTAGTGGGAAGGTCCAGTACGCGGCGTAGATGTCCTTCTGCTTGAGGATGCGCTTCTTGTACTCCAGAATCTCGGCGCGCATCGACACGCCGATGTCGGTGGGCCTCAAGAGAACCTCCCGGAGCCGAGGCAAGCGGGGCACTGGCGCCAGTGAATCACCATGCAACCGGGCTCTCCGCAGCCCCAGAGGATTCTACCGTGGCCGTGGCACGTCGCGCAGGGTCCCTCGACGAAGGGGGGCGGAGTCGTCTCAGCTTCTTCAGGAGCGCTCACGGTTCACCCCGGACGGTCCACGGGTCGGCGGTCGTGTTCGTCGGCTCGGGCGTTGGGCGGGCCAACTGTAGCTGAAGTTCCTCGGCAAAGATAACGAGTTCGTTGACCTCTCCCTCGATGCAGAGCCCAGCCTTGGTTCGGGCAAGGAACTCGCGCGCTCTCTCGATTCGGTCCTTGCCGTGTTTCCAGCCGATGTGACGCGGGAGGCTCCGGACGGGGATACACCGTCGGCACCCGTCGATTCCGCACATCACCTTCTTCGCGGGTGGGGGGAGCAGAACCAGCGTCATGGCGCACTCCCGCGCTCGAAGTCCTTCGCCATCCGGCGAAGCAGCCCGGCGACCTGGTCCTTGCGGCCCCCCATCGCTCCAGCGACGTATCCATCTCTCCACGCGAGGGCGAACTTCCTTGCGATGGACCGCATCTTGTAGGCGGTGAGCTTCTGATACTGGGCGCTGCTGAACATTTCTCTCAACCAGGCATCGAACCTCGGGTCGTCGCGGTAGTCCGGGAGCTTGATTCCGCCTCGCCTCATTTCCTCGCCCCGTTCCGGCTCAGCAACGCCCCACAGGTGCAGCGTTTTCCCGACCCGGCGAAGCTCCAGGCCGAGACCACATAAGTCGCTCCGCAGAAGGGGCAGCCGACTATCTCGGTGGTCCGGCCGTTGCGAAGGGTCGAGCCCCGCTCCCACTTCGCCAGGGAGACCCACTCAGGCTCCGTCGGAGGCGGGGTGGCCGGTGGGGTTTCCCCCTTGACAGCCAGCGTCCGGCCCCGCTGTCCGTCCCCCCCGGGACGGCTGTTGGTGGAAGATGTAGGGGTCAAGTGCAACACGCCCTCGTTTCAAGAGGACCATCGTCGCAGAGGCAATAGTGCTGACACCGGAGCGTTCCATCGGCGAAGGCGCATGTTCCGCAGGTGACCGCCATCATGTCCGAGAGCCTACACTTCGAGCACCCGCGCTCAGACTGGACACCCTTCCTGACGACGAGGTGTTCGGTGGGATGAGTCCCACCCGTCTTCCTATAGTCGTAGGTCTTGGGCTCGTTGTAGCCCGCCGACTGGAACGCCGTGTCGTTCAAGGTGTCCAACCCTCCAGGATGACGTGGTCGTGGAACGTGCACCTGACCGGCGGCTGCTGCGAGAAGTCGTACTGTAGGCAGATGAGGGAAGGCCGGACGGTCCCATCCGCGGCGACGCTGTGAATCTCCGGGGAGAGAATCGAGGGCGTGCAGCAGAGCGGGCAGACGACCTGGGGGACCCGGGAGCCGAAGGTCCGGTCGCTGACCACGGCCCAGGTCCCCGGAGGAATCTTGGCGGGGTAGGGGACGACGACGGAGCCCGAGGCCGAGGGCTTGAAGGCGTAGGTCACGGTCCTGCCTCCACAGCCGCCCGTTCCGCTTCGAGGGCAGCCTGTTCCGCGGCTAGTCGTATCCTCGCCACCTTCTCCTCGCGTTCTCGTTGGCAATGCGCGTGACACTCCGGGTCAGGACTGTGCCGACTGACCGGCTTCCCGCAGACGACGCAGTCCTGGAGAGGGTTCAAGGCAGCACGCTCCCGTCCGGGAACTCGACATAGGCTCCGCCGAACCCCAGAACTCGCTCGAAGCCGGGAGGCACCATGAGCGCGGGGGGGTGCCCCCACCGGACCTGGTGCGCCCAGCGTCGGAACAGGAAGATGACGGCGGGTCCCCGGGTCGAGATGCTCCACCGGCACCGGGGGCAGAGGAACCAGAGGGGGCGACGGGGGGTCAAAGGGGCCTCCTCTCCGTGGTCGCCTTCAGGTAGAGCGGGTGGGCCGGCTGGCCCTGCTTGGTGTAGCCCAGGCACCGGACCGGTCCGTTGGCTCGGAGGAGGTCGAGGACGGCGTCCCCCCGGCCGAGGTGCCATCCGTGGTTGCCCCAGGCGACGATGACCTCCTTGGAGCGCCGCTGAATCCTGAGCAGCGCGGCGTCGTTGCTCCAGCCAATGGGCTCGGGGTGGAGTTGATAGAGCGCCACCGGGTCGGTGCTGCGGATGGCGAACAGGTTCCCGACCTCCAGACTACCGTAGCCCCAGTCCTTGGCGAAGCCGACGCAGCGGCGAACAGTGGGGTCCAACTGGTCCAGGTCTGCGACCGACGGGTTCAACATCACGAACGCGACCCGGGGCTTCGCCGGGTCCCAGACCCGACCGAGGGAGTACCGGTACGTCCTCGACCGGTCGAACTCGGCCCAGGAGCCCTGGAACTGGTCGGGGGTCATGGGGACTCCACTGCCGGCTCAGTGACGGGCGGAGGGCGGCCCTGCACGTAGCTGGGAGGCAAGTGACGCCGGGTCGCTGCATCCTTCATCTCGTCATCGGAGGGGGTGAGGTAGTGCTCGTGGATGACCCGGAAGGAGTCGCCGGTGAGCGCCATGGTGTCCTCGATGCTCAACCCCTTCCGCTTGCAGTCCTTGATGCAGGTGGCCCGAAGAGCGTGGAACGGGCGCTTACGAAGCCCAGCCCGGACCAAGACCCGTTGGAGGAGGTTGTAGGCACTCTTGCTCGCCAGATGGCCATGCCCCTTCTGATGCCCGGGGAAGAGCCATCGTGAGTCCTGGGTAGCAGCCAACTGGAAGAGGACCTGCTTAGCAGCGTCCTCCGCGACCCAGATGGTGTAGTCGCGTCTCTTCTTGTGCTCCCAGAACTTGACCTCGGCAAGGACCTTGCCGTTGTGAACCACCCGCTGGACCCGGCCACGCTCGACCCCCACGATGTCCTCACGACGTAGACCGCCAAAGACCGCCAAGGAAAGGAGCGCCGACTCTTCCAAGTTCTCGCATGCCCCCAGGAGGCGCTCCATCTCCTCAGTGGTGAGAGCGTCCTGCCCGGTACGGTAGCGGCTGGGGGTCTTGGCGTGGTGAGACCGCTTGCTGCGGCGTCGCCGGTGCCTCCGGGGCGTTACCATGTGCAGGGTGGGCATAGGTAAAACCACTACAAAAGCCCGCCGCCGGGGGCTCCGGGAGGGGCGAATCCTACCTTCTCTGGCGGGACTCGGCAACCGCTCAGACTAAGACCCCGGGGGGCCTTTCCCGGCCCCGTGCGCACCTTGCACAAGCGGCGCCGGAAGCCCGTGGACCGGCTGACGCTGGGCTCGTTCCTCTTGACCGCCATCAGCACGTTCGCCGCGGTGTGGTCGGCGACGCACCCCTCCGTCGTCATCGTCCAACCGTCACCCCCGGCAGGGAACGGCACCAAGGGAGCGGGGAGCGGGTTCACGGTGCTCCCTCCGGCCATTCTGCTGGTGGTGATACTCTGGGTGTTCACGTTGCTGGCCTGGGCCGGGGTGATGAAGAGGAGACGCCGCGCGAAGGTGGATTGGCCCCGGGAGGGAGCACCGCCTCCAGAGACCCAAGGAGGCCCGTGAGCGGAAGTCCGGCCTACCACGATTGCTCCAACTGCTCCTGCGCCGAGTGCTGGATGGTGTTGGGGTCGAGCGAGGGGGAGCACCGGGTCCACGACCACACCTACGGCCTGATAACGACGCTCTGCTTCTGCCGAAGCTGCGGGGGGGGAGGAGCAACGTGACCGGCCTCGTGCTCGATTCAACGTGTTCCCAGAAGCGAGCGTGGCCCGAGCGCGCGGACGTTCGGGTGGACGTGGCCAAGGGCGCCCGGCCGGACGTTCTCGCGGACGACACCCGGCTGCCGTTCAAGGAGGGAGCGTTCAGCGAGGTCTACTGCGACCCCCCGCACCTCGTCGGCCGGGGCAAGAAGTGGGTCTCGGACCTCTCCTACATCCCGGACTACGGGCGGTTCTCGCGGTGGGGAACGTTCGCAGAGTGGTTCCAGTTCCTGGAGAAGGTCAACGGGGAGTTCGGGCGTGTCCTGGAGCCGGGGGGCCTACTGCACTTCAAGGTCCCGGACGGGAGCCGGTCGCACGGGCGAATGGTGGACCGGGGGGACCTAGAGGTGCTGCTCACGGGGTTCACCGTGGTCGAGGACAAGCGGGTTCAGAGCGACGGTCACCTCGCGCGCATCAACAAGAAGCGGGGGAAGGGGCCGTCGTTCGTGCACTACGTGACCCTGAAGCGGAAGGGCTGAGCGAGGGGCTCCCATCAACCAGCCGAATCCGGCTTGTCCCACCTGAAAGGGATGTTGGTCAGAACGAGGTGACACTTCTCGGTGTTGCTATGGCCATCGACCTGCTGGAGGCCAATGGAGGGCGAGATACTGAGCCGGTCGCCATCGACCCGGGCGAACCAGACGTTCAGGTCCCGGGTGGGCTTGGTGCCCTCCGGAAAGTGGTTTGGGAAGGAGAACTGGGCCGTCATGGAGACGAAGATGTGGGAGCGACGACCGCAGGGACAGTAGAAGGAGAAGAGGTGGACCGGGCGACGCTGCGGGTCGAACGAGAGCCACTTGTCGTCCGTACCGAGAGTGGCATCGAGGTCGGGAGGTGCCGGGGGCTGGCTAGGTGTCTGAGCCGGAGGGGGCACCGGGCGCGGGGGAGGAGTCGGGGGACGGGCAGGATTGACCGGGGCAGGAGGAGGTGCGATGATGGGGGCGGGCAGGGGTGCGGGTGGCGGGGCAGGTGGCATCGGAGCAGGAGGCGGGGTCCGAACAATCGGGGGAAGTCCGACCGGTTGGGTCGGGCGGGGTGCAGCCCACGCTTGGCGCCGGCGTTCGCGGTGAGTCATCTTTGAGTGGACACGGCGGGAATCGAACCCGCGGCCTTCTCGATGCCGTCGAGACGCGCCTCCTGCTGCGCTACGTGCCCGGTTCCCCGGAAGTCGGCGGCTGCGTAAAGAGGCTCTCTACCTCCTTCTCCAGTTCTTCGAGGGGGGTGGGGGCCGGCTGAGCCTGGGGCGCGGGGTTGCCATTCCCGTTCCCGTTGAGATGGAGCCGGTGGAGGCCCCGCTGCTTGAGGTGCCACCGGGTCTGGACCAGGTTCGCCCAGACGAAGTCGTACAGGACGTACCCCACGAACCGCATGAAGTTCGTGATGAGGATGACGGGCGCAAAGAGCAGCGTGAAGGTCAGAGAGCCGTGGAACCACAGGTAGGTGGCGAGGACCTCCAGCGCGATGGCGAAGGGGCGGTACACAGCGCCCTTGACGAGAAGCTGCCAGGCGGTCTTCCGGTTGAAGGGCACGGGGTCCCCGGGAATCCGGCTAGTGGAAAAGGACGATGGGCGCCGCGAGCAGGAGTCCGACGGCGTAGAAGAAGAGGTCCCGCGCGCCCATCCAGAGGAAGGGCTGGGGTGGGTTCTTCTCATGCCGGGGGTCCCAGTACGTTTCCTTGGTGACGATGACGGTGACGAAGATGGCGAGGGCGAGGAGGAACCAGAAGAGTCCGATGTGAAGGAGGACGACGTAGATGGCGACGAGGTACCCGAAGCCGATGGCGGCATGCTCGATGGCGAAGTTCAGTGCCGGGTCCAGCGGGTTCCACTTCATCAGACGAAGACGACCCTCCGTCGCTGCACCAGGGGCCGGAGTGAGCAGGCGGAGCCCGGGGGGCACTCACGAGGAGGCTCCTGGGGGAATACGGCCCAGTCCGCGGGGTCGAAGGGGTTCTCCTCGGCGACGCGGGTGCCCGCGGGAACGATTCCCCCGCGGAAGGGGTTCTCCCGGGTGGTGGGTAGGAACGTAGCGCGGCTGGGGGGCACCGGGAACGACGCCTTGAGTGACTCGCAGAGTTCGACGGCCTGCTCGTCGCGCTTCACAGTGTCCCGGAGGGCCCGGAGGTAGTCCGGTTCCTTGGGGTTCTTGCGCTCGGCGCGTCGGGCTTCGGTGTAGAACTCCTTCTCCAGCTTTTCGAGGGCGTGGGTGTTCTCGGCGAGGTTGACGGCGAGGGCCCGGCAGAGGAGGATGGCGGTCTGTCGGCGGGAGGCAGGTTGAGCGAGCATGGTTTCAGCCTCCCCCAGCCGCAGCAGCGCGAATCTCCGGTGGGAGTTGCTGCTCCTGCTCGAACGTGCGCGCGAGGCACCGGGCGATGCCGGCGCTCGTGGCCCGGTCCACCCGGCGCTGGATGTCCTCGGACATCCGTGCGAACTCACTGGCCTGGGCCTGCGTGATGCGAGGACCACGGAGGGTGTGGAGCATCTCCTCAAGGGACCCTAGCTCGTTCCGGATGGAGTCCACGTCCTTGAGGGGCGCGTTGCCGACGAGGGAGGAGACCAGCCGGGCGAGGGACTCGGCGTCGGCATCGGCGACGAGGCGGAAGACCTCGACCCGTTCGTCGATGTTCGGGCGCTCCGGGTAGTTGGAAGGCAGGTTCTCGCGCAGAGCCACGGCGCCGTAGAGCAGGCGCACGTTCTCGTGGAGTTCGTGGGCCTTGGGAAGGGTCCCGTAGACCCCGACGTCGTAGAGGCAGTGCTGAACCCGGCGGTCCAGCAAGGGGAGAACGGTAACCGGCATCAGCTTCCCTCGATGGACCTAGCGAGGCAGTTGACGACGGGTCGCAACCTTGAACCCGACGAAGGGCTCCACCGTTGGAGCGCGTCGCCCACCCATCTCGTGCTCGGCGGTGACCTCTGCCGCCGCGGCCAGGCCGTCGAAGGTCGTTCGGCACGCCTGTACCGCTCCCCGCACCTGTCTCTCCGGAACGGTTTCGGAGAGGGTCAGTTCGAGGGCCTCACAGAACTCCTCGGGGGTCATTTCTCTCGAAAGCGCTGGCGCCGGTGGCTGTTGGTACATCCGTGCTCGTGGGTAGCTCATGGGGCCTCCATGGACCGTGCGAGGCAGGTGGCGATGGCGCGGGAGGTGAGGGACTTGACCAGGTCCTCGACCCGGCCGGCAGCGCTAGTGAGTTCGCCGACCCTGGACGCTGCGGCAGGAGTCTCGACGGACGGCAACGGGAGGTCACGAAGGGCGTCACGGATACGATGGACACCCGCCCTGGCCTCGTTGACTTCCGGGGTGTCGAAAATGTCGTAGAAGGGTGCCAGCGACCCATCCGCCAGGTCCGCTTCGTGCATGGCCCGGTCCAAGGCGACATTAGCCTCATTCAAGAACCGTATGGCCGGCTCTGAAAATCCGGGCGCCTCCGCCTCGTGAAAATCGCGTAGGAACGACGCGGCCCGGTTGAGGTCAACGCGCAACCGGTCGAATCGGAGGATGGCGTCGTAGTCACCGAGGGCTCTCTGGCAGGTCTCGACCTGATTGGCGAGGACCGAGGTCCGGGATGGAATCTGCACCACCCTATCCACCTCCCATGCTGGACGCGATGCAGTTGGCGATGCCGCGGGAGACGGCCATGTCCACCATGCCCCGGATTTCCTGGGCCCGGTCCATCAGGATGTCCGCTCCGGTGAGCGTGGGGAGTTCGCCCTCCGGGACCGAGCGCAGGTCCACCTCCAGTTGCCCCAGCTTGGAGTTGACCCGGTCGATGTCGTTCCGGGGTACCCAGAGCGTGAGGAGTTCCAGGTCCTCCCCGATGAGGCCGACAGTGCCGAAGGAACGGGAGAACTGGTTCGCGGCGCGCTGCTCCGCGCACTCGGAGGACCGGGGAACCTTGGGGAAGTGGGCGCGCAGGCGTTCGGCCTCGCGTAGCTCGTTCCGGACGTCGGAGAGGTCGGCGACGAGGAGGTAAGCGTGGTCGGTGACGTTGTAGCTACCGACGGCCCCCTGGCAGATGGAGACGTCGTGGTCGGAGACCTTGGGCCGGCCCGGCCGGCGAGGAGGCTGCGCGAGCCCGGTCCCGGAGGCGAACCCGCGCCCGAGTTCCTCTCCCCGGGTCACCCACCGGTTCGCGGCGGTGTAGGGGAGGTGCCGGGCGCGCTGCTCCTGCTCTTCCCCGTAGGCGAAGCCCTGGGCGGAGGGGAGGAACTCTCCGGGCTGGTAGAGGGTACCGCGGCGCTGGATTTCGTCCGCGCGCTGGTCGAGGGCCTGAGCGCGGGAGCGGAGTTGCTCGCTGTATGCGCGGTCAGCGGCGCTGACAACGACATGGCCCTGTTGCAGCACCCCAAGCTCTACTACCCCGGCCCGACGCCGGAGGTTCTGGGCCATCTGGCGGAGGTCCTGCTCGCGCTGCGCGGCGCGCTGACGCTGCCGCTCGTCGGTCGTGGCGAACTCTCCCTGGATTTCCCCGAACGCGCTCCCGGCCATTGTCCTTCTCCTCCTTCCTCTACCGGACCCCGGCGCGGGTGAGCGGTCGGGTGACCACTTCCGTGGTGCGGTCAGCGACGACGTTCCCCCGTTCGACGGCCTTGTCGGTGGACGCCTTGCGCGCGGCGACGTTCGTCGCGTGGGTCTCTCTCGCGGCGTTGATGATGCGGAGCAGCAGCGGCATGATTCTCTCACTTCCTCCTGCGCACGACGTCCTGGATACGTGAGAGGAACTGGTCCACTTGAACCCTGCGCTCCTCCGCCATCTTCTCGCGCTGGTCGAAGAGGTTGCGAAACGATTGCTGGGCCATGCTGACGGCCCGGGCCTGGGGTCCGCCAATGGGCTCCGCGCTGCGCGTACCCATCCGGTGGCTCATGGGCGCCTCCCTTCCGGTGGGACAGGTCTCCGGGGGAAGAGGGCTTCGACGATGCGCCGGCGGGCCTGGACATGCTCTTCCTGGCGCGAAATCGCGCGGTCGAGGGTGAGCGGACCTCGGAGAAAACCGCGGACACGGCTGCGCCCGGTCTCCAGGACCTCTCCATCCCGGAACGTGACCCGGCTCATGGCCGGCTCCGGTGGCGGAAGGAGAGGAGAGGCTTCCGGTCGTAGTTAGCTCCCTCTAGAGGTGTCCGGTCCGGGTCCTCGGGGGGTTGCCAGGCGATGCAGCGCGCGATGCGCGAAGAGGGGTCCCGGTTCGTCCAAAGGCGTTCGGGTACCTGCTGGCGCTGAGGGAGGGCTCCGCGGTCCACGAGGACGCTGTTGGCGGCGCTTCCCATGACCCCGAAAGCGGCGAGCCATCCCGGGACGACGAGGTAGCACACCGCGTCGTCCCCGGCCATGTGGAGGCGGCGCCGGTGCTCCTCCTTCAAGATGCCGAGGTGGGGGATGAGTTCACCGACCACGCTCGCCCACCCTCCATCGTCGCACGACCGGGCCCCCTTCTCCGGCCCGGCGCACCGTGCGGCTTCCTCGGGGCGACGGGGGCGCGAGGGCGGGTACGAAGGCGAGCGGGGCCGGCCCGGCCTCCTCCGTCGTAGAGGTCGTGGCGGAGGGAGGAGGAGGTGGTGGGCTGCCCATGGTACTCACCCGGCTCACGCCACCGCGACGCTCTTCCACGCTCCGCTGAGGCGGATGTAGATTTTGGAGTCCGTCGTGTCCCCAACAATCATGCCGTCGTGTGGGACAGCGAAGTCCGCATCGACGGGGGCCCCGGCCTTGGTCGCAGCCTCCAGCGTTCCCGAGGTTCCGGCTCCCGCCAGTGCCGGACCACCGTAGACCAGCGACCGGTCGTACGTCGCATCGCCGGAGAACACTGGCGACGCGAGGGTCTTGTTGGCGAGGGTCTGGGCCAAAGTCACGAAGGCGAAGGTGTCGCTCGCGCCCGCGAAGTTCGGGACGGTGAGCGTCGCAGCGCCGACGGTCTGCGCGGTCAGAGTCACGGTCACGACCTGCGCGTTGGTCATCGAGAACGGGCTCGCGTTGGTGAACGCGGTGGTGGCCGAGAGGGTGAGCACGCCGGAGAAGGTGGCCGCTCCGGCAAGCGTGCCAGAGAGCGTGGCCCCATTGATGGTCGGTGTCGTGAGAGTCTTGTTCACCAGGGTCTGAGCCAGGGTGAGGAACGCGAACGTATCACTCGCCCCCGCGAAGTTGGGGACGGTGAGCGTGGCAGCCCCGACGGTCTGGGCGGTGAGCGCGACGGTGACCACCTGAGCGTTCGTCATCGAGAACGGGCTCGCGTTGGTGAACGAGGCGGTGGCGCTGAAGGTCTTGACACCTGCAAAGGTCTGGGCCAAGGTCAGGAAGGCAAAGGTATCACTGACTCCCGCGAAGTTCGGGACGGTCAAGGTCGCAGCGCCGATGGTCTGCGCGGTGAGACTCAGGGTGACCGTCTGGGCGTTGACCCAAGCGAGGGTGCCGGTGAGATGCGCGCCCGCGGACATCGTGAGGAGGCCGCTGATGGTCGCGGCGCCGGTGGCGCCGTCGTCGAGGAGGTTGTTAGAAGTGTCCACCTCCCCGGTCGTCTTGACGAGCAGTAGGTCATTCTGCACGGTGAAGGCCGTCCCTGCCAACAACAAAGTCGTCTTGTGGCCGATGACAGTGATTCCGAACGAGCCATTCGGGTCAATCTGAAGCTGATGCGACGCGCCAGACGAGACGACGGTAATCCCTCCCCCGTCGCTGAACGCCTGGAGGATGGTCCCTCCGGTGGCGAGGGTGGTGCCGTTGAGCGCGTGGAAGGACGAGGCTCCGGTCACGAGCCCGGCAAAGGTGGCGGCGCCGGTCGCGCCGTCATCCAGGGTGTTGAACGTAGTGTAGAATCCGCCCCAGGCGCCGGGAGTGACAGGGCCAACCAAGATGCCGCCCGCGAACGCTCCCAATGGGTCCACTTGAAGCTCGCTCCCTCTGTTCGACCCCCTTAGCACTGCGACCCCGCCTCCATCACTGAACGACTGTAGTATGACCCCGCCGGCGAGGAGGGTGGTGCCACTCAGAGATTGGAGCGTCGCGTTGGTGGCGAGAAGCGTCCCGGTCGTCGTGATGCTCCCATCCGCGTAGGTGGTGCTGGCGCCGACGGTGTAGGCCCCCGTCGCGTCGATGTGGGCCTTCGTGACCCCGCCGACCTGGAACACCGCGATGTTCCCCGCGGCGACGTTGACGGTCAGGAGCCCGAGCAGCGTCTCGGTCTGGTCGATGGTCTCGGTCCCGACGACGGTCAGGTTCCCACCCACGGTGAGGTTCCCGGTGATGCTCTCGTCCCCGGCGATGACCGCGCCACCGGACATGACGGTGGTGGCCTGGAATGTGACCGTTTGCTCGAAGGTCATCGGGGCCAGGACGGTGTGCGGGGTGGGTTCGGCGCCCGTGAACGTCGCGATGAACCCCTCTAGATTGAAGAGGTAGTCCGCGAGGGCCGCAGGGCTCTGGGCCGCGGTGAGGAGTGCGTCGCGTCCGGTCCGTGGATAGCTCACGAGGTCGTTGTCGGTCATGTTCAGTTCCTCTTCTTCTTGGTGGGTGCTTTCTTCGTGGGGGGCTCGGGAGTGTCATCCGCCGCGGGCACATCGGGCGCGGGTTGCGCGGGGGCCGGTGCAGCCGGGGACGGTGAGGGTGGAGAGCCGAAGACCGGCCGCGGCGGCGACGCGCCCGTGGGCGGGGTGCCGGTCTGATGGACCCGGAGGTCCGACGGGTGCCGGGCCATCTGGAGCGAGTGTCCCAGGTCCGCGGCGAGTCCCACGAACGCCTGGTCGGCCTCGTTCATGGAATCGAACCAGTAGTTCTTCTGGGCCACGACCCGGGGTCCTTCCGGCGCGGTGACCACGGACGCCTGGGTCACAAGCCACAGATGGTTGGTGTTCGAGAACTCGGCGGGGAGCACAAGGCTAGCGCTGTGCGGGCGCTGGGAGAGGAAGACCCCATCCCCGTCGGCAATCGCGGCTCGGCGGCAGCGCACTCCATGGAATCCCGGCATGTTTCCTCTCCTCTTTCAAGCGTTCATCTGGACGGCTGACGGAGCACCGGTGTACGTCCAGGTGATGGTGTCGCTGGCCTTGAGGTAGAAGGTTCCACTGGTAAGCCCGGTGGCGACGCCGTTGATGGCGATGCCGCTGACAACGCCTCCTGACGACATGACGACGGTGTTTTGCGTCGCGGAGGGTGTGTAGGCGGTGCCGGAGGCCGGAACCACAACGGCCGTGGGCGCGGTGCCACCGCCCGAGGTAAGGATGTGCGCTCCGCCGATGACCCCAACGCTCTGCCGCTGCCAGTGGGTGTCACCAGCACCGGCGCCTCCCGGTCCGAGGAGGAGTCCGGAGGGACCGAGCACGGCGGCGGCGAAGGCGTCGGAGGCGGCGGCGTAGACGGAGAAGTCGCTGCTGACCGAGACACCCGTGATGCGCAAGGCCGCGGACCCGAGTCGGTAGGTGTTGTCGGCGGTCGGGAGAAGGCTCACACCAAGGAGGGTGCCGGCGCCGAGGGTCTTGTTAGCGAGGGTCTGAGTCAAGGTGAGGAACGCGAAGGTGTCAGAGGCCCCCGCGAAGTTCGGGACGGTGAGGGTCGAGGCCCCGACGGTCTGGGCGGTGAGGGTCACGGTCACGACCTGTGCATTGGTCATGGAGAACGGACTTGCGTTGGTGAACGCGGCGGTCGCGCTGAAGGTCTTGACGCCGGCAAAGGTCTGGGCCAGGGTGAGGAAGGCGAAGGTGTCACTGACCCCCGCGAAGTTGGGGACGGTGAGCGTCGCAGCCCCGATGGTCTGCGCGGTGAGGCTCAGGGTGACCGTCTGGGCGTTGACCCAGGCGAGGGTGCCGGTGAGATTGGCCCCGGCGGACATGGTGAGGAGACCGGCGAAGGTGGCGGCGCCGGTGGTGCCGTCGTCGAGGGTGTTGTTGAGCGAGAAGAGACCATTGGGGGTGACCGGGTCGGTTGAGTCCGCTGCTTGGAGCGAGAGGCCACCGGTGCTACCAAAGACAGCGAATCGGTTCTTCTCACCGATTGGAAAGACGACATTTACGTTCTTCCCAAACTGATAGGTGGGGTTCTTGCTGATGGGGATGGTAGAGTTGCTGTCGAACGAGAGGACCGTCCCGGCGAGTAGCATATCCATGATGTGCACGCCTCCCCCATCGCTGAACGCCTGGAGGATGGTCCCTCCGGTGGCGAGGGTGGTGCCGGAGAGCGCGTAGGGGAACCCTGTCAGGATAGCGTTCCCGGTGAGGGTCTGCGCATTGAGATTGAATCCCCCGGTCAACCTCCCGGCCGCGAGGTCGAACGTCGGTGTCGCCGCTTGGGTCAGTGTCGCCACGGTAACGAACGCCGCTCCGTTGTACCCCTGGATGGGTAGTGACGCTGCCTGTCCTCCGCGCAGGTAGGAGTAGGCGTAGTACACGGAGTCCCCGCTGGGGTCAGCGATAGCCTGGAAGGCTCCCCCGAGTCCGCCGAGGATGTTGATAGCGGCGTAGTCCGTCCCGGCCCGGCCCCAAAGCTGGATGGTTCCGGCCGTGGCGGCGCCGCCGTACAGCGTCGCAAGCGGGAACCCGACGTTCTGCGTCGCCAGGGTCCACACCTCGGCGGCTCCGGCGGTGTACCCCGCGACAAGTTCACTGGTGAAGCGGACCGTGGACCCATCCTGAAGCGTGACGTTGTACGACACAACACCGGCGTCGATGCTGATGCCGGAGAGCCCGTAGCCGCTGGAGCCACCGGCTTGGTACGTCCCGTTGGCGTCGATGTGCGCCTTGGTCACCCCCCCGACCTGGAACTCCGCAATGTTGCCGGCCGCGACATTGACGGTCAAGAGCCCGAGAACGGTCTCCGTGAGGTCGATGGTCTCCGCACCGGTCACGGTCAGGTTCCCGTTGACGGTCAGAGTTCCCGAGGGTGGGCAGATGGAGTCGATGGGGACGCACCCGACCAATCCACCGCCGCCGCTGAAGGTCACCCCTCCAGCAAAGGTCACGCCCTCCAGGAACGTGATGGGGGCGAGGACGCTATGGGGCGTCGGGTCGGCCCCGGTGAAAGTGGCGATGAAGCCTTCGAGGTTGAAGAGATAGTCCGCTAGGGACTGCGGCGTCTGAACTGCCGCGAGGAGACCATCGCGCCCGGTTCGCGGGTAGCTCACGAGGTCATTGTCCGTCATCGGTGTGCTGTTGCTCCCCGCGGGTGAGAGAAAAAAGGGTTGAGCCGACCGGAGGGAGAGGGAAGCTACTCCCTCCGGTCAGCTTGGGCGTTCACCCGGGGTGGGCTCAGACGACCGCGGTCGAGAGACCGATGTAGTGGAGCCCGTAGACGCCCACCGCGTGCTGCGCGGGAGCGGTGGCGAGCCCGAAGACCACAGCGATGTCCTCGCCGGCCGCGACGTTGACGGGGGTCCCCTGGTCCAGCTTGGGCACGACACCGGTCGCGCCCTCGCTCGTGGTGGCGCCCAGGTGGGCCTTGAGGGTTCCCGTCGGGGTGGTGCCGGCCTTGTAGGCGGCGCCTCCCCACTTGCCCTTCTGCACGAGGACGGAGTCCCCCTGCTTGAAGTTCGCGGCTCCGCCGGGCGTGGCGGTCGCCGAGGCGTGGGTGAGCCGGAGCGTCGCGTCCACGGTCTTCATCTGGAAGTCGTAGAAGACGCGGACCACCTCGCCCGAGCGCAGGGTCATCCACCCGAAGTTCGTGTGGTAGGTCTTCGGGGGTGCGGCGCCCGAGGTGTTGTCGGCGGCGTTCACCACGGCGTACCCGGTGGACCCGCCCGGAGCGGAGGCTTCCGGCTGGTCCTGCACGGACACCCCATCGTCGGCGATGGAGATGTCCACGTAGGACTGGTAGGCCTTCGCGGTCGGGTTGAGTCCGGCGTAGGCGAGGACGGAGTCCTCGGCCATGTCTCCCAAGTTGTTGTTGCTCATGTTCTTGTTCCTCCTTTCACTTGACCTGGACTACCTAGAGGAGCGCGTTGCTCCCGTTGTTGAGGCCAGTGCCAAGCTCCGTGGCGGGGGCGGGCGCGGCGGCGGGCGCGGGGGCCGCCGAGATGGACACGAGCGGGGTCGAGACCAGCGCGGAGAGCGCGGCCCCGGAGAACGGAGCGAAGGCGGCCACGCTGGCGCGGACCGACTTCACCGAGGCGAGCGTCGCGGTGACGGCGCTGGCAGCCGCGGAGCGGGCCGAGGCCCGGGCGGTCTGCGCGGCGGAGAGAGCGGTAGCGAGCGTCATGTTGCTCTTCTACCTCCTTCTAGAGTGCTGAGTCACCCGGGGGGGTGCTCAGAACCCTCCTTCGGGGGCGAACTTGCTGGCTCCGTTCGCCTGGGTGCGTCCGAGGAGGAGCTTCCGGTTGTTGTGACCGAAGCCCGAGACCAGGCCGATGACGGCCTCGTCTGCGCTCCTGTCCCGGAAGGTCTCCACGGCGTCCCGGATGTTCTGCATTCGGTCGCGGTAGACGAGTCGGCTGCCGATGTCGCTTACGGCCATTGTGGGACCTCAACCCTCTGCGAGTGGGGCGGGGTATAAAGGGCAAGCCGCGAAAGTAGTGAAAGTGTCGAAAGAGTTCTCAGGACGAGAGGAACTCCCGTCGTTCCCCGAGGCCACCCACGATTCGGTCCTTCGGAGTCGCGGGGACCGGCATGGCCCGGAACCCTTTGGCTTGCCACTGCTCAACGAGGGTCCGCAGCTTGCTGTCACGCATCAGCGCGGCCTGGAAGTCCTCGACCCGGTCGAACCGGTAGAACTCGTCCCTGTACGTACCATCCCCGTTGGGGACACTCTTGCAGGCGTAGGGGACACCGGCGTCCGGGTCGCCCATGGACTTGAGGACCTCTGGGGTAGTCGGGACGAAGGCGACATGCCAGCCGAGCTTGCTCGCGGGGGGAGGGAGCCCGGCGCGTCGGACCTCGCGCTCGACGGCGCGCTGCTTGGTGCGATGGGGGTGCGCCACGCCCGTCCCTCCTACCTGTACCTAGAGGATAGCGCCGTGTCCCGACGCGGCGGTCTTGGCCTTGTCGAGGAAGGCGTTGACCAGGGGGAAGTTCTGCCCGACCTGTCCCAGGATTTGCGCGGAGACAGTATCGACGCGCTCCTTCGCCTTGAACTGGGTGATGTGGGCGGCGAGTTCCGGCAGCCGGGCCAGGAACAGTTCGTAGAGCAGGTCGATGTCGTCGTTCGAGAGGTTCTCGAAGTGGACCTCGGTGTTCGTGATGCGTCGGAGGTACTCGGCCTTGTCGTTCTTGGTGGGCTTCGCGGACATCTTCTCTTCCCCTGTTTCAGAGCCAGGCGTTCTGGGCGGCGAGCATCGAACGGCTCCACTGTTCGAGCGCCATGTCGAGGCAGTCGTTCGTGTGACCATGAGGTGAGCCGAAGCGCCGGGACATCGCCTGGTGGAACAGGTTCCACGTCTCACGGCGCACGCGGTACCTCCCCATCATCTTGTACTCGGTCTCGCCGTTGGCGGGACCCTGGAGAGGGATATGAGAGGCCTGCGGGAGGACAGCAAGTTCGGGCTGGGGGGGAGGGAGCGCAGTCGGCAAAGACGCGGCAGGACTAACACGAGGCACCGGCGCGCCCTTGGAAGAAGAGCGGCCCTTGGAGGGAGGGGCCTTCTTCGGCATCAGAAGCTGAACACCTCAGAGAGGCGCGGTCTGTTCTGCTTGAGCTTGTCGATGGCCTCCCGCGCGTCGCCGCCGATGTCCTTGAGGAGTCCGGGGCGGGGGACGTGGGGGATGCTGGAGCGCATGCGGCCGGGCTCGGCGACGCGGCCGGACCGCGGGCCGGACGACGGTAGGACTCCGAGCGAGCCCACGACACCGAACCCGAGGAAGCCGGAGCGGGGAACGGTCGCCCCTTCCTCTGCGATGTGGAACGGGCCGGTGCCGGGAGCCCCGGTCTCCGGGGGAGCAGTGGGACCGGATGGAGCGGGGGCCCGGGATGAGCCCGGCGCAGGAGGAGCGGACTTCGGTCGCGGCGGCGGGCGCGGCTTGAACGCGGGGGCAGGGAGCTTCGACCAGTCCGCGGGCTTGGGGACCTTCGGCTGGCGCGGCGTTCTGGAGGAGCCTCCAGTTTTCGCGGGCTGCGCACTTCCGGGAACCCGCAGCGGCTTCGCCGCCTCCGCGGCCTTCGAGCAGTGGGGGCACTTCCCCTCGTACTCCAGGAGCTTCGGCAGTTCCGCCATCACCTTGGCCACGTCGAACCCCTTCGCCTTCTCGTAGAACACCTTGCGCACGGTGTGGTAGTCGTGCCCCTTGATGTTCCGGCGCCCGGCCTGAAGTGTCACGCCCTCCCTCTTCCCGAGGGGAGCAGGTTCGGACCCGGGCTCGAAGTCCAGGTTGCGTTCCACGACGATGTTCTTCCCGTCGTCGTACACGTAGGTCTTGTCCTCGACACCGTCCTTCTCCTTGACGAGGACCTGGGCGTCGGAGGGGATGCTGGAGGGTTCACCGGCCACGGCGCGCACCTCCATTGCCGTTCCCGTTGCGAGGCTGAGAGCGGTCGGAGCCGTTGTCGGGCCCGGTGTCCGGCCCGCCGTCGCCGTCGTGACCATTGTGACCATGGAAGGTCACCTGTTCGTCGTGCTCCTCGTTCTCCTCTTCCTCGCGCTCCCGGGCGTCGGCCGTGGATTGCTCCTCGGCGAGCGAGGCCGCTTCGTCAGCGGAGTACTGGTGCACGACCGGAGCGGAGCCGTAGTGCTGTCGTCGGCGCTGCTTGATTTCGTCCCGGGCCAACGGGCCGAGGATGGTGAGGAGTTGGTTCTTGGTCTGGTTGTGCCCCTGGACGACGGTCTTCACGAGTTCGTGGGTGCCCTGTACCTTGGCCGTGGCCGGGTCCGTCGCACCAGCCCCAACTCCTCCAATCACGACGGGGATGTTGTGCTGGCGGAGCGTGTCGAACATCTCGAACGGGTTCCAGTTCGCTTGAGAGCGAAGCTGCGCGAACCGCTCCTCAAAGAACTTCTGCTGGGTGTCCATGAGGCGTTCCAACAGCTTGGAGTTACCGTTCTCCCCGTCGGAGCCCTTCGACCCGGAGGCGGCGGCGCGGATGGTTTCGGCAGGAGTGCTCTGGATGAACTCCTTCCACTCCCGGTCCGTCATCTTCCCGAAGTTGGTCGAGCCGATGATGCGCGGAATCGCTACCTCGTCCTTCTTGGCGAGGGCGTGACCGTTGTTCCCCTGGACACCGGCGGGGAGGTCAGGTGGGTACCCGTGCAACTCCATGTCGGCTTCGAGAGCAAGGAGTTCCGGCGTCACTTCGCCGTTGAGTTCGCTCACGATGAGGTCGAGGATTTCCGGGCCGACGTTGCGCCCGGTCGAGAGCCGGTTCTTGTAGTCGTTGAGCTTCTGGAGGAGTTCGGTCTTCTCGTCGTAGACCTTAGAGAGGCGCTTGACGCGCAGCAGGATGCCGGTGATTTTGCTGCGGAGGTCGATACGTCGGGCGAAGATTTCGGGGTCCTCGGTCAGGGGGCCTGATGCCCGCTGCTCTTCGGCAACCGGGTCCTTGTCCCCTTCGCCGGTCACAGATGCGACCCCGGAAGCGTAGGCACTTGCACCGGCCACCTTCTTCCCCAACCCAGGGAAGCTCAGACACCTTTTTAAGACCTACTTTTTGGTCCGCGAGGCGCAGTTCCGGCACCGGAACCGCGGAAAGAGCCGCTGGTCCGTGAGCCGGGCGATGCGTGGCCAGACGTATTCCTTCCAGAACTTCGGGGTGAGATTCAAGGAGTTCTTGCACGACCGGCACGGGAACGAGTAGTTCCCCTGGTAGTTCCGCTCCCACTCTGCGTAGAGAGCGTTGTAGACGAGGAGATTCGGGTCGGAGCACCACAGGTGCATCACCTCAGCGATGAGTTGCGCTTGGCCGATGCCGCGCTGTTCCGCCGCGGCCTTGACGAGGTCGAAGTCGGTGCGCGCAATCGCGCGGGCCTGGATGTTCCAGTTCGGGTGCTCGTTGGCCGGTTGCCCCTTCTCGTACTTGCGCTTGCCACCGGCACCTCCGCCGGACTTCTTGGTCTCAGGGGCAGGGGGAGCGCGGACGTCGATGACCTCGGCCTCGGGCATCGGCGAGGGGTAGTAGAACAAGTGCTTATACCCCATTCGCTATGAGGTGGCCAGCGGGGAAGCGTCAATGGTACCGGGGAGGGAAACGGCGTATCAGGTGGTCATCGTCGGCGGGGGTTACGGCGGGCAGGCGGCGGCGCACGAACTAGCGAAGCTCGGGCTCGCGCACAAGGCACTCCTGGTGGACCGCCGGGGTCGCGCTGGTTATCCCGCGGCCTCGACCTCGGGCATCGCCTCCTTCTGGTTGAAGAAGCTCGGCTTCCCGCCAGTCGAATCTTCCGTCTCCAGTCCCATCAACTCCTTCCGCATCTTCATCCCGGGAGACGCACCGGAGAAGAAGCGTATCCTCAACAACACGAACCTGTTGGCCGGGGACCTTGGCTTCGTCCTGAACGAGGACGACTTCCTGGGGAGGCTCGAACGGTTCTCGCTGTCAAAGGGGTTGACGGCGTGGCATTCGTGCGCAGTCGAGGACGTCGTGAGGTCGGACGGAGGATACCACGTCGCGGTGAGGGACGGGAAGACTGTACGATTGGTGACGACACGCTGGGTGCTCGACGCCGGTGGCTACGACGCACGGGTCTCCCGCAAGTTCGGCATCGTGAGGGAACTGGAACCCGAGAGTTTCCATATGGGTTTCGAGCAGACCATCGAGGAGAATGCGGTGCTACCCAAGGACCAGGTCGGGATGTGGATTGGGTCTACTTCTCCGGCCGGATACATCTGGGACTTCCCGTGCTCGTTCAAGGGTAGACCCGCAAGGCGTGTCGGAATCGGTACCCCCATCAGTGTGAAGGACGAGGCGGGTAGAACCATTGCCACGAAGACGTTCTTCAACCGGTGGCTGAAGCAGAACCCGCGCTACGACACGAAGCCCTTGCAGCGCGAGGGCGGAATCATCCCGACCTACAGGCCACCGAGGACGCTGCACGCCGGTCGGGTCCTCTCCATCGGTGACTCGGCCAGGCTATGCGACCCCGTGACTGGGGGCGGCATCCACCAGGCCCTCGCATCGGGGGTCATGGCCGCGAGGACCGTCGCCGAGGGTCAGCCGGACCACTACGAGCCGTTGGTGCGTCCGTACACGAAGGAGATGCGCGCACGGTGGGCGATGAAACAGACCATCCTCTCCATGAGTGACGCTGACCTCCGCCAGTTCTTCACCTGGTTCTGCGAGTTCCCGATGCCGGAGGGTGACTTCAACCCTTACACGGTGCGGCGGGACCTGCTCCGATTCGTGAGGAAGAAAGGGTTCCGTCCCATCAAGACGCTGTGGAAGGCCGGGCGGCTGTGGAAGGCGCTCGCGGGTTGACCAATGGCGCTCTCGCTAGGCAAGCGCCAGGTGGTGATGGAGGTCATCGTCTACACCATCGGGTTCACGATGCTCGTGATGGTGACCCTCAACCTGACCCTGAGATTCCTGGCGGCGTTCCTATGGGTCCAGGAGTTAGTGAGCTTGGCGTGTACCATAGGGTGGCTCCGAATAACTGGGGTCGTCTCGAAGAACTGGAAGATTGAGGGTACAGAGAAGGCTCAATAAGGCGCGGCACCCGTGGCCTAGTTCGTGAGCGGCTTCTCCTTCGACCTGGACGATACGCTGTTCGGTCCCCACGGGCGGGACCTCTGCGTCATCATGGCGGCGCTCAAGAGTGCCGGCCACCAGGTGGGGATTCTGACCGCGAGACCGGACGTCGGCCGGAGAATCGAGGAGGCAGAGGTGCGCTCGCTCGGTTGCCCGGAGCCGGACTTTTGGCTCGATGCCTCCCAGATGAACGAGGACGAGTTCGACCGGTCGCTGAGACCGGCCACGCGCGACGAGGCACTCTACGACTTCAAGCTCCGCGAAATCCGGGACCGGGACCTGACGCACTTCGATGACCGTGCGCGAATCCTTCACCGGAGGGACCCTTCAGCGAAGCTCCTGAGACCGTACTGAGCTAGTCCGGCTTCTCGGGGAGGAACCCGAGGTCGAACATGAGCTTGAAGCGGGAGTAGAGTGCGTTCCTTTCTCCGAAGCAGTAGAAGTCCACGACGAGGCCTGGGAGCAGGTAGTAGATGGCCCGGTACTCGCCGACCTTCAGCCGCCAGGACCCGTGTTCGTAACGGACGGCATCGACCCCGTTCCGCGCCGGATGCGTCGGGTCACGTAGGAGAGCCTCCCGTGCCTTACGGAAGGCCAGTTGGACATCTCTGGGTAGGTGCTCAAGGTCCCTAAGTGCCTCGGGCTTGTAGGTCGCACGCGCGGCGAGGGGCATCAGAGACCCAGCCTTCGGTCAACTTCCTCCGCCGAGAGGCTGGGCTCCTTGCTGCGCCGCTTCATCTCCCGCCAGAACGACTCGGGGACCGGTCGTCGTCCCTCGTCGATGTCGATGTTGATTTCCTGCATCCGGCGACGGATGGCGAGGGCCTGCTCGGGAGAGGTCGAGAGCATCAACAGGCGGAGGACCTCGCTGTAGTTCTTCCCGGCCCCGCGGTACTGCTTGAGTCCCTCCAGTATGCCGGAGTCGATGCTGATGGTCGTAGCGGCCATGTAAGTTATATGTTCCAATGATTCTTAAGGATATCCATGTCGAGGCCGCGAAGTAAGGCCACTGCTCCAGACCCGCTGACCAAGATGACCCTCCGCGACTCCACAGTGCGGATGCTCAGGCAGTACAAGCGACCTGGGGAATCCTGGGACGACGTGTTCACCCGTTTCATCGAGGACCATCCCCCCGAAGCATTCCTGAAAGAGATGGAGCGACGCACCCGCGAGGAGAAGTCGTATCCCATCGAGGAATTGCTGAAGAAAGCGAGGCTGGTCCCCTAGCGCAGCGCCCTCTGCATCGCCTCGACCGCGGAGACCCCGTAGTTGGGGCACTTGCGGCACTCGCACTGCTGAGCCGACACGCCCATACCCGGAGCGTGGATGAGCGCGGGTCCGAGCGAGAGCCAGCAGGCGTCGCAGGCCGGGTGACCGGTGCAGTCGTGGACCGGGTGAGCCGACTCCACGGGAGTACCTCACACGTCGAAGAGGAACTCGTCCGGTGAAGCGAAGTCGTCCTCGGGGATGGGGGCCAGTTGCTCGCGCAGGTAGAAGCCCCGGGCCTGCCGCTGTTCCCTCTTCAGGAGGCGGAGGTCGGACTCAAGATGCTCCGTGTCCTTCGCAAGCTGCATGCTCCATAGAATCGAACCAGTGAGGTCGCCGTCGGTGTAGCTCCGTCCGGCGCCGAGGAGGTCGGCCATCGAGGACCGGAAGTCGTTGACGACAACGTCCCGGGTCGCAGGCTTCTCGGGAAAGCCCTCCTGCTCCTCCGCGAAGTGCTCTAGGGGCAAGGTCTTCACACAGGGGAAATAGCCATCGCGTCCGAGGTAGACCGCGTTCCCGCGGCGGGTCTCCGAGTCGCAGACCCCGGCGAACCACACGCCGACCTGGAGGTCCGTCGGGACCACGCCACAAGAGTCCGCGCTGGAGAGGAACGAGTCCTTGGCCTGGGCGAAGACGTCGGCAGGAATGTTGTAGCCGCTCTCCTTGCGGAAGTGCTCGCAGCACTCGGGGTAAGGTTGACCGGTCTCCGGGTCGCGCGGGACGAAGAGCCCGTGGGAGCACAGGTAGCGGAAGACGTGGCGGTCCACGGCGACGGCGCGCTTGTTCCCGAGGTACTCCCGGACGAGGTCGGCGGTCTTGGGGCCGATGCCGCCGCGACGCTTGCCCTCGGACGGCGGGCCGCGGGCGTTGGCGACCATGCACTGGACCAGGCGCTCGCTGGTGTCCGGTTCGAGGCACGCTCTACCGTCCGGGCCGCAGAGGTTCTCATAGCACTCGATGGCGCCGGTGTACATGTTGGCCCGGCTACGCGGGTGCTGGACAGAAGGAATGCCGGGGGGTGGGTTGCGGAAGAACCGCTCGATGGTGTCCACGTCCTGCTTCGCCAGGTCCAGGGCCACGTCCTTGTTCTCACTCAACCACTCTACGGCTAACTGCTGACCTTGATAGGTGATGGGGCCGGAGTGGAACACCCCGGACAGCACCGCGAACAGGGAATCCTCCCCCGTGCGAGTCCGCAGATAGTCAGCAAGCTGTCGCCCCCGTAGGGCGAGCTTCTGGACGTCCCGACATGGGAGTGGATTCGCTCCCGGCGGAGGACAGGAAGGAGGAGGCGCGCGACGCTTGGCCACCGGTTGGGGGAAGGGGCGAACGCCGGTCGGAGGGCGAGAGCGCTGCGCGAGCCGGCCGGAGCGAGAGGGATGCGTCTCGACGCCGCGGTCCGTTCCCCCCGGCCCCAACTCCTCGTACCGGCCGCGGACCGGGAACGGTTCCAGCGCGGCATCGAGTTCGGACCAGGGCTCAAGGGAACCCGGCGTCGTGCTGACTCCGCGGACGACCTCGCGCTGGGTCTCTGAACCGGAGGTCAACCCGTAGTGGGTCCGCTCCTCGACGTAGCGCGTGAGCGGCATGCGGCCTCAGAGGAATGAACTCGCGCCAGGAATACCCACCATCCGGAGAGCGTGTGACTCCGGCGTCTCACCACAGTGCCGGAGGTTGAACGACTTAGCTTGGGGCTCCTCCAGGTGCTTCACAAGAAGGTCCAGGACATCTCCGAACGCCGCTTCGATGGCCTTCCTCCGAGAACGAGGGTACTGGCTCAGGTCGAAGCTGGCCACACCGTTGCTCTCTATGGTTTCTAGGTCAGCCAGAAAATCCGAGTAGAGGGTCTCGCACGCTGACTCCTCTGGGCCGATAGCCGCTGCTGGAGCAGGTGCACCACAAGCGGAGCACTTCGTTGGACAAGCGGTTCCAAACCGGGTCCCGCAGTAGGCGCAGGACGCCGGGCAAGCCTCCTGGTGGAGTTCACCGCGGCGCGGGGCGTTGCGCATGCACGCGGCGTAGGCGGCGTCGGGGTCGTCGGCGCCCCGGGCGACGGCCTCGCAGAACTCCCGGTCGTCCATTTCTATCCGCTCCACGGAACCCCGGCCCGGGACAGGACCCGTTCGCTCTTCTGGACCCAGGCGAGCAGGTTGTCCGCTTCCTTGAGCGCGTCGATGAGGTAGTCCTCGGCCTCCTCGTACTCCTTGGCGCTCCCGATGAGGTACGTGGCTCCCTGCATCGACTGGCAGACTGTGGGATGAACCTCCAGGGTTCCGGGGATGACGCCGAGTTGCTCGAACTCCTGGCGCATGGAGCCGGGGCGAGGTGCAGCTTCCCGCTTCTGGATGTCCCGGAAGACCCCGGCGATGTCGTCCCACAGGTCGAGAGCCGCGGTCTCGGCATCCTCGAAGTTTCCCCCTGCCACGAGGGTGAGGACATGGGACTCGGCACGGCAGAACCGAGAGGAGTCTAGCTCCTGGGAGACGTTGCGCCTGGAGAGTGGACCTGTCCTCTGGGAACGCTGGGCCTGACGGAGCATCTCCCTAGCATCGTCGATGGCCCCCTGAGCGTGGCCGACCGCGGTGTCGTACCGACCCGAGTTCATCGCAGCATCCCAATCGGCGCCGTGAGCAGCAAGGATGGCGGAGGCGTCGCACTCGTGGGTCTCCGGGTCGAGGAGAGGGCCGGAGCAGGTGACCAACTCCTGCGCGAGGCGACCGCGGAGACGGAGGCAGGTCTGGCGCGCGGCCACCGGGTCCGGTGCGGACCGGGCGACGAGTTCGCAGACCTCGTTCCGACCGAGCATGTTCACTCCGCGTGGTACCGGGCAGCAGACTCCGAGCGACCGAGTATGCGACCCGGCACAAGTTCGGTGTAGCCCCGGCTTGAGGCGCTGATGACCGCGGCTTCGCGGGTCGGGAACGGGCCGACAAGTCCTGTTCCGGCGTCGGAAGGTTCAAGGTACCCAAGAGAGAACCAGGTCTGTCCCATCCTCGGGCCGGCGACGTAATGGCCCGGAAAGTAGTACCACTGATGCTTTTCCTCGCTGAGCGAACCTGTGGAGGGGAACCCTTGCGCGGTGAGCCCCTGCTCCAGCACCTTGTCCTGGATGGCGAAGCCGAGGTTCCCCACGTCGCGGGTGATGGCGGGGAGGAAGGTCTCCGCGGTCTGAGCATCGCCGGGGTCGTTGCTGAGAGCGAAGTCGCGCAGATGCTGGAGGTCGGTGTCGAGGTCAGAGAAGATGCGCGGGAGGTCCTTCGCATCCGACGGGCACTCCTTCTCCTGGCCGAGCCGTGCGTCGAACGCCTCGTACGTGACAGAGAGAGCTTGAGCTTCGACGCCGATGCCCTCGCCGCCGCCGAAGTCCTCGTCATCCTCGTCTTCCTCCGGCTGGTAGAGGTGGGTCCCGATGCGGACCCGGGGGCCCGGCGCGGACGAAGACGGAACGAGGCCGTGGTACTCTAGGGCGACGCGCCCGAAGATGAGCGAAGCCTCCCGCGGAGTGTAACCGCGTTCCACGAGACCCTCCTTGATGTCGGTCGCGCTCTCGTGCCGCTCGATGGCCTGCTGGACAAAGGTGACGTCCTGCGGGAGGACGAACACCTCCTGCTGGTGCAGGTGGGCGCCGGTCGAAGGAGGCATGAGGGCGCGGTAGACCTTGTCGTACAAACGGGTTGCCTCGGCGGGGGTGTAGCCTTCGCGTTCGAGCCGTCGGGTGATGTCGGAGAATGGGACGCCGCGGGTGATGGACCGGGCGACGAACTGGCTCGCGGGAGCGTTGAGCGGTTGAGCCAAGGAACCCGTGGGCGGAGCAGCGAACGCCGCGTGCACCCGCTCGTAGAACCGGTCCCCGATGTCGTAGAACCGGGGGTTGTGCAGAGAGTCGTTCACGCAGCTTGCCTGTTCCCGGGTGCAGGAGGGAGCGACGGCCGGGTCGCAGGAGCGAACGATGCCGCAGATGCCCTGCGCGTAGTCGAGGAGGAACTTCTGCTCGACGGTGGGCCGGGAGAAGAACTCGGGAGGAGGGGTCACGCCGGCCGGGGGAAGCGGAGGACCACGGGGGCCGCGGCGTCGCTCAGCGAGTTGCCCAGTGACCGGGCGTTCGAGCTTCAGGAGCCTGGAGACGCGCACAGTGCACCTCTCCCTATCTAGCTCAGGGTACCGAGGCTCCTGTTGGGGAGCCCGGCCGGAGCGAGGTTCCTGACCGAGTTGAGACCAGGGAGGACCCCGTCGTTGAAGAACCGGGTCTTGATGCCGAGGTTCCGGCCGTTGAACAGGTTCCCGACTTCCGTGGCCATCGTGTCCACGAAGTTGTCGAACGCGACCCGGTGGAGGTAGGCCTCGACCCGCGCCCGGAAGATGTCTCCCGAAGGGGAGCCAAGGGCACCGGTGTTCGATTGCGCCTCGAACCCGGAGATGAGGAAGTCCGTGGCCTGGTGGAACGCCCTCAGCATGGCGACCATGTTGCCCCACGCCATGTTGGCTGCGCCGCCAAAGACGTTCTGGGGAGATGGAGAGCCGGTCGGTGTCGCCCCGGTCGAGACAGTGTACGTCGCTCCGCTCGTCCCGGTGACGGTCATGTTCCCGGAGCCATCGGGCCCGGAGACACCGGCAACCTGGTCGCCGTAGATGAAGAAGGACCACGACTGGACCCCGACAGTGAAGAAGCCGGTGCCGCCAAAGGGTCCACCCGTGTTGGCGAAGAACGTCCCGAAAGCGAACCCTCCCTTGTGCCCGGAAAGGGCGGAGGAACCCGGAGCGCTGCCGTTCCAGGAGGCCTCCTCGTCGTGGAAGGGGCCGGCGGCGTTGTTGAGGAAGTGCTGGACGCCCATCCCGTTGTTGGCCCAGTCGGTCATCGACTGGAGGGTGTCAATCATGTCCGTGGCGACGCCCTGCTGGATGGGGAACTGACCGGTGGGCCGGCTGCTCGTCGAGCCGAAGACGTTGGGTCCGCCGGTGAAGAAGGTCATCGCCGCGTCGAGGACCGTTCCCGACGAGGCAATCGTGTAGCCGGTCTGGAAGAAGAGTTGCCGGGTGATGACCTCGACGGCCTGGAGGAAGCCGAGCGTTCCGGCGAGAGGAGACGTCGGGAACTCGGGGAGCGAACTCAGCCCGATGACGTTGACGTTCTCCAGCCGCTGCGCGAACTGCCACAGGTCGTGGAGCAGGCTGTTGTCAGCGCCGATGGACGTGATGCGCAGGGAACCGGTCGGGCTTCCGAGGGTGGCGACGGTCTCCTCGATGGCGCCGAGGAGCGGGAGGGTTCCGAGGATGTCGGCCACTCCGCCCTGGAAAGAAAGGGAGGAGAAGCTGCCGAGGGTCGTGGTCATGTCGAGGCCGGTGCGTCCGAGACCCGGGATGAACAGGAGCGAGGAGTTGAACCCGGAGGATGTCGCAGCCGGCTGGGTGGAGAACGTCGAGAGCGCCAGGTTGCTAATGGAGAGGGCGCTCTGGAGCGCGACGAACCACGCGGTGATGTTGGGGAAGCCGCCTCCGGCCGGAAGGGTCGGGTAAGCATTGCTCGTGAAGAACGACGTGAGGTTGTACGCCGGCCCGGAGTTGGCGAAGGTGCTCGTTGTGAAGTTGGCGATGATGGAGAGGTTGCTCATCGCGGTCGAGGAGAATCCCGCGAGGGTGACGAGGCTCGCGACGGAGGAGAGAGAGCCCAGCGTGCTGAGGTTGGTGAAGACGGTGCCGGTTCCAAGGGTGAGGACGTTCGTGACCGTCGTGGAAGGCGCACCCGCGACGGTGACAAGGTTCCCCACGGAGGGGAGTCCTGCGAGGGTCACCAGGTTCGTCACCGACGACAGCTTCGCCAGGGCGACGAGGTTGAGGACGGAAGGGAGAGCGCCCAGGGCGGAGAGATTGACGAACGCCACCCCGGACGTGAGCGCGACGATGTTGCTGAACGTCGGCGGCGTGGCGAGCGTGATGAGGTTCGCAAAGACCGGGTTCGTGGCGAGTTGGACGAGGTGCGCGATGATGCCGCCACCGAAGAGGGGGCTCAGCGCCAGCGAATTGACGAGGAGGGACTGAATCTGAGGCTGGGCGGCAGCGAGCGCGGTGAGCGCAGGGGTCTGCCCGGCGAGAAGAAGGAGGTTGGGGACCTGGGGAAGAAGAGAGCGGACCTGGATGGACTCGACAGCGCTGAGAAGCCCACTGATTGCCACAGCCGTCCCCGCCGGGAACGAGTGGTTCCAGCTATAAGCGGGTTATCGACACTTTCACGAAATTGACGGCCAGGAATAAGTAGCCCGTTACCGGTCCCCCGGGCATGGTTCTGCCTCCCCTCGCCACAGCGCTCGCCGCTGCGCCGGCCGCCTACGTGACGAACCCTTCCGCCTCGGTCTTCGCCGGTGGTTTCTCCATCACCGACGATATGTTCGAGGCCATCACGGCAACGGACCCGTCGCTCTTCAAGAACGGGCTCGGCGCCGTGCCGGTGAACCCCAACCAGAAGACGACCTTCAAGCCCATCCTCCCGACAGTGCTGGTGGCGAGCGTCACCGCGGCCGGGGTCAGGGGTGGTGCGGTCACCCTCCTCATCGAGGTCGGTCTCGAACCCCAGGACATCGTCACCCTCGACTACTCGAACCCGTCGCAGGGGCTGAACATCCTCTACCAGCCGAAGGGCTCCACGACCCCAGTCGCCATCCTCGCCGGTGGCGCGGGGACGACGGTGCCGGCGGCTCTGCTGCCGAACACCGGGATGACCTTCCGCATCCACGGCTTCCGGCCGGAGGCGAAGACCACAACCGGGTCAACCGGGAGCGCCCAGAGCGCCGGCGTCGGGACCCGTCTCGCTGGCGGAGTCGTACGGCTGACCCAGGTCCCTTCCACGGTCGCCTTGACCGGTGGGGAGGCCTCCAGCATCGAGGCGTTCCAGGCGCAGGACCTGGGGGTCTACACCGTCGGGCAGACCATCCTCGACCAGTTGGTGATGGTCGCCTCGAACTCCACGGCGACCTACACGGCCTCGGGGACCGCGGTCGCCGCGAACGGGGACTCCCTCACGGAGGCCTCGACGTTCACCGCAGACGCCACGCACTACCTGGAGTTGCAGGCCACCGTGTTCCTGCCACCCTTCAGTCCGGCGCCGCCGGCTCAACTCCAAGGCCAGAGCTTCCAGAACGGCGCAGCCGGTGTGACCTGGTCGGTGACACCCGGAACCACGGTGCCCAAGGTCGGCGACGGGACCATCGCCTTCACGCTCCAGTTGGCGTGAGACAGCGGACCGGGGGGCCTGCGTTAGGCAGGTCCCCCGGAGTTCAGCCCTGCTGGACTTGGATGGTGACGACCTCGTCCCGGCCCGAGTTGCACTGGCCGCGGACCGGTTGGTCCATCCCCGGGATGGTCACCATGTACGGGTGAGGAAGTCGTCCGACCTGGAACTGATGCACGGAGAGCTTGCCGTTCTGGTTGTCCCAGGCCGGGCCCACGGCGACCGGTCGCATGCCGAGCGGCCCGAAGATGGTGACCTGGGCTTCCTGGACGGGGATGACCTTAGTCGGGTCCGCGTTCTTCCAGACGACCTTGAACGAGAGGGTCACCATGACGCCGCCGGCGCCGCCGCCACCACCGCGCAGGCCTCCTAGGAGACCCGCGCCCCCTCCGGGTTGACCCTGACCGCCCAAGCGACCGAGCAGCATCTCAGGCCTTCCCTCCAGCCGAGGCCGGGGCGGCGGGTGAAGAGGGAGGCGCCGGGGTCTCTTCCCCGTCAGCCGCCTCCTCTTCCTCTCCCGCTTCCTCTTCGTCGCCGAGGGTCGATTGCGTCTCGACCTCCTCGTCCTCTTCCTTGAGGTCCTCCGCGTTCAGGGCGCTGTCCCGGACGTCGAGGTCGTCGAGCACGAGGTCAAGGAGCCAGGAGTCGAACGTCTTCCAGGTGTTGCCGGTGTTCGTGAGCCGGTTCGCGGTGTTCATCAGCCCCGCGGCCCAGCCCAGTTGTTTCAGGAGCTTGGGACCCACATCGACCGACAAGCCGACGCGGTGCACCCCCTCCGGTGGGATGGGCTCGTAGTTGAGCGGCGCGTATTCCTTCCGCGGCATCCACTTCAGCACCTCTCCGGTGAACCGCTGCGTCTGCGCGGGGACCTTCCCTTCCCGGAGGAGCTTCCGGTAGACGGCGAAGTACTGCGTCGCGGTGACGATGAGCACGTCCTTGATGTGCCGTTCCGGGGTGAGCTTCGCGCGCTTCTTCTCGTCCTTCTCCTTCTCCTTGAGGTCGAGGAGGACGTCGTTGAGCCTCGCCGTGTTGTCCGGACCGAGGTCAACGTAGAGGGTCGTCGTGTCCACGAGAGGTGCAGCTTCCTTGCCGGCGCGCTTGGCCATGCTCGGCGGAGAGCGGAGGGGTAGTATAAAATGTGTGGTCCCCGTCCGGCTTTGAAAACGGATAGCCCCCCGGGGCCTTTCTGAGAACGGATCGATGGGCGTGAGAACGCTTCTCGAAGAGAGCCAATTCTACAGGCCGATTGAGTCGACGGCAGCGGCTTGCCACACATGCCGAGCAATGCCGAACTGGGTGGTCAACGACGCGGTCGCGGCACAGGTCCCGGCGGGATTGGGCACCCAGAAAATCTCGTTCGTCCCATCTGGGTTGAAGTTCTCGATGATGGCGAGAATGTAGTCACTCCCCAGCTGAGTCGCCTGCTCCCACTCTCTTTCGGTGAGGCGAGGAGAACAGTACCCTAGGGAACTCTTGACCTCGAAGAAGCGTGTCGCTTTCCCACGCTGGCCTAGCAAGTCGTATCCTAGCTGCTGTCTGGAAACGTTAACGGTCGCCCACCCGAGATTAATCAACGCCTGCCTCACAAATTCCTCCGCAGACCAGCCAGAGTTCACGCTCGGGGGGGCTACGGGTGTGCCCGACAAATCAGCCACCCTTGACGGTCGACGTGTAGGGGGAGTGGGAGCCGCTAGCGGTGTTGGAGTCGCGGCGCCAGCCAAGGGCACAGGAGCCGCTCCCGACGCGGATCGAATCGCACCGTTATCCGGATTGGACGCGCTGTCGTCGAAGTATGCAGAGAATTCTGAGGGGGAGAGGGAAAAATCCGCCTTGAAATCGCTGACTTCGACGCCTTGGGGGCGGATCGCGGACCTGCTCGGGAGGGCGTCGTGGTAGAGCGCCACAATCAGGGGGTCAACGGGCAGCCGTCGGCCTCCAGGGGCGAGGACTCCCTTGAAGTTATCCACGTTCATCAGGTCGGCGACGGCATATCCATTTCCCCCGTGGTCAATTCTCAACCACTTGGCGTGCTCCTCACTCCGATAAGCCGCTCCTCTGGGAGAGAGGGCGCACTTGGCCCCATTCAAGCTCCCCGCGACAGCTGGAACGAGGTGGGTACAGTCATGACGCGGCTGGGCGAGGAATGTGGGACTTGAAAGTTCTTGGCGAGATGCATAGCACCCAACCCCCTTCTGTAAGTTGAAGTTGTTCCGCCAAGTGTTCTGAGCCACAGTGTTCGATGTACCAACCACACCAGTTCGGGCGAGGTAGGTGCCTTCAAACACCATCAGTACGCACTCGCCTGGAGGCCGAGAGTGCCTAGCGTAGAGGTTGTCGAGGAGGGTTTGAAGAGACTCAGTTGAGACGAACTTACCGGAAAACATGCTCGGGATACTGTTCTGAAAGAATTTGAGAGCGAGGAAGATTTGGATGAATCGTCCCTTGAATTCTCGGCCAATCTGGCTCTTGTGCCTTGCGAGTCGGTCGAGAGCAAGTGCGTAGAGGGTCGGATTGCCAGTTTGGAGTGCCGTCATCGTCTCCCGGGTTCCCCCAGGCGTTCGAAGGACTAACGCCCTCTCCTCATGAGTTCTTGGTAAGCACCTTCTGGAGCGTGAACGTAGTCGAGATGGCTTCCATCTTCACCCGCAACTAGCGGCGGCAGATCGCTCAGGGCCTCTCTTACCGAGATGGCTCTTGCGACACCATCCAAAGAGGATTGGCCGTCTGGGAGGCGAGTCACGCGGGCCGGGGGGCTGAGCTTCCCGGATTGGTTCCGTCGCCCGACCACGAATACACGGCGCCTGCGCTGCGGAACTCCGAATTCAACGGCTGCAAGCTGCCAGTGACTGACTCCGGCGACGTGCTTTGACAGTTCGTGAAGGATAACACCGAAGAACCGGCCGCGGTCCATGCTCAGAATCCCAGGCACGTTCTCGAAAACGAAACCGTCGGGTCGTGCCTCTTCGATAAACATGCTAAAGCGGCGGAACAGAGAGTTTCTCGGATCGGCGGTTGAGCGCCGATTACCCGCGGTCGAAAATCCCTGACACGGCGGCCCCCCCACTACAAACATGGGTTGGTCGGACGGCCGAAGCTCGCCAACTTTCTCGAGCAGCGCCTCAAAAACCGCATCGTCCTCTATCGAGCCCGCGACCACGGACTCGTGGACGTTCTGACCATATGTGGCGACTGCACTCGGGTCGAGGTCCACTGCAATCAGTGGGGTCCATCCAGCCATCTTGAACCCGAGGGAAAGCCCACCCGCGCCGCAGAACAGGTCGACGAAGACACCCGGGCGTCCCAATTTCCGCGCTACGTGGTGCGCAAGAAGGGGTGGGACGGCATTTCCAATCTGACGATTGACGGAGGCTCGAGTGCCCTGGAAAGCGAACCAATCCGGAAAGCTTTGAAGCCTGGCAGCCTCCCGCTGGGAAATTAGGCGGTGTTGTCCCCCCTCCCAGTCATAGTGAATGTAGCAACCGTTGCCGGGTCTGTTGATGCAGGTGCTGATTGTGAACGCCGGCATGTCCGGGTCAAGCCGACCATAGTACGTGGACCTGCTGCCATTTCCCGACAGAAAGGTCCGCCGTATCTGAGAGAGGCGTCTCGACGGAATGTCCAGTGGAATCGACTTCCAGTTCCCCCCCGGAGGGATGGCCTTGACCATGCGGAGGTCCAGTTCACTTAGCCGTGGGGAGTAGTGGTTTGGTATCGTAGCAGGCGTCCCAGATCCCGCCGACCTTGTGATGTCTCCGGCCATTGTCTACGGGGACCTCTCCAGCCAGCCGGGAACCCGTTCCCAACAGGCGGAATCGAGTAGATGGCATTTCTCATGAGTTGAGAGCCTCCCGAACTCGTCGAGAATGGCCCCGAACTCTCGACGGTCTAGTCCGTATGCCTGGGCAACTCGTACCTCCGCCTCAATCAGGGAGGAGGGCTCCCCGGCTAAGCATCCGTCACAAACGCGGGCCATTCCGGCGAGCTGCTTAGGACTCCAGCTTGCCGGCAGCCGTCCCCTTCGCACCCCACCGAGGGAGATGTGAGGGGTCGCGAGCCACAGTCGCATTTGAAATTCGAATACTGCCGAGTTCATGATCACTAGAAGTGTCTTCAGCCGGGCCATGTGGTCGTCGCGAAAGTAAGCGATTGAGAGAGAGTTCCCCGTGACGACGCCTGGCGGGAGGAGTGTCGCCTTGACACGCCGCGCCTGAGTCGTCCGAGAGACATCCCTCCAGGCGATTCTCCAGTGAGCCGCGGACGGAGGGACCTCAACGCTCGGAAGGAGGAAACGGGCCGAGCGAAGGTCGGACTGAAATCGGGTGACCATACGGCCTTTGACGAATCGATGAGTGCCGCGGCTTGAGAGCCGCTCATCGATTCTCGTCTCGTCTAGTTCTCTTCCGGCAACGAGGTCGGCAGGAGAGGCGCCTTCTAGTTCGGCGAACGCACCCAGTCGGTTCAACTTCCTCAGTATGGAATAGCTCTTTGCTGGCAGCTGTCCGGGAATCACGAAATCAGTCCGTTCTAGCTCCTCCCTCGAAATCTTGAGCTGCCCATTGCTGCGAATTTCAAGCCCGCGATCGAACACGGTGAGGTCGAGCGACACACCGTTGGGCTCAGAACGACGAACGAGGGCGGACACCGCAGGTTGGTCAGTCCCTGGGAATAGATGAGCCTCAGATGGAAAATAGTCCATAGACAGGAGGTCGAACTTCGTCGTCAGCAACTCGCGAACACCGCCGCTGGAGTTGTCAGCGAACAGCGACGCAGGAACCACGATTCCACCCAGGCCCCCCGGCTTGAGGAGCGATACGGCGGCTTCCGTTCCGCATCGGGAGAGATTCAGCCCCCACCCGGCGTATCTGATTCTTGGAGCTGATGCGGGATAGAGGCCGGTTAGCCTACGGTCTTCCTCCCTAAGGCTCTTCGAGAACCGCAGTGCCTCGTCCTTGGGCATTCCGCGCATCTGGCGGGGATCCGGCTTTAGAAGTTCCCACGGAGGATTTGTCAGGACAAAATCGAACCGGCCCCATTGTAGCCTAGCACCGTCGAACGAATCCCAGTGGTGGCTGTTCACGATGACTGAACCCATGTCGTCGGAAAGCGCTTGGACTCTCCTCGCAGCCTGCCTTAGAGCTGCCCCGTCACAATCCCACAGGTCGACTGAGAGAGACGTCCCGCGAGCCATCGGCTTCGTGCCAATCTCCTCCAGAAACCAGGCAACGAGCCTTCCGTCACCACAGAACGGATCGACAATCGAAACAGGGCCTTTCAGCCGTGCGCCCAGCGCCTTGCTGATTCCCTTCGCCAATCTCCGACCGATGAATTCGTGCGTGTAGAACCGTCCCGTGTTCAACGCGAACCGCCGCAGATCCGACCCTTCAGGAGTTGTGCCCGCAAGCAGGGTCTTGACCGAGTCCAACGCGGTCGTCGGAAGGCTTCCGGATGATCTTGGCATGTCACTAGTTCGTCCCCCTGGGCGAATTGTGCCCGGGTCTTCGATGGTCGAGACGAAATCTGAGATGCAGGATGCTTTGCGCTTGGCAGTTTGTTTGAGGGCACGAGCGAGAGCCAAACCATCCTCACCCCATTCGTCCAAGACCGCGGAGCGCCAGCCAGACACGAAGGCGGCGACTCAAGAACGCGGATTTGAAGTCGAGGGTGTGAGCCGAGCGACGTGCTAGGTGCCCAACAACTTCCTCCGCCAAACTGTCCTCCCGGGTTACTAATCGCTTCAGGCTTTTCCCTCGTTCGGTCTGGCGGGCGGCGAAACCGGACGGACGACAATCACCAGGGCGTTGTCTCGCGCCTCAATCTCCCATCCGAGTTCCGACTCCGCCGTGATCTTGAACTGGCGGGCAATCCCGGCCGGGATAGTCGTGCGGAGTGACTTGCTCTTGGCTTGGGCAATCACCACCTTCGTTGTCTCCACCGACGACCTCACTACCTATTAATAGGCGCTAGCCTATTTATAGTCTATCGCGCCTACCTAGCTACCTATACCTTATATGCGTAGGTCGCCATATAGGTAGCAAGGACGTGCGAAAGATGGCGACCATCGACCTGACAGGAACGACCGAGAGAATGGCCCGAGCGAGGGAAATCGCCCTCCACCCGGAGCAGGTCGAGCGGCTGGGCGACAGCGAGTGGAGCGTCCCCTCCCAGAGTGGTTTCGGGCGCTACCGCGTCGAACTCCTCGGAGTCGCCGAGGGTCGGTGCTCGTGCCCCGACTTCTCCAAGAGGACCCTTCCCTGCAAGCACATCCTGGCCGCGTGGGAGCTTCGGCTCCGGGAGTCCGGCCAGAGCCTCGAACTCCCGACCAAGAAGCCTCGCAAGCAGTACGCCCAGCACCAGAGCTACACCCAAGGCCAGACCGAGGAGATGCGCCTCGTGGACTCGCTCCTCCGCGACCTGGTGAGTGGCGTCCCCGACATGCCCCGCCCGGTCGGGATGCCGGGACCGGCCCCGACCCCCTTCAAGGACGATCTTTACTGCGCGGTTCTGAAGGTATACTCGGGGCTCTCGGCCCGCCGTGCCCACGGTGTCCACCTGAATGTCGCGGACCGGGGGCTCCTCACCCGAGCCCCGAGCTACGCCGTCTCCTCGAACTGCCTGAACCGCCCCGAGGCAACGGCGGTCCTCTACCACCTCCTGACGCAGAGCGCCCTCCCCTTGGCCGGCCTTGAGGACGGCGGGGCAATCTCCCCCGACTCCACCGGCGTCCAGACGACCTCGTTCGGCGGCTGGCGCGAGGAGAAGCACGGCGAGAAGCGGACGAAGCATTGGCTCAAGGTCCACGCCATCGTCGGGACCAAGACCCACATCGTGATTGGCGCTGTGGTCGGCGACGCGAACTCGGCGGACTGCCCCCAGTTCGCCCCGCTCGTGCGTGGGGCGCTCGAAGCCGGGTTCAGGCCCGCGACGGTCCCCGCCGACAAGGGATACCTCTCCCGCGACAACTACCAACTCGCCGAGGACCTGGGGCTCCACGCCCTCATCCCGTTCAAGTCGAACTCGATCCCCGACGCGGGGGGCTCCCCCGCGTGGAAGAAAGCCTTCCACCTCTTCCAGGCGTGCCGGGACGCCTTCGACGCGAGCTACCACGTCAGGTCCAACGTCGAATCGGTCTTCTCGGCCCTCAAGCGCAAGTTCGGGGAGAACATCCGGTCGAGGACGCCGGTCGCCCAGGCGAACGAGGTCTTGGCGAAGCTGATCTGCTACAACCTGTCGGTGGTCGTCCACGAGATGTTCGAGCACGGCATCGCCCCTCAGTTCGTGGGAACGGTTCGGGTCGCGTGAGAACGGATGTGCGGTTTCCGGTCAACTGTTTTCAAAGCCTCCCCGTCCGGAATCGTTATCAGCAAGAAATTCCCTATCCCTTGCGCTGAGGTGGCGTCGTAGTGTCAGCGCCAGCGATTGAATCGGAGACAGGGCCGGAGGCGGCGACGTCCACCTCAGCAATGGAAGTTCTACCTCCGACCCCTCCAAAGGTATGTCGTGAGTGTGGGACGAGGCTGGAGGGACCAACACAGCGAGTGTTCTGCTCACACCTCTGTGCGAACACGTTCAATCAACGTGAGCTATCGAGACAGAGGATGAAGGACCTCCCCCCGACTGCCCCAAAGATGTGCGTCAACTGCGGGGTATCCATTGTTCTACCGGACTACTACCGTGGTCACCCAGGTAGGGCCGCCCGTAGAAAGTTCTGTTCCCAGTTATGTGCGGCTAGATGGCTCGCGCGTCAGCCTGAGACGCTGAAGAGGGTCCGAGCACCAAGACCAAATCAAGCACGAAAGATGACGAGACTCTGGCGTACATCGCCAGAACGGTTCCTCACTGAGCGAAGGAGAGCCAATGTTTCCAGGGGACCAAGGGTACCACACCCGCCACGCCAATGCCCAGCGTGCAAAGAACACAAAGTATGGAGGAAGGACAAGAAGTATTGTTCACGAGAATGCTGGCTCAGAGTGATTGGCGCAGACCCATTCCACAGAAGAGTACCCATAGCCACGAAGGTATGCCCTACCTGTGGAGGCACGTTTCGTGTTCGTGTAACATTGCCGCAGATGTTCTGCTCTCGTGAATGCAGGGATAAGAGTGAGTACGTGAAATCGGCCATAAGAAGGTACCATACGGGGCGCAAGCGCCCGGCTGAGACGAGGGAAAGGATACGGCTCGCAGCCATCGGTCGAAGGTATCCCAAGAGGGACGCGATACCGGAGTTGACTCTACGCAGTCTCCTGGAACAGATGAACGTGACATTTGATGACCACGTCCCAATTGAGGGAGTCTGTCAACCTGACTACGTTGTGAGGGCACAGAAGGTCGCCCTATTCGCAGACGGCAAGTATTGGCACTGCGACCCGAGATTCTACCCTGACGGACCAATAAACAGCACACAGCGGTTCGTGGTGGCCAAGGACAAGCGGCAGGATAATGAATTACGGGCCATGGGGTGGAGTGTGATTAGGTTCTGGGAGACCGACTTGAAGAAAAACCCGGGGGACTGTATGCGACGACTACGGGAGGTCCTGTGCCGACCTCAGTGAGAGACTTTGGAATCCTCTTCCGGGCCCAGACCGCCGCGGTAGAGGTTGGTCTGTTCGCCCTCGCCGGTTGGCTCGGCGGAGCGCCCTGGATTTGGCTCCCGTACTTCGTGCTGCTCGGGGTGCTAGAACATTTTGGAGCGTTCGGGGAGAACTCTGTCAGTGACTACGAGTATGACAAGAAACAGGCCGCGCTGACCGGTGACAAGGCCGACCATCCGCTCATCGCAGGACGCATGACGTTCGGCGAAGCGTGGGTCGCGGTCGGACTCTGCCAGGCCATCTCCGTGGCAATGTTCGTCTACCTGGTGGGGTTGAGGCACACGACGTGGACGCTCCTGCCCTTCCTCCTATTCATCGCCCTAGGTTTCTACTATAACCATCGGGGCAAAGAGAACAAATTGGCAGCGGGTCTTTCCATAGCGTTGAGCTACGGTTTCCTCGCATTTGCTGTAACGGCAGTGTGGAATGGTGTCGTAGTGTGGCCGCTATTCCTATTCGTAACCAGTTACGTTCTAGCTCAAATATGGGGGGGCGGCGAGTGGAAGGAGCTTGAGGCCGGGCACGAACGGAATCTGCTCCGTGCGCTCGGGAGCAAAGTGGAGAAGGGCCGGATGACGACATCCACGGACGTCGGCCTGCTCATCACATTCCTCGTCGCACTTAAGGTGCTGACGATTTCGCTGTTCCTCCGGGAGTGGACATGGTGGTGGTGGGTGACAGTTCTGCTCGCGGTGCTCGTGTTCGGAGGGTACGAAGCGAAGCTCTTCCGGAGCGGGCCGTACAACCGTCCGAAGGGGATGAGGCTCCTCGGATTGGGAGAGGCGGCCAGTTATCTGCTCCTACCCATCGCGCTGTTCTGGTCCATGCCCATCTGGTTCTTCCTCTATCTCATTATAGCGCCGGTCGTCTGGTTCGTGGGATTCAACCGGTCCCTCTACGTACAGAAGGGCACGAGCAAGAGCAGCTTCGCGCCGGGGGTCTAATGCCAGGTCCCTGGCTGCGGCTCTTCCGACCGGTCACTCTCTTCCCGGTGCTGGTCCTGGCGGTCGTTTTCTCGCTGATGGGCCTCGGTCACGGTCCGGACCTGGACCAGTGGCTGCACATCCTCCTCGCCGGGAGCTTGCTGGTCGTGGCGAACGGCTGTAGCAACCTCATCAACGAGACCTCGCCCATCGACATGGTCGCGGACCGGACGAACGAGAGGACCAAGTCACGGCCCGTCGCATCCGGTGAACTGGACGCGAGCGTCGTGCAGTCCGTGGGCGTCATCGGCTGGCTGCTCTCCATCGTGGTCGGCGCGCTCTTCCTGCCGTCCATCTTCGTTGCCCTGGATGCACTCACGCTCACGTTCGCTTGGGTCTACTCACGACCACCCTATGGGAAGAAGTACCTGGGACCCAACGCGCTCAACCTCGGAGTCCCGAGAGGAGGTCTCGGCATCGCGGCAGCGTGGGTCGTGTACGGGAGCTTCTTCTCGCCGGGGCTCTGGACCGTTCTCGCCATCACAGTTCCATTCGTGACCCTCGGCAACACCGCGAAGGACATCGACGACCAGGCCGGGGACATGGCCGCGGGAGTCGAGACCGTAGCTACCCGGTGGGGCAGCGAGGTCGCCCGGTTCATCACGCTCATCGGTGTGGTATGGCCTCTGGTCGTCATGCTGATGTGGCGGCTCTACACCGGGAACCCTTGGCTCCTGCTCTATGTCGTCCCGATGTTCGTCGCCATCGGAGGAGCGTTCAAGTGGAAGGGGGAGAAGCTCTGGTCCAGGGGCTTCTACGGGACCTACGCGGTCCTAGCGCTGTTGCTGGGTCTGCCCACGTTGCTCCACTTACTCGGGGTCGGGAGCTTCACCAACATCTTGACCGCGGTCGAGGGGCTGCTGCGAGCCCTACAGAACCCACCCTGAAGTGGGTCCCTAGAGCACCGCGCCCTGCCGCTTCGCCTCGGCCACGACCTGCTTCACGGTCGCGCTGAGGGATTCGAGGTGCTGGCGGATGCCGGCGAGGAGGTTCTCAGCGTCGCCGCGGCTCTGCATCGCAACCCCGAGCAGTCCAACGATGCCGTTGCTCCGCGCCAGGGTCGCGGTCAACTCGTCGATGGACTCGGTGAGCCCCTGGAGCGTAGACGTGAGCCCGGAGAGCTTGGAGAGGATGAGAAGGCGGGTTGCAGGGGAAGCGCCGGCGAACTGACGGCTGAGGTCCTTGGCGGTCGCGTCCACGTCGCGCAACGACTCGAAGAGGTAGTGCATCCGCTGTTCGGTTGAGAGGGTGCCGGGAGACGTAGATGGGGTCGCCCCATTCGAGGAAGAGACCGACGCGACGGAGACACCCTTCAGTCGGAACGGACTACCACCCATCGAGAGGAGGTAGGAGAACAAGAGGAAAAGGGTTGTGCCGGGCCGAGGGGGGAAGTCCTCGACCCGGCGGGGGCGAGAGAGCGAGAGTACCTAGTACTCTTCGCGGGCGCGCGCCTTGCGGGGCATCGCGCGGGGGGCCTTCGCGCCGCCCGTGAAGGCGGCGGCGTAGCCGGAGCCCCAGCGGTCGCCGGCGGCGGAGACGGACGCTCCCCACTCGGCGGCGCTGACGGAGTCGAGCCCGGAGGCCCAGTTCCCCTGTCGCAGGGACTGGCACTCGGGCACGGCCTCTCCCAGGAGGGCCTGAATCCCCGCGCAGTAGGCACCACTGGCCTCTGCGGCGGCGACATCAGCCTTCCAGGTCGGGGCGGCTGCGGCGGCGTTCCTCTGGTACTTGCTCTCCAGGTGTTGGGGCATGGGACACATCGTTGTGACCTCGAAGTGGGAGAACAGGGGTGGGGATATAGCGGGACGTACGGCGCTGAGAGCGTAGCGCCGTACAACCGCCCTTCGAGGTGATGTCCGTCAGTGATGGCGGGTCGGCTGTCGCTTGCGCGGCACGTCGATGCTCGGGTCGTCCACGGCGCGAGCGAGGAAGTCCATCTTCCTCTGGTCGATGACGTTAGCGAGACCCATTTCCATGAGGCCGCTGAAGGCGTGGAATGCCTTGCGCACCGCGCCGCCCTCATCCACGTTCCACCGGCGCGCGAGGGTCGAAGCCACGCCGAGGTCGTACGCATCGAGAGGAACAGAAACGATGTGGGAGCCGTTCGTGTCGAAGGAGATGAAGGCGCGTCGAATGGCTTCCGCACGGTCACAGCGCCACCGTTGCGCAAGGCGGTCGAGTGCTCCGTCCTCATCCTCGGAGAGGCGGACCTCGACGCGCTTCGTGCGCAGGTTCGACATCGCCTACGACGCGGGAGCCTTCGGGGCGTGCTCACTCCGGAGCTTCTCGGCGACCGCGTGCTTCGCCTCCTTCACCTGGTCCGCCCCGTAGAGCTTCACCAGTTCCTCGTTCACCTGGTCCGGTCTGGAGGAGTGGTCGCGGAGCTTCTCCAGGAGCGTGAGGCACTGGGCCGGCTCCTCCTGGTCCAAGTACTCGCAGAACAGGTGCGCCTTGCGCTCGGCGCACTCTTCGAGTGTTCGGCAAACGGGGTTCTCCCCTTCCCCTGGGGACTCGGGCATCGTCCGGTCGATGTCGGGGCAATACTTAAGACCGTGCTCAACGTTGACCGGGTCGTGCCGGGGATTCCCGCGGGGAGGACAGCGGACGACCACCGGTGTCCGTGGTGTGTCGGGCTGGGTCTCATCAACGACGGTGGGTCGAGCCCGTCCATCGTGGACCCGAAGGTCTGGATTCGGTGCCCCGCGCGTTGCCCGAACTGCGGCGGGAAGGGCACGGTGAAGTTCTGAGATGCCGGACAACCAGAGCGTCGAGGACATGCGCGCGGCGCTCGGTCGCGCCACCTGGCCCTACTTCTTCACCCTCGCCGACTACGCACCCGCCGACGCGAAGTCCCAGCGGGAACTCTGGCAGTACGTCCACGACTCGCTCCAGCGAATCTACTACTGCAAGGGCTGTGGGCGGCACGGCGCGCAGTGGATGGACGAGCACCCGTTCGACCCGACGACCGACGATATGTACGCGTACATGTGCCGGTTCAAGGGCGCGGTGGACACCCACATGAAGAAGACGCCGCGGCCATGCCCAGCCCCGCAGCCGGGAGTTCCCCGTCACGCGACGTGCCTCGCCTGCGAGACCGGTTGGGAGGATATGATGTCGGAGATTGGGAAGCCGGTCGCCGGGCTAGCGGAGGAGTCGGCGAAGCCCGAGGTCCCTGACCTGCTGGTCGAGATGGCGAAGGAGTTCGCTCCGCCCGCGGACCCGTTCAACCAGAGAGACTTCAACGCGGTGTTCGGGTCGATGGCGACGGGCCGAGCGCGCGCCAAGGCCTGAACGTAGTTCTTTTCTATCACCCCATCCTCCGCCCGGTGGGGAAGGTAGCCGTGCGCGTGGTCATGCTGTGTGCCGGGAAAGGCGGCGTTGGAAAGACTCGGATTTCGCTGAACATCGCCAAGAGGTTGTCCTGGCGAACGAGGGTCGGGGTCTGCGATGCAGATTTCGACGGCCCAGATGTTCTCCAGCAACTTGGCGCCGAGGGGATGAAGCTCGGCCCTCCAGCGCCCAATCACCAGATGGTCCCCCTCGTTATCGAAGGGATGCGCGTCATCTCGACGAGCGCCATGGTCAAGAGGAGCGACATCGGCGCGGCCTGGGGCGGCGAGAAGAAGGCCCAGATGCTCCACGAGTTCATCGGCAACGTAGAGTGGGGGGACACGGACTTCCTGGTGGTCGATTGTCCAGCCGGAATCTCCGAGCAGATGATGGCGCTGGCGAACACCTACGAGGTGGTGGGCGCTGTCATCGTCAGCACGCCGGACCCGGTGGCCCAACTCGACGCGAAGAAGGTCGTGCGCCTTTTCCAGGCGAGGGAGGTTCCCATCGTGGGCGTGCTGGAGAACATGGCCTTCAGGAAGTGTCCCCACTGCGGCTACGACGACTTCATGTTCGGGAACGACGACGTCGCTGGGAACGTCGCCGCGGCCTACGGGGTTCCTTTCCTGGGCAAGGTCCCCTGGCAGGACCGGTCGAAGGGGCTCACCATCGAATCGAGTGTATTGGACCGGCTCGCGGAGAGGCTGCTCGCGGAGCAGTAGGGGGGCGAACGATGGGGCTCAAGGAGTATCTGGGGAAGGCGAAGCAGAGCGTCCAGGCGATTGCGGTGCAGGCGATTCTGAACCGAATCGCGCGGCGGGTGAACAAGCGGGTGCCGGTGGAAGAGGTCCGGCAGAAGCTATCGCTCCAGGAGTACGAGACGCCACCGGTGGTCAACCTGCGGTTCGTGGAACCCTACAACTTGAACGGGGCGCTCATCACGACCGGTGTGCACCTGCGCCGCGGTCAGAAGGTGGCGGAACTCTTTCTCACGACGGTGGGGGGGCGCATCCGGATGCTCAGCGCCGACGAGATTCAGAAGGAGGGGCTCACGGTCACCACGACGGGTTGGACGACGCTCGGGAACGCGATGGCGATTCTGAAGGAGGAGGTAGACATCGACGAGGCCTGGGCGTGGGACATCGTGTACTTCGACTCCGGCGAGATGGTAATTCAAGGGGACATCTCACTGTTGAGGAGGCTGTTCAGCGAACACCGGGGACTCATCCGCGAGGTTCTTGCTGGTAGCGGGGCATCCACGAGCACACCGACCACCACACGGAGACCTCCGCCGGACGGCGCGGGGGTTGCTAGGACGACCCAGACCCGGTTGGTCGCTCCGCCGAAGGCGTAGGCTACAGCCTACCGGTGACGTCGCGGGACCTTCCGCTCCAGTGGGCGGTCCGTGAAGACCGCGGCGTAGTTCTTCCCGTACGTTCCGGAGATAGGTTCTCCGTCTTCCGCGAACCTCTCGACCCAGTTCGTGACGGTTCTCTCCGCGGTCGCTTCCGGGAACCCGGCCTTAAGGAGGGACTTGTAGAACCTCTCCGCGGCGCCCTCGCTCCGGATGTTGCTCAAGTAGCGCGACCTGACCACGGCCATGGCGACCGGGTTCCCCTCGTCAGGTTCGGGGGGAGGTGTGGCGGGAGCGCGAGCGGCGGCCACGTTTGCTCCTACGCTGGAGTGCAGCACCGGGAGATTTTCCCCCGGCGGCGGTAGTCGTCGAGAATGCGTTCGGCCTCCGCGTAGCTCCGGGTCTTCCCGATAACAGCGGCCAACTCCTTCCGTTCCGGGTCCGTCATGTGGAGGAAGTCACAGCAGTTGGACTCCGCCGTGACGATGCAGCCGAAGTCCAACTGGAAATCGGTGTAGACCTGGACGTCCTGCCGGCTGGGCTTGGGGTTTCCCCCGGGATGCGTGTGCACGATGCCGACCGGCCGGCGGTCGGTGGGTTCGAGCACGTCGATGCCGTTGCGGGTTCCTGACACCTCGTCGCCTGGTTCGAGCAACTGTCCGAGTTGGAAGACGAAGAAGCCGTGTTCCAGCTTATCGTCCTTGGTATGAGAGCGCAGGGTGCGGAAGGAACCGCTGAGGTTCAACTGCGCGGTGCCACAGGAGACGCCGGGCATGGACAAAGGGAGAGGAGCACCCGGGCTCTTAGGACCTTCGGAGAGCGCGCACCGCGGGCCCGGGAGCATCTCCGGCGCGGGTTCGTACGCGGTCCCGGGAGCGGCGTAGCAGGGCCCGGAAGGGCCGTCGCAGGGGAAATGGGGGGTATGGCCGACCCCCCCACGTATCTAGGCCCACGTCCCCCGTGTGACGGGCTCTCGGGGACATTTTTGCCGGTCCGGGTTTGCGCGCACCTCGGAACGCTGGTGGGTAGGGCTCCTCCACCTCCCTCCGGGGCCGTCGAAGCGCGCCGGTTCGGACCGACCCTTTGCGCCCCCGAAACTTTCACCTCCCGTCTATATACGCGGGTGGCGGTCGGGGCGCAAACCCTGGGGGGTCTTGACCGTCCTTCTCGGTGCGTCGCGTAGAACCCCCTCCGGCTCTTCCGGGGGCTTCGGTCCGACCCTCAGCCTGTCCCGACGGGCCGGGAACGGCGACGGTTGCACCGGGCGCAACCCACTTTGCAGGGGGTGATAGAACAGTTCTACTACCCTTAAGTAGCCGCCACGCCCTGCCCTCGGTACGCCGTGTCCGGCGTCAGGCCGAGCGCGCCGAGGGGCCGTCCCTCCTCGGCGCGGCGGGGTCCGTCCCCGCCCAGGTCTGGGTCCGCTCCCTACGGGGAGCAGGCTGAAGCGGCGCTCCCGTGAGGGCGCGCCGCTCGGCGGGGGACCGCGTTCCCACCCTTCCGGGGGTGCGGGGCGCGCCCCGCCGAAGTACATCGAACGTGGGCGGCGGAGCGAACGGGAAGAGACCCGGCGCTCGGAGGTGGACATACCTCCGAGGGTCGAAGGTCCACCCAGGTTCTCCGGTCGGTCCCTCGCCGAAAGGCGAGCTTACCGGGAGGTGATAGGGCAACCCCTCAAGGGCACTCCCCCTCTCGGGCCGACCGTGGGCGCCCCCGTAATGTCGCAGGGGTCCCGGGGCGGTGTACCGTCCCGGGTGAGCCCGCCTCCTTCTCTTGGTGAAAGAGAGGAGAGCATCATGCACGGGGCGTGACGTTCCATCGGAGCGTGCGTTCTTGGAGGGGCCAACTTTCTCGCCTGGGCAGGGTCCGAGGTGGGGAGGGTTCTCTCGTCTCCCGTTCCCTTAGAGGATAGACGGGTACTGACGGGGAGGGCGACTCCAAGTGGTGCGCTATGACGGTGGTTCTACTTCCTCCCGTGCCGTTCGACGCGAGCCTGGACAACGGCTGGTCTATGCCCGTCCCTCCGCCGCCGATGATGAATCGTCGGGTTGGGCTACGGACTCTTACGGACCGGCCTTCGGGCGGGCGCGAGTCGAACGGGATGGAGAAGAGGGGAGCGCGAACCCTGTGTGCTAAAACGGGCGGTCCGGGGTCGGTCTTGAGAGGACCGGCGTCGGGCTGCCCACCAAAAAAACCACCAGCGCCGCCGGACGTGGCGCGAGAGTCAAAGTACTGGGCCGGGAAGGCTCGGGGCGCAGACGATTAGATGGATTCACGCGAGTCGAACAGAATCGGGGGTACGAGCCCGGAAGGGCCGCGCGTGTACCGGAAACGGAGGAACCTCCCGACGTGCCACGTCCACAACCTTTTCCCTTTCACGTCAGAATCGAGGGTGGTACAACATGCCAGCCAGCAGCAAGAACGCCGGAGCCAGCGCCGCAAAGCCGACCGTCGTCTTCTCCGAGGTGAAGACCTTGGAGCTTGACGGGAAGACCTTCGGGGTCTTCCGAGCGGGGGAGCGCGTGTACACGGGCCGGGTGAACCCGGAGAACGGTCGCGCGTTCGCCGCCGCCATCCCTGCCGCCATCGCCAAGCGTCTCGGCATCAAGGTGGGGACCTACAAGGGCCAGGGGGTCGGGTCCTACAAGGGCTGGACCTTCAGCGGTCCGGTCAGCGGGAACACCGGGCGGGTGTACCCGGGGACCATCGACGAGAAGGTCGCGCACCGCTTCGGCCTTCTCTGAGGGCCGGGCCGAGCGCAAATCGGGGCCGGGCGGTTTCCCCGGCCCCTCGCCAAAGCCGAGGGTGGTGGCGGGCATGAGTCCCCCCCTTGTCGGTGCGGAAGCATCGTGTGAGGTCGTAGGAAGGGCAAGGCCCTTCAGCAAACGCAAGACGCACGGTTCAGTACGCGCGAAGCAGGAGGCCGCTCGCCGCCGCCTTACCCGAGGGTGGAACCCATGAATCAGAGCATCCGAGAGCGCTACCGCGACGAAATCGACCAGTTCTTCCAGGGCAAGACCCACTTCGGTACGAACCGCGAGCGCGGCTTCATCTGGGTGGCGCAGCACCGTGGCGTGGACACGCTCACGATTGAACCGCCCGAGGGCGGGCAGTACGAGGTCGCGGTACGGTTCCTGGACCTGGACCGCGATGGTCGGCCGGTGTGGGCCGGATACCAGAGCGACCGGCTTCTCGGAAGGAACACGCACGGTCATTGAGAACGATACCAGCAGCGGGGCGCGCGGCAAAGTCCATGAGGCGCGGCCCGCTGCCTCCCGAGGGTGGAACCCATGAACGAAGCCGACACCGTACGGACCCTGCTCAGCGCAAGCGGCGGGGTCGAGCCGACGAGCGCCATCCGCCGAATAGCGACCATCGAGACCATCGACGCGAGCCTGCCGGAGTACCGCGACCACAACGGGACAACCTTCGTGAACGTGGCGCTCCCGCTTGTCGGGGAGTTCTTCCCGTTCAGCGACCGTGACTCCTACGAGAAGAGCGGGCCGATTCTCGTCCGGCACGGTCAAGGTTGAACCTCTTCCGCGCCCTTCGGGGCGCGCCGCCGAGGGTGGAACCCATGAGAGATGGTGAACTGTTCCCGCCGGACCTGACAAGTACCAACTGCCAAGCGGTCTTCTGGACCACGACGAGAGGCCCGATGAACGGAAGACAACCGCATACATGCTCGCGCAGGGCAACGTGCAGGGTCAGCGATTGGAAGGGGCGCAAGGTCCCGATGTGCGAGCAGCACGCGACGATGAACCTCAAGCGGCGGGAATCTGCGAAGCGGTTCCCTCTCTAACTACTTCCGCGCCCTTCGGGGCGCGCCGCCGAGGGTGGTGAAAATGCCCAAGAGCAAACCCAAGAAGAAGCAGCCGACCGGGGAACGCGACCCGACGCTCGCCGGGACCGGGCCATGCGACGAGTGTGGCGGGGTCCACGACTCCGAGACCCTGGAAGGCCAGGAGTGAACTACTTCCGCGCCCTTCGGGGCGCGCCGCCGAGGGTGGTACGCGACCCAGGAACCCCTTCCCTCATGCACGGACGCCGGATTGGCGTATGCCGGGCGCCGTTCTCCCGAGCGGCACGGGAGGGTCTGATAGGCCGCGCGCCACGCGAGGGTGGAACCCATGAACGAACACGAGAGCAAGAGCGCCAGCGCCGCCGCCGAACTCCCGGCCCTCAAGACCTGGGCCGACCTCAGAACCCCGGGCGTCGTGTGGGCACCGCGCCCGCGCCCCAACTACCCCGAGCGCAGCTACGTCGAGAGCGCGTGAACCTCTTCCCGCCCCGGAACCGGGGCGGCTGCCGAGGGTGGAAACCATGTCGAAGCCACGTCGAGAGCAAGAACGCCGAGCGCCGAACGAACCGCGGTTCTCCCTCTTGGAGACCGCGATGGGACAACTGACCTCGCGCATCCTGGGGATGAACAACCTCCCCGCCCCGGTCGAGACCGTAGAGGCCGCGTGCCTGGAGTACTTCGCCGACCGGGCGGAGTCCATCCAGCGCTTGAACCTCCCGAAGCCGCTGCGGGGAATCCTCCTCAAGAACGTGGACATGGGCCTGGGCATCAGGACCACGGCCTACGTCGTGGGCGTCGCCGGGGGCCACACCACGTCCTTCATCCGGGAGGGCTGGTACAAGTGCCGGATACTGGACGGACCGGACGGGATGAAGAGCCTGCTCGCCCTGGTCCAGGGCGCGGACGTGCCCGGGCTCGTGCGAACGTCGGTGGACGTGGGCCGGGGGATGCTGAAGAACCTGCTTCCCCTGGACCTGCTGCCTCACCTGCCCGTCGGAGGTGAGTGAGATGGGGCTCCTGGGAGCGACGTTGACGGTGCGCCGGGGAGCGACCGCTGCCGAGGGCGAGAGCGGGGGCAGTTCCGAGGAGGAGCGCCTTCGGACCATTGCCTCCGCGCTCGGGGACCTGCGGACCTTCAGCGAGAAGGGCATCGCGTCCTTCAAAGACCTGGACCCGGACGTGCGCCGGGAGGTTCTGGCGAGCGTGGACCGGCTGCGCGAGCCGTTGGACCGGCTGGCTGCTGCGACGGAGCGCGCCGCCGAGGAGCTTCACCGTGCGCAGTCCGGCCTGGGCGGAGCGGTGAGCCTGGCCATGCGCGGCGGGGTGAAGGCGCTCGTCGGTGACATCGTGAAGGAGCTTGACGGTCTCACGACGACGCTACGGTCCGTGCTGACGGCTGCGCAGCCGTCGAAGCGCGCAAGGAAGCGGTAAGGCCGAGCGAACTCATTCCCGCCGGGTGACCGGCGGACCCGAGGGTGGTGAAACCCATGATGAACGGAAGCGAACAGGCGACGAGAGAGCAATCGGCGAACGACCGAGCCGGAAGCACCGTGTCCGGCTGGGTGAGCGAGGACTACGCGGAGGGCGACAGCAGACGACGGAACGGCGTGGTCGGGAAGGTCGTCCTCGACATGGACAACCTGAAGGCGAGTGCCTACGGCCAGGGGTTCACCCTGTCCGAGTACCGCGGCTCCGAGGGAACGATTCTCGGGGGCCAGGTGAGGCTGTACTTCTCCCGGAAGGAGAAGGAGTTCGGGTTCACGCTGAACCTGCGAGAGGCCAGGACCCTCGTCGCGCAGCTTCAGGAAGCCATCGCCGAAGCGGACCGCCAGAACGCGAGGGCCTAGCCGGAGAGCGTCCGATGCCTGACCACGCGGCCATCCATGAAGCGGTCCACCTCCTGAAGAGGCACGTCCGGGTGCTGGACGAGAAGAGGGACCCGGCAGCGAGCGCGCTCCTTGAAGTCGTGCTCGGGATGGACGAGGATACGTTCGCCGCGTACTCGGAAGCCCTGAAGACCGGCGTGCTGCCGCCGCGACCGAAGCGCGGAGCGGTACTCGGCGCAAGCTGAAGAGAACGAGGCCAGGGCTAGGAGAGAAGATGGCGAAGATACCAAAGGGGGAGCTTGGGCGACGGCATCGCGCATCCAAGGCAAGGAAGGACCAGCGGGGCCTAGATGCTTCCCCATCGAAGGAAGCGTGGGTCCTTCACCGGGCGCTCCTAAGCAGTACCCACGCGAGGATTCCAGGGGAGCCGGAGTTCCTCATCCGAAAGACATGCTGGTCCACCGGAATCTCAGAAGAAGTAGGCGACCGAGCCATAGCCCTCTTCCGAGAAGCACGGGCGGAGTTCCCCGGGCCAACGAACGGGGACATCTGGCGTGCGTTCAAGCGAGCCGAGGAGAAGGCCAAGGCTCAAGCCGCAAGCTGAGGGAGTGACACCGATGCTCGCGCTCCGAACGCTGCTCGCCAGTTGGGGGCCCCGGGCCCTCGTCGTGAAGGGTCTCGTGGTCTTGGCCCTGGTCGCGGTGCTGGGCCTGGGAACAGAGACGTTCCCGGTCCTCTCGTGGCTCGGGCTGCCGGTGGCGCTACTTGCGGGTGTGGCCGTGCCGCTGGCGGTAGCGGCCATCATCGCGGGTGCAACCCTCCTGCTTTGGAGGAAGCACCTGACGTGACGGTCCGTGCGCTCCTGAACCCTTTCCCCCGCCGAGGGTGGTAACACACATGCCCAAGAGAGCAACTGTACCCGACGCCGAGAAGGAAATCGCGCGCTACCTCGCCGAGACCCTTGAGAACAACGTCGCCGACCCTGAAGACATCAACGCCCAGGTCTGCACCGTGGCGGTCGGAGTGAGCTTCCTAGCGAAGGCCGGCCTGTCCGACGAGAGCGTGCGGTTCACCGCCGAGGCCATCGTCCTGACCGGGGCTCCCGAGAGCACGAAGATTCTCTCGATGAAGCAGATGCCGGTCATCCGGGAGTGGGCTCATCCCGATGCCCGGGCCCGTGCGAAGGACCGTACAAAACCCTAAGAACCAGACCCGCGCCTGACTATACCAAGGTGGGAGGAGCGAACGTCCCTGGCTTAGTCCACGAGAGGTTCGCTTCGCTCCTTCTCACCGTCCCCGCGAGCGACCAACGCCCGGGCTCTGGAAGTCCGGGCGCCCGAGGGTGGTCCCCATGATGCAAACCCGAGACCCGAGTCTCGTCTGGGTCGAGCGCATCAGGGACAACCTCCGTGTCGAGCTTGTCCAGGAGGTCGAGCAGCACGGAGAGTGTCCCTACGCCGCCATCGGTGAGACGTGCGGAGTGTGGACCTGGTACGTGGCCGCGTGCGACGTGACAGCCGTCACGCCGGTGGCCACGGGCCGGGAGCTACACACACCGCGCGTCGCCTCCGGTGAGGTGGCGTGAACCTATTCCCGGGCCGAGAGGCCCGGACCCGAGGGTGGAAACCATGAGCGACAGAGCGACCCCAGCGCCCAGCGACGACCTTGCCATCGCCAGCGCCCTTGACGGTCTCCTTTGCCGTGCCGAGACCAACCGGGTGTTCTCCGACCTGTTCGGGGAGCATCCGCCCCACGTCCACACCGCCGCCTGCCGGTCCGACCACGCGGTCATGGCGTGCGGAGCCCTGATGGACATTCGCTTCGCCCTGGCGCGCCAGGAGGTCCAGGCACCGCTCGCGGTGTTGGAGGAAGCTCTCCGCGCGACCGGAGGGCCGAGCCTCACCGGAGCCCTGATGTGGGCGGCGTACCACGCGGACAACGCTTGAGCGCCGCGGCCCTTCGGGGCCGCACCCGAGGGTGGAAATCCATGCCAGAGAACGACACCTCAGCGAACGCCATACCGCCGAACGAGCGCCAGATGTCCGTGCGCCGCCTCATCGCCGCGGCTAGGGTCGTGGCCGGAGGGGACTTCGGGGGAACAGCCCTCGGAGAGTTGCGCATGGCCGTTGCCCTGGTCGAGAAGCTCGGGAGCTTCGGCATCGTGCCGCAGCGCCTTCTGGACGAGCTACGGTCCACCGTCGAGAGCGGCCACAACTGCGGGCCGGACGGCGTGGACTCCGACTACCTCTGCGCGATGGACGACGCGGGAACCGAGGTCGTGTCCGCGGTGTTCGGCGTCGAGGCCGTCCGGCACCCGGCGAACGCTTGCGAGCCAAGCGCGGACGTTCAACTGACGAAGGAAGAGTGCTGGTGCAAGAGCGAGGGCGCACCTTTCAACTGACCGGCTGAAGCGTGGTGCCAGGGGCGGGGCGCTCCCGCCTCTATCGAGGGTGGTAAAAATGACGGCAACCCAGACCCCAGCCGTGCCCTACCCGAACGCCGCGCCGGGCGGTATCCCGGCAAACAACGAGGTGCCCAACGCCCTCCCGACCGTGGCCGCTCTGAAGGCGGGCTCGGTCTGGGTCGGAGGCGGCATCCTCTCCGCGCTCCCGGAGAACCTGCGCCGCGAGGTGATGCAGGCGGTCCGACGGAACCGGATGCGTGGCCACGGAACGGAGCAGCGCGGAGAGCGCCAGCGCCGACCGATGGAGTCCATCACCATCGGGGACTTGCTCTTTGAGCAGGTCTGTTCCGACCCGGACCCGCGCAAGCGCGCGGTCATCCTGGAGCGCCTGACCAACGCCCGGGACGCTGCGCGAGCGCTCGCCGTGGGGGCCCGGGCTCCGACGCCGCCGGGCTCGCCCGCGCCAGTCGCCCCGTCGCCCACCTCCCCGCAGGAGCGCCGACCCTTCAACGTGAAGGGCGTGGCGACCGGCATCAGCCGGTCCCTGATGTACTACCTCCACGAGGAGGCGAAGGGAGACGACCAACGGTGGGCGGCGACGGAGATTCTGGACCAGGCCCGGCTCGGGTTCTGGGGCGTGCGCCCGGCGGTCATGCGGCTGCTCGCGGAGAGCGAGGTCTCCCGGGTGCCGCTCGCGGGAGCCGTGGAGGTCTCGTCGGAGATGGACAGGGCTTTCTGGCCCCACCACCTCGACCTGAAGCTCTGAGGTGAGGAACGTGGCGAGCAAGAAGAAGTTCTACCGGACCATCATCAAGGTCGAGGTCTTGAGCCCGGGACCCTACAATGTGCCGGACCTGGACCAAGTCTTCAGAGACATCACCGACGGTGATTGCTCGGGCTCCGTGAGCGTCGCCAAGTCCGAGGAGGTCTCAGCGGCCCGGATGAAGAAGCTCTTGGAGAAGCAGGACTCGGACCCTGCCTTCTTCGGGCTGTGAGGTGAGGAACGTGGACGACTTCAAGCGACTGGAAAAGAACCTGCGGGCCGGGGTCAGCCTGCCCAAGAAGGTCGAGAGCGCCCTGGTGGACATCCTCGTTCACCTCGGACGTGCGACCTGCGCGGCCAGGAAAGACTACACCTCGACCTGGGACGCGGAGGTGGCGAACGCGATGCAGGACGCAGCGACCGTCCTGACGTACCTCGACCCGACGTGGGAGAAGGTGCTGGACCCGAACCCGGAGGAGTGAGACCAGCATGGGCGACACCTTCTACGTGTGGGTGAACGTGCAAGAGACCAAGCGACCGGCGGCGGTCCTGACGGCCATCCGCCGGGTCATGGACTGGACCGGGGAAGGGAACCGTACCCGCCGCGCCCCGTATGGCTTCTGCTGCGACAAGATGAGCGTCGGCGCCCGGGGCGAGCATGACCTCTTCGCAGGGACAACGCCCAAGGAACGCCACGCCCAACTGGTCGAGGCCGTGAGGAAGGCGGACCCGGCGGCGAAGGTCGGCACCTCCTGGCTGGACCTGGACAGCGCGAACACGGACTACGAGTACGGGGCCGACGACGAGGACGAGGAGGGCTCGTGAGCGAGAAGTACCACCGGCTCTGCGTCGAGCACATCAAGGAGGCCATCGACGGGAACGGTCTACGGGCCTTTGAGCCCGGGGACACGATTCGGGTGGTCCGGTCGGAACAATGCGCGAGCGACCTGCACAGGAGTTACAAGGCCGAAGTCGCGGAGGAGCCCATGGAGAAGCCCGAGCGGAGGCTGCGCAAGCACGGAAGGGCCGGCCCGCACGAACGCATCAACGGCGAGGAGTGTGAAGGCCCGTGGGCAGACCCATGAAAGCGCACGACAGCCGGTGCGGCACGCTGACCCCGACCAAGGCCATCAGTCGGGACGGCCAGGTGAAGGTCGAGTGGGAGGAGACCGGAGAGGGCTGGCAGGGGGACTTCGACCCGGACGACCCGGAGGACGAGGAGCTTCTCCGGTTCTACGTGTACCGGAAGGTGGGCCGCGAGTGGCACCCCGTCGAGGACGGGTCGTACTGCACCGCGATGCCGGTCGCAACGTCCCCCGCCATCAGGAAGAGGGCGCTCGTGGCCCTGATGAACGAGCTTTACGACGGCGCTAGGGACGGAAGGGTCGAGCCGGGGCGGTACGAGGTCGATGGGGCCTCCGGTTTCAAGCGGAGGGCCGAGGAGATGTCGTGGCTCTGCCCGAACGACTTCAAGGAGAGACGAACGTGAGAGCGCGCGTGGTGAAGAGCAAGAGTCTGCCGGGTACGTTCTACGTGGTCTTCTCCGAGAAGGGGACCGTGAAGGACGAGAACAAGAACGGCATCTGGCTCCGGGTCGTGCCCGAGGACGCGGAGTACTTCGTCGAGGACCTGAAGGAAGTCGGGCAGTACCGGGAGGAGTGAGCGAACGATGCCGCTGTACGTGGTGACGGTGACGAAGACGTGGCGGGTGAGGGTAAACGCCCGGGACCCGCGCGACGCTCGGGAGAAGGCCCTGCGCGACGTGGACCCGGAGTACATGGACTACGGGGAAGAGAAGGTCGTGTGCGAGAAGGTCCTCCAGGGGAAGTGATGGGAGCCCTACCCACCTTCCGCTCTGGTGGCATCGCCTGGATTGTAGATGAGAGGCTGAGGCAAATCCGGACCCCGCTCGGCATCGACTATGAGGCGCACCCCTTCGACAGCATGGAGGGGATGCTTCTGCTCGGGGTCTACCGTGACGAGCAGCGGGCCGGTCGGGTGCAGCCGTTCCCGGGGTGTCTCACCGAGGCCGAGCTTGATGGCCGGTGGCACCTGCCGATAGAGTGATTCGCCGAGCAGCAAATCCACTGAGCGACCCACCGACCCATCAGCCGGTCAGCCTACCGGCCCATCAGCCAGTCAAACAATCAGCGACAGCGAGGTCAAGAGGAAAACATGCAGCTACGAAAGGGAGAGAAGGGATTCACGACCGCCGTGCGCAAGCTCCGCGAGTACGAGCGGAGCGCGAAGGAGTACGAAGAGAAGTACCGGGAGTGGAAGGCGCAGCCCGCCGACGCCCCGGGTCGCCGGGACTACATGAGCCCGCCCCAGTTCCACCTCTCGGTGGAGAGGTACTTCGGGCGCACCATCGCGGACCTGGTGAAGGACGAGGACTTCGTGCTGTTCCGGTGCGACGACTGTGGCGGGCTCGGCATCCTGGCCTCGGACGACTACGAGGCGTCCAAGAAGGCGGAGCAAGAGGCCGACCCGACCGGGACGGACCTCTCGCACCGGCACGACTGGGGCCGGCGGGGGAACCTCTACCCGGATGGGAGCGAGGTCTTCATGCTCGCCCACAACGGCAACGCCGAGGAGACCCGGTACATCGGCGACGGCGACGAGTACGAGACCACCATCGACCCCAGAACGTCCATCGACATCTGCCTGTGGTGCGAGGAGAGCCAGAGCGAGCACTCGACCACGGTCCTGGGCATCGACGCGGGGGGACTTGCCTTCGGGGTCGCGGTGGGGGACAAGACCATGACGGTCACCTCCGGCGACAACCGCTCCCTGAAGGTCAGGGGAGAGCAGCTTGACCCGTGGGACGTGGCGCGCTCCATCGGTCGGCTCATCGGTTGGCAGCCATTGGGTGCCTGGCGCGGGGTCACCAAGACCCCGGGCAAGGTCAAGGTGGACAACGATGGGACGTGGACCCGCGTGGTGGACACCTGGGCCTGTCCAATGGGGAACGGGGGCGACCTGGCGACCCGGCACGCGGTCCCGCTGGAGGAGCTTTTCCAGAAGCAGAAGAAGGAGGGCTCCGAAATCCCGTGCGTCTGGGTCATCAGCCCGACGAGCAACCTCTTCTCGGTAGGGGTGGACCTCTACGTGATGAAGAGGGACGAGGAGGCGATGCTCGCGGTGCTCCGGGGCGAGGGCGCGGAGGACAGCGTGCTGGTCGAGAGCGGCGGGCTACGGGGAGTCTGAGACCGATGCCGAAGTGGACACCGTTCAAGAAGCAGCCGCGCGAGCACACGAACCGGGGCGAGACCTGGCGGTCGAGCCGGACCAACGACGACTTGGTCTACGTGGAAATCGAGAAGCGGCTGAACGAGCCGGGCTGGGACGTGGAGTTCTCCGAGCACTGCGGCTACGGCCCGTTCAAGAGCCTCGCCTGGGCGAAGCGGTTCGCCGTGGCGCACCGCGACCTGAAGGCGTGGTGGTTCTGAGGGAAGGAGAAGACGATGGGAACGAACGAGTACGTGCGGTTCAACGTGGTGACGGAGAGGCCCGAGGCCGTGAGAAAGGTGCTCGACCCGTACTTCCGGGTCGGGGAGGAGAGCGTGCCCATGGCCGTGCTGACCGGGGCGACCGGCTCCGGGCGCGGCGTGACGTACTGGGGAGAGTTGGCGTGCAGCTACTCCGACGCGGCGAACGAGGAGGACGACTCCGTCCACAAGGAGGTGGAGAAGCTCGTCCACGGGGTGGACCCGGAGGCCAAGGTGGTCTCGAAGTGGTACAACGTGGAGGAGCCCGAGTGGTCCTACATCCACGGCGGGGACCCGGAGACCGACGGCACAGGAACGTGCCAGTAGGAGAGCGATGATGCTGAGCATGACCTTCTACGCGACGACGACGCCCGACGGGAACGTCCACGTCCAGAACGCCGTGATGGGGCTCCTCGGGCAGCACCACGTCCACACCCGGGCCGGCTTCCTCAAGTGGAAGCGGCAGATTCGGGTGGAGGACCTGCGCACCTACAAGGGCAAGACCCCGTGCGACTGTGGCCTCAAGCCCGGCCAGGTGCGCGAGTACGACGGGCATACCTGGGAGAGCGACAGGTGGGGAGACCAGACCGGAGCGAAGGGAGTAGCAGATGCCACCGCGTAAGCTGGACGAGACCGACCTGAGAGCCCTGGGAGAATTGCTGAGCGAGTTCGGGGGGATTGCGAGCGTCGTAAGCCCGGTGAAGGGCGGCGGGGTGACTCAACTGTGCATCACCATCCCCATCCAGGAGAGCGCACCGTTCGCCGTCGAGCGGGTGAAGCTCGCAGCGGACCTGATGGTGAAGATGAACCGAGCGCGCCTGGATGTGATTCGATGCCCGTCGGGACCTCACAAGATTCCCGGCTGTAGCTCCGAGAACGTCGTCGGACCCGACGAGGAAGGATTCTACGATTGCCTGAACTGTGGGCTCTTCTTCAAGGAGACCGAGGCAGGCACGGAGACGCTGACCGAGGAGCATCGGAACGGGAAGGCGACGCCATGACAGCGAAGGTCCTCTACATCCCGGTCGAAGGTGCGCCCGAGGTCCGGGAGGTGGAGCCGAAGCTGGAGCCGCTGCAAGCCCTGGTGGGTGGGCTCATCGAGCCGACCGGGATACCGGGGTTCAAGGGGCTGCTGCTCGTCGTGAACGAGGAGGGCATCATCTACAACCTCCTCTACAATCCCCGTGCGACGCTCCTGGCCGGACCGGACCAGTACATCCGCGGCCCGGCCTTCGTTTGCCGGTCGAAGGTGCTGGACAACAAGGACGCCTCCCTCACCGACGCCGAGGTCAAGGAGCTTCTTGGGAGAATTGCATGAGCGGGTACGTCCTGACCGTGGCCGACATCAAGGCCCAGATGCGGGAGAGGATGCGGGAACTGCGCCGCCGCCTCAAGGAGGGCGCCGGAAAGCACCGCTTCGACGAGGACGCGGCCAACCGAGAGCGGCTCCGCGAGAACGAACGGCTCTACTCGACCATCCAGGCTTTGGAGCGGTCGCAGGGGTGAAACGAACATGACACCAAGGACACCAACCGTGGCGACACCCGTAGGGGCGCCGCCGATAGGCTACGACGTGGTCATCGTGCAAGGGGAAGCGCAGATTCGCCTGACCCGGAGGCAGGCCCAGTACGTGGCGAGCCAGCTTCTACAGGTCGCGCCTATCCAAGAGCCGGAAGGAGAAGAGTGAGCCATGAGCGTCAAGCGAGCGAAGTTCACGGAGTCCGGTCCCTGGCACACCGTGAACGTGGACGGCCCGGCGAGCGAGAACGTGCCCTGCCCAGCGTGCGGTCTTGAGCACTCGCGGTGGGGCTCCGACCATGTGCTCACCATCCGGCCGCTCGGACCCTCCCCCGAGTGGGATGCGTTCCAGGCAGCGAACCGGGAGGGGCGGGCGTGACCGGCGCCGACGTTCTCACGCACCCGTTCGCCGCCGTGATGGACCGGGACGGGTTCCTTCCACCGATGTCCTGCCGGAACTGTGGCAAGCCGCTGGAGGGGGACGGCTCGGGGCACCCGGCGGAACTGTACGCGGGGACGTGGAACGGTCTCTGCTACCCGTGCACCGGGGCACCGGCGTTCAAGAGCACCGTCGAGGACCTCTCCGGGGTCGAGGTCTGGTCGCACCCGCCCCACTGTCCGGCCTGGCGCCGTGACCGGGAGACGTTCCTCTACGTCCCCGGCTGCGGGAAGTGCGACCACGGGCGCATCATGGTCTCGCGCTCGATGATGCTCGGCGGGTCGTACCCGGTCCAGTGTGGGGACTGTTCCAGGGCGCACCACGGCCACCCGAAGGTTCGGGACGAGGTCGGGTTCAAGGAAGCGGTCCGGGAACTGGTTCCCCAGACCACGCTCGACCTGGATTGGCTGGTCGAACCGATACTGAGAGCGGAGCGGCGCGCGGAGCAGGGACGGAGCACAACATGAAGGGAGAGGACGCGGCTGTCAAGCGAGGAATCGAGAACTTGGTCGGCGCGCTCATGGACCCGGTCATCGTGATGCCGGGCGGCTGGGGAGAGACGCTCCCCGAGTGGCTGAAGGGCGCGGTGAAGATGGAACGCCTGGCGCAGAACGCGGCGGACCTGGGAAGAAGTGCGCCGTCGAAGGAGGCGGGGGACGCCGAGGTCGTCGCGTACCTGTACACGGCGAGCCTCACGAGGCCCATGGGCGACCGGCTCACCAAGGTCTACCTCAACCTGGCACCGAAGGTGATGGAGAGGTTCATCGGGGGGCATCAGCCTGCGCTCGACGACGTGCGGGTGAACGGGCTCTCCGTGGACGAGGAGCGCGAACTGAAGAAGCTCCGCGGGTGGCTCTACAGGCAGCGGACCGAAGGCGGGAAGGCGCGGCGGGCGGGGAAGTCGTGAGCGAAGCCATCGGGCTATCCTGCGTCTGGGAGGACGAGGACTCGGACGTCGCGTTCGAGGTCGCAGACATCGAACCGGAGGAGTGTGAAGCGGATGGAGAAGAACCCGAGCCCCCCTGACAAGCTGGACGCGAAGCCGGTCGAGCCGGCCTTCACCCTCGACCGCGTGACCATCGTGGCGGGGAAGAGGTGTCCCACCTGCGGCCAGCTACCGCCGGAGTTTCTGGAAGCCTTTGCGCGCCGCGTGGACGAGCTTTGGATAGACCCGGCGCGGAGCACGTACTACTCCGCGAACGGGCCGGGCCAGGAGCCCTATCCCTACAAGCCTCACGAACCGGGGCCGGCCGGCCGGTACTCCGCCATCATCGTACCGAGGAGCTACCTCGGGAAGGTGCTCTGGCTGAAGGAGGAGGACGAGTCGGACCGGCAACGGGAGGCCGAGCACTACGCCGCGATGGACCGGCTGAGAGGACAGACGACGACAGAGAAGGGAGAGTGAGAAGTTGAAGGTCTTCGTATCGAGCCTGGTCTACAAGAGGCTGACGGAAACCGAGCCCATGGTCGAGGTGACGTTCATCCGCGCTGCCATCCCACCCTACACCGCGGTGATGATGCTTCTGCCGTGGAGCCAGAAGGGCGTCTACCCCATCGGGAGCGAGTGGGAACTGAAGGTGGCGGAGAACGGCGTGATGAGCCTGCTACCGGCGAAGGGGACCCCGGCCAAGGACAAAGAATGACCGAGACAGGGACAATCCTGCTGGCGGAAGGAAGCAAGCCGTCGGCGTGGCGGAACGGAATCTACAGCCCGACGTGGCACATCGTCGCGGAACCCTACCGACGCACGCAGGCCAGAGACAACGCACGGATGCTATGCGGTCGCCCGTTCGATGCCCACTGGACAGACGAGTGGGCCTCACGGGATACCTACGACCGGCGGGTCAGGCTCGGCGACATTTGCCGGACGTGCGCGAGGGTACAACGGAGGCGAGTCGAAGATGGACGAGAACACCACGGCTGACCAACTGACGGACGAGGAACTGATTTGCGCCCTCATCGAGGGCAGCATCGGGGGCGGGGGACCGGACAACGAAGATAGCTTCGCCGCGGAGATTCAGCGGCTCGGGCTCGTCGATGCGTGGGTCGAGTTGGAGGAGTCTCCGCACGACGGCCACATCTGGAGCGACCGCTTCGACAAGTTCTGTAGGATGGTGGACCAGAGGGCATGAACGCCGAGAAGCGTAAGGAGTGCGAGACGGTCCTGGGAGGGCACAACTGGGACTACTCCGTTGAGACCACGCGCCCGCTGAACGAGGGAGAGGAGGCCCGCATCTGTACCCACTGCCTCACCTTCGAGGTGCTGAAGAGGACGGACCCATGACAGAGAAGGACCGGGTGAAGCGGGTCTTCCGACCGGGAACGGTGGCGAAGCTCTACACCTGGGAGGAGGCGGTGTTCACCCGAGTCCGGGTGAAAAGCGTAACCGCCACCGAAATCGTGCTGGAGCGAGTCAAGCCGGAGAAGCGATGAGCGGCGCACCAACGAGTGAGAGCAACCCGACACCGGAGTCCATGCCCGTTCGCTGGGTCATCTTCGAGCACACGGACACACGGCGAATCGGCTGCACCTCCGGGACCATCGAGAAGAAGGTGTTCGAGACCTTCACGGACGAGCAGGGTGCGGTCACCCGCTACGGGGAACTGAGGGCAGTGTCCCGGTTCGCGGGCAGCGCCGCGACCTACTGGGGGTATCCGGTGAAGGTCGAAGGACCGCTCCCGGCCGATGAGCGGGAGAAGTTCCGGTACATGGACGCGGACCGTGAGTTCGAGGACTGTGCCGGGGAAGGTGTGGAGGACGAATGAGCGACAGAATCCTGAGACAGACGAGCTTGTTCCCGGGCGACGAATCGACACCCCCGTTCCGAATCGTGCTGTGGACGCGGGACCCGGACGGAAGGCTGGCGACGCACATGCAGGTCGAGCCTGGCGAGAGAGCGCAGACGCTGGGAACGTACCGTGTGTGGGGTCACTACCACGGGTGGGACAACCTGGCGGCGGACAAGGACTTCGAGGCGCGGATGAGGGACTACGACCTGGCCGAGGTGACTCCGCCGGACGCGACGCTGGCACCGCCGAGTTGAAGATGAGCGGGACCCCGGAGCCGGGGCCGCAGTACGAGCATCTGAGAGAGTAACAATGAGCGAGAACGAGAACGACGAACCGGAGACGGAGAGAGTGCACGGTCGGCTGGAGGAGGTTCTACCCCACGGAACGGTCGTTGGGGCCTTCATCATGCTGGACGACGGGACGCCCCACACGGTCTGGGGGGACCACCGAATGATGTGGTCGGCGCTGGACGGGCGGGCGAAGGGCGACGGGGTCACCGTGATGAACCCCTGGAAGTTCGCCGGGGGAACGGCGCTGGCCTGGGACGAGGAGTGAGAGCATGGCCAAGTTGACCAAGAAGGAGATGCGCGCGGAGAAGAGAGATTTCGAGCGGGCGTGGAAGGAAGAGCACTGGAAGAACAGCAGGACACGCATCGTCGTTCCGGTGGACATCATCGACACGATGGACGACGGCGAGAGCCGAGCGGTGAGACTGCCGCCGGGCGCCGTTCGCGTGCTGGTGAGGAAGGGAGACGAGGTGGTGCTCAAGGTGCCGAAGAAGTACGTCCAGGAGAAGACCTTTCTGTTAACGCGAAGCAGCGCAAGCGGTTCGAGAGAGATGGCCAAGAGAACAGGTCTCACCGTGCGCCAGCGCGGGGAGGCGCAAAAGGAGTTCGACGCCATTGCCAAGGTCGTGGGCAACTGTCCACAGAACGTGGCCCTGGGTCTCTTGGAAGCGAAGTTCGCTCTCAGTCAGGCGTCCAAGGAGGCAGAGGGCGAACTAGACCGCATGAGGCTACTGAGGTTGACCGAGGAGGTCGAAGGCCTCGTGGACGAACTGGAGGACATCGAATCCACGTTCGTGGACGAAGCCACAGAGAAGCTGAGGGCCTTGGCAGAGAAGCTCGAACTTGAGAGGCCGAGTTGGATGGAGGGGTGAGGAAGTGAAGCGCTGGAACGACGCCGCGCTCGCGTTGCTCAAGGGGAAGCCGGCGTTCTTTGAACTGAACCCGCGGGCGGCGCGGGTCACCATCCGAATCGAGTGCGGGGCGGAGGGGGTCGCCGCGACGCTGGCTGCCCACTTGAGGGCCGCGCTCGAAGAGACGAAGCAAACGGAGGGGGAAACGTGAGAGACAGCAAGGTGAACATCAACGACGGGGCGACGCAGAAGGCGGTGATGAGAGGAGGAAGCTTCTACCACCACCCCTGGTACGACCGGGGCGAGGTCATCGCCACGCTGTACCGTGGCGGGAAGGTGGTACAGACGGTCGGCCCGACGAAGTCCGCGAGTCCCAAGGAGGCGGGAGCCAGCAGGTTGGAGTTGGACCTCCAGACCGGCGACGTGCTCTACATCGAGGACCGGCTGGGCACGACGCACCACCAGCGAAAGTGGCTCTACGTGGTGAAGGCCGAGAACGGACAGGCCTGGGTCCGGTCGATGTACCCTCCCAGAGGAGGCGATGCGCCCTCGGAGCAGCCCGCTGTCACCCGGGAGGAGTTCCTGCTGGACCTCGCGGAGGAGGTCAGCAACTCCCTGGTGGGCCTCGACGAGGAGGAGTCCAAGACCGTGGTGGAACTGGCGCTGCTCCGGCCGGAGTTCCGGGCGGAGCGGTTGAAGAACCTCCTGGACGAGTGAGGTCAGAACGATGAAGGTCAGGTTCCACGACGCGCTGGAGAAGGCGCTGAAGGCGGACGGGAAAATCATCTCGCCGGAGAGCGCGGTCGAAATCGCGGAAGTGGTCCTCCGAGCCGTGGCGGATGAAGTGGAGCGCAAGGAGCCGTACGCGAAGGGAACCATCAGGCAACTCCGGGGCGGAGAGGACGCACTTGACGACCTCGCCGGCGACGACGAGAACGACGAGGACGAGGAGGACTGAACCGTGGGCGACGAAGCCGGTTGCCGGCACGAGCAGGTCACGACGGACGGGAACAACGTCATCAGGCCGCGGAATTTCCAGGGGCACCGAATCATCTGGTGCACCTGCGTGAAGTGTGGGAAGGCGCTGAAGGTGTCCATCATCATCGACGGGTTCGCCTCGGGACAGGACGTCGAGGAGTGAGTTCCATGGTGACCAGGGGGGACCTCGAAGCCCACTGGCGGACCCCCGGGGGGAAGGCCGGGCTCGCCCGAATCAAGGCGGAAATCGACAAGCTGAAGGCCAGTGGCGCGTGGGAAATCATGCGCCAGACCCAGCGGGCCGAGAACATCCTGAAGGACATCGAGACCGCGCAGGCCGCGGGGTATCCGGTGTTCGTGAGGGGCGACCCTAACGACGAGCAGAACTTCCGCCACCACGCCTGCAAGGCCGAGTGCGCCGGGATGCACCGACGGCGCCCGCCGCGGGGATACAGGGACAATCCATGAACGAGGACGAGAAGCGGCTGCGCTCCCTCATCTCGAACCAGGCGAACCGGCTCCTCGACGTCGTGCTGGAGCAGGTGCGCAAGGAAGCCTTCGAGAAGGGACAGGACGTCGCAGTGAAGCGGCTGCTCAAGGAGAAACCGTGAACAAGATTCCAACCATCTTCGACAGAGGGGAGCATTTCGAGGTGACCCCGAAGGTCCGCGAGGGGACGGAGTGGGTCTTCCAGGGGGAAGGGGTCGCCACGGAGAAGCTCGATGGCACGAACATCAGGCTGACGGTGTCCGCAGGAAAGGTCACCTCGGTCGAGAAGCGCCGGAACCCGACGCGGGAGGAGAAGGCCGAGGGCATCGAGCCCGGCTATGTCCCGGCCAAGAGGGAGGACCCCAACGACGTCCACATCTTCCGCGCCGTGGATGGGACGGACACCGGGGATTGGCCCGATGGCGCGTGGCCATGTGAGGCCGTAGGGCCGAAGATTCAGGGGAACCCGCTGGGTCTCTCGAAGCCGGTGTGCTACCCGTTCACGCTGCGACCCGTGGTCATCCCCGACGTGCCCCGCACGTTCGACGGCCTGCGAGAGTTCCTCGGGAACTTCGACAGCAGGTACTCGCCGGGGCACCCGGCGGAGGGGCTCGTGTTCCACCACCCGGATGGACGCATGGCGAAGCTCAAGAAGAAGGACTTCAGCGAAGGGAGGCAACGATGAGCGAGCACGAACGCTGCCGAGCCTGCGGAGAACTGCCGGCGCCCGGAACGGGTGGGGTCTACCAGGACGAGGGTTTCTTCTGCTCCAGGGACCGCTGCATCAGCATCTCCAGCGCCCTCAGCCGGGCACGGTGGGACCTGAAGGTCGCCACGCTCCGGATGAACGGGTTCTGCATCTACTCGGACGAGTTCATCGGGTTCTGCGGGGAGAAGGGGTACTGGCCGAAGGACCGTTTCGAGCCGGGGAAGTGGAGACACATCGACCCGCCGGTGAAGGTGGTCTCCGGCACCGACTACTGCGAGTACCATTCCACGTTCCGGTGCAGGTGCGGCGCCCAGGCGACGGAGGAGTGCGGGTTCACCGGCTTCGGTCCCTTCGTCTGCGGCATTGCGACCTGCGGACCACTGGAGCGCGTCGAGAAGGACGGGAAGGAGTTCCTCACGACGAAGTGCGGGGGTCACCAGCACACCGTGAAGGACCTCTCGCCCGCGGCGGACCTCATCCTCGGCCTGGTGACCGGAACGGACCCGGAGAAGGTCCGAGAGGTGCGGGAGCGCGCGGTGCAGGCGCAGGAGGTAGCGAACCCGTGAGCGCGCCGCGAACCACGCCGAAGACAGTGACGCACGTCGGCGAGGTGAGCCGGAACTGGTCAGAGACCGGCGGGGTCGAGGTGTTCGACGTGGAGGGGAACCTCGACCGGGTGCTCGACAACGCGCTCGAACAGTTCGACAAGAAGAAGGTGCGCATCACCATCACCGAGGTGGGGGAGGCGAAGAACCCATGACGGTCACGTTCATCATCCCCGGCGCACGGCAAGCTCCGGGTCCGGAGGTCTACGAGTGGTTCCGCCGGAACTGGGGGGAGAACTGGTCCATGCGCGGCGTCAAGGACAATCCCAAGGGCGGATATGACGTCGCGCTGATGGGCAAGGCCCAGAGCGTCGAACTGACCACCCGTCGCGGGAGCCGAACGAGCACGTACCACTGGGAGCAGAATCTGGTCACCTTCCACTTGCGCCGTGAGGGACCTGTCGGTCCGGTCGGGCGCTGGATGGTCGAAGGCCCAACGTTCGAGGAGGCCGAGGCTCGGCGCAAGCCGCTCTGCGAGAAGGCGACCGCTGAACTGAAGGAGCGCATCGCGGCGGAAGAGAAGCTGTTCCCTGCCGAGCCATAGCCGGTTTCACGACCTCCTCCTTTCCTTCAAGAGCGCGGGTGCGCACGTATCCACCGTGCGTCGTGGAGGCCCCGGCTGGGCCGCGGTGAAGAGAATCGTCTGGGAGCGCGCCGGAGGCCGCTGCGAACGCTGCGGCCGGAAGTTCGAGCCGGTGCTCAAGGCCAAGACCGCGAGGGACGGGCACGAGTACCAGGTCCAGGTCCACCCGGGGTTCGAGTACGACCACGTCCGGGAAATCGCGGACGGCGGGGCGCTCCTCGACCCGGAGAACGTGCAGTTGCTCTGCGCCGGGCGCGAGGGGTCCTGCCACTGGCTGAAGACCCGGCTGTTCGGGGCGGCGCGGCGGAGCGCCGGTTTCACCTCGAAGCGCCGAGGGGACCACGGTTTCACGACCTCCCCCCAGGCTTCATAAGGGGGGTGCGGACTACACACCCAGCACAATGCACTCGGTCCGAAAGAACGTCTCCATCACCGCCGAGCAGGACGCCTGGCTCAAGGAGAAGTGCATCTCCCTGAGCCGTCTCGTCCAGGCGGCGATACGGAACGCCATGGCCGAGCGCGAGGGGAAGCGCCCATGGAAGAAGCCTACGAAGTGACCCGCGACCGAGAAGCGCCAGGAGCCGCCTGAACATGCCCTGGACAGACGACCTCGCAGCGAAAGCCATCGACGAACGGGGAGACCCCTGGACCAAGGAGGCGTGTCCCAAGTGCGGCGCGACGCAGAACCGGACCATCATCCGGTCGGCGGGGCGCCGGCTGAGCGATTGCCTCTCCTGCGGAGCGAACCTGGTGAGCGAGGTCGTCCGGTACTACAGGGTGGTGTGAGTTGACAGCGCTCCAGTGGTTCGACAAGGGGACCGGCAAGCGGCTCCACTGCGCGAACGGGTGCGCGATTCCGCCGCGGTCCAGGCTCGCCTGGGACCCGTCGCGCCAGGTCTGGCTCTGCAAGCTCCACGGCGAAGCGCTCGAAGCGGGGGCGAAGCTCGCGGCGGCGCCTGTGCAGACCCGGCTCGTAGCACCTCCTCCACCCCAGGCCGCGCCGGCCACGGGGCTCGCGGAGGTGACGTCGAGAGACGTGCGACCGGCCGCGGCGAACTGCCAGCCCGAGGACGGGCGCGCGGTCCAGATGGTCATTCACCTATCGGAGTCGGACGATGTGGTGACCACGATTCGCCGGTCGGAGTTCGGAAGAATCGAGGAGCACGCGACCAGCCATGTGAAGCCGGGCGAGACGCTAGTCAGCGCCCTGGAGAGAACAGGGGAAGCTGTCTGGGCGGCGTACCGGAAGGAGAAGGCGAGGCCGGGAGCGTGAAGATGACGAACGCGGGAATGCCCGAGCGGAAAGGGAGCCCGACCCCTGGTCGTGGTGGTCCCGCTTCCAGGGTCGGGCCGGAGGATTACGTCTCCGCGGGAGTTAGATTCCCCCTTCCCGCAAAAGGATTTCGACCTGTTCACGAGACGGGCGGGGTGTAGCATGCCGGCGTGCGGGATGCTCCGTCGCATCGACCCGGACGACCCACCTTGTCCAGGGGGAACACGAACAGGCCAACGTGTCCACGCCTGCGGAATCAGAATCAAGAGGAGGTTCCACCGACGACCCCACCGCTGTAGGGCGTGTGGGTTCAGATGGGACCAGGAGCGCCCGTGGAAGAGAATCGCCCAGCGGTCACCGGACACGGGCATCGTGCCAACGAGGCTACCAATATGACAGTGAAGAACTGTAGCAACGGTGGCTTCGACCACACTCACCCTACCAAGGGTGGAAAGCAGCGATGCAACCATCGCCTTCGGGAGAAGGGAGCGGAAGCGGTACGTCGCCATGTGACAGGGGAGGCGAGGCAGTTACAGGCCTTTCGTGAGCGGTATGGGAAGACCTTCTGGGAGATGACCCCGGAGGAGCGCCGCAGCTACCAACTCGACCGGCAGCGAGAGGCCGAGGAACGACAGCGTCTGGAGGCAGAGCGCGAAACCAGGCGGGAAGGGGAGCGGCACAAGACCCACACCGACAACGGAGTGGTGTTCAGCAAGAACTGTATCATCTGCGAGGACCTCGTTTTCCACTGCCTCAAGGATGGATGCTGGGACGGAGCCGGGTCGGCTGCCAGGCACGTCAACCAATTCCACGTTTGACAGGGAGAGAGCAATGCCAGAGACCAACGACACAGCGAAGGAACCGACAGCGAAGGAACAGGAGCAGCTACCGTTCATCTGCCCACGTTGCGGGCTGGGAGACCGAACCGAGATTGCCACAACGAAGAGGGGCCGGTTTCTCAAGTGCCACAGATGCAACTGGGACTCGGCGAAGCCGGAGGATTTCGGTACGAGGCCGAGCTACGTGGCGATGGCGGCGCGTGCGTTCAAGGCAGCACATCCCAGATTCACGCTCATCCGCAACCTGGGGTTCCCAGCGAATCCCGTCACCAAGAGGGAGGCCGACCAGCGGACCAGGTACGACTACTCGATTTGGCTGGGTCCGCACTGGCTGGAGAGGATTCGCTTCCTAACGATTCGCGGGACAAACTTCGCCCAGTACGTCTCAGGCCCCGAACAATACTTGCTCGGAGACCAGGCAGCGGCAGAGTACCTTTCCTCGACAGACCGCGATGCGCTCTACGGATTCTTCTTCCCGGATGCGACGCCGAAGCCAATGGTCGCCCTCGGAGAGGCGCGGAAGATTCAGCAGTACGTTCGAGAGGTGAAGGACAGATTCGGGAACACGCAGTATTCGATTCCAGTCGAGGCTCGTCCGCTGCTTCTCGACGACGACATCGAGTCCCAGGAGCGAACGCTCCTGCGGAGGTTCGGATTGGCCATCCTGGAAGGCCAGGAGATTCTGTGACGCTCCACCAAACATGGAGACCGGGTCCGGCCAGGCCTGGCGGGGCCAGGCACGGCAAGGCGGGGCACGGTTCGGCTCGGCACGGTTTGGTGAGGTAAGGAGAGAACATGCGAGAGAGCGAGACGTACAGAGTCGCCATACGAGGAACACGGCCACTGCTCCAGCACCGGTACCCGGTGAAGCTGGGCGGCGAGCCGAAGAAGAGCAAGACGGTGGTGCCGACGCCACAGGTCGAGGCGGAGCAGTCGCTCTTTCGAGACGAGAAGGTTGGCATCTACGAGCCATCGGACCACGTCGAGGGCCTACTGGTGGCGGCATCGAAGGACCATCTGGTCGAGGGTCGCGGAAAGAAGACCTACAAGGGCTTCGTCCGCTCTGGCCTTCGGGTGGAACCCGACATGATTCCCCTGCTCAACGGGGAAGGGAAGCCGGCGAAGACGTACGACATCGACGTGCGTCGAGCGGTGGTGATGGGGAGGGGCATCACCCGGGCGCGACCCAAGTTCAGCGAGTGGAGGCTGGAGTTCACCATCCAGAACCTCGACCCGGCGAACATGAGCGCGCCGCAGGTCCGCGAGTTCCTGGAGAACGGCGGATTCTCCAAGGGCTTGGGCGACTACCGTCCGAAGTTCGGGACCTTCGAGGTCGAGAGCTTCGAGGTGGAGAAGCCCAAGAAGTCACGCTGAACACGGGGAAACCCGTTTCAGTGGGGTAAGGTGGGGTGAGGTTGTGTCAGGTCAGGTGGGGTAGGGTCTGGCGTGGCAAGGTTTGGTTTGGTGCGGCGAGGTGAGGAACATGGTAAAATCAAGTCCACAGAACCCATCCTCAGAACCTGAGCGAATCCTGAAGCAAGCTCTCGACGCGGCAGGGGCATCCTACGCCATGCACCTGGGGCTCCCTTGCCAGGCAATCGTTGACTTCGCCTTCCCGGAAGTGAAGCTGGCCGTGGAGGTGGATGGCGCCCAGTTTCACTCCACCCCACGGCAGCGGAGTCGGGATGCCTTCAGGACCCACCGGCTGCACCAACTCGGGTGGCGGGTGATTCGATTCGACGCGGAGCGGGTGATGAAGGAGACGACAGCGGTGGTCAACGAAATTAGGAAGGCGGCGTCCAGTGCAGAGGGGTCGTAAGATGGGCAAGGGGATACCGCCGCTGGAGGCGTATGGCGGCGGCGGGGCTGCTGCCGGACCTACCGGAGCAACGAGGGTCGAGGACCCGTCGCGCAACGTTCCGGTCCGGCAGAGGCTAGTCGAAGAGGCCAAGGTCGAGTGGTCGCACATCGCACGGCTGCGCGGGCGCTGGAACAACCAGAGAGGCCAGAAGCGGCGAGACCGGCTAGCCGAGAAGATTGAGTGGCACGCGCAGCGGTTGATGCGGGTCTTTGGGTCCATGACTCCCGCGGAGCAGGCAGCCTACCACACGCTGACCGGGACACCCCCCATCACCCCCATCGGGTTGGAGCCCGCGGGCAAGTGAGGGGGAAGCGGGAGAACGACGCAGGCGGGCGCCCGGGAAGAGACGCGGACGAGGCGGCATGATACCGCACCATGAACCTCGCAAACAGGTTGATAGATAACGGGGCGGGCATTCCCAGAGTCAGCCCACACCCCCATAGTGACAGTACAACGGAGGCAGGATGGCGAAGTTGAGGGTCGTGAAGGCGGAGATTCGGCGGTGCACCCTATCGGACGTTGGGACCATGCCCGGAAGGGGCTGGGTCGTGGACGTCCCGCTGGGCGTGCAGGCCGGTGACATGGAGATTTCCCTGCGCCTGTCGGTCGGTCCGACGGGGGAGAGCGGGGAGTTTCTCGGGTTCACCCTGGAAGAGGCGAAGGCGGTGGCGCGCGCCCTCGGGTGCGTGCCGGTCGTGAAGAGGAACAGAGCATGAGCGCGTACGTGGTCTCGAAGGCGCACATCGACTTCCTGGTGCAGGCAGGGCTGGACCTCGCGGAGAGAGTGGCGGGCGGAGTGAGCCCGCTCAGGTGGTACGTAACGGAGCCGAAGCTCTCGACGGACTACAAGCGGGGCCAGCCGTGGGGTCCCACCGCGCAGGCCCACGCCAGGTCGCGTGAGAGGGAACTGACGTTGGAGACGGCGGACCGGGTCGGGGAGATGCTCTTCAAGGAGAACGAGAAGAGCTTTGACCACTGCTACGACGGCCGGTACAAGGAGGACCTGGAGAGGGAGCCCTACAAGTTCGAGCGGCGCGAGGAGTTCATCGGAGCCATCTGGCGGGTGGACCCTACCCAGAACGGGCGGGTGCTACCGAAAGCTGGGGACGAGGGCTGGCGCTACAGCAAGACCAAGCTCACCCCGCTCGCGGTGCTGAGCGCGCTGTCTGGCTACCAGTACCAGGCGTGTGAGCACCCGGAGTGGGAGGTGAGCGAGGCGCACGCCTTCTGCATGAAGCTGACCCGCCGGTGCATCAGCATCCTGACCGAGGGTCAGACCTGGGCCGTGTACGGGATGGAGGATGTCGAAGGTGGGGTGGAGGACGCTGGTGAGAAGACGCGGCCACGGTTCTTCCGCTCGGCGGCGACGGCATGAGCGCGAGAACTACACCACCCGAGCCCGGGAAGCCCTACGAGTTCCAGCACGCGATGGACGGCATCCACTGGACGGTGGAGAAGCGCGGCTCGCTGAAGCGGATGACGGAGATGATGGCCAGGGAGGAGGTAGCGAACCTCCGGCGGCACATCCGAACCTTGAAGTGCCGGGTCGTTGAGCGGGCGACGGGGAAGACCGTCGTGTCGCTCTGAGGAAGAACATGGTCGAAGCAGCAGTATTCCCAGACAGACCGACGTTACTCGGGGCGGTGAAGGGCGTTCTCGCGCAGTACGCGGGGACGGCGGTCACGCTCAGGCAACTCTACTACCGGCTCGTCGCGGGGCGGGTCATCCCGAACTCGTTCCGTGCGTACAAGAACCTCGGGAACGCGATGACCACCTGGCGGCGCGAGCGGACCATCCCCATCAGCGCGCTGGAGGACCGCACGCGAGGGATGAAGGTCCTCGACCAGGGGTGGCGGAATGACAACCCCAAGGGGTGGCTGCTCGCCTGCCTGAAGGGGAGCGTGCAGGCCGCCGAGAACTACGAGCTTGCGCGGTGGTACGGCCAGCCGAAGCGCGTGGTCGTGGCCGTGGAGAAGCAGGCGTTGGAGGGGCCGTTCGAGCAGGTGTGCCAGGAGCTTGAGGTGGACCTCGCGGTCTGCCGAGGCTACCCGAGCATCTCGTTCCTGAAGGAGATGTCGGACGTGATGCGGGACAGCAAGGGGAGGGAGAACGTCCTGCTTTACTTCGGCGACCACGACGCATCAGGGCAGGACATCCCGCGGGCGGTGAGGGAGGACCTCGGGCCGTCGCTCTTCCACAACCACTTCGAGTACGAGCGCATCGCGCTCAACCCGGAGCAGGTGTCCGAGTACAACCTCGACCCGGCCCCGCTGAAGCTCAGCGACAGCCGTGCGTCGGGGTTCGCGGAGAAGTTCGGGGACGAGGTGTACGAGTTGGACGCCATCGAGCCCAACGCTCTCCAGGACATCATCCGGGACGCGGTGAACGAGCACTTCGACGACGACATCTTCGAGGACCGGGAGGGGCGGGTCGAGAAGGGAAAGAAGCTCATCAGCGGCATCCTGAAGCGCCGGGGGGTGCACAAGCTCCTCAAGGAACTGGAGGAGGGGGTGGGCGACACCGAGGACACGGACGACGAGGACTCGGATGATGACGACTCCGACGACGACGAGGGCAGTGATGATGACGAGTGAGGGTCCGAAGAACCCGTGCACCTGCGGCCACGGTCGTCGGTCGCACGAAGTGGACTACTCGAACTACCCGCAGCGCGTCGAGCACGGCAAGTGCCGCGTGAAGGGGTGTCCGTGCACGAAGTACGAGCGGAGGGGAGAGTGACATGGCGCTGGACCGAGCGATTCGTGAGTACCGGCCCGTGGAGATTCTGCTCGCGGGTCACGTCCGAGACCTCAAGAGCTTCCTGGACCGGGCGGCGGAAGTGAACGTGGACGGCGCGTGGGACGAGGCCTTCCGACGAGCGGGCATCGGCGTCCTGAGCCACGGCGAGCAGACGTTGGTCCGCTTCGCGGCCTGGTTCTGGAACGGAGAGGTGACGCCCCCATCGTACGGTGACGTGCTGAACCTCGACGCGCACAACCGTGAGAAGCTGTTGGAGGCCTACCGGGTGTTCTTGATGGAGGTGCACAAGTGAAGCTGCCGAGGAACGACGCAGAGTACAGGGCCATCGAGGTCCTGTTCGGGCACGACGAGCGACTGACGGACTTCCTGGACCAGGCCGTCACCAAGGCCGACGCCATCATCGCTGGGGAGTTGTCGAAGCCCCAGAAGTTCGACATGGCGCTGAACCAGGTCTTCAAGGAGGATGGCTACGAGGGCATAACGCTCTCCGACTCGGAGGCGAGCCGGCTACGTCTTGCGATGTTCTTCTGGAACTCGCGGAACGTGCACATCAAGTCCGACGACATCCTCTGCCTGGACCACGAGAACCGGCGGCTGTTCATCGCGGCGTTGCTCACCTGGCTGGAAACCTTCGGTGGGAGCGGGGTGCCGAGAGGTGCCATCAGCGTGCTCCTGGCAGCGACGGTCCCTATCAACATGCGCGACATGCGGCCATCGGAGCAGAGCGATGGTGGACGCTGAGCCGGACGACAGCGAACCACCGAAGCCGGACCCGCTCGCCAACGCCCCCAAGTTGCTCCCCAAGAAGGTGAAGGACCAGGGGGAGATTGCGACAGCCCGGTGGACCTATCTCTACACTACCGAGACCAAGCTATCGAACGAGTACGCGGAGAAGTGGGGACGGTACGTGGGGATGGTCAAACGGCTGTCCAACGCGAAGCCGGGGAGCGACGCCGACGAGACCGCGGCGGAGAAGGCCGTGGCCGAGGGGTACCTCGAACTGCGCGCGCTCGGCGCGAACATCTGGGAGTTGCACGAGGAAAGGATGACGCTGCAAGGAGACCGGTAGCATGGGGGCCATGGTGAAGGTGAAGCTGCCGTCGGACATGACGCGCCGGGAACTGCTGGACATGCTCCGGTTCGTGGGGCTCATCGAGACCATCGAAGGTGACACCATCACCTATGAGGCCAACGAGGAGGTTCCCACCCGAGACGTGAAGAGGTGGGACTCCTTCGGCGCGCGGGCCGAAATCCTGGAGGAGTGAGGAGAGATGTTCGCAGAGTTGTACTACGGTCGCGTCGTCGTGAGGCACAAGGAGCCCAACCCGGATTCGAGCACGTCTCTGATTCTCTGGCCAGGGGACACGGTGCGCATCGACCCGAGGAAGGAAGGGAAGCGGGTGCTCGTCATCACGATGAACGAGGCGGGCGACCTGACGGTGGAGGCCGAGGACTGATGGGGTACTTCTCCGAGGTCCGCGCCCCGCTCAAGCCCGGTCACTACGACGTCTCCTTCCGGGAGGCCGGTCTCGGGTGGGAGGACGACGACGGGAAGGTGCGGCTGGTCTTCATGCTGAAGCAGTCGCCGACGGAGAACCCGACGCCGCGGCCGACGCCGGTCGTACTGGTCCTGGAACTCTTCCAGGCCCGGGACATGCTGAACGCTCTCTTGGGTTCCGGGGTCGTGGCGGTGGTGCAGGAGAGGCTCGGGCTGGGCCCGGCGCGGCGCCCGCCGCCGAAGGAAGCGCAGCAGCCGGCGGACTGGAGCAAGTTGCCCGGGCAGCCGGCGGCAGGAGAAGGGGAAGCGAATGCCAACGAGACACGCGAGCAAGGAAGACCTCGACAGGGAACGTGACAAGCTCCTCCACTGGCTCATCGGTGGGGCACCGCACTGGAACAAGGCCAGGACGGAGTGGGACGCGGCGGTCCGGTTGCACGCGGACCTGGACACGAAGAGCTATCGCTCCCACGTCGCCCCGATTCTCGGAGACCCGAGCATCGGCGAGGAGGCGTGGGGGAAGACCCCGGAGGAGAACACCGCCGTGGTCAGCACGGTACTCTACGCACTGGAGGCGCTCTTGCACTTCCTCCCGCAGCCGATAGCGAACGAGTGGTTGAGACGCCGTGCGCCCGGCCCCGGCGGCATCATCGTGGTGGGGGATGGAGTGGACCTGGCGAAGCTGCTGCAAGCGAGCGGCCAGAAGAAAGAATCAAGGAAGAAGGGAGAGGGAACATGACGAGACCGATTGTCGAACTGACGAAGGAGATTCAGAGCGCGCTTGTCGAACGAGACGAGCCGGTCCTGGGGACGAGCGCGGCGTTGCTGTCGAAGCAGCACGTCGTACTCCTGGGTCCCCCGGGAACCGCGAAATCGAAGCAGCTTCTGATGTTGGTGCGCCACCTGAAGGGTGCGCGCATCTTCGAGCGGCTGCTCTTCGAGACGACGCCGACGGAGGAGGTGCTGGGGCCGCTGAGCCTCAAGGCGCTCAAGAACGACGAGTACCGCCGGGTGACGACAGGCCGGATTCAGACGGCAGACATCGCGTACCTGGAGGAGGTGTTCAACGCGAACGACCCCATCCTCCACGCCCTGATGCGGCTCATCAATGAGCGGCTCTACGAAGAGGGGGACAGGGTAGTGCCGGTCCCGTTGCAGTCCGTGGTGGCGGCGACGAACGTCATCCCGACGAAGCCGGGGCTGATGGCGGTGTACGACCGGTTCTTGCTCCGGTTCCGAGTCCCAGACATCCAGGACAACGACTCGTTCCTCCGGATGCTCAAGATGCCGGACCCGGAGAGCCTGGTGAAACAGGACCTCACTTTGGATGAGTTGCACGAGGCCCAGAAGGAGACCGCGGCGCTGGAGGTGACCGACGACGTCTACACCGGACTGGTGCAGATTCGCGCGGCGCTCCGGTCGAACGGCATCGAGCCGTCGCCACGTCGCTTCAAGCAGGCGGTCGGGGTCCTGAAGGCCTACGCCTACCTGGGTGGGAGGGACGTCGTGGGGATGGACGACCTGTCGGCGACGCGCTACATGCTCTGGACGACCCCGGAGCAGGAGGCGAAGGTCGCGCAGGAGGTCCTCCGGGTGGCCTCGCCGATGCTCGGGCGTGTGGAGGACATCCACGACGACGTGATGCGACACTTCGCCGAGGCGCAGAGCGCGGCGGCCAAGGACGAGGGGAAGGGGAAGAAGGCCCAAATCTTCGTCGAGTGGCTGGCCCGGACGAAGACGCAGGTGGACGAGGTCGCGGACCTCATCGCGCAGATGAAGCGGGAGGGCAGGGACCCGACGCGCGCAGAGCAACTGCTGAAGGCCATCGAGACGAAGAGGCAGGCGGAAATCCAGGGGAACCTGGGGAACTTCATGTCGAAGAGCGTGAAGAAGGGGTGAGAAGGATGTGCGAACGCAAACAGGATGGAACGTACGCGAAGTGCCCGCTGGACTTCATCCACATGGCCCAGCTTCTGGCGGACCCGAGCGACAGGCCGACGATGCGAGGGAACCTCGCCGACAACCTCGACACCTTCGGGGCGGTGCTGACCCGCTACCCGGAACTGTCGAAGAAGAGGAAGGAGTGAGCCGGTGAAGACCTACACGGCCATCGTGACGGAGACGGTGACGACGCGAGTGCGCTTCCGGGCTGAGAACGGGCGCGCGGCCCTGAAGGAATCGGACCGTATCGAGAGGCACTTCAGGCAGCACATCGAGTTTCCGAAGGGGTGGAGGGTGCTCAAGCCGAAGCGCGAAGTGACAGGAGACCTGGAGCCGCTAACGGAGAGGGGGTCAGGCGATGTCGGAGCCTGAACTGGTCTTCGTCGCCGACCTGCTGCGCCTGCTCGCGGAGAGAGAGGAGGGGGTCCACAGCCCGTTCAACCACGACCGGGTCATGGACGAGCGCTCGTGCCCACGGTGTCGGTTGCGGGAGCGGCTCCTCAAACTGAGGGATGAGTACAACATCCTCGCACGCGGAATCCGGGTCCCTGAGAGCAAGGACCCACGGGAACGGGTCCAGGAACTCTACGACAGAGTGATGAAGGAGCATGCCGAGGTCGGACGGTACGAGCCAGGGAGGAGGCTCACGATGTTCGTCGAGTGGGCCGCGCGAACATCGGACGCCATCCGGGAAATGCAGTTGCTCATCGAGGGCATGCGGGAGCGAAAGATGGTCACGGAGCGTCTGGAGGCCCTGCTCGATGAGGTGAAGGCGAGGAGGAGCATGGAGATACAGGCACTCATGGGAGGACACTTTGACGGCTGCTTTGGGTGTGTCCCGAGCACCAAGCCCGTCACCCAGGAAGGAGAGGGGCAGGATGCCGGAGGAAGAGACACCGGTTGACGACCTAAGTGCGCTGGAATCCGGCGGGGAAGAGGAGGCCGGCGACGACGCCTGGTGGAAGCCCCCAAAGGAACCGCTCTCAGACAACTCCGTGGTGATGCACCGCTTCGACCACGAGGCTCTCGGGAACGGCATGGCCGAGGCGCCGGAGTTCGAGAAGGAGGTCAGCGAGGCGGAGGAGAAGTGGGCCACGGTCGAGAAGTTGGCCGAGGACCTCTTCGGCTCCATGTTCCGGTTCGACCCCACGGTCCGGGAGACCGGGGAAATCACGCCCCAGTACCGGCCGAACCGGGACATGGTCCAGCAGGCGATGGGGACGAACGAGTACACGGAACTCCGTCAGTACACGATGGGGGACCCGCTCACGAGCCTCATCGCGACGAAGACCATCCTGGAGAAGCTCCTCGAATCCGTGCCGGAGCCGGTGAAGCAGGCGCAGAACCAGTGCGCCGAGGCGCAGGGAGAACTCCAGAAGTTGGCCCAGCAGATGCAGGCGCTCCAGCAGGCGATGGCGCAGGCGCAGGGGACGACGAAGCAGGGGCTCCAGGGTCAAGCGAACGCGGTCAACCAGCGGGCGCAGGCGGCGCAGAACCAGGCGGCGCAGGCCCAGCAGAACCTCCAGAAGGCGATGCAGGACAACGCGGCCTCGGTCCGGTTCGCATGTCGCCAGGGCATCAAGGCGGCGCAGGGCGAGGAGGAGGAGACCCGGAACCTGCTCGGCGGCTGGGGCATGGGCTCGGGGACGGAGCAGCGGCTCTCACCGAAAGAGCGCATCGAGTTGGCGAAGAAGCTCAAGCAGAACCAGAAGCTCCGGCGGGTGACGCAGGTGCTCGGGAAGTTCCGGCGCCTGGCCCTATCGAAGCAGCGGAGCAAGCTGAACCGCAACCCGGACAAGGTCACCTCCATCACCGTGGGGAACGACCTGGCGCAGGTCATCCCGAGCGAACTGGTCGCGCTCGACGACGAAGATTTGGAGGTGGACTTCCTCCGGCGCTACGCCGAGCACCAGCTACTCCAGTACAAGCTGGAGGGGGAGGAGAAGGT
>JAGWLG010000060.1 GCA_028864975.1 Thermoplasmata archaeon | reverse complement strand
GGCACGTTGAAGGTGATCGAGACGGCGGGAGCCGCGGTCTTCGTGACCCCGTTGAGGATGACCCCCCAGCTGGGCATCCACGTCTGGACGCCACTCTCGCTGAAGGTCACGGCGTAGGTGGGCGTGACCACGAAGTCCGCCGTCTCGTTGATCCCGCCCCCCGTTGGGGTAACGGTGTCGGGATCGTTCGTGCCGGTGTAGGCCCCGCGTAGCGCGAGACTCCCGACCCAGCCGGAGAACGCGTAACCGCTCGCCGCGCCCGCCGAGATGGAGACCCCGACCCCATCGGCGACCCAGCTGGTGCCCGGGCTGACCGTTCCCGATCCGGCAGGGCTGACCGCCATGGTGAGCAGGTCCTGGACCGCGAAGGACACCGCGACGGTCGCGGCCACCGAGCCCGAGCCGCTGGCGGGCGAGGGCAGGTCTTGCATCCAGGCGTTGACCGCGAGGGTCGGGACCGTGTAGGAGTAGGATTGGCCGGTGGTAACGGTGAAGCTGATGGAGACCCCCGGGGCTGCGGTTTTGGTGATCCCGTTCAAGACGACGGACCACGACAGTTCCCAGGTCTGGACCCCGGTCTCCGAGAAGGTTACGGCATAGGAGGTGACCGCAACGAAGTCCGCGGTCTCGTTGATCCCCCCGCCCGTCGGAGTGACGCTCTGGGGGTTGTTGCTCCCCGAGTAGGCGCCGCGGGCCGCCAGCGTCCCCGTCCATGCGCTGAACGTGTAACCGGCGGCAGGTCCGGCGGAGATCGAGACTCCGACCCCGTCCGCGACCCACCCCGTGCTGGGGCTGACCGAGCCCGACGCCGCCGGGCTCACGGCTGTCGTCAGAAGGTCTTGGACCTGGAAGGTGATGGCGATCGAGGCCGCGGCGCTTCCTGAGCCGCTGGAAGGGCTGGGCGCATCCTGCACCCAGGAGTTCACGGCTATCGTGGGCACGACGTAGGTGTACGAAGATCCGCCGGCGAGCGTGAAGGAGATCGTGCCCCCCGGTGCCGCGGTCTGCATCACGCCGTTCAGGGTGACGCTCCAAGTGGGATACCACGCCTGGACTCCCGTCTCGGCGAACGAGACGACGTAGGTGACCGTGGCCGTGTAGTTGGCCCAGAGGGTGGCGTTCGTCGTGAGCGACGGGATCGAGTTCACAGCGTTCGTGGCCGCGGACCCAAAGGAGATCGCCGGGCCCGACCCCCACGTGGTGAACGTGTACCCCGCGCAGGCGGGGGCGCTGATGTTGAGGGGGCGCGTGTAGGGGTCGGTAGTCTGGTAGGCGTCGAAGAAGTTCGAGGTCCCGGCGTTGACGAAGTTGGCGACGGTCCCGGTGGTGTTGATCGCGTTCGTCAGCGTCCCGCCGCACGCCGCCGGTGTGGACATGGCGTAGGTGACGAGCGGATCATGGGTGAAGTTCAGGTAGAGCGTGCCCCCGTTCCCCGTGGCGGTCAGGGTGTTCCCGGTTACGGTCACCCCTCCCAGGGCGGTCGTCCCGTAGGGAGCCACCCAATGCCAACCGGCGTTCGTCGTCTCACTGATGGTGAGCCCGACGTTGGGGACGGTGAGGGTCTGGCCGTTGTAGTAGTTGGTCGCTCCCGCCGTAAGATAACCACCCCCCGACGTGGGATTGACCAGGAGCGTGACCGTGTGCGAGGCGGCCGCGGCGAAGTTCGCCACCTCGGTGATGGGACCGGTCAAGGTCAGGCCATCAGGGTTGGCGGTGCCGGTGTAGCTCCCGGTGCCGTTCCCGCTCCAACTGCTGAACGTGTAGCCCGCATTGGGGGTGGCCGTGAACGTGACCGATGCCCCCGGGGTCTGCCAGCCGGAGGTCGGTGTGACCGTGCCTCCGGCGGCGGGGTTCGCGTACGCCCACACGTGGTACTGCTGGCCGAAGACGACCGGGACAGTGTACGGGCCGATCCCGACCGGCTCGGTGCTCGCTGCGTTCGGGCTGACCAGCACCCCTCGGATTCCCGAGGAGATCGGGACCGGGGTCAGGATGCTGTACGAATAGCGGGTACAGATGTTGGCCTGGAAGGTGATGTCAGACGTGGTCGACTGGTGGGTGTATCCGTTGAACACCACCGTCCAGTTCGTTCCCGCGGGAAGACCGGTCTCCGAGAAGTCCACCGTGACGTCGAGGTTGCTGGAGAAGCTCAGGCTCTGGACCCAGGTGTTCCACGTGAACCCGCTCGCGTCATACTCCACGGACCCCCAGAAGCTGTTGGTCAGACAGTCGGTCTCCATGCCCGAGTAGTCCCCGAACCGAGTGGTCCCCTGATTGGCCGTCCCGGCTTGGGTAACGGTAGGTGCCTCCAAGCTGGTGGGAGAGTCCCCCCGCTCTTGGCCCGTGATGGCCGCGCTCGGGTACATCGTGGAGCTTGAGGTCGTGTAGATGACGCCGAGGAATCCCTGGGAGTCCAAGGACACCGCGGGGTAGTACCCGCTCACTCCCCCCGGGGGAGACCAAGCGAAATCCCCCTGCATGGTCGGTGTAGTCCCCGAGACCGTCAGGTTCCAAATGTGGAGGCAGTCCAACGAACCCCCCGAGCAGGTGGCCGAGAAGGCGGCGGCGTAGATCCTACCGTTCTGGTAGACGGAACTACCGATCCTTTGATCGGTCGAGATCGCGTGCGTGCCTCCCGGTTGCGGAATGGCCGTCGGCGAACTCCCCGTAGTCGTGAAGTTGGCGTAGGTCGTGGTGATCGCGTTGGGCGGAGCTCCCGTCAGGGTCATCCAGTTCAGCTGGGTGGGGCTGCCGGCCACATTGTCGCCATCGCTCGTCATGAAGAACGTACTGGAGTTGGTCAGCTCGTAGGCCGGATGCATCGAACCGAAGACCTTCTGCGGTCCGATGGTGACGTAAGCTGGGGTCGCACCACCCCCCATGGCCTGCGATTTGTTCGCCACGAAGTAGAGGGCGCCCAGGAAGGTATTCCCCTTGAAGTAGTCCGAAGAGAGGATGATGGCGTTCGAATCCACGGCGATGATGCATTGGTCCGGCAGATTCCCTGATACCGGCCCGGTCAGCATGTACTGGTTCCAGCTGCCCGAAGGATTGCTGGTCTGCGACACCGCGAGGAAGACGTTCCCGTAGGGCTTGCTCACGCTGATGATCTCGCCGAACCAACGGCCGGAGATGGGGTCGTACATGATCTGGGGATCGGAGAGGCCCTGCGTCGTGCCGAAGAACGTGGCGAGGGTGAACTCCGAGACCGAGGTCCCGGTGGTCGTCCAGATCCATCCCTCCGTGTTCACCATCTCGAAAACGTAGCCGTCCCCGACCGCATTGATCGTGTCCGGGGGGGTGCAGCCGCAAGGGTTGGGCGCGGCCGAGGAGATCCCGTTCCATCCGCTGCCGGCGGAATAGACCAGAGGGCCGCTCGCCCCCAGCGGCAGCAGGGGTTTGGAGGAGGTCAACGCGGGTGCCATCTTTGGAGGGGTGTAGGTGCCGAGGCGCTCCATGTGCTGGAGCGTGCCCGGCTGGTAGTTCACCGTGTAGGGCCCCGTGTAGACCGGTATCCCCAGCCCGCGGAGGGAGAGCGGTAAGGTGTACACCTCTCCCGTGGAGGCACCGGTGGGGGTCGCTTGCGGGCCCGCCACCGACGAGGAGCTCGCCGCGAGGACGAGCGATCCTGAGGGTAGGACAAGAACGACGACAAGAAGGAAGAGCCCGATGAAGGCCGCGGGCGTGAGCGCTTGGTGAAGGGAGCGAGGGAGCTCCGGAACGCGCCGACAGGGTCGGACCCCCGTCGGGCGAGCGAGCTCGGAAGAAACCGTGAGGTGTTTCGTTCGGCTAAGGTCCCAGCCCCGAGGATCGTCCAGGGGTTCGGGCATGGTAAGCGGGGTGAGGTGATGGCGGGAAGATAATCGTTCCTCTGCCCCCCCTAGTGGGGTCCGCACAGCTACGCATTCTATGCTGCTGAAGGGGGGGACAAGACGCGGGGACAGGATCGACCGATGGTCGATGTCCACGCCGAGCGCGGGGCAAGCCCCTCAGGTCGTCGTGAGCCTCTCTTTCAGGGGGCCCGAAGGCGCCCTAGCACATAGGGGAGTATTCCCCCCGCACGGTAGTACCCGATCTCGACCTTCGAATCGATCCGCACCCGGACCCGGGTCCGGCGGAGCTCCGAGCCTTTCTCGTCGCGGACCACGAGCTCGAGTTCCCCGCGCGGCTCCAGCCCCTTCTTACCTTCTGGCAGCAGCAACGAGAACGTCTCCTTCCCCGAGATCCCCAGGCCTTTCCAGCTCTCCCCCTGCTTGAACTCGAGCGGGAGCACCCCCATGCCGACGAGGTTGCTGCGGTGGATCCGCTCGTAGCTCTGCGCGATGACCGCGCGGACCCCCAGCAAGAGGGGGCCCTTCGCCGCCCAGTCGCGGGAGCTTCCCTGCCCGTAGCGGTTCCCCGCAAGCACGATGAGCGGGATGCTCGCCCGACGGTATTCTTCGGAGGCGTCGAAGAAGGTCATCTCCTTCCCTGAGGGCACATGGAGGGTCCAGCCACCCTCCCGCATTGGCGCGAGAGCGTTCTTGAGCCGGACGTTCGCGAACGTGCCCCGCGCCATCACCTCGTGATTGCCGCGACGCGACCCGTACGTGTTGAAGTCCGCGGGGGCGACCCCGTGCTCCTTCAGGTAGCTTCCCGCCGCGCTCTCCTCCGGGATCTCCCCGGCCGGAGAGATGTGGTCGGTCGAGACATTGTCGCCGAGGAGGGCGAGGGCGCGCGCCCCGCCCAGCACCTCGCGACCCTTCGGGGGGGAGGGGGGAGGCAGGACGAAGTAGGGAGGCTCGCGGAGGTAGGTCGAATCCTCCTCCCAGGCGAAGGAAGCGGACGTGGGGACCTTCAGGTGGTTCCAGTGGTCGCCGCCATCGGCGATGGCCGCATACTTCGTCCTATACATTCCCGGCTCGAGCGAAGCGTCCACGACCTTGCGGACCTCATCGGCGGTGGGCCAGAGGTCCTTGAGCAGGACCGGACGGCCCTGCTTGTCCTTCCCCAGCGCCTCGCGGGTCAGGTCCAGGTCCACACGCCCAGCGAGAGCGTAAGCGACGACCAGCATGGGGGAGGCGAGGAAGTTCGCTCGCACCTCGTTGTGGATGCGAGCCTCGAAGTTCCGGTTCCCAGAGAGGACGGCCGCCAGGTAGACATCGCGCTCCCGGAAGGCCTCTTCCACCTCGGGGATCAAGGGCCCGGAATTCCCGATGCACGTGGTGCATCCGTACCCGACAATGCCGAAACCGAGCGCGGACAGGTGGGGCAAGAGCCCGGACCTCTCGAGATAATCGGACACGACCTTCGAGCCCGGCGCAAGCGAGGTCTTCACCCACCAGGGAGGGTGGAGCCCACGTTCATGGGCTCTCTTCGCGATGAGCCCCGCTCCCACCATGACGTTGGGGTTCGAGGTGTTCGTGCAACTGGTGATGGCCGCGATGGCGACCGCGCCATCGAGCACGTCGCGAGGGTCGTTCGGGGGGTCCGGGGAGAGCGGACCGGGGTGCGCCTCCGGCGCAGGGCGACCCTTGCGATAGGTCTCGAGCGCGCTCCGGTACGCTTGCGGCACGGAAGGGAGCGGTACGGCCTCCTCCGGGTTCCGCGGGCCGCTCATCGTCGGCACGACCTTCGTGAGGTCGATCTCCAAGGTCTCGTCGAACTGCGGCTCCTTGGTGGAGGCATCGACCCAGAGCCCCACGGCCTTGGCGTAGGCCTCGACGAGCGCTACTTGCTCCTCCGGCCGCGCGGTGCCTCGGAGGTAGGCGAGCGTAGCCTCATCGATCGGGAAGAGCGCCGCCGTGGCCCCGTACTCGGGGCACATGTTGGAGATGGTCGCGCGATCCGGGACCGACAGGGCGCGGACCCCGGGGCCCCAGAACTCGACGAACTTCTCCACCACGCCCTTCGCGCGAAGCGCTTTCGTGACCGTGAGCACGAGGTCGGTCGCCGTCGCCCCCTCGGGGAGGGCTCCCGTCAGCCGGACCCCGACAACGGTGGGTCGCGACATGAAGTAGGGCTCGCCCAGCATCACGGCCTCGGCCTCGATGCCGCCCACGCCCCAGCCCAGCACGCCCAGGCCGTTCACCATCGTGGTGTGGGAATCGGTGCCCACCAGCGTGTCGGGGAAGGCGAGGGTCGCTCCGTCGCCCGGCGCCGGGCGGTGGTCCACCACCGACGCGAGGTACTCCAGGTTCACCTGGTGGCAGATCCCGTTCCCCGGAGGGACGACCCGCAGTCCTCGGTAGGCTCCCTGGCTCCATCGGAGGAACGCGTAGCGCTCCGAGTTCCTCTCGTACTCCCGGTCGAGGTTGATGAGCCTCGAGCGTGGCTGGGCGAAGGAGTCCACCTGGACGGAGTGGTCGATGACGAGGTCCACGGGGACCCGGGGGTTCACCCTCTCCTGGTCCTTCCCCGCCGCCCCCCTCATCGCGGTCAGGTCGACGACCACGGGGACGCCGGTGAAGTCCTGGAGCAGGACGCGTCCCGGATGGAACGGAAGCTCGACGTCGTTCCCGAGCGTTCCCCTCCCTAAGTCCACGAGATGCTTCGCCTCGAGCACCTTGGCGTCATGGTCGCGGAGCAGGTTCTCGAGGAGGATCCGGACCACGAGCGGGCGCCGCTCGAGCGTGGCCCGGTCGAGACCCTGGAGCTTGTCGGCTCGATACACCTGGAACTTCTTCGCACCGACCGCGAGCGTCTCCACAACGCCGAGAGGGTCCCGGGGGCTCATCGACGGGCCGCGAAACGCTTCGACAATTGAGGATTACGACCAGGAAGGTCCCGTCCCTCTGGATGCGTGCGCGGGCCGTCAGCCCGGCTCGTCGTACCCGACCTCCGCCGTCGTGGGGGGCGGAGGGACCGATCCTCCCCTCGTCGGTGGCGGGGGTGGGTAGGAAGAGGGCGGAGGCGGAGGGGGCGTGCCCGCGGAGGACGGGGGTGGCGGAGGGCTCCACGGCGTCGGGGGGGGTGCCGAGCCGTGATGAGGAGCGGGAAGGTGCCCGTGTCGCCGGCGGTTAAGGACCAGCGCGATGACCGCCGCGACCACAGCGAGGATCACGACGACCGCGATGAGGGCGTACACCAGGTTGCCTCCACTAGGGGAAGGCCCTCCCCCGGTCGTACCGCCGGACCCCGACCCCGGGGAGTAACCGAGCCCGAAGAGCCGCCCGGCGGAACTGACCTCGTAGAGCGCGCCCCCGCTGGCCGCGGGGGATGCGTAGAGGGGCGAGCCGGTGTGGAAGGTCCACTGGAGGACTCCCCCCGTGGAGAGCGCTAGCAGGCTCCCCTGCGCATCTTCGCAGGCCACGATCACGTCGCTCCCGTCCACGATCGGGGAGGCCACGACCCCTCCGGGCGCGGTGTACCGCCATCCCTGGGTAAAGCCCGCGTTGCTGCCCCCCAGCCAGACGAAGCTCGCGTTGACGACCTGGCCGTCCTCGGTGGCCGCATAGACCGTCGCGCGGTTCGGATTCACGGAAGAGGCCACGACCGCGGGCGTGGCGTAGATCGCGTCCGAGGCCCCCCCGAGCGGTGGGATGGCGAGGGAGGTGATCGCCGTCGGTCGGGAAAGATCGACCGCCCAGACCGAGCTAGAGGCCCCTCCCCCAGCACTCCCTCCGATGAACGCCCAGGTATTCGTCACGCCCGCCTCCGTGAGGTTCACCACGGCAGCCGAGGAACTGAGGGACTGCGAACCGGAGTTGACGTTGAGAGGGAACCCTGGCAGCGGCCCGCCCGAGGGCGGGGTCGCGAAGGCCTCGAGCTGCTCTCCGGAGAAGGAGAAGAGCGTGGGGAGGACCATCGCCGAGACCCCGGCGCCTCCCGCACCTATCCCTGCGACAGTGGCATAGGCCGGCGTTGCCGTGTAGTAGATCCCGCTGGCGGTGCCCTGGTAGTTCCAGTTGAGGTTGCCGGCGCTCGGGGGATGCCAGGCGAGCTCTCCCCCGGTCGTGGCGACCGCGACATACCCTGCTCCGCCCACAACACTGGAGGTCGTGCTGCAGGAGGACCCGCCGTACGCCCCGCAGGTGGTGGGGGTGGCGTTCCAGAGCTGGGAGCCGTTCGAGGGGTTGAGCGCGATGAGCGCGTTCGGGGCTCCGTTCTGGTCGACGTAGATCGCGCTCGGGGTCATCAGCGGGGTACCCAGGATCGGGCCGCTGCCGGGACCGGTGATCTGGGGCTTGTCGAGCCAACCGGTGGTGAGCGCCCCGGTGGTCGCCGAGAAGGAGAGGACGTAGTTCCCGATCGCGACAATGACCACGTTCCCGTCGGTGACGGGGGAAGCCTGGCGCGGGAAGACCCCCGCTCCGCCGATCCGGACGTTGGCGTAGCTCGAGAGGTCGACCGAGGGGAAGAGCGTCGCGTTCGTCGGCGTTTCCGCGCTACCCGAGACCCCATCCAGGCTCGGGTCCCCGTGGAACTGCGGCCAGCTCCCATTGGGACTTGCGGAGGGATGCGGGGCGACCCCCGCTGCCGGCAAGGCGAGAAGGACCCCGAGGGCGAGCGACGCGGCGCCGAGCAGGGGGAGGACGGAAGGATGATGCCGCTCGGAGGGTCTCACGGCCGCGACGCGGGGCTCGCTCATGACTCCCGAGACGCCAGCAGGGGTTCAAAACTGTTCGTCCAGGCCCTCCCGGGCGCGCCCACGGCCCCCTCAAGGCTTTCCGAGCGACGGACCTTCCCTGCTGGGGCCCTACCTTCCATGAGCATCCTCCGCGCGACGTTCCAGCATCTCCCGGGGATCGGGGCCACGACCGAGGCGGTCCTCTGGACCCACGGGGTCACGGACTGGGAGGACCTGGAGCGGCCGGAGGCGATGCCCGGGGTGGCCCCCGAGCGGTTGGAGCGCTTCCGCGGAGAGCTCCGCCGGAGCCGCTCGGCGCTCGAGGATGGGAACGCGGAGTACTTCGCGCGGAACCTCCCCCCTTCGGAGCACTGGCGGCTCTACTCCAGCTTCCCGAAGCGGACCGCGTTCCTGGACATCGAGACGACGGGGCTCTCGCCGCACCAGGGCATCGTCACCTGCGTCACCGTG